>JAFSRD010000040.1 GCA_017446265.1 Treponema sp.
CCGTTAAAAACAATGACGACTGGAGGATAGACAAGATGACATACGAAATGAAGATTTTAGAAGAGCGAAGAGATGCATGGCAACAGTCACGAGAGATTGCACTGGCAGAAGGTCGCGAGGAAGGCTTTGAGCGTGGAATATCACAAGGTATTGAACAAGGTATTGAGCGTGGTGCAAATAACAGGAGCATCGAAATCGCTAGTCGTATGCTTTCGAACAATGCTCCACTAGAAGATATATCACTATACACAGGGCTTTCGAAAGAAGAAATTGAGGGCTTACGAAATATATAATGGCACCTCTAAAAACTAAAAAATTTATTTTTGTTTTAGGTGCCGTCGAGTTTTTCACCTTGAAATTGCAAGGCGAAAATACAAAAGCATTTTCAAAGTTATCCTGCTAAAAACTGTGACAGGGCAGCGAAGAATCCAACCAATTTTTCGAGGTCCATTAAAAGTTGCAGAAGAATTTTGGGATTTTTTAGGTAGCACTGGTACATACAAAGATTTACTTGATTCCTTTGAGAAAGTGGGCGTAGAATTGCGTCATGAGATTGATGAGTATTTTAGAAAGCATGTGAAGTAGAGAGCATTTTAAAAAGTGGGGTGGAACAGAGACTTTGTTGCAACGGCTGGTCGTCATATTGAAAAATACTGAAACGTATGGTATACTATTTTTGCTTTAAACTTATTATTTTTAGAAGGGAATGATATGGTAACAACATCAGAGATTAAAGTTGGTTCAGCGTTTATGTACGAGGGCAATCCGCTCATGGTTCAGCGCATGCTCGGACAAAAATCGGGACGTGCAGGCATGGTCACAAAAATCCGCGTAAAAAATATCGTTACTGGGCAAACGCAAGATTTAGGACTTGATGCGGGTGAAAAATTCGACGAAGTTGACTTGGACGAAAAAAACATGAAGCTTTCATACATTGAAGGCGACACATACGTGTTCATGGATCAGGACACATACGAGCAACTTGAAATGGCAAAAGACGATTTGGGTGACAGCGCGGGTTACATTACTCCTGATGATGACATAGATATTTCAATCACGTTTTACGAAGGAAAATCTGTAGGCATAAAATTGCCCATAAATGTAACGCGCACCATCACGTACTGCGAGCCAGGCGTAAAAGGCAACACGAGCGGCAAGACATTCAAACCTGCAACGCTTGACACGGGCATTGAAGTAAATGTGCCGCTTTTCTGTGATGAAGGCGAGCGCATTGTCATAGACACGCGCGACGGTTCGTTTGTTGAACGTGCAAAAAATTAATAATTAACAAAAAATATTGATGGTGCTGCATATGAGCGAGGCACGTACTCGCTACAGTGCACGTACCGTTCCTGTCAACAGCAAAAAATTTGGAAAAAGAAAAGCCCGAAAGGAAGAAACCTTTTGAAAGGTTGCGTCCTTTCGGTTATTTTTATTCATGTGTAGGTTTGTGGCGTCAAAATTCCGGTACAGAAGCAGCATACACCTCGATAATTATTTTCCGACACTTGAAACAAAATCAAGCAGTGTCTGCGCATTTTCTTTTGTGACAACATCTGTGCCACTGTCAATGCGTTTTTCAATCGTCTTTCCTGCTGTAAGCTCAATCGCTTTTTCAACTGCAAGGCGCCCCATATCGTATGGTTTTTGTGCGATAGATGCAAACATGCCGTCTTCAAGAATCGAATTGAGCGCGTCGCTTGTGCCGTCAAAACCGATAACTTTTGTATTTGATTTTCCTGCCTGCTGCAACGCACGTAAAGCACCGAGCGCGCTTTCGTCATTTCCAGCAAATACTGCATCAATGTTGGGATTTGCCTTCAACGCATTCTGCGTAACTGTGTATGCGCGCTCTCTGTCGCTGTATGCCGGCTGCCGTCCAACGATAGTCATATTGCCTGCACGCAATACTTCTTCAGCACCGTCAACTCTGTCTGTCATCGTAGGATTTCCAGGCGCACCTTCAATAAGGAATACATTTGAACCTGCTGCAAGTGTTTTAACGAGCAGCTCACCACCTTGCTTTCCTGCAACTTTATTCGTTGTACCAATAAAAGTTGCGTAATCTGTGTATCCGTCAGGCATTGGCGTGTCAACAAGAATAACGGGAATATTTTTTGACTTCGCCTGATTAAGCGCGTTGACAACGGTGGGCGGCTGCGACGGGCTCACGCACAATACAGCAGGATTCTGCGTAAGTACATCGAGCAGCATGTTCACCTGCTGTTCAACAGCATCTTCAGACGGCGGACCGAGCAAAATTAAATCCACATTGTTTTTTGCTGCCGCATCTTTTGCACCCGCTGCAACAAGTTGCCAATACTGGCTGCTCAACGTCTTCAGCACCATAGCGACTCGGATAGTATCGCTTCCAGCTGTTCCTGCATCTTTTTTCTTGCACGAGAAAAGGCTTCCGCACAAAGCAGAAACAATCATTCCCACGACCACTGCTTTAACCAGCTTTTTCATATTAAACCTCCTTGATAAAAGCATGAGTTAACATGATTAGTAATTTTATCTACTCGTCATTTTTTGACGCAGTACATCAACTGCCACAGCAACGACAATAACAGCGCCCATAGCAAATGTTTGAATTGCAGAATCGACGTTGAGCAAATTTAATCCGTTGCGCAAAACTGTTATGAGCAGTACGCCTATAATCGTGTTGCCGATATTTCCAATGCCGCCAAAAAAGCTTGCCCCACCAATAATGACAGCAGCTATAGCATCTGTGTCGTAATCTGTGCCTGCAAGAGGATACGCAGCATTTACACGTCCGACGAGCACAATGCCTGCAAGCGCTGCGGTCATGCCGCTGATTGCATATACGAGATTCAACACAGCAGGAACATTTATGCCGCTTAAACGGGCAGCTTCTTTATTGCCGCCCACAGCATAAATATGACGACCAATCGCCGTCCTTGTTAAAAACAGATACATGAGAACATATACAACGAGCACGAGGAATAAACTTACCGGCACGCTGCCAACATTTCCCGCCCCTAAAAACTGAATCGGTTTTGCAAATCCGCTTATCGGCATGGCACTTGTTACTACGAGCGCAAGTCCACGCGCCATCTGCTTCATGCCGAGCGTAGAGATGAACGGATGCGGCAAGTGCAGTTTTGTGAGCAACAGACCGTTTATCAAACCGAGCAATCCACCGATTGCAAGCGTTACGAATAATGCAACATATGGATTCATATGCATCTTGATTGAGAACACGCCCATGAGCATCGTTGAAAGCGCAAGCGTTGAACCAACAGACAGGTCAATGCCCGATGTCAATATGGCAAGGAACATTCCGACTGAAATGATTGCGTTGACAGAAGCTTGTGAAGCAACATTCATAAGATTGCCAAGTGTTAAAAAACGCGGAGATAAAATTGACAACACGATGCACAGAATAAACAAACTCAAAAGCACTCCAAGACTGTACAGATGTTTCCGCACGGCGGCACCTATCACTATCTGGCTTTTCATCACTGTTTCATTTTTCTCTTTCCCAGCCATACAACATATCCTCCTCTATAAGCTCTGCGTCAGCACGCAGGGCATCTATATTACAAAAAAATCGACAGCCATATATCATTCGCAGCATTGCTGCAAACATGCAATAAACTGTTTCATACACATTTCACCGTCATACCAGTTTTCAATGATGCATTGGCAGCCGTAGCAACTCGCACCGCTGCAAGCCCTTCAGACACAGACACAGACGGCTTTGTTCCTGCGCATGCAGTTTCAACGAAATATTCAAGCTCACGCACATACGCATTGTTAAATCTGTCAAGAAAATTCTGCACCGTGTTTTGGCTTTGTCCATGCGCCGTCATAACAAGGCATTGCTCCTGTTGCACAGCGCCGATAAACACCGCCCCTTTTGTACACACTATTTCAGTGCGCACATCATAGCCATAATGGGAGTTTCTGCTTCCTTCAATAGCAGCGAGCGTACCGTTTTCACAGCACAGTTCCAAATCCACGTGGTCTATGTCATCGATTGCTGCCAGTTCTGGATACATGAGCACCCCGCCATGCGCATGCACGCGCTCGACAGTGCTGCCCAAAAACCAATGCGTTAAATCTATGTCGTGAATGCATAAATCAAGCACAAGCCCTCCGCTTTTCTTGGCAAATTCAATTGGCGGGCATGAAGGGTCTCTGCTTACGCACCGCATGGAAACAGGCTCTCCAAGTTCGCCGCTATCTATGCGTCGTTTCGCTTCAACATATGCAGCATCAAAGCGGCGCATAAAACCAACTTGCACAAATGCGTGAGTCTTTTCATATGTCGCTTGCAGCATGTTCATTTCATCTGCATCAAGCGTAAGCGGCTTTTCGCAAAAAATAAATTTGCCGCTTTCCATCGCCTCCATGAGCATAGTTGCATGCAGCGATGTTGGAGAAGCAATCACAACAGCATCAACATCTTTTGCAGAAAACATATCGTGGTAATCAGTACATACGCGCACTCCTGAAACACGCTCCTGCAATTTTGCACATTGTTCAGGAAGCGTGTCGTATACAGCAGACAGTTTTGCGCCGCACATGCCTGCAAGCGTAAGAGCATGTTTCATGCCTAGCCGTCCAAGCCCTATCACGCCGCACTGAAGTTCTTTCATAGCTTCTCCTTATAAACCACGACAACAACCGCTGTTCATGAATGTCTCCTACTGCACTATGCCCGATTGCGCATACATTATCTTTTCTTGGCTGAACTCGTTGCGATTGAATTCACCAGTAACGCGCCCTTCATGCATGACGATAATGCGGTCGGACATGCCCATGCACTCTTCCATTTCAGAACTTATCATAATGACGGCAGCGCCATTTTTGACAAGCACATTTATTAAGTTATACACTTCGACTTTTGCACCCACATCGATTCCGCGCGTCGGCTCATCAAATATGAACACTTTTGCTTTCGACAACAGCCATTTTGCAATTACAACTTTCTGCTGATTGCCGCCGCTCAACTGCCCCGCAACAATCCGTATGCTCTTTGGATGCACATTCAAATCTTTTATATGCTGTTCCGCGCTGTTAGCCATTTGACCAAGCTGCAAAAAACCGCGTTGTTTGTAACGATTGAGCGATGCAAGCGTTGTGTTGAACTCAACTGTCTGGATGAGTACAAGCCCCTGCCGCTTCCTGTCCTCTGTCAAAAATGCAATGCCTGCTCGTATTGAATCGCGCGGCGTGCGGATGTTCACTTGTTTTCCATCAATACATATTGCACCTGAATCACGCTTGTCTACACCGGTAATTGCACGCGCAAGCTCTGTTCTACCAGAACCGACAAGCCCTGAAAAACCGAGTATTTCACCGGAACGCACGGAGAACGAAATGTCGTGAAGCACGCCCTCGCGACGTATTCCCTGCGCAGAAAACAGCTCTGCACCAAGGGGCACTGCAATTTTTGGATATTTTTGCTGTATGGTGCGCCCAACCATAAGTTTGATAAAATCATCTATTTCTAATTCAGCAATAGGACTTGTGCCTATAACTTTTCCGTCTCGCAAAACAGTAACCGTGTCGCAGACGCGCTTCACTTCATCAAGTCGATGAGAGATAAAGATAATCGTTACGCCTTTTTCCTTTAGCCGCTTGATTATTTGAAATAGTTTTTCGCTTTCATTTTTTCCCAAACTCGCAGTCGGCTCGTCCATAATTAAAAGCTTTGCACCTGCGTGAACAGCTTTCGCTATTTCAACCATCTGCTGCTGCCCCACGCCAAGCGCATTCACTTTTGCTTTCGGATTCATGTCGGGGTCAATATCTTTTAAGAGCGCAATTGTTTCGGCAAGCATTTTTTTTCTATCGAGTATGCGCATATTTTTTAGCGCATACAGTTCGCGGCCAATAAAAATATTTTCCACAACAGACAACTCGGGAAATAAATTCAATTCTTGATAGATGCACGCAATGCCCACGTCCATTGCATGGCGCGGGGTCATGTGCGTTATTTCCGTGCCATCGTACCAAAACCTTCCTTTCGTTGCATCGTGATAGCCGGTGAGAATTTTTATTAATGTCGATTTCCCTGCCCCGTTTTCACCGATAAGACCGTGTACTTCGCCGCGCTTCACTGAAAGATTCACATTGTCAAGGGCGCGAACACCAGGGAAAACTTTTTCTATGCCTTCCAACTGCAACAACACAGCATCCATATTTTCCCTCCTATTCTATTGCTCAAGAAGCCACGTATGCTCGCTATCAAATATTCTGTCTTTCCACGGCGCATCATCAAAGTGGCGAATCATCCACACATAGAACAAAGGGTAGCCGGGCGCATTCACTTGAGGATGCGTTACTCCGCCCGGTATTGCGCAATAGCTTCGGTCGCGGATTTTAAAAACGTCCTCGCCTATAAAGCATGCGCCGAATCCCTGAGGCTTTTCAAAGCGGTAGTAATATACTTCGGGCTGCGGATGCATATGCGGAGGATAACTCGACCATCCGCCTTGCGGCACAACAATTTCACCAATGACCATGTTGGAATGCGGCGCGCTTGAATAATCAAAAAATGTGCGAACAGTGCGCTCTGCTTTTCCGTCAAATTGATTTTTGCCAAATGTCTCCTCGCCGCAGTTTTCAGGTGTATACAGCGTCGCATCAAATGCTCTGCTATTCTTTGTCGCCTGTACGAGCACTTCGCTCTCTGTTTCTGCCGTAATTTTTACACGAGTGCCCTTGCACACATGAAGGCACCATGCGCCGTCGTTAATAAAGTTGCCGCGCACAGCACGCTGCACCTGTCCATCCCACTCAAACTGCACATTGCCCTGTATAAGCAACAGCGCGCATTCTTCATCTTCTGACATAAACACGCGCTCTTGGTGCGGCGCAAATTTATACACAGCAATATTCATCATCATGCTGCTCGTGTCGCGTGTCAAAAGCTGCACGCCGCCTTCATCAAATTGTGGAGTGCCGAACATCTCATCCATAGAGCAATCCCTCATTTAACAATTTCAGATACGAGAACGGGTCGCTTCTCTTTTGCAGAAAGTGCTGCTGCTTTTCCTATGAGCACAGCATTCAGTCCATCGATAAGCGTTACAGGAGACGGTTTGTTATGTACAACGGCATCAATAAAATCGGTAATCTCTTTTGCGTATGCCTGCATATACCGCTCCAAGAAAAAATACATCGGTTTCTCGTATACAACGCCGTCAGCGCCAGAAAATGCACATTTTGAAACAGTGTCATTGCCTGTTGCAACCATGCCTTTTTCACCGAATACTTCTGCCCGCTGGTCATAGCCGTATGCTGAACGGCGAGAATTATCGATAACGGCAAGCGCGCCATTCGCAAGCTTCATAGTGATGATTGCAGTGTCAACGTCTCCTGCCGTACCGATTGCATCATCAACAAGGACAGCAGACTGCACATACACTTCTTCAACTTCACTCCCCGTCAAAAAGCGCACCATGTCAAAATCGTGGATTGTCATGTCAAGGAACATGCCGCCAGAAACTTTTACATACTCAATCCCCGGCGGTGACGGGTCGCGCGACGTAATTTTTACGATTTCTATTTTGCCAATTTTTCCTTCAACGATTGCAGAGCGCATAGCTGCAAAATTGTGGTCGAACCGCCTGTTGAATCCCACTTGATACGTTACCGGACGAGCCGTGAGTGCAGCACGCACGCGCTCAATTTTTGCAATATCATGATCAATTGGCTTTTCGCAGAACACGTGCTTGCCTGCATTTATCGCTTCAACAGAGATGCTTGAATGGGTATCTGTTGATGAACAAATCAACACAGCGTCGATTTCAGAATCAGTAAGAATATCATGATAATCTTTTGTAGTATTCGTTATTCCAAAATTTTTTAGCCATGCAACTGCTTCATCATTCATAAACGGGTCTGCAACAATTTTTACTTGTGCATCCTGCACATAATTGCAAATGCTCTGCACATGAACTTTGCCAATTCTGCCTATTCCTATAATTCCAACTTGAAGTTTTGCCATGCTTTTCCTCCAAAAATTATTAATTATAGTCCTGTTTTTTCACGAATGAACGCGCGCGCCTTTTTCGCATACTCAAACGGATTTGCTCGAGCAGGGTCCTGCTCTGCCTCCACAACAAGCCACCCTTCATAACCAGACGTTTCAATGCATTTGAAAATGGGGTCAAAGTTAATGCTGCCGTCGCCTGGAACAGTGAACACGCCTTCGCGCACTGCATCAAGAAAGCTGAGTTTGCGAGGACGCACTTGTGCAAGGATGTTGGCACGAATATCTTTGAGGTGAATGTGCCCAATACGTTTACTGTATCGCTCAATAATTTTTTGTGGATCTATGCCGCAATAACTCAAATGACCGGAGTCAAACAAAAGAAACATAAGGTCAGGATCCGTATTCTGCATCATACGGTCAATTTCATTTTCATCCTGCACGACAGTTCCCATGTGATGATGAAACGTAAGCTTCATGCCTTTGTTATGCGCAATCTCTCCGAGCTTATTGAGGCCTGCACAAAGCAAATCCCACTCTTTGTCGTTCATCACATATTTGCCTTCAAAGACAGGCTGTGCTTTTCCCTGTATGCTGTAACTCTGTTCAGACACACCTATGACATCTGCTCCGAGCGACTTAAGAAAATCTGTCTGCTTGTCAAAAGCGTCTGCCGTCTCTTCAAATCGTTTTGAAATAAGAAATGTCGAAAACCAACAATTGCAAATACACAGCCCACGCATGTCAAGCGCTTTTTTAAGCACGGCGCCGTCTTTCGGATATTTGTTTCCAATTTCAGAACCGCTGAATCCTGCAAGCGCCATTTCGCTTATACACTGCTCAAACGTGTTTTCCTTGCCTAAATCGGGCATGTCATCGTTTGTCCATGCAATAGGTGCAATGGCAAGCTTTATCTTCTGTCTGTCAAGCATATCGTCAGCCTCCTATTTTTATTAAAAATTATTAATATTTTCGCGCTTGATTTCTATGAGCAAGCTGTGCTTCATATGCTTTTGCGACAGCATCGCTTTTTGATGTGCTTGCAACACCCACATGCCACCATGAATTGTAGCCATCTGTCATCGTCTTCGGCAGCACTTTTATGTCGATAAGCGTAGAACGCGTTTGCCGTTTGCTGTCTTCTAATGCGGCTTCAAGTTCTTCTAGCGTTTTTGCGCTGTAGCTTTTTGCACCATAGCCTTCTGCAATTTTTGCAAAATCTGTCTGCATAAACTGCCCTGAATGCGTGCCGTCTGCGTTCCTGTATCTGAACTCCGTGCCAATGTTTTCGCCGCCGTTTCCCATTTCAAGATTATTGATGCAGCCAAAACTCGCGTTGTCAAACAGCAAGATGTTGATTTTTGCATGCTCTTGGAGTGCTGTTAATAATTCGGAATGGAGCATGTAAAAGCTGCCATCACCGCACAGCGCATACACTTCTCGTTCAGGCTGCGCAAGTTTTGCGCCAAGCGCACCTGCTATCTCGTAGCCCATGAGCGAGTAACCGTATTCCATGTGGTATGAATCTTTTACATCGGTTGTCCACATGCGCTGCAAGTCGCCCGGCAAACTGCCAGCAGCGCCGACAACAATTGCATCGCGTGCAATCACATTCCTGATGCAACATACTGCCGCCGTTTGAGTGATAGTGCTGCCGAACTGCTCGACAAAATCTGGAATGCATTCTTTCGTACCAGCTGCAATAAGCGGTATAAAATGTTCATCGTAACGGTATGCGGCAAGGCGCGTCATTTCATTGCGCCAAGCATTTTGAGCATCTGCAATCTCTGTTGTATATGCCGACGACCACTGTGCTTTTTTGAGGCGTACAGAGAGCAACTCAATAGCCGTGCGCGCATCTGCGACAACGCTGCAACTGTCAAGCTTTATTGCATGAAAACGCGAAACATTTATCGAAACAAACTGCACTTCGGGATTTTGAAAAAGCCACTTTGATGCTGTTGTAAAATCTGACAAACGGCTCCCAACTGCAATGACAACATCTGCGCGTGCGGCAAGCATATTTGCAGCGAGATTGCCTGTTGTGCCTATGCCGCCCACGCAATAGGCGCTGCTTGAGCTACATGCGCTTTTTCCCGCCTGAGTCTCTGCAAACGGAATTGCAAAATCAGTGCACAATTTTTCAAGCGACGCACCTGCTTCCGAATACTTTACACCGCCGCCGCAGATAAGCAGCGGATATTTTGCATTCTTAATAATTTTTTCTGCACAAGAAAGCTCTTCTTCTGTCGGCGCACAACGAGGAATAAGATGCACGCGCTTTTGAAAAAAATAGTCGGGATAGTCGTAGCTTTCCGCCTGTACGTCTTGCGGCAGCGCAATGCACACAGCTCCCGTCTTCGCAGGGTCTGTGAGCACGCGCATAGCTTGTATCAATGCGCTCATAATTTGTTCAGGACGCTGCACTCTGTCCCAATATGCGCATACAGCACGAAATGAATCTGTCGTTGTAAGTGCAAGGCTCGTTTCCTGCTCCACTTGCTGTAGAACAGGGTCAGGCTGGCGGCATGCAAATGTGTCTGACGGAAACAGTAAAAGCGGAATGGCGTTCACTGTGGCGCACGCAGCAGCAGTTATCATATTCGTTGCACCAGGACCTATAGACGAAGAGCATGCAATTATTTTTCGACGGTTATTCTGTCGTGCAAATGCCATCGCCATGTTCGCCATGCCTTGCTCATTTTTTCCCTGAAAATAGCGCAATGCACCAGGATTTTCTCCGAGCGCCTGTCCAAGTCCGAGCACATTGCCATGCCCAAAAATAGTTGCAACACCTTCGACAAATTTTGTTTCATTACCGTCAAACAAAACATACTGGTTGTCAAGAAAGCGGATGACAGCCTGTGCCATTGTCATGCGAATTGTTTTCATCATTCACCCCCGTACTACCATTTCACCGTAGTCGCGTTTGCACTGCGCTATGTATTCTCGAATCTGTGCGACAGTCGGCATATATGCGCTGCAACCATGAGCCGCAACGAGCAGCGACGCAGACGCGCTTCCAAGTTCAAGGCATTCTCCTATGTCGAACCCTTCAAGCAATCCGTATAAAAATGCCGACGCATATCCGTCGCCACCGCCAAACGACTTTAGTTTTTTAATGGGAAACGGCTTTACCGTGAATTTCTTGCCATCGGCAGCATACGCGTCAGAACCTTCCTTTCCATGCTTGATGATAATAATTTTTGCGCAGCGTCCATGCCACAGCGATGCGCTCTCTTCATCATTCATGTTGGGCTGTATCAGACGCTCCATCAAATCGTATTCTTCACGTGAACCAAGAATAAGACTCGCTTCGCTGCCGACAGTTGCATAATACACAGCAACTTCGTCAAGGCTTTTCCATGTGTACGGGCGGTAATCAATATCAAATATGACGGGAGTGCCTGTTTTTTTTGCAAGGCACAACGCTTTGAGCGCAGCTTCGCGCGAAGGGCTTGCAGCAAGAGCAGTGCCAGAGATGAGCAGCGCCTTTGCTTTTGCAATGTACGCTTCTGTAATATCAGCCACATCAAGTTGCAAATCTGCAACTGCATCGCGATACATGAGAATGCTGCTTTCAGTTTCGCTCAATATTTCAGTAAATGTAAGTCCGATTTTTTCACCGTGCTTTGCGCGCGCCATGTGAGTCGTGTCAACATGTTCTTTATTAAAAAAATCAATGACAAAATCGCCAAAACGGTCGTCAGACACACAACCTAAAAAACCGCATTTTTTGCCAAGCCGCGAAAGCCCTACCACAATATTTGCTGGAGAACCGCCAAGATATTTAATAAATTGCTCGCTTTCGACGAGCGTTTTGTAATAGTCGGCAGGGTTAAAATCAACAGCTGCCCTTCCAAGTGCAATCACATCAAATTCACGGTTTTTGTCAAATTCAATATAGTTCATAGCAGCTCCTGCGCTATTTTCAAATAAACGATCAGTATTATGTACAGTGTATCATAATTTATTCATTTGTCAATCTTTTTTTTTGAAAAAGTAAATAAATTTTATCAAAAAATTATCATAATATAATCACAACTGATGAAACTGTTTTGCACCAATCAATACATCCCTGTGCCAGAAGTTCCACATGTACCGCTCGTAAACGAGTAATTGCAATATATCTCGTTTTAAGCTACAATAGGGAAGCTAGTTATGGATTGCATATGTATATCAAATCACAACGAATAGACGAAATAAAGAATTATATTTACCTTCATAAAACTGTTACATTGCCACAACTTTGCGAAAACTTTAACATATCGATGAGCACGTTACGGCGCGATATTGACGAAGTGCTGCATGACCATAATTTCAAAAAAATATACGGCGGCATTACAGTACAGCAAAAAGGCTTGCTGCCATTTGACGTACGGAATATTGCAAACAGGGCGGCAAAAGAGCGAATTGCATCGGAAGCAGCACAATTTGTGGAAGACGGCGACATCATCTTCATTGATTCTGGTACAACGACGCTCCACATGTTCAAAGCCATAAAAGACAGGGAGAATATTACTATTTTAACGAATAATTTAGATATTATCATTCAAGCAATTCCCTATGAAAATATCAAAATCATTTCATTGTCAGGCATCTTAAATCGCTATACACTGTCTTTTTCAGGCGCAGAATCAGCGAAAGTGCTTGAAAATTATAATATAAGCAAAGCGTTCATGGCAACAACAGGATTTTCTATAAAAATTGGCGTTACTAATTCATCGCCATTAGAAACTGCGCTCAAGCAATATGTTGTACAACGCAGCCGCCTCACCTATTTGCTTGCTGACAGCTCGAAAAACGGCATTATCGCGTTGATGACATACTGCACGTTGGATGAAATTGACGCTCTCATAACAGATGCTCCGCCGTCAGACAGTGTGTGCCAATATATGGAACAGCACGGCTCGCAAATTATCGTTGCACGTTAGTTTTATTTGCAAAGCAAACATATCCTTTACAGAGCAGGAGCACGCACCTGTTTTTTTCACTTTACAATTCAGAAAAACCATAATATAATCATAATATTGTCAACTTATACTCATATTAGGAGGAGCAATATGAATGAAGTAAAAACGCTTAAACCGTTTATCAATGGCGCATTTGTTACATCAAAAACAAATTCATACAGCGATGCATACGACCCCAGCACGGGAGAAGTCATCGCAAAAGTGCCGCGCTGCACAGAAGATGAAGTTACGGCAGCAATTGAGAGCGCACAAAAAGCGTTTCCTGCGTGGGCTGCCACGCCTGTTGCAAAACGCGTTCAGATTCTCTACAACGTGCGCGAGCTTATCGTTGCACATATGGACGAGCTTACACACCTTGTGGCGCTTGAAAACGGAAAAAGTTGGAGCGAAGCACAGGGCGATGTGCTCAAAGCAAAAGAAGGCACAGAGCAAGCGATTTCCGCTCCCTCGCTTATGATGGGTGAAAGCCTCATGGATGCTTCGTCCGGATACGACTCTGTGCTGTACCGCGTGCCGATTGGCGTTTGCGCGGGCATTATTCCATTCAATTTCCCTGCTATGATCCCTATGGGCTGGATGACGCCTATCTGCATTGCCTGTGGAAATACAATTGTACTGAAAGCAGCGTCGTTTACATCACAATCTGCACTGCGGCTCGCAGAACTGTATAAAGAAGCAGGACTTCCCGATGGAGTGCTCAACATTGTTACCTGCTCGCGCAATGAAGCAGAAATTCTTTTGACGCACCCCGACGTGCAGGCAGTTACATTTGTCGGCTCGACAGAAGTGGGACTGCACGTCTACGCGACAGCAGCTGCACACGGCAAACGAGTGCAGGCACTGTGCGAAGCAAAAAATCATGCGCTTGTCATGCGTGACGCACCGATTGAGCGCACTGCCGCAGGAATCATCAACGCTGCTTTTGGCTGTGCAGGAGAACGCTGCATGGCGCTTCCCGTAGTCGTCGTTGAAGAAGCAATTGCTGATGCACTCGTAGCAGAAATCGTGCAGCAGGCAAAAGCAATCAAAATAGGACCTGCATATGACAAAGCGACAACGCTTGGACCTGTCATAAACGAAGCGCATAAAAAATCAATCCTCGCATGGATTCAAAAAGGCATAGATGAAGGAGCGCAGCTCGTACTTGACGGGCGCACTGCAACAGTCGCAGGATACGAAAGCGGCTTCTATCTCGGTCCCACAATTTTTGACTGCGTAACGCCCGACATGACAATAGGCGACAGAGAGATATTCGGTCCTGTTCTCTGCATCAAGCGTGTAAAGACATTTGAAGAGGGGCTTGCGCTCATGAATGCAAATCAATTTGCAAACGGCTCCGTCATCTTTACGCAGAACGGTTACTTTGCACGCGAGTTCATACGCCGCACGGACGGCGGCATGGTGGGCGTCAATGTGGGCATTCCCGTACCCGTAGGATATTTCGCGTTTACGGGACACAAAAAATCGTTCTTCGGCGACCTGCATGTGCTCGGCAAAGACGGCTTCCGCTTCTTTACAGAAAGCAAAGTTGTTACAACGCACTGGTTTGATGAAGACGAAGCAAAATCGACAAACGTAAGTACGTGGGACGGCACAATATAAGAGAGCAAAAATACTACTTTACGGCATTTCTAAAACTGAAACTTTTATTTTAGAAATGCCGTACCCAAAACACCGCACACACAGCACAATTCTTTACAAAAAATTTTAAGTAGGATAAAATATGTAAATTATGAAGCGATTTTTTCTTTTTTATATGATACTCTTACTCGCATCACATGTCTGTGCGTTTGGCACCAATAACGTCACAATTTCAAACAAATCTTCAAAAGGAAACCTTTCTGTGAAACTGAACATAAAAATCAACAACGGCAAGAGCACGCACCTGCTTTCTGCAACACTCTATGACAATTCTTCTTCACGTGCACTTGTTGCATTGATACAAGCAGGCGATGTTACAATCAACATGCACGACTATAGCAATTTTGAGAAAGTCGGCGAATTGCCAAAAACACTGCCTCGAAATGACACGCCAACTGACACAGACGCAGGCGATTTGATTCTTTATCTTGGAAAATCTTTTGTAATATACTACGACAAAAACTCGTGGAATTTTACTCCGCTTGGAAAAATTGACAATGTTTCAAAGAATGAACTCAAATCGATTCTTGGCACAGGAAATGTAACAGCAGTACTTTCAATTAAAGAATAAATTTGGAGGAACCATGTCTGACACGCTGATTGTGTATTATTCACTTGAGGGAAATGTTGATTTTGTGGCGCGCGCTGTGGCAAAGGAATGCGGGGCAGATGTATATCAAATTGAAACGGTAAAAGAATATGCAAAAAGAGGGCTTGCAAAATTTTTACACGGCGGGCGTGACGTTACATTCGGACTCAAGCCTGAGTTGAAAGGCAACCTGCCTGATTTGGCAACGTATTCCAAAGTTGTGCTCGGCTGTCCTGTATGGGCAAGCAAGCCTGCCGCTCCAATGAGTTCCTTTTTAGACAAAGTTGATTTACATGGAAAGAAGGTTTTTGTGTTTGCATCAAGTGCTGGAGGCAATGCGGAAAAGTGTATTGACATGATATGCAACTCTATTTCCCAAAAAGGAGGCAACGTTGAAGGAAACGCCTCTTTTGTGAATCCTGCGCAAAAACCAGAAGAAGCCGTAAAAAAAATCAAAGCATTTTCAGAAAAAATCATTAGAACAAATTGAACACGGCAAATGCCCAACTTGTTCTTGCACTTGTTCGACGAGTTGTTGTTGCGGTTAGACGCAGTGCAAACCAGATGGAGCGCCTACATTATGCATTATATTTTGTAAAACATATATACATGTGCACGCTTTTTTCCTTGCAAACCTGTATTAAAATGGTCCTAAAGCAACTGCCCCTGCAAAGAGTTTTCACTCATATTTGCAATATATTCCTTAACAAACATATAATGCGATGCAAACGAATTTGGCAATCTGAATAAATGTATTCCCTGTTCTTTGCAAAGCAATTCTTTTTTATTATCACGCTCTCTTGTTGCACTGCTTACATAATGCTCTTCCCCATCTAGTTCAATAACAAGCAGCGGTCTTTTGTAGTTGTCACCAAGTCTCCAAAGCACAACATCAAATTCACTTTTTTCATAATAACTTTTAAACATAGTTTCATGACTCGGAAAAACTTTTTTCATGGGAACATTTCGTTCAACTCTAAAACCACCAACAACAGATAAAACTTGCGAAAGCGTTTTGAAAAATTGTTTTTCGTATTCAGAGTTATTTGATAAATTTGGCTTTTGCTTTGGAGAAGCAACAGTATAAGATTTATTATACTGAACGCTTTCTGCATATGTTATTAATTCTTTTACAGCATTCTCTGTATTTTTTGAAAGTAAATGAATGGCGTTTTTATCTGCACAGATGAGCAATTCTTTTTTTGCGCGAGTTACGGCAACATTCGTAATCTCTTTGTTGTCTTTTACCCAATCAAAAGTTTTGCTGCTAGTTGTTTGTGCAAGTGCAAACGATAAAAAAATTACATCGTATTCAGAACCTTGCACCTTATGAATTGTGCTTGCAAATACATTTGTCATTTTTTCTTCTTGCAATTTTTTATTTATAAGATTTGCTTGATTTACAAACGGAGTTATAATTGCTATTTTTTTGTTTTTGTATTCATCATTTTTGAGAACATGAATAATTGTGCTGCACTCTTCTTCATAAGAATTTTTTTTGTCTCCTTGGTGATTTACAACATCAAACAAAGAAACGTTGCCATGCAATTTGTTTTCAATATGCAATCGATTGTCATAATAATATGAATTTGAAAACTGAATGATTTCTGGAGCACACCGATAGTGATACCTTAACAAAATTTTTTTTGAAATTGAATCGGATTGTTGCATAAGAGATAAAATTGAACCATGCACATAATCATATATGTGGGGATTTTTTATATGCAGTGCTTTTTGAAAAATTTTTTGCTTTTTTTCATCGAGCAAAACAACTGGCTTTAGTTGATTTGTATCGCCAACGAGTAAAAGACGCTCTGCACGAATAATTGGAATGAGCGAACGAGCAATATCACACTGCCCGCTTTCGTCCATAATGCACATATCAAAATGCGGAATGGCGCTTCCAATTTTTTCTGAAGAAATATTTGTTGAAAACCAAACAGGAAACACTTTTATGAGCAGTGAAATATTTTTATCATTAGAAAGATATTTCTTAAAATCTTGAACTGCTTTCTGTTTATTCTCTTCATACAAAATTTCTATGAAAGGTTTATATTCATCGCCTTGTAATTTTTGCAAAAGTTTAATTGAATGGTAGTACAAAAAGTTTATGAAATTTTTATCTTCCAAACCTGCTATACATAATTTTTGAATATCTTCATTCGTAAGATTTGGCAACGCTGCGATTTCATTTTCCACTTTTTTGATTTCGTTATGTAACACAGTAAAAAATTTATTGGACGAATCAATATATTGCTTCCAATTTTCTAATGTTTCTTTTCGTTTGGAAAGTTGTTGCTTTTGTTCATACAACGAAAGACTGTCTGAAAGCGCCTTTGTGTTTTTTCTAACAAGTTCATTTTGTTCTGTTGTTTTGCTATCATACGGTTTACTTTTTTTGATTGCATTTTCATAAAGATATTTGGCACGAGAAATAGTTTCCTGCAAAATATTTTCACGCTCCGAAGTCTTTGTACTGCTGCCAATTCTTAATATTGGAAACAAAATTTCTTGATTATTGCACTTTGGCAAATCATTCACAAGTTTTTCAATAATTCCTTCGATGGGAGCATTATTATTAGAACACACAAGGCAATTCCGTCCATCAAAAAAAAGTGAAAATATTACATTTAAAATAGTTTGCGTCTTGCCCGTTCCAGGAGGACCTTCAACATACGTTATGTTTTCTCGAAGAGCATTAAACACGACATGCACTTGGTCTATGTTCACTTTATTGTCATACGTTACAACAGTTGCGTTTCGCTTTCTTCCTTGCTGAACAGCATTCATGCCAAGAAAGGCTTTAAGTGGAACTGTGAGCGTCTTATTTTTTATCATGTTGATTACACTATTTTTAACACGGTTAAAGCGCACATTGAAATTTCCAGACAGTTGCATAAACTCTGGATTCGTATTTATGATTTCTGCAGAACACAAATTTTTTCTAATTTCTTCGATGTATGAATCACGATTAGACTCATACATCGCCAAAAATTCTTCTGGATTATAATCAAACCCTCTTAAAAAAAATGAATCGCTCCCTTTTCCTAAAAGATACGATTTTGAAAATTGAAGCCCTTTTCCAACAACTAAAAATTGTTCGTCTTCATTAATATGAAGCAACACTTCTTTGTATATGATTGGAATATTTTTCCCATATCTTTTGATTGATAAAATGTTTAACGCAAGTCTTACAATGCGGTTGCATCTTCTTTCTTCTTCTTGCCAATTTCGTAAATCAATTGCAAGCTTTTTACACTGCTCTTTTGTAAGCGGCGTGTTTTCTTTTGCAACAAGCGTGTTTGCATCAAGACCTTCAATCATCGTAATTTTTTTTACTGTTGGGTCAATGTCAAATTGAATGCATTGTTCAAGAAATGCAAGGAGTGAATGATGCTGCTCATTGAATTGCAAAAAATCTTCTGTCTCTTCTGCACGCTCCAGTTTTTTTAATAACGATTCCGGAACCTCATACGAAATGTCTGGCATTACTCTGGCATATTTTAACCGTGTAAAATCAATAAACTTATTCGCCAAAAATGGATACAGTTCTTGCTCCAACATCGGATTAAATAAATCGCCCATAAGTTTATATTGATTCCAATCGATGTCTTTTACAGCGAACAAAAATTGTCTATTCTGATTTTTATTGTTGCAATACTGAACATCAAGCCATTTACCCTGTCGAATTGCTTCTGATATTGTGAGCGCTATGTGATATTTTTTCCGAAATTCTTTTCTTTGAGTTGCAACAGGCATAATATCATTATAGCATAAAATTGCAGAAAATGTTAGAGCAGTATCGAAAAATCACAAAAGTGACTTTTTGCTATCCTCCCTAAAAAACATATCACTCAAATCTATTACATTGCTTTTCTATTCGTTTCCATTGAAAACAGCATTAACTTCCCTCACATTCTATGACCGAAAGTTCGCCGCTTTTTTTTATTTTTGCATCTGACGTAAGCCGTCCTGTCAATGCAACCATGTTCATGTCTGCCATTTTTATCCTCCTTTAAAAATTTGTTTTAAAATCAAACATAATTACAAACTGTGCATTTTAACTTGTGTCAATTTTATATTTTTGC
>JAFSRD010000041.1 GCA_017446265.1 Treponema sp.
AATCTTTTTACAGAAACCTATATAAAAGATGTCATTGAACGAAATAAATTCAAAAACGAGGAAAATATTTCTGATTTGTTGAATATTCTTGCTTCATCTGTTGGTTCCCTTACGAATAGTCTAAATATACAAAATACTTTTCTTTCAGTAAAAAAACAGACTGTTAGTGTAAATACAATCGCCTCGTATATAAATGCATTACAAGCCGCATTTCTGATTGACAGTGCAAAAAGATTTGACATAAAGGGGCGAAAATATATTTCTACCCCACTCAAATACTATTTTGTAGATATAGGATTACGAAATGCACTTTTGAATTTCCGTCAAATTGAAGAACCGCATCTTATGGAAAATATCATTTTTAATGAATTGAAAATCCGCGGTTATGATGTTGATGTGGGAGTAGTTGGAATATATGAAACGAACAAAAAAGGAAGCGGTCAAAAAAAGCAACTTGAAATTGATTTTGTGGCAAACAAGGCACAGGAACGGCTTTACATTCAATCGGCATTGACTATGGCAGACGAAGAAAAAGCCGCTATCGAGCTTAGGCCATTTTTACACATAACTGATTCGTTCAGAAAAATCGTACTTGTCGGTGGAAAGAAAGCGCCTCAAACGACTGAACAAGGCTTTACGATTATGGGAATAATAAACTTTTTAATGGGCGAAAGACTATAGTTTATTTTGCTCGATAAATTCAATCTCCTCGTTGATTAACCCGTAAAGGTCGTAAACCTTGCAGTCGATTTCTGTTTTGCTCTCTATCTCTTTCTGAAGTCCTGTTCCTTCATGAAATGGTCTTTTTCATCAAAATAAAATTATGGAGATTGAACAATTTCAGAATACATTATTTTGGGTTGAAAAAAATCCTCCCATAAAAACCATCATCTCGCAAAACGCTCTTTCGTCGCGTGCGACCGCGCGTGAGCAAGCGGCGGAAGGGCGGCTATTCAAAGCCTTTGCTCCTTGAAAAAAATTGCTGCGCGTATATGGTGGTGTTTTCGCTTGTCGCTCATACGATGAGTCAATGGCATGTTGTGCGCGCTATTTTGCAACAGCTGTATGCGTCGCCTTTATCTCCTGCAACAAGAGGCTCTATAGTACAATCCTAAAAAATCATGTATCATACAGCTATGTCGCGGAACTATGTCACGCAAGCAATAATCTTTTCAGTAAAGCCGCTTGGCGAAAACAACAGCTCCGTATGTTTTTTAACAAAAGAAAACGGCATTGTATACGCTACCATGTATGGCGGGCCGAAGAGCAAGTTGCGCTCGCTCGCAGCTCAATGGAACAGTGGAACGGCATATTTGTACTGCAAGGAACGAGACGTGCTGGAGCGCAACGTAAAACTCTCCGACTTTGACGTGCACAAGTATCATCTGTCGTTCCGTGAAAATTTGCACAAAATGTATGCAGCTTCGCTCGCTGCTGAATTGATACTCAGAACAAAATGCGCAGGCAGTTTTGAAACGTGTTGGCAGCTTGCGTCAGGATTTTTCGACGGGCTTGAAATTGCGCCCGACACTCAATGCAGCGCGGGGCTTGCACGTTTTTTGTGGCGCTACCTTGCGCTACTGGGCGTACAACCTGATGCGTCATCGTGTGCGGCATGCGGAAAATTGCTCACTGGAAATAATGCGCAAAATGCAGTAGTATATGAGCCAGGTGAAAATGTTTTTTTGTGCCACGCATGTGCAGAACGCTTGATTGCACATGGCGCGCTTCAAAAGCAGGAAGCATATCGATTCATACTTAGTGCAGAAGCAGTTCAGTACCTCGACGCTGTTGCAAAACGTGCTCCCGCACAATCGCGTGCGTTGCCGCTTGATGAAAGCGCCTTGCACGACATAAAGCATCTTGTATTTTTTCTTGCAGAGCAAGCTGCAGGCACAAAATTAAAAACGCTTGAAACAGGAGCAGGCATAGTATGAGACCTACAGACATCATCACAAAGAAACGAGGAACATTCGTGCGCGATGAAAACGGCGCACAGCAGTTAACTGGAAGTACAACGCTTACAAAAGAAGAAATACAATATTTCATCGATGGCTATGTTGCAGGAACAATTCCCGATTATCAAATTTCTGCATGGCTCATGGCAGTGTATTTCAACGGCATGACATTTGAGGAAACAGGCTGGCTCACAGATGTCATGCTTCATTCAGGCAGCGTCATTGATTTGTCGGGGCTTTCAGGACCGTTTGTAGACAAACATTCAACAGGAGGCGTCGGTGATAAAATATCGCTGCCGCTTGCACCAATTGTAGCGTGCTGCGGCGTGCAAGTGCCCATGATGAGCGGACGCGCGCTCGGTCACACAGGCGGCACGCTCGACAAGCTTGAATCTATCGAAAACTACCGTGTGGGATTGACAGAGGGCGAATTCAAAAAAATCATTGCAAAAACAGGATTTGCAATGACTGGGCAAACAAAAGAGATTGTGCCTGCTGACCGCCTGCTCTACGCGCTCCGCGACGTAACGGGAACAGTTGAATCAGTGCCGCTCATCACTGCGAGCATTCTCTCGAAAAAAGTTGCAGAAGGAAGCGATGCGCTCGTGTTCGACGTAAAATGCGGCAGCGGCGCATTTATGAAATCTATTGCAGATGCAGAAACGCTTGCCCTTTCGCTTGTAAAAACTGCCGCCGCAATGGGAAAAAAGGCATCCGCATTGCTCACAAACATGGACACGCCGCTCGGCATAAAAATTGGCAATTTTTTAGAAATTGAAGAAACGATTGAATGTTTGCAAAATAATGGACCTGCCGACGTAATGGAAGAAACATATGCGCTTGCTTCCGAAATGGTGCTGCTCGGCGGAAAAGCGTCGTCAAAAGACGAGGCGCTTGCACAGTGTACGACAGCAGTAAAGTCGGGAGCGGCGCTCAAAAAGTTCCTTGAAAATGTTAAAGAGCAAGGCGGCGATCCTGACGCGCTCATGGCGCAAATTGGAAAGCGACGCTCAAAACATCACGCTGTCGTAAAAGCAGCGCGCAACGGCTACATTTTTCTTGACGCGCTTCAAATAGGGCTTGCAGGCGTCGATTTGGGAGTTGGCAGGAACAAGACGACAGACGCTGTGTGCCCAGATGCAGGATTCATACTGCACGCCACGAGCGGAAGCGCAGTGCACGAGGGCGACATCATCATGGATGTGTACGGCAAAGACGATGCGTGCCTTGCCCCCGCATGCGAGCGGCTCGAAAAAGCAATTGCCTATTCAGATGAAAAGCCTCGCATGGCGCCGCTCATCTGCAAAGAGATACATCAGTAAATTATAAGAAGGAGATGGGGCTGTCTGCTAAGTTCACAGCGTATGGTCATTGAGCTTGTCAAAATGACCATGCACGCTATATGCGGTAGTTTCGGCAAGCTAAATCACCGCATTTGATTTTTTTAGACAGCTTCGGTGCATACGTGAAAGAATGGCATAAAAAAGACGTTTCGCGGGAATCAATACAATTTCTCTGCGACACATACGGCGTTGACGCACTCACCGCTTCAATTATGGCGCGGCGCGGAATCACAGCGGGAAGCGATGTGCTCTATTTTCGGGAAAACGACGTTCGCTTTCTGCATAATCCGTTTTTGTTTTGCAACATGGAAGACGCTGTTGACCGCATAAAAAATGCAAAAGACGAAGCGGAAAAAATATTAATTTTTGGCGACAGAGATGTTGACGGCGTATCGGGCGCCGCAATCCTCTATACATACCTTGCGCAAAACGGATACGACGTGTCGTGGCGGCTTCCCGTCGGCGACGACACATACGGACTTTCAATGGAAGCTGTAGACGACTTTGCAAAGCAGTACGGAACGCTCATCATCACTGTTGACTGCGGCATTTCTAATGTGCAGGAAGTTGCACACGCAAACGAGCTTGGCATAGACGTAATCATCACAGACCACCACAATCCGCCTGAAACGCTTCCCGACGCATTCACCATCCTTGACCCAAAACTTGAAAACTCAGGCTACCCGTTCAAAGACATTTCAGGCGCGGCAGTATCATTCAAGCTCGTCTCTGCACTCCGATTCAGCGAAACTGACCTATACAAAGAAGATGTGTCGCTGCTCAACGTGCGCCCTGCGGAAAGAAATGGCTGCATCATTGAGTGCATGAAAGTGCACAACCTCGTTGCAACTGCCTCCCTCTCTGAATACATACCAGACGGCACTGCTTCAATTGCACAGACAAAGCTGCCTGCATTTCTTTCAGGACAGCAGATTTTTGTATGGAACGAGCGCACGGTAAAAAAACAGCTTGCAGCAATTTTTGGAAGTGGCGTTGAGTTCAACGTAATTGATTTCCGCCCGCAAATTGCAGCGATGATTCCGCAACTGGAAAACGCAAACCTGCTTGCCGTAAAAGACATGTCTAAAATTGCAAAATACAGCGAAACGCCTGCAACAGAGCTTGAAGGTTTTTACAATGTGTTCGTGACGTTCGCAGAAAAAAAGATTGCAACAAAGCAAAAGCTTGAAAGCGAGCAGGATGATTTGCAGCTCGTCATGCTTGCAGCGCTCGCAGACATCATGCCGCTTAAAGATGAAAACAGGATTCTCGTGCGGCAGGGACTTGCATCTATCAACAGCGGAAAACTGCGGCACGGGCTTGCTGAATTGTTTTCGCGTCTCAACATGACAGGTAAAAAAATCAGCTCGACAGATTTGTCCTGGACAGTCATTCCATCGCTCAACGCAGCGGGAAGAGTTGGACGCTCAGACATTGCGCTTGCCATGCTCATCTCGGAACATGGTGACGAGCGCGAAAAATTTGCAGAGGAGATTATTGCGCTCAACGAAAAGCGCAAGCAGCTTGTGCAAGACGCGTCGTCTGTCACAATGAGTCAAGCAGAAGAGAGTTTTTTACAGTATGAGAAAAAGCTGTGCGTCGTCATAGATGAGCGGGTAAACAAAGGCGTAACAGGCATTCTCGCCTCGCGCTTTATGAACAAATACAGCGTGCCTGCCATTATCGTTACGTTTATCGACGGCAACACAGCAGTAGGCTCAATGCGCAGCTCGCGCGGACTCAATGCAACAGAATTTCTCGACAGCTTTGGCGATTTTTTTATCAATCACGGCGGCCACAACTACGCCGCAGGATTTTCATTTGAACGTACAAAACTTGATGCGTTCATTGAAAAATTGCAGACGCTTGCAAAATCAATCACGCTTGCAGAAGAATCTAACGCACTTGAAATAGACGCAGAGCTGCCGCAAAAGTATCTTACGCCCGACATCCTTTCCACAATTGATTCGTTTGAGCCGTTTGGCGAAGGAAACCGTGAAATCACGTTTTTGTCAAAATCGCTCCGCGTACTCGACGCAATAACAATGGGCAAAAGCGAGCGGCAGCATTTGAAAATCACGTTCGACTGCGGAAAGTATAAATTTCCTGCGATTTTCTGGGGCGAAGGCGAGCGGCTCGGACGCGATTTCAACAAAGGCGACTCGCTCGACATAGTGTATTCGATAAATAGAAACACGTTCAACGGCATCTCAACTCCGCAGATGATTCTTGCCGATATTAAAACAAGCAATTCTTAAATACAAGGAGCAATGAGCAATGAAAAAATATGTTTTGATTATAGCCGCACTCGCACTCGCGGCAACGCATGTCGCGGCAGCTTCGCTTGCGACGTTTAAAGGAACGACATGTACTTTAAACGTCGAATACAATGCATCTGCGCAACAAGGAGATGCGCTCATCGTGCGCATGACGCTCCGCTCTCTCGACAAAAAGCGCGCGCTAAAAGACACTGTAGCTGTTGCAGAATTGCATAACGAAACAAAGCGTATTGAGACAGCACAATTTTTTGCTGCAAATCAAAAGACGAAACGGCAGAGCGTGCAGGAGATGCTCGCATATGTTCCGCTTTCAACGTGGCTTTCAGAAGGCGACTACACGCTCAAAGTCATCTATACAGCATTCGGTTCAGAGCCGGAGAAATTCACGTTGCCTGTTTCAGTGCTCGCAAAAGATTTTATTAAAGAAACCATTCCGCTCAATGAACGCAACACAGCCATTCGCACAGACACAAGCTCAGAGCGCATTGCACAGATAGACAGGCTCAACAACGTGCTCGCCACAGTAAACGCAGCAAACATATACACGATAAAGCCGTTCATGCCGCCTGTTGCGCCTGACACGCGACGTACATCGTTTTTCGGCGACAGACGCATATACGCGTACTCAAGCGGACGAACTGCAACAAGCGAGCACTATGGAATCGACTACGGCGTTCCAGAAGGCACTGTTGTTTCTTCATGCGCAGACGGGCGCGTTGTGCTTGCTGAAAACAGAATCTCAACGGGTTGGAGCGTCGTCATTGAGCACGCACCGGGATTATACAGCTTGTACTATCACATGAGCGTACTCAACGTAAAAGAAGGACAAATTGTAAAGCAAGGAGATAGGATTGGGCTTTCAGGAGCAACGGGACTTGCGACAGGACCGCATTTGCATTGGGAAGTGCGGCTCAATAAGTGCGCTGTTTCGCCTGATTTTTTTACTGGCGACTACGCATACACAAAGCCGGAAAATTAGCAGCGCTATTCCCGCCGCAACTCAATCGTTCCGTCTGTGCCGGTCGTGATGCTGTAGTATACGCCTGTCGCGCAACGAGATAAATCAACTGTATACGTGCGAGAAAATCCCGCTGCAAAACGAGCGGCAGGATTCAATGCAAAACGCAAGAGCGTATGCAAATTGCGCCTGTCTTCAAAAGTAGAACCCGCTCCTAAAAGCAAGCATTTCCCGTGCTCGCCATAATACTGCGGAAGTTTTGTTCCCGCTTTTGCAAAAGTACGCTGTGGCAATATTGTTGTACGCCCATAAATCATATACGGAAATAGTAATTTCTTTTTTGAAAATTCAGCGCTTTTAAAATCAATTGCAAGCGATGAACCTCGCCACGAACGTTCAATTGCTGCGCATTCGTTTCCACTTGTGTCAAGCAGAGAAATGACTGCGCTTATCGTTTCGCCGCCTTCAGAGGCGCTTGCTCCATAAATAAGAATTCGGATTATTTCATAGTTTTCTATATGAGGAATGCGTGCTGCCGCGCCAAAACATTGCGCAAATGAAAGCGCAAAAATAATAAAACACGCAAACAACAGCGTAAAAATTATAGTAAAAATAAAATGACGTATAGATGCACGTTTAGCCATATGCGCCTTTATTACGTGTTCGCCAATTTTATAAATTCGTTTTCATCAATGACGGGAATGCCGAGCTTTGCAGCTTTCACATTTTTTGATGAACCGCTCGTTTTGTCATTCGTAACAAGATACGACAAATCTTTTGTAACAGAAGATTTGCATGTGCCGCCATTTTTTTTCACAAGCTGCTCCGCGTCAGCCCGCTTCATCGTCAAAAGCTCACCGGTAAAGCAAAATGATTTTCCTGCAAATGCACCGCTTGATTGCAGCTCAAGCGTTATGGTGCCGGACTTGACAAGCGCGCGCATTTCCGCCGCGTTCTCCGCAATCCCTTCGACTGCAATATGCGCCATTTTTTCTGCAAAACCGTAAACGGCGGCAAACTGCTCTCGTGTTGCTGCAAGCATTTTTTCAAGCGTGTCAAATCCTGACGCGACAAGTTTTTCCGCCATTGTTTCGCCAATGCCTTCTATGTCAAAGCCTGCAACGAAAACTGCAAGATTCATGTGGCGATGATTTGCAATCGAAGCTGCAACTTTTGCAGCTCCAAGCGAGCGCTTTTCTGCGGCAATGCTCTCTTCGTTCAAAAAAAACGGCGTGAGCGTTTCTTGTGTAAGCGAATAGATGTCTGTAATTGACGCAATTTTTCCTGCGTCAAAAAGAGCTGTAACAAGCGTTTCTCCCAAATCGCGTATGTCAACAGTGCGCACCCATTTTAAAAGCTGATGGAGCACGCGCTTTTTGCACAATTTGTTTGGGCAAAAAAGGCGCGAGCCTTCGTCGACGAGCGGCGTGCCGCATGTTTCACACGTTTTGGGAAACGCAATCGGCGTTGTTTTGTTGTCAGACGGTACAACGCTTTCAATCTTCGGGATGATTTCGCCGCGCTTCACAACAACAATAGAGCTTCCGAGTGCAACACCAAGCGAGCGCATAGTGTCGGGGTTTGCAAGGCTCGCGCGCTGCACTGTAGTGCCTGCAAGTTCCACCGCATCAAAAATTGCAACAGGCGTGTATGTGCCGCCGCTTTTGCTCCATTCAACAGAGCGTAGCACGGAAACAGCTTCTTCAAGACTGAACTTGAATGCAATCTGCCTGTCGGGACGCGCGCGCAATGCGTCTTCGCGGTTTATGGTGCGCTCTTTCACGACAAGTCCGTCAATGTCGTAGCCAAGCGTTTTGCGTTTTTCCATGACAGACGCACGATATACAATGACGTCATCGACGCTCTTGCATATTTTAAGCGGCACAACAGTAAAGCCGCACGACGAAAGCCAGGCAATTTTTTCTTCTTCATCGCTAAAAGGCGGCGTGTCGTCAACTGACCAAGCATCATACGCTATGAGCATAAGATCGTCGCTTCCCTTGCCGTCCTTTCGCTTCATAATGCCGTTCGCAGCATTGCGGCAGTTTGCTTTGTCGCTGTACTTTTTCTTGTGCACCTCGTGCGTCATAATAACTTCGCCACGTACACCGCCTGTAAACGAACTGCCGGCAAGCTCGTGCAGCACGCCACCCATCTTTTTTGCATTTGCTGAAATGTCATCGCCCGTTATGCCGTCGCCGCGCGTCACAGCACAAGCAAGTTTGCCTTTCTCATACTGCAACTCAAGAGATGCGCCGTCGAGCTTGTATTCAACAAAATATTCACTGTACGCATGCTTTTGCGCCCAGCCGCGAAATTGGTTCGGGTCGGCAGCCTTCTCCTGGCTTCCCATCGGCATGATGTGGCGCACTTTTTCAAAATTGCCTGAATCCGCGCCAAT
The DNA here is from genome assembly GCA_017446265.1 of Treponema sp. Taxonomy (GTDB): domain Bacteria; phylum Spirochaetota; class Spirochaetia; order Treponematales; family Treponemataceae; genus Treponema_D. The sequence goes on from JAFSRD010000041.1 coordinate 8,940, forward strand.
TTTGTGCAGCACCGCGTTTGTAGGGTCAAGCAATTTTAATTCGTCCCACAGCGCGTCAAATTCTGCATCGCTTATTTCACTTTCACCGTTATAGTATGAGTCTTGATATTTTTTTACAAGCGTCTCCAGCTCTTTGATTCGCTTTGCTTTTTCGCTCTGTTTTGCCGATTGCGCCACATCAAATAAATCTGCCATATGTTCTCCGCCATATTACGAACTGCCCGCAAAAACCAGACGGCTTTCGCAAGCGCTTATTATTTTTTTACAAAATACAACTCGCGAATAACGCGATCCTCGTTTATGCCGCGCTCCTCAAATTTTGTGCGGGGCCGCCACGCTTGTGCGCTTGCAAATCCGTCATACTTGTTGGAAAGATTTTGCGTTGCACAAAGTTCTGCAAGCGCGCTCTCGGCATACGCTTCCCAATCTGTTGCCATATAAAAATAGCCGCCTAAAGCAAGTTTAGACGCAAAGAGTTCTGTGCGCGGGCGCTGCACAAGCCGTCGCTTGTGATGCCGCTTTTTAGGCCACGGGTCAGGAAAAAAAACGTGAAATGCCGCAACTGAATTGTTTGCAATCATATGAGAAAGCACTTCAAGCGCATCGTGCTCAATTATGCGTATGTTCGTAAGGTTTTGCGCAGCAATTTCGCCAAGCAATTTTCCCACACCCGGCTTGTGCACTTCAATGCCTATATAATTTACATCTGGGTTTTGAGAAGCGATAATCGCCGTAGCGGCTCCCATGCCAAATCCTATTTCAATGACAACGGGATTTTTATTGCCGAACAGTTTTTCATAGTCGAGCAACGCGTGTTCATACGGCACGCACCACACGGGAGAGAGCGCAGTGTAATTTTTTTTCTGCGCGTCAGTCATGCGCCCTATTCTAATAACGTATGTTTTCACATCAGATGCATATTTTTTTTCCGACACGTGAAATCCCCTATCGACATGCAGTCAATTCTGTTTTTGAACAAGCATAAGGCATATAACTGAATCGTCTCGTGTAGAAATGCACGTTCGAATTTGAAATGCATCTTTCATCTCTGCAAAAATTGCGTCATCATCGCTCCAGGTCTCTTTGCGTACATCACAATAGATGAGCGTTTCGTTTTCATCGTACACTGCGACACGCTCATTCACATCGCTCCCTAAAAGTGCACGAGCAACAGCAACGTTTGATGAAACTAAAGCAGGCGGATACGACACAGTAAACGCGCTTTCAACATTTTCGCCTGCTGCATCTGTATAGATGAATGCATACGTGCCTTGCGGTATTGTATAGGATGAAGGGCATACAAAATTGGCATACCCTGCCCACTGCCTATTGTCAGAACCGACAATCTGCACATTTTCTACAAACCATTCATAACCGCTCAATTTTGATGAGATGCGAATATGCGCAACACGGCGGACATCGCTTTGCGTCTCTGCAAAAACAGCAAGGCGCATTTTAGGCGCGGCAGTTTCATCGCTGTAATCAAAGACGACAGATGGGCGCACTTCAATCACGCTGGGCACGTCATTCGCGCACGAAAAAAACAGCGCGGCACAAACAGTGAACAACAAAAAACGGCAGCGCATCATCAAAAATTGAAAACAAGATTGATGACTGTAAGGTCGCTGGCAGTAAACTGATTGACAATAGAATCAAATTTAACGCCAACTTTTTTACATGCGTCATCAAGATATGAAAGATAATACAAGCCGAGGTCTATGCCTTCCTGACCTTCTGGAAGTTCTCGGTAAAAATCTATGAGCGTCTTTTTTCGCGTATCAGCTGTTTTTTTCGCCTCGATGGTCTCCTTGATTTCTTGAAATTCATCGTCCTTATTGTATAGAGTAATTTGCAATCTGCCTTGTCTGCCGATTGATGATGCACCGCCGCCAAGTTTCCACGACAAAAATACTACTTCACGCTTGCGCTGCAATTCCTTGATAATTTTTCCGCGTATGTCTGCATCGAGAATGAGCGAGTCGATGTTGTCAACACCCTGATACATGTTCCTCGCTTCTTTTCTGATGTTTGAATTCTCACTGTTAAGCGCAAGTTCCATAATCATCACAGAAATATATTCCGCTACTTTTGATTTTTCCATATATTCAACAAGCAGTGTACGGATAGTATGCAGGATTTCATCAAAACCGTCTTTTTTATGGAACAATGTGATTATATACCAATTCATGAGTCCCATACGGTTTAAGAATTTTTCTGTCATAAGCAAATAAACATTCTTTTCTTCAGCAGAATAGTCTTTGTTGCCCATTATTGATTTCCAGATAGGCGCTAAAATATTTTTGCGCTGCGCTTCTATAAGTTCCCCCTGATTGCCAAGCGTTAATTTCAACTGCCGCTCACTGATGCGCGTTTCCTCATCAATAAGGCGGGCAGGATTGGAACGGTTGTACTTTCGCACGCATGCGCAGTGAACAAGCGCTTTATATATTTCTCGGTCAAACTGCTTGTACAAAAGTGAATATACGACGATTTTGCACAGGTCCATGACTTCTTGACGCGAAGAAACAAACTCTGTCATTGAGATTTCTATCTTTGAGATATAATCTAGAAGAATCATGCTCTGAATTGATTGCGGCGAAAAATTATTTACAGAAATGCCATATTCATCAGCATTATCTGCAAGCCGAAAACGAAGCAACTTTTTTTTCTGGCTTATAAAATGCGACGCACCGTCCTCTGTCAAAATGATTTTGAGAGGCAGTTCTATCATAAATTTCTTTTCTTGCGCACTCATTCTACATGCTTCTCTTTTATAATTAGTATCACTCCTACAAACAGTAAACCTGTTCAAAAACCGCAGTTTCAGAACAGGTGGTCTAAGTCTATTATACACTATGGCACTTGCATTGTAAACACGTGTTACTATACACTGTGCAGTATGAGGAAATTGCGAGCTTCAGCGCTTCTCGCCTGCACACTATTTGCCGCTACGTCGCTTTGTGCACAACAGCCGAATATGCCGCATGGCAACGCGTTGTGCAACGATACTGCCGCATTCCTCACGACAGCAGGGTTTGCACCTGTACGCGAATCGCTTGTACCAAGCGTTTCAAACGACTTTCCGTACAACATTACCGTTTATCAAAAAGCAACAAAATCATACGAAGGGAACAGTGGCAGAAGTACGCTTATTCTCGCATTCACTATGGAAGATGTATATATGCATCGCCCGCTTATTGAAAACATTCTTACCAAAATAAAAAAAATAGAGCGCGATTACAACATGCTTATATTGGTTTCATATGGTGACTTCCAAATTACTGATGATGCGCTTGTAGTGCGGGGAACAAATGTATTCACAGAAAATATTGAATCGCCTGACGATTGCACTGCTGTCTGCATTTCGTTTACGCCAGACGAAAATGCGGCTATTGTGCCTGGCGGAGGTGGCAGCGTTTCACCGCATTGGCTTGTTTCGCGCCTTGCACATGCATGCAACAGCAGCGGCATGCCGTTTTCACTGCACGGCGGCAGTCTCGGCTCACTGTTCAAACTGAAGATTCTTACGACAGAGGCACGCACAGCACTCTTTTTAGAGCGCGACATTCCGTGCGCTGCTTTTGCCATTCCGCTTGCATGCGCTGAAGATAGCTGTGTCAACTTCTTCAGCACTTTTTTGTCATCGTATTCTGCAAAGGACACAGATGCATGGGACAAGCACTATATTTTTTTTCGTGCAGGAGGCGCGTTTTTTCTTATAAATGAGCAATTCATTATAGCATGCTTTATTTTTATAGCATTTGTGAGTTTATTTATCTTGTGCGAATTTTCATTCAACGTAAGCAAACGGCGACGTGAAACACGGCGTGATGTGTACCGCTTGTGGTATGTGCTGCCTGCCACTGTCGTCATCTGTGCATTGACTTTTCAAACGAGCCAGCTGCTTGTACGTGTTTTGTCTCATGTAATAAGCATTAACGTAAGAGAGCAAATCATATTAAAAATTACAGCAGCGTTTATAGCGGTAACAGCTATTTATTTTTTTCAGGTACAGCATCAGGGCACACTTGAAAAACGCGCATACGGCTATATCCTTACGCTCGTCTCAGTGCTCAATATTTTTATTTTTTGCGCAGTTGACATCTCGCTGTTCTTTCTGTTCACGATTGAATATATCATTGTCTACACATCGCGCCCGCTCAAACGCGTATGGCAGCTCATCATTTCATTTGCGCTCATGGCAATTCCATTCATGCCGTACGTAATCCAAATAATCAAATATGGAACTGCATCGACAGCGCACTACATGGCCTACAGTTCATTCATACACAACATGCTGTTTGCATTTCTTTTTTTGCCGTTTTTACTCCAGTGGCTGCGAATCATTGCACGTGCAAATGCACGGTGGAAAAAGCTTGCACTGACTGCAAAAGGCATACGCGTGCGCAATACGGTCATATCGGCAACAGCCACAGTGATAATAGTTTTGCTGCTCGTCGTTGCAGTGCGCTACATTCCAACGCTGCTCATATCTTCAGAACGCAGAAGCATGCCGCCAGCTATGAGCATGCAACAGCGTGACGACGGCTTAATCACCTGCACTGTTTCTGACCGTTCCTTTTTTGGCGACACTTCGCGCACGCTCACTATACGGCTCGGTGCAGAAGCAGAACAGTGTACTGTTGCAATAAGAGGAGCCCATTCAAATGCCGTCATTTATTCTGATGCGCAGCATGTCTCCGACACAACAAGCAAGACAGACACATTCATCATGCCGACATGGCCGCCCAAAACGCTGACGTTTTCATACGCAGCAGATGCATCTACATCTTCGACAGTCACTATAACAGCAATCTATCCGAGCAGCAAAACGGGAGAGCGGATTATGCGTACACATGCAGTAGAAATTCCTGCGCTCGCAAAAACTGGTGCAGAGGCACTATGAGCGGCAACTATTTTCTGCACGTTGACATAGATGCGTTCTTTGCTTCTGTCGAGCAACTCGACAATCCTGAACTGCGCGGCAAGCCCGTCATTGTAGGCGGACTTCCTGGTGAGCGGCGAAGCGTTGTGTCTACCGCTTCATACGAAGCGCGTGCATACGGCGTTCACTCTGCAATGAGCGTAGCAGAAGCGTATAGGCTCTGTCCCAACGGCGTGTTCATGCACGGGCGTATGAAACGCTATCATGAGCTTTCCGCGAAAATCATGGACATATTCCGCACCTATTCGCCCGATATGGAACAGATGTCTGTTGACGAAGCGTTCATCGACTTGACAGGAACGGAACGCCTTTTTGGAAAGCCGTCAGAAACGGCGATGAAGCTCAAACGCGAAGTTCAAAAAAAAATCGGACTCACCGTATCATGCGGACTTGCAAGCACAAAATATATTGCCAAACTTGCATCAGAGATAAACAAACCTGACGGATTTTTTGAAGTTGCTCACGGCGACGAAGAGCGGTTTATGCTTTCGCTGCCGCTCAAAAAAATTTGGGGCATAGGACCAACAACGCTTTCGCGCATAAACGCGGCAGGCATGCACACTGTCAAAGACATTCACGAAAAAAGCAAAAATCTCTTGATGACACTTTTTGGCGAATCAACTGGTTCATTCCTGTACAATGTTTCGCACGGAAATGAAGTTGACGCGTTCACAAAAGAAGCGCAATCACATTCGATAAGCGCAGAAACAACGTTTGCATACGACATCACAGACGCATACACAGCAGAAACTGCGCTCATGGAGTTATGCCACACTGTCATGTTCCGCCTGCTCAAAGAAGGATTTACGAGCAAAACAGCGCTTGTAAAGTTGCGTTATGACGACTTTACGACTGTCTCAATTCGTGAGACGAGAACGTCGGAAATCACTTCTACAGACGAGCTGTACGAGCGCGTGTGCACGCTCTTTGAAAAAAAATATGAGGCGGGACGCGGCATTAGATTGCTCGGCGTAGGAGCAGAAAAAATTACAGCTCTTGATGCTCCGCGCCAGCAAGAGCTTTTTGATTTTGGCGAAAAGAAAAAACAAGCTGTTGAAAAAGCGATTTTAAATCTTTCACAAAAACATCCCGATGTAAAAGTGTATAAAGCGCGGCTTCTCAAAAAGACAAAGCTGCTCGTGTTTGCGTTGCTCGCTTCTTTTTTTATGACACATGGAAATCACGCATACGCAAAAACAGACGCAACTGCAAGCGGCGCGGGCGCAATCGTAACAGATGAAGCTGAACGTGACACAAGAGCGGACACAACAAAAGAATCTGTTTTTGATTTTGAGCTTGGGAACAACAATGTAGAATTCTTTGCAAGCGGCTGCTGGGAATCGTCCATTGTACAAACGACAGCAACATCGTTCGGCTTCGGCAATCCGTTTGCGCTCTCATTCGGCATACCAGTGTTCAAGCAAAAAGTTGACTTGTCGCTTTTATTCACGATTAATAAATCGTGGTTTTTCAGCGCAGACTTTGCAGACAGTTTTGCAAAAAATACGATTGCAGCAGGCTATCGCGGAAACGGCATTGTAAAAGAAGCGATGATTGCGAACAGGGGCATCATTTTTCCGTCGTTCTATTCTGTTTCAGAGTTTGACAGAAACATAGACGGCGGCAAAAATCAAGCGCCGGGCATGTCGCTGCATTTGGCAGATGGCAAGTGGCGTTTTAATGCAGCCATTCGCTACGACATGCTTGCCGAGCATAATGCGACATTCTACGGCACAAACAGCGTGTCCACAATTTCAATTTCTCCTGCTGCATGGCAGCGCGGCCAGCTGTTTGTGCTCCCCTCTTCGGAAGATGTTTCTGCCATTGCAAACATCTTCGTTGAATCTGATGACGGCACGCATACTGATTCAAACGCCCACACGTACAAGCGCCTTGCGCCGTCGCAGTATCTTTTGCTGCCTGCGCGCTCAATGATTGTCATTTCTTCAGACGCGCAAAGCGGCATAAAAAACGGAAAGCTCCCGCGCGTACTCATAACGTTTTCGTCGCGCACACGGGAAAACATTAAAGATGAGCTTGGAAAATATGATGATACGGTACCGTCGGACGACGACCTTGCCGCTTTTTTTCTTGCGCGCATTCAAAAATATTTTTCAGGCACAGATTTAGAGCGCTACGCATATGCACCGCACGCAGAAAATCATTACGGGCTTTTTACGACAATAGCAGGCGACGACGCGCTCATCATCCAGTCGCCCGACGGATTTTCGCCGTTTGCATGCGCGCACCGCTACGACTGCGGCATCACAACTGCAACAGATGCATCTGTCATATTCGCACGCACAAAGCAGACGGCATCTTCATACAGCGCGGCAATTGCGGAACGCAACATAGATTTTGTTGCCGAAGATTTTTTTTTAACAACGCATACGTTCGTTGACATGTACAGCGCGCATAATGCAAGCAACGACATGCGCTCACCTGCATCGCGCTACCCGCTTGCAAATAGCGCACCGGGATTTTATCTCGGCTACGATGAAGCGACAGACATGCAGCTCGTGTTGCGCACCTACACGCCTGTAACGCGTTTTGATATTGGCACAGATGTAAGCGCAGGCTCTGTTACTGTGTATAAAAACAACATCATAGACGGCGGCGCGACATATGACGAGGAGACAGGTTGCGTTACGCTTTCTACAGCTGTCTCGGACACAGACAAGATTTACATCACCTGGTACGAAGATTCATCTTCAATAAATGATGGCGCAATTGCAACAGCGGCAGGATTTTCATACGATTTTTTCCCGGGATTTTTTGCGGACATCTCGTTCTCATCGCGATGGGCGCTTGGCGTGCGCAACAAATTTGCAGATGCAGCTTCCAGCCGTACAGGATTTGTCTCGCTCGCAACAGGCGCACGCTACACGAACGGCGGATTTTCCGCAGCAAATGCAACGCTTGCTTCCGTAGAAAACAAAAACGTCACGGGCACATATCGCGTGCTCGGCATGGACGACGAAAAGAGCAGCACATTCTATCTTGCAAGCACGAGCGGAAGATTGCTGCCAGACGGATTTGAACCTGTTCTCACCGATAGGGCGGGTAACCCACCACCGGAACTCAAAAAAGAAAAGTACAAGGCGCCGGGCAGCGTACTCGGCAGGCGGGAACGCAACGTATCAGGTTATGTCATTCCGCTCTCGTGTTCTTCTTTAAAAGGTGCTGACGGCTGGACGGCTGTTTCAATCAATTTAAGCGGCGGCAGCCTGCTTTCATCTGGAACAACATTTTCAATCGGATTAAAAACAACAGATATGAGCCCAGACTGCATCGTATACTTGCAGCTTGGCATTGACGCCTCGCAAGACGTTGATGTTCGAGATGAAGCAAAAAACAAAATCCCCACATGGAAAATTTCGCTTGAAAACTCATCGTCTCCAAATACGCTACGCGATGTTGTTGCGCCACTGTATCTCGACAGCGCACATGCAGACAGTTGGCAAGCAGTCACCGTTGCGCTCACCGACTATGACCGCTCGCGCCTTACAAAACATCACGATGCGCGCATCATCGTTGTGAATGAGGGAACGGGACCTACAACTTCTGGAAGCCTTGCAATCGGACCGTATGAGACAGCTGTGCAGACAGTGTTCACACGCGTTTACGACAACAACATGACAGTTGCCGCACGCCAAGAAGTTGCGCTAGATGTGCCAAATGCGTCAAAGTTCAACACGGGCACAAATTACGCTGCGCTCGTCACTTGGAAAAACGATGCGCCATCTGCACCTGCATCAGAAAAACGATGCCTAACGCTTGCAAAATATTTTGACGAAGTTGACATTGCACCATACAAAACGCTGAACATGTATTTTAAATATTCAGGTGAAACTGCATTCATTGGAAGCACGACAACAGACGAAAAGCCAATCACGTTTGCGCTTGATGCGGATGCGACTTCTATCGATGATGAGGGACGTACTGCTGTCAAATTTGAAATTCCGCCCAAATATTCTGCCCTCTTCGCAGACAATGCATATCATCTTTTAACAATCAATCTTGCAGACAAAAAAGTTTTTATAGACAACAACGAAATTGCAACTGCTCAGATGCAGATAAACACATCAGTCATTCCAACGCGATTAAAAATGGAAATCGATACAGCTGCAAACGGCAAGACGTACAAAAAAGGCTCGTTCACGTTCGACGAATTGCACCTTGACGGCAGCAGCGTGTATGGCATGTTCGCAAACGTCACAAAAGTGTCGTACAAAAAAGACGGCGTTGTTCTTGCAAGCAAAAATGGTTTTCCCATCGTAGAAAACGTGTCGCTTGCAGCACGTGCAAAAGAAGAAGGCACTGTCTCGCCGTCGTCGCGTTCGTTTGTTGCAACGGCAGACGCTTCGGCAAACGCAACAATAGCCTCAATTGCAGTTGCAACTGACGCATCGTTTTCAAGCGCGGAAAAAGGCGCGCTTGCAACAGCAGGTTACAGCGTGAGAACAACAACGCCGCTTTTTTCTGTCATATCGTTTTCAGACGCATACCGTTACGACCACGCATCAAGCAGCACAGAATACGCGGACGCATTTTCGCTTGCCTTTGACGCGCTGCATGTGCCGCTTTCGCTTTCGTTTGCAACGCGCGCGTCAAGCAGCATGTGGAGCAGCAATCAAAAATTGGAAGCGACGATCGCTTCATCGTTTGGCAAAAACACATGGAAAGCTGAAGTGCACGCAAAGTCGCAAATTGCGCAAAAAATAAAACAGCGCACGTCATTTGATGCGCACACAATCGCACACGGCTGGCTTTCGTCCGTGCGGCTTGCGTATTCAAACGGCGCAAGCACGGCTAACTCCCGTACAAGTACAAACGAAATACAGGCAAGCGTGCTGTTGCCGTTTTCATCGTTCAATCCTAAAATCGTCTTTAAAACTGACGGCTCGTATGCGGCAGCGTCACATATCGTCTTTGCAGATGCCACCACGTTTCTTTCCTCGTTTCCGTTCAAAATAGGCAGGCACACGTTTGCAGTTGAATGGGAAAAAAAAGGCGGCGGCTCTGAAATTGTAAGCGCAGGCGGCAACTATCTTTCTGACTATGAAAAACTTTTTTCTGCATGGAAAAAACGCTCATGGTATTTTTACGCGTTTCCGTTTTACGATTTAATAAGCGAAAATCTTGCAAAAGCAGTGCTTAAAGACACGTCGCTCACAGCGCAATTATCGGATTCGCTTTACTACGCCACACGCTACAGTGTTTCATGGAAGCGGCAACTTTCAGCTTCTCTGCTCGATTTTTTTGCGCCATCTTCCATGCAACTTGCATTGGAGCGTGACATACGCACAGCAAAAAACAAAAGCGACGTGTATCAAATTAAGACAACGCTTGTTACAACGGCGTTCAATATTCTTGGCTCGCAAAGCGTAATGAGCACATTCAAATGGTTTGAGTTTGACGAATACACCACATCTATTGCCGGCGCAATAAAAATCCCGCGCTCGCATCCAGCGCATACAACGTTTGCACTTTCATTATACACGCAGCAGAATTTTTATCTAAATGATTTCGACACGCTCAAAACAGGCATAGAGTTCACGTGGGAAACTGACGGCGACTGGAGCACGCAGACGACAGCTATTTGGAAGCGAAAGGGCAAAATAAGCCCGCTTGCAAATCTTGTCGCATTCATTTGGAAAAAATATGACAAGACGGGCGCAGACATTACGCGCACAATGAGTTTTGACGCAATGATTTCCTCGCGCAACAAAAAATTGCATCAGAGTTACACATTCGCAAACACAATGGAAATGAAGTTGCTTTCATACACAACAATTTCATGCGGTGCAACGCTCGCATACGCAAGCGTCACGAATGAGGCAATGCGCCTTTCGCTCGCGCTTTCACTCGGCGCAAAACTTGAATTTTAGCCTGCCTTTGAGGACTCGCACAAGCTCTACAACACCATATGATTACTGCAACGGTGCAAAGTAGCCGCTTTCGTCGCGACCGCTTCTGTTCATAAGATATGTCTCCGCTTCAATCGCAAGATACGCCGTTCCCAAATTTGTGTTGAGCGAAGACACATATGAAAGCTGATACAAGCCTGACGGCAAAGAACGCAAATCATGTATGACAGACGCAAGCCCGACGCTGCGGTACACATAGTATTCGCCGCCTTCAGTGTTCTCGCACACGTAGCTGATTTCGGGAGCAGCGGCGCGCTGTGAAAGCAACACTGTCGAAAACGCAATAGAATTGTTGTTGAGATACGCTGCAATCTCTGCAAGTCCGTAGCGTGCAAATGCGTTTTGCGTTGCTCCGCCCGCAGTGATAAAGATGATTGCGCGTTTTGGCTCCGCGTTTATCAAATCATTTGCAGCAAGGCGGAATGCTAAATCAAGCGGCACGTCTTGGGCAACAGGCGTTTTGAGCGCAGACAGCGAGAACTGCTCCGCAGCGTTCGGCGCGCCCGCATACTCAGTAGCAGGAACGGCGCCTGCGCAAACTATTCGCAACGTTCCCTGCCCGTTCATGCCGGCAGCAAGTTCTCGCACAGCTGTTTGAATTTGCGCATTGTACGACACGCTTTCAGGCTAGCGGTCAATGACGAGCGTCACGTCCTGCACTGTATTGTTTGAAGCCGCTCCTATGAGCCGTTGCTGCAAAACGGGACGCTTGTTCTCAGTGATGTAAAAATTTTCTTCGCGCAAGCCCACAACGCTCTGGCGGTGGCGATTTTCCACACGCAACTCAATCGTCACGTTTGGAAATCTGTCTGCGTTTACGCGCTCAATCTGTACAAAAAGCCCCCCGACAAGTTCCTGCATCTTCGCCATGACGTATACTTCATTTGAGCGCATGTCAGTAACAAGCACATTGCCGTTCACGTCGGGCACTGCGCTTGTCAATCGCGAAGGCGCGTTTCCCGTGCGCGCGCTTTCATATGTTGCACCAGTAGTTGTGTCTACTGAAATGACTTTATTGGAATCGCATATGACAAGATAGCCTGCCCACACTTTCATAGATTCAGGGCGATAAAATGTTTTTTCCTGCACAAGATTGCGCACAAAATTTCCTGCTGTATCAAATTCATAAATTGCACCCGTCACGCTGTCTGCCACATACACGCGATAGTCAACAACTGCAACACCTGTCGGTCCCTGCAATCCTGCAAAGCTGCCGTCCGCCCTGCCAAAATAAAAAAGCCCGTTGCCGTCCTTGTCAAACACATCAACGCGGCTGTTGCCGTAATCAGTTACATAAATGTTGCCGTTGCTGTCTTCAGCAAGATACTGCGGTCCTATGCACTGTCCGACACCCCGCCCCTTTGAGCCGATATATTTAATAAATCCGCCATTTGAATTCAACAGTGCAAGACGGTCGCCCGCGCTCTCGCTTACGAGCAGATTGCCGTCACGCAACTTGATGATGTCGAGCGGACGATCAAATCCATTGAGCGGTCCTTCTGCGCGGCGCACAACTGTTCCATTCACATTTATCTTGACAAGTTCGTTCGTTCCATATGCAACTATCCACGCGCTGCCGTCATCTTCGGGCAAAACTGACACAGGCTCGCCGAAAATAAGCGTGCTGCCGTTTATGCCGGGGAAACTGCCCGCTTCGGTGTAGCGCAATTCATTTTCATATGAACTGCCAGTCACTCTGCGCTCGCTCACTACTTCAATTCTGTTCTGCATGAGAATGTCGCCGTATCCGTTGTCATACGCACGCCTCCAGGCAGCGAGAGCCTCGCCTTCCATGCCGCTGCGGTAGTACGCTTTGCCAAGCCAGTCGAGGATGAAGTTGTCGTCGCTTTTGTACGAAAGTGAACGTTCAAACAGCATGACAGCTTCGTTGAATGCGCCACGGTAATACGCTTGCACGCCGCGCCTGAACTCTTCCGCAGCCAAACCTTCTTCCGCTGTCCGCATTCTGCCTGTTGCATAAAGGCCTGCAGTATTGTCTTGTGCAAAGACAGCCACGCATGCAAGCAGCGCGCACATGAAAAAAAATAATTTTATTACACCTTGCATTTTTTTCATCGCTCATTCCCTGAAAGCAGAAATCTGCCGCATATGCTCGCGAATTATCTCGTTGCCGCCGTCAAGTTTTTGCGCTTCATCAAGATACTTTTTTGCTTCTTTCAGCAAACCAAGTTTAAAATACACCCAACCAAGCGAATCGAGACATGCCGCAGATTTTGGTTCTGCCTCTGTCGCCTTTTTGCAATATGAGAGCGCTTTTGTTAAATCTTTATTTTCGCACGCGAGTACGTACCCCATGCCGTTGAGCGATGTAAGATTTTCAGGGTCAGCTTCAAGTGATTTTTCATAATACTGCAAGCTCTTCTCAACATCGTTCTGCTCCCACGCCACATACGCAATCGCCGCGTACACTGAAGCAGTTTGATACCCCGTTTCAAGCAATTTGTTAAGCTCAAATTCTGCAAGGCGTTTGCGCCCCGAAAGCGCATAGATGACTGCAAGCAAAAAGCGACACTGCAGCACGCGGTCAAGCTCCGTGCCCGAAGTGACTACCTGTTCAAGATATAAAAGCGCATCTTCCCACCGTTCAAGCTTTGCATAGCACAATCCGATGTAATACGCAAGTTCAATGCTGTCAACGCTTGCGTCGGCAGGGAGGCCGAGAAAAAACGAAAGCGAATCTGTGTACCGCTTTTGCTTGTAAAATGCAATTCCTTGTTGCAGCAAGTCTTGCATACCGTGTGATTTCTTTGATTCGTCTGCCATGGTCCCACCCATCACTTGCCATTTTACAACGAAAATGAAAAATCGTCCACCACTTTATATGAGCACGGCTCTGCGTGAATACACGACACAGCAATGCAGCCACTTTCACATATTGCGTTGTCGCTTGCATCGCTGCCATGTGATATAATGCTGCCGCCGCAAAAAAAGCAGTATGTGTCGCCGTCAGGGCCTTCTACGAGCGTCACCGAATCACCGTACTCGCGAAATGAAAGGTCGCTCGCGTGTTTAACACCTTTGTAGCTTTTTTGCGACAGCGCATTGACGTTCACGAACACGCATTCACCATTCGGCGAGCCGTCTTTGTTTGCTGTTTTGGCAAGCGACATAAGACTGTTGATATTTTTTCTTGCAAACTCGGCAAGTGCATCGTACTGCCATTCGTCGTTGTGCGAGCGAACGCTCAACGCAATGCCGGGCACACCGTAAAGCACCGCCTGCCGCGCCCCCGCACACGTGCCTGAATATAATATATCTGTTCCCATATTTGCGCCGCGGTTTATTCCTGAAAGAACTGCATCAGGCATGCCTCCAAGCAAACCGCTTTTGAGCGCGGCAATGACACAATCAACAGGCATGCCCGAACATGAGAAAACACGCTCACCTCGCTTTTTGATTCTCAGCGGCTCAAACATTGTAATGCCGTTTGAAACTGCAGAACGATTTTTGTCAGGCGCAACGATCCACACCTCATGCTCGTCTTTTAAATGAGCTGCGAGCGCTTGAATGCCTTCTGCAGAAAATCCGTCGTCATTTGTCAATAATAATTTCATATGGTTCCTATCGCTATGCTTTTACAATATGCGCTCCGTCGGCAGGCACAACTTCATACGTTGATGGGTGAAATCCGAAAATGCGCTCATACTCTGCAAGCTTACTTTTAAAATTCATTTTGTCGCTATCTCGCATGAACGCGTAGAGACATCTGCCAAAACCTTTGCCGGTAATGCGCCCGCACGTAACTGGATTGCTCAACTGCTCAAGGTTAGGCTCAAGCTCTCCGACTCGTTTTAAAATCCAGTCTATTTCAGGACACGAAATCTCAAACAATTCTTTCATGCTTGCATGGCTATGATTTACTGCACGCGCAAATTTGCCAAAATCATTTTTTTTGAGCGCATCTCGGGCATTGAGCACATCATCGTGCTCGCGCATGATGCACAAAAGTTTTCTCCGCGTATCTTCACTCACAACAGCAAGTACTTCGTTTACATCGGTAACATTTTTTTCATACCGCCAGCCGCCGTATACATTCTTTTTTCGCTCGCGCAACTCTCCGAGCAGGAGCGCATTTGCAGCCTCGTGAATAGACTTTTCGTTCCATACAGAAATGCGCGGCACGCGTGCGTCGGTGAGCAACAGTACTTTATCTTTAAAAGGAAACTCCACATAATCATACGTGCCTTTTGAATGGTCAGTAATAAGCAGTTTTCCCGCCTTTGAATAAACGGCAGCATAATTGTCCGCATTGTAGTTGCCTATCTCTAAAAAAAGCTTGTTGCCGCGCTCAATAGCTTGAAGCATTTCCACATCGGAGCACTTCATGTTGAACAGCGCTCTTATTGCAACTGCGCTTGCCGCTTTAATTGCTGTTGTAATGCCAAATCCCGCTGACGGGAGAATGTCGCTGTACACGGTAACATCCATGCCGCTGACAGAGAAACCTCCCGACGCATAACCGTAGACAATCGCTTTCACAGCATTTGCCCATTTATCCTCGCGCTTAAATTTGAGCGACGAGAGATTTGCACGCTTGCGTTCTCCAGATTGCTTAAAATAAAACTTGAGCGATGAATCAGAGCGTTTTGACACAGCGATATACACAGGCAGATTGACTGCCATTGAAAGCGTCTTGTCTTTAAAAAACCACGAATGCTCTCCTATAAGATGAAAACGACCAGGAGCAACTGCAATCACGTGCGGTGCGGCAGCGTATTCAACTTTATGAGCGGCATTCACCTGCTTTACCTCATTCATCTATTCCCTTACTTGCCTATTTGCATAATATCTTTATATAATATACGAATGAGCAACTTTTTACAAGTTTCTTATGTCATTTTTTCAGCAATTCTCGTGTCTCTTGCCATTCCAAACGAACTTTTTTTGCTCGGTTCGCCGTATATTGCACTTGTCGCGCTCATTCCATTGTACATGGCAATAGCAAAATGCCGCTCATATAAAACAGCATTTTGGCTTGGCATGCTGCACACGACAACAGTACATATACTTTCAAGCTTTTGGCTTGCGTTTTTTAAAGACTTTGCCATCTTTACGCTCGGTGCATCTGCTGCAGGAACGAGCGTTATCGGCATGATTTTAGGCAGAATGCTCTTTCTCCCATACGCGCATGCAAGTGCAAAAAGCACATTGCTTGAAAATGCTGCCATAAAATCGTACCGCATTCCACTGCGCATATTCTGGTTTGCAGTCGTGTATACGCTGTACGAGTGGTTCAAATCAGCGGGGCTCGGCTTTCTTGCCTATCCATGGGGCACGCTTTCAAGCACTGCGTTTCGCTGGCATCTCCTCATGCAGATTGCAGATTTAACAGGCACATACGGCATCTCGTTTTTGTTTGCGCTGTGTTCCGCCGTGTGCGCAGAAGGACTGCTGCTTGCAGAAAAACTGCCACAGGCGCCCACTCCGCACGCTTTGCTTGCATCTTTTAAAAATGCGGTACATGTATTTGTCATTTTGCTTGCGCTGTCGTTTGTGTATGGCGCATACCAGTACGCAAAGCCGCGCACGCCACAGAAAAAACTCAACGCAGTGCTCGTACAGCAGAATTCAAACCCCTGGGACGAAATCTCTGACAACGATTCAATTATGCGCTCGCAACGGCTCTCCGAAGAAAAAATAAAAGAATTGAGGGCGCGCGGTGAAACAGCAGATGTCGTTGTCTGGAGTGAAAGCGTACTGCGTTACGCGTTTCCACAGGCAGAAAATCATTATGCGCACGCTCCTGAAGATGAGCCGCTTTTAGAATTTATTAAAAGAATGAATACACCGTTCATCATAGGCGGCGCATACCTTGTAGACAGCATAGCGCATAGCTACAATAACGCAGCGCTGCTGTTCGACGCAGACGGCAATTTCCGCGCATCATACGGAAAGATTCACCTCGTGCCATTCGCAGAAGTGCTGCCCGGCACAGAATACAAGCTTGTGCGCCAACTGATGCAGCGCGTTGTCGGCATTTCGGCAGGATGGGTTGCAGGCGACCAGTACGTCTGCTTTGACATGCCTGCGCAGTGGCACGGGCAAAAACAAAAAAAGAACGCAAAAATCGTCTCGCTTGCAGATACGATGCACGAGCAAATTGAAAAAGAAAACGCACGGCCGCTTGTACGCGTGAGCACGCCTGTCTGCTTTGGCGACGCATTTCCCGCAGACGTATGCAGACCCCTCTTTTTGCACGGTTGCGAAGTTTTTATCAATTTAACAGATGACTCGTGGTCGCACACAAAATCAGCAGAGTATCAGCATTTTGTAATTGCCTCATACCGCGCAATAGAATTCCGCACAACATTAGTGCGCTCTACAAACGCAGGCTACTCTGTCGTAGTTGACGCTGCAGGAAACATACTTGCCGACATGCCGCTCTACGAAGAAGGGGCAATTGCGGCATCTATTCCCGTATACGAGCGACAGATGACCGTATACGCGCTGCTCGGCAACTGGCTCCCTGCACTGTTTGCAATCATCACGCTTGCATACTGCGCATATATATGCAGTACTTTTTACAATTGTCAACCTATTGCACATATTTTTTGCACATTGTAAACTTTCTGCATGAAAACGACGCGATTTGTGTTTATCGTCCTGTTTGCCGCGCTCATATGCGCAGGCTGTTTTATTGCCGTTCCCGTTGGCGCGTTCGGCATTCCTCTTGTGCTGCAAAATATGTTTGCTGTTCTTGCAGGGTGCATTCTCGGTGGCGCGGGCGGCTTTTTTGCATCGCTCATTTTTGTGGCATCTGGCATGCTCGGTCTTCCTGTATTTTCAGGCGGAAGAGGTGGCATCGCCCATGTGCTCGGACCTACTGGCGGATTTATTTTTGGCTACACGCTCGCCTCGCTTGCTTCAGGGCTCATAGCACAAAAGCCGCAAGTTAATGAAAAAGGGCGCATAATGCTCGTACGACTTGCGCTTGCATCTGCTATAGGATTTACCGTGCTCTACGTGCCGGGCGTCCTCTACTTCATGTTGGCAACAAAGCGCACATTCAATGCCACAATGAGCGCATGCGTCTTTCCGTTTATTCCCGGCGATGCAATAAAACTCGTACTCACTGTGCTGCTTTCGGTAAAACTGCGCCCCATCGCTGCGCGGTATCTTGAGAAATGAGCGGAAACAGCATGGGAACAGAGCGCAACGGTTTGGAATGCAATGGGGCGGCGCTCTCTGTACAGCATGTCACAAAAACGTTTTCCGCCCCCGACAGCGCAAGCACATTTACCGCGCTTTGTGACATTTCGTTTGAGCTTGCCGAAAGGTCGTGCGCGCTCATTGCAGGGGCAAACGGCTCTGGAAAAAGCGTGCTTATGACAATTATCGCAGGGCTTGAAACGCCAAGTTCAGGCAGCGTGCGCATAACGCGCGGCGGAAAAAACGCACGCGCAGGGCTCGTATTTCAAGATGCAGACAGCCAGTTGCTCGGAGAAACGCCGCTTGAAGACGTAAGCTTTAGCTTAAAGAACATTGGCGTTTCACGCGACAAGGCAAAGCAAAAAGCGCTTGACGTTCTTTCGCATGTAGGGCTTGCAGACAAAGCGCTTTTTCCCGCGCGCTTTCTTTCTGGTGGAGAAAAGCGCAAGCTCGCTGTGGCAAGCATTCTTGCGCTCGACATGCCGCTCATCATTTTTGACGAGCCGTATGCAAATCTCGATTATTCAGGCGTACACCAAGTAAACGAAATTATTGCATTGTTAAAAAAGCGCGGCATTACCGTGCTCATTTTAACGCACGAGCTTGAAAAATCACTTGCGCTGTGCAACCGCTTTCTTGTATTGCACCGCGGCAAAAAAGTGTTTGATGGAAGCGCGCGCGAAGGTCTTTCGAAAAATCTAGAAACGTGGAACATACGTAATCCGCTCGCTTCATATAAAAAACTGGAAGATTTGGCATGGTAACGCTTTTTTCATACAAACAGGGAAATTCGTTTTTTCATAAACTAGACGCGCGCATAAAACTTGTGCTTCTTCTCGCGTGCGCATGTGCCATTTTTTCGTTGCCGCTTGTGCACTCCGCAATTCTCTGTGCGCTCACATGCGCAGCATTGCTCGCCGCAGGATTTACGGTACGAGAAATTACATCGCTTTTTAAAGTTGTGCTGTATTACGCACTTGTGCTGCAAGCAACATCGCTACTTGCGCATATTTTTGAGCGCAGCGCAAACCAAAGTTTTTCGAGCTCATTTTTCTCTTACGGAGCGCCGTTACGTGCACTGCTTGCAGCTTCAGTACGCACAAGCGATATGATTCTTGTTGCGCGCCTCGCCCTTGCAATTCTCGCATCGTCACTTTTATACCGCACCACAAGTCCGCTCGCACTTCGCGAAGCAGTCGAAGACGCAGAATGTTTTGTGCACTGCGCATTTGGAAAAAAAAGCAAAAGAAGCCGTGCAATTTTTTCTTCTGCGCTTTCGCTTTTGCTTGCGTTTATTCCGCTTGTGTTCACCACATGGAAAAGCGTAACGCGCGCATGGAAAGCGCGACGCGGCAAAAGCGGCATACGCATGCTGCTCACACTTTTGCCAGTATTTTTTTCCGTGTGCATGAAAAAAGCGCATGCCACATCACTTGCGCTGCAAAACAGGACAACCGCACTATAAGCAATTTCCCCGCGTCATAGTCATACTTTTTTCGCAAAAAATCACGGCGGCGGTAAAAAAAGTGAAAAATTTACAATTTTTTTGCATTTTCCACTTGCACTCTGTGCTGTAGTGGTGTATACTCACGCTATTAGGCAAAAAACCGCTACATTTAGTGGTAAAGGTAGTTTTTACAATGCGCTGTCCTTACTGCGGAAGTTTTGATGACAAAGTAATTGAATCGCGTACTATGGCAAGCGGCGAATCAATCCGCCGACGGCGCGAATGCCTCTCGTGCGGCTACCGTTTTACGAGCTATGAGCATATTGAAGAAAAACCGTTCATGGTAGCTAAAAAAGATGGCAGACGGGAACCGTTCAACCGCGCAAAGCTTGAAAAAGGCATTTCACGCGCGCTTGAGAAACGACCGTTTTCTTCCGCCATGATTGAACAGATTGTTAGCGAAATAGAAGACAAAGCAGTCATGCGTGGCAAAGTGAGCCGTGAAATTTCTACGGCAGAACTGGGAGAGCTTGTTCTACAACATTTGCATGAAATCGACAAAGTGGCATATATCCGCTTTGCTTCGGTATATAAACATTTTGAGAATCTCGATGAATTTATCACCGAGGTTAAGAACGTGGAGGGGAAACAACATGAGTGACCAGTCAGTTTTTCCGCAGTGGCGCAACTTTTTAGGTAAAAGTAGTGATAGCGAAACAGCGGGATTTATTAAATCAGTTGTAAAGCGTTCAGGCGACATTGCGCCATACGATCGCAGCAAAATTGAAGCGGCAATAGGCAGTGCAATAGAAGCGGTTGAAAAGCGCAAAGACCCTGACAGAGCGGCAGCGCTTACAGACGCTGTTGAAGAAAAATTGCGGCTGCAGCTTGCAGGCGCGCGTGCGCATTCAATTCCTGCAATTGAAGAGATTCAAGATGACGTTGAAAGCGTTTTAATTGAAGCAAAAGAAGTAGAAGTTGCAAAAGCGTACATTCTCTACCGCGCGCGCCATGAAGCAGTCCGCGACGCAAAGAGCCTCATGGTAGACATCAATAAAACGATGGACGGCTATCTTGGTCAAAGCGACTGGCGCGTAAAAGAAAACGCGAACGTCAATTTTTCTCTCGGAGGCCTTATCCTTCACAACTCAGGCGCAATCACAGCAAACTACTGGCTCAACAACATCTATTCAAAAGAAGTAGCGGAAGCGCATCGCATGTGCGCGTTCCACATTCACGATTTGTCAATGTTCTCAGGCTATTGTGCAGGCTGGTCGTTGCGCCAACTCATTCAAGAAGGACTTGGCGGTGTGCCCGATAAAATTACGTCAACACCCGCAACGCACCTTTCTACGCTCGTCAACCAAATGGTGAACTTTCTCGGAATCATGCAAAACGAATGGGCAGGCGCGCAGGCGTTCAGCTCGTTCGACACATACCTCGCGCCGTTTGTTAAAATTGACAAGCTTTCCGAAAAAGAAGTGCGCCAATGCATTCAAAGTTTTTTGTTTGGTGTAAATACGCCGAGCCGATGGGGAAGCCAAGCGCCGTTTACAAACATCACGCTCGACTGGATGTGCCCCGAAGATCTAAAAAACCGCAAGGCAATCGTGGGCGGCAAGGAACAGGATTTTACCTATGGCGACTGTCAGGAAGAGATGGACATAATCAACAAGCAGTTCATACTTCTCATGCTTGAAGGAGATGCAAACGGACGCGGCTTCGGCTATCCCATTCCCACATACAACATTACAAAAAATTTCAACTGGAACAACGAAAACGCGGAGTTGCTTTTTAAAATGGCATCGCAGTACGGCACGCCATATTTCCAAAATTTTGTCAATTCAGATTTGGACCCTGGCGATGTGCGCTCAATGTGCTGCCGCCTGCGTCTCGACAAACGTGAACTTCGAAAGCGTGGCGGCGGACTTTTTGGCTCCGATGAATTTACAGGCAGTCTCGGTGTTGTCACCATCAACTTGCCGCAAATCGCTTTTCTTGCAAAGACGGAAGAAGAATTCTACAAGCGGCTCGATTACCTTATGGATTTGGCAAAAGAGAGTTTGTGCACAAAGCGCAAAGTGCTCCAAAAGTTGCTCGACTCAGGTCTGTATCCGTACACAAAGCGGTATCTTAAAACATTCAACAATCATTTCAACACAATCGGGCTATGCGGCATGAACGAGTGCTGCCTCAACTTTCTCGGTGTAACGATTGTCGATACGAGGGGCAAACAGTTTGCAGAAACAATGCTCGACCACATGCGAAACCGCCTGCAAGATTACCAAGAAGCAACAGGAGAACTTTTCAATTTGGAAGCAACACCCGCAGAGAGCACGTCGTATCGTCTTGCAAGCCATGATGTTGAAAATTTTCCGGGCATCATCACGAGCGGCACTGAAGAAAGCCCGTACTACACAAACTCCACGCAGCTTCCTGTTGACTACACGTCAGACATCTTTGAAGCGCTCGACATACAGGAAAGTTTGCAGACGCGCTACACGGGCGGCACTGTATTCCATACATTCATGGGCGAGCAGATTAAAGACTGGAGGGCATGTCGTGATTTAGTACGCACTGTAATGGCAAACTACCGTGTACCGTATGTGACTATCTCACCCACATATTCAGTGTGCCGCTCGCACGGCTATTTGAACGGGCAGCATTTTGAGTGCCCAAAATGCAAGGCGGAACGAGCATCTGAACTGCGCTTAAAGCTAGAGCAGCTTGAAAAGGAGCGCGCGCTCGTGTTGGAAAAAGAAGCGTAAAGCGCTCAAGAAATTGCGCTGCGCTACCGATACGTAAAACAGCAAATATAGCGTATAAGTGCTTGACAAATGCCTAAAACTACGCTATATTTAGCGCAATATTCATTATTGTAATAAATATAATAATGAAAGCAATATATCTTTTGGGAGGAATATAAGATATGGAAACAAAAACAAGAACGCTTGCTGAAATTGACGCTGATATTACGGCAACAAAAGAAGCGCTTGCAAATGTGCGTGGCTCTGAAACAGAAGTGTATGCGCGCATCGTTGGCTACTACCGCGCAGTGCGCAATTGGAACAAGGGAAAGCGCGAAGAATACAATCACCGCAAAATGTTTGCGCTTGCAGACAACAGCACATACGAAATAACCGATGCCGACAAAGCGTGCGCGTGTTCATCGCCTGCACGCATAACGAAAACAACTGCCGGCGCGCTTGCTGAAAACGCTTTTTCAAATTCAGGAAGCTATGAGCTTTTCACGCGCAAAACATGTCCGAACTGCCCGCCGGTAAAAGCGTACATGGCGGAAGTTCCCATGACGGGAACGACTATCGACGTGGACACGGAAAGCGGCCTCGCTGAAGCTGCAAAAAAAGGCGTGTTCGCTTCTCCGACTGTCATCGTATATGACGCTGCGGGTGCAGAAATTGCGCGCGGACACAATGTCGAAGAACTCACCGCAATTTTTGCGCCTGTTGTGGCAGAGGCATAACACGCTGCACGCATCAGAGTTCAATGAACACGCCGGCGCGCTTATAAAAACGACGCTTGTCGATTTTCCGGGACGCGTAGCGTGTTCATTTTTTTTGCGCGGATGCAATATGCGCTGTCCGTATTGCTACAATACAGGTCTTGTCATAGGCGGCGATGACGATGCGCTTTCAAGCGTAAACGAATTATTTATGCACCTTGAAAAACGGCGCAGCGTTCTAAGCGGTTTAGTGATAAGCGGCGGCGAGCCGCTGGCAAACAAGCACACGCTCGCAATCATTGAGCACGCAAAAGCGCTCGGCTACAAAATAAAGCTCGACACAAACGGCACATTTCCCGACAAACTTGAATCGATTATTAAAAATGACAAAACGCGCCCTGACTTCATCGCCATGGACATAAAGACAAATCCCACACGATACGGCGAGTTGTTTGCTCCGTGCTGCAAAACTCGCGGCAAAGGCAAAGCGCAAACTCACGCTGCAACCATGCCGTGCAATGTTCCCGCCTCGCACACTATCACTAGCAAGCACGACTATCCCGCCCTGCTTGCCCGCTCCGTGCAACTCATAGCCTCATTACCGGGCAACGCACGTGAATGGCGAACAGTGCTCGTGCCACATTTTGTTAAAAAAGACGACATCGCCGCAATGGCAGCTCTTTTGCCAAAAGACGCATCGTGGCAGTTTGCGCAGTTCCGAAATGAAAACTGCCTTGACGCTTCGTACAACGACATGAGTCCGTACACTGACGATCAGGCAGCAGAACTCGTAACATACGCAAAAACGCTCGTTGAACATGCCGCGCTGCGCTGACTGCAAAAATCACCAGATGCAACAAAACACAGGCAAAGGCAAAACTTTTTTTAGGAAGAAGCCACCAGCTTCCCGTGTGGTTGCTGCATGCTACCTATGCAAGAACTGCAAGATTCTTGCAAAAACCTTGCAACTCTTGCACTTTTTCAGAAGGTCATTTCCTGCACTGCTGTTTTCATTAACAGCTGTGCTTGAAAATTACTTTCCACACCGCAGCAACAATGCTCTTGACATGCGCTGCAAAAACGTGCTATATATATTTTTACATTCTCTATGGCGGCATAGCTCAGTTGGTAGAGCATACGGCTCATATCCGTAGTGTCAGTGGTTCAATCCCACTTGCCGCTAAATTTCTGCCAAAATGCATTGCGATTTGCTTATGGCAACAGTGCGGTGCATGCATATCGCTTGGGGAAAATCGCCATAGGTCTAATCCTCTGCTACTTTACAACGCGCAAAAAAAAAATTAGTATTACAGCATGGAAAATTTTTCTGCTCCATTTAAAGGCCGTTCGCTTCTCTCCTGGAAAGACTGGTCGCCGCAAGAAATTGAAACGCTGCTTGAACTGTCGCTGCATGTAAAAACGCAAGCACGCAACGGTGAAACATATCAGCGGTTTCTTGGAAAGACTATCGCACTCATCTTTGAAAAACGCTCCACGCGTACGAGATGCGCATTTGAAACAGCGTTTGCCGAAGAAGGCGGGCATCCTGTGTTTTTATCGTTGCAAGACATTCAACTCGGCGGAAAAGAATCAGTGCAAGACACAGCACGCGTGCTCGGCAGAATGTTCGATGCAATAGAGTTCCGCGGTTTCAAGCAGCAACATGTTGAAACACTCGCCTCATTTTCTGGCATTCCCGTCATAAACGGGCTTACTGACGAATATCATCCGACGCAAGCGCTCGCAGATATTATGACGCTCAAAGAGCAGTTCGGCAAGCTCAAAGGACTGCACATGTGTTTTTGTGGCGACGGGCGCAATAACGTGGCGCGAAGCCTCATGCTCATATGCGCAAAGGTAGGAATAGATTTTTCTGTCTATGCGCCGCGCGAGCTTTTTCCTGATAGCACGCTTCAAACGCTCTGCAAGCCGTTTGCGGTCGCATCTGGCGCAAAAATAACAGTAAGCGATGAAAAATCAGTTGTAAAAAATGCAGACTGCTTGTATACTGACGTATGGGTTTCCATGGGCGAAGAATCGCTCAAAGCAGAGCGCACAAAGTTGCTCGCGCCGTATCAAGTGAACGAAGCGCTTATGAGCGCGACAGGCAAATCATCATCTATTTTCATGCACTGCCTGCCTGCAGTAAAAGGTCAGGAAGTGACAGAAACTGTATTTGAAAGCGCGCAAAGCGTCGTTTTTGACGAGGCTGAAAACAGAAAGCATACGATAAAGGCTATTTTATTGAGCGTTTTATGACGATAGTAAAATAACGATATTTATCGTTGCACTATAGGAGTTGCTATGAAAAAAATTGCATGCATCATGTTTACCGCGCTCGCGTTTTGCGCTGTTTTAACGGCAGCAGAAACGCGCGAACGTGAACGCGACGAGAGTAAATGGTCTTCAATGACATATTACACAGTACCTATTTATAAGATCTATCAAACACGCGACGCATATGTTGTCGTGTACGGAAAAAATAGAGTCGGTGCGGGAACGACAACGATTCCAAAAAATTGGACAAAAGGCAACAGTGAAAATCCACGCAAGCTCAAATTTCGTTCAGTGAGCGGACAACTCCAGCCGTTTATGACTGTCGTCAAAAAAGATGGGGAATTTGCACGCGTCATTTTAAATGTACCGCCTGACACAAATGTCAAATTTTGGGGCATCGCAAATGCAAACAGAGTTACTGACACTGACAAAGACACGCTAGAAGAGCTTGAACTGTAGCGTGTAAAATAAAAACGAATATGAAACTGCTCACCGACGAACAGATACGCGATTTTCGTCAATTCATCAACGCGCATGATTTTTTTTACCTCACAGGACACAAAGAACCTGACTGCGACTGCATCTGCTCATGCGTTGCGCTCTCCCTGCTCATAGACTCGTTTGGCAAGCCGTTCCAACTGCTCAACGCGGGACCGTTCAAACGCACTGAAATCAAAAAATATGAAAGCATGTTTTCAAATGCAATGCAGTTTTTAACCGAAGATGAACGGCGACGCACCGCGCTCATCATTGCGGACTGCTCCGAATACTCACGGCTCGGCGACATTGAAGGCGACGTAAAAAATCTCGACACATGCATCATCGACCATCACAAGACGGCAAGTGCTCCTGAAAACGCGCTCTGCGTTATTGATGCAACTGCCCCTTCAACATGCAGCATTGTGCAGCTGCTCTACGAAGGCATATACGGCGCCGTGCCGCAACAAGCAGCTGAAATTCTTTTTACAGGATTTTGCACAGACACAGGATTTTTCCGCTTCCTCTCAACAGATTCTGCGGAAGTTTTCAAAGCGACAGCTCGTCTTGTCTCATCGGGCGCAAATCCGCGTACAACATATGAGTACATCACTGGTGGAAAATCATATGATTCACGCAAACTGCTCGGAGCTGCCTTGAACAACGCAGAACAGTATCTCGACGGTCGTCTCGTTGTTGCATGCGAAACGCTTGATGACACGCAAAAATGGGGTCAGGCAGGACGCGATTCAGATGCGCTTTACTCGCTCCTGCTTTCTGTGCATGGCGTTGAGGCAGTTGTCTTTGCGCGGCAGGAAACTGAGCACACGTGCACGCTTGGCTTCCGTTCAAAAGACGCAATTGATGTAAGCGCAATAGCTGCACAATTCGGCGGCGGCGGTCACAAAAATGCGTCTGGCGCAAGCTGCAACGGACAGCTTGAAACACTCATTCCTGTAATCGTAAAATCATTCGCGCGCATCATGTAGCCAACCAGCATTTGCGCGTCTCACTTGGCATAATTCTTGCTTATTACTCTTTCACCTTAAAAAATGGAGTTATGCACAATGGACGCAAAATCACTTGATGAATTGCCAAATCGCGTTGCGGAGGGAACGTTGTCAGAAGCAGATGCGCTGAACAGCATTGCAGAGACAATATACCGTTTTCCCGTTCGCTTCGGACTTGCGGCATATGATGAAGATTTTCAAAGCGAAATAATCGTCTTGTTTTTACAAAAAGGCGCGCACCTTTTCAAACGGTTCAACAGCTCGCACGGCTTGTTTCACTCGTTTCTCTATTCGTTCATACAAGGACTTGTCCTCACAGAAAAACGGAACAAGATAAAAAATCTTATTGAACAAAACACCGTCACAGAATTCATGTATGAAGATGATTTTGAAAAGCCAGACAAAAATCTTTTTGCCGCTGAAAAAACCGTGCACTATGCGCCTACAACGCACAACACACATATATGGAAAACGCTCTCAAAACGCTGCACGCGCAAAGAAGATGTTTCTACTGCAAAAACAGCGCTCATCCTTGCTTTAAAATCAAGTTACTACATTCCACTTGATGCGATAGACGAAGTGAGCGCGCACTGCCGTCTGCAAAGCGCAGAACTGCAACGGCTCATTGCAAACCTCAATTCGCTTTTGTACACGAGAATACGGCGCAGAAATATGATAATCAAACGGCGCGACAACGCGTATTACTTTCACAGAAAATATCTACTGCAAATGAAATACTGCAACAAAGAGACGACAGACATGGAACAACTTTCAAAAAGATATACGCGGCAAACTGAAAACTGGAAAAATAAAAATAGTGACTTGCAGGAGCGCAGATACCGCGTGTGTCCCACAAACAAAATGATAGCGCGCCTGCTCGGCATCTGCGAGCGTCAGGTAAGCTACTACATTACGCGAGCGCAGAAAATGGTGAACGGCAAATGCGACAAAGACGACTCAGCGTGAGCGCTGATGCTGCGGCTAAAACGCGCTACCAATTATTGACGGCGTGCTCGGCAAATGCTGGAATGTCTTTTACGCAAAGAACGCGCCCGTCGTCAAGTGTTACGCTGCCGGAAAACATGCCGAACACTTGATGCGTGCAATTATCGATGAACAAAATTTTATCGCGCGTAATTCTGTCAAATTGCGGCATCATCACTAGATCGCAGCGTCCTTCATCATCTTTTAAATGCCACGGCTGCATCCAGTCGTCTTCGTGCGTAATTGCAACACGTCCGAGCTTGTGCGCTGCATTTTCATAAAACACTATATTTTCAGTTGCTTGCGACGTGTTGCCAAAGCCACAGCCTAAATTGAAACCAAACAGTTTTCCACCTACGGTTCCACTTCCGTTGCTCCAAAACCATTCATTTGAAAACGGCCATACGCCTCTGCCCCAGTCGAGCAGCGCATACGACTTCAGCGCGTCCGCCTCATCGCCAAACTTAATAATTTTTTTCTCACCACCGTCATAAAAATCGACAACGCCGCTGCACTTCATGCAGTTGCGTTTATAGTTGTAATAAAACTGCTTCGGGCTTTCATCAAACGGAATGGCGATTATAAGCGCGTCGTCAATAAGCGGTTCAAGACGCAAGCGCGTTTCAAAATTGCCGAGCTTCATGTACAAATTGCGTACGCCGCTTTTTGTTTCAAAAACAACGTGAACGCCTCCTTTATGCCATGAAATCACGCTATCTGTTTCTGCGCTTTCAGGCAGCTTCATCCTGCCAAATGCAAATGGAATGAGCACGCTTTTTTTAACAAGAAACCGTTTACGCGCAATGTCAAAAAGCATGACGCCGATTTGCCCCACATACGACGCGTGACCGTATGTAAGCTGCAGGCAGCACGTTCCTGCAACATCTTCAATTTGATAAAAATCCCATTCCTTGATGCGCCACGGTTTTGCTTGTATTGCTTTCCGCTCGTATCGCAGCACTTCTTTTGTACTGTACCCCGCATTCGGGCTGCCGTTGCAGTTTAAGACAGTTCCCGGTTCAGTCAGTAATTTCTGCATGCTGCCAGCATACCACATCTTTTCCATTTTTGCGAGCCTTTTTTGGGCTCTTTTTTTTGAGCATGCTGTCAGAAGAACTGATTGTTTCGGCTTGCGTCAAAAACTAAAGCTGCCTGCAAGCGGACAGCATGTATGCACATGGGCTAGGCAAATTGTTTCAGACTGCGCTACAATATGCAGCATGAAAGTCTACCTTGCAACAAACAACAAAAACAAAAAGCGCGAAATGGCTGCAATCCTTTCGCCGCATACTGTCATTGTTCCGTCAGATGAAGGAATCAGTTTCAATCCCGACGAAACAGGTTCTACGTTTTACGAAAACAGCCTTATCAAAGCGCGCGCACTTTACGAGCTTGTGCGCTGCCCTGTAATTGCAGACGACTCTGGCATTTGCGTTGATGCGCTCGGCGGCAGGCCTGGCATTTACTCGTCGCGCTATGCAGGCACATCTTTACAGAACGGAAATGTACTTTCGCAGGCAGAAAAAAATGCATTGCTCATCGCAGAGTTAAACGATGCGCTTCTACACAACGTAGATACATCTCATTTTCTACACGGAGAACGGAGCGCGCATTACACGTGCGCAATGGCGCTTTACCTTGGCAACGACCGCCTGTATGTTGCAGAAGAGACGCTTGAAGGGGCGCTCGTAGGCTCAATGGAAGAGGCACGCGGCAAAAACGGCTTTGGCTACGACCCTATTTTCTTTTTGCCTGAACTTAACAAAACTGCCGCAGAACTTTCAGACAGTGAAAAAAATGCCATATCGCATCGAGGAAAAGCGGGACGTGCCATTCAGAATATATTTTTACACCTCTAGACAATTTTGCCTTATTTTGCTATAGTATGCGTTATTCAGTCACTGTAACATTCGCAGCGACAAGGGCCATTAGCTCAGCTGGTAGAGCAACAGACTCTTAATCTGTGGGTCGTCGGTTCGAAGCCGGCATGGCTCAGCCTTTGTGCAAAAAAAGAGAAGGCACGCTTGCTCAATACGCGAGAGTGGTGAAATGGCAGACACGCCAGACTTAGGATCTGGTGCCGTAAGGCGTAAGGGTTCAAGTCCCTTCTCTCGCAGATGACGGCGGCATGGCGAAAATTATTTCGCGGGAATAGCTCAGTGGTAGAGCGCCACCTTGCCAAGGTGGATGTCGCGGGTCCAATTCCCGTTTCCCGCTTAAACGAAAGGGGTTGCCCAAAAAGTTTAAAATGTCATGCCACGCAAAAAAATGACAGAAAATACACTTTTTGGATAACCTCTTTTTTTACGTTTTACTAATAAGCCTGTTCAAAAACATCAGTTTCAGAACAGGTTGCTTTGAAATTATTAATTTCTATGAGGAGCATGCGGTGAACATTACAAAAGAATTCGTCGATATTGAAAAATCAGCAGTTAAATTAACTGTCACAATTGCACAAGAAGACGTGGCGGCAGCATACAACGATACGATAAAAAAATATGTAAAGCAGGCGCAGATTCCGGGCTTTCGCAAAGGGCATGTGCCTGCCAATATACTTGAACGCAAATTTGGTGAGAGCCTAAAAGCAGATGCGGCAGGCACCTTAATTGATAAATCGCTCAATGAAATATTTGAAGACGAGTCGCTCAAAGACAACCGTCCGCTCCCTTACGTCCAACCTGTCATGGAAAAAATGCCCGAACTCGACATTTCAAAAGATTTGACGTACACAGTCACCTATGACGTATTCCCAAAAGTAACGGTAAACAATTTTTCTGGAATCAACGTAAAAGAAGCGCAGGTGGAAATTGGCGAAAAAGAAATTGCAGAAGAACTCAAAGCTGTTCAGGAGCGCAACGCTGTCGTCATTGACAAAAAAGATGATGAGCCTGTCGAAAAAGACAACATCGTCACTGTGAACTACTGTGAACTTGACGAAAACGGCAACATACTTGAAGGCACGCAGCGCGAAGATTTTGTGTTCACTGTGGGCACGGGACAGAACATTTTCAAAATAGACGACGACATACTCGGCATGAAAAAAGGCGATGAAAGAGAGCTTGCAAAAACATACGGCAAGGACGAGCAAAATGCGGATTTAGCAGGCAAGACAAAGAAGCTCCGCGTAAAAGTGACTGCAATAAAGGTGCGCAACCTTCCTGCCCTCGACGATGACCTTGCCCAAGACGTAAGTGAAAAATATAAGACGCTCGACGACTTGAAGGCGGACATCAAAAAGAATATGGAGAGTGCAAAAAATCGGCGCGTGCGTGAGCTCAAAAATAACAACTTGCTTGAGCAACTCGTTGAAAAAAATCAATTTGACATTCCTGCCTCAATGCTTGGCGCGGAGCTTGATGCACGGTGGCGCATGATGGCACAGCAGTTCCAGACAACGCCTGAACAACTTGACCGTATGTTCTCGTCTTCGGGGCAAACAAAAGCAGACATGCTCAAAGAATGGTCACCCGCAAGCGAAAAAATGCTCAAATCGCGCATTATCGTGGACACGCTTTTACGCGAGCGAAATATTGCTGTAACGCCGGAAGAAATTGAAAAAGAATATGAGCGCATGGCGGCAGAAAGCGGCTCGCCACTTGAAGAAGTAAAAAAGCGCTACGAAGACGCACGCGCAAAAGAATACCTCATCGACGACGTAAAAGAACAAAAACTGTACGACGAATTGTACAAAGAGGTGAAAGTTTCAAAGGGCGAAAAAATATCGTTTGAAGATTTGTTTAAAAATTAGCAATATGCTTGGACACATAGCGCTTTTTTGAGTATATTTATTTTAATGATAGAGAGTTTTTTTACGATAGGACATAAACATGAATGAAAAAATGATAAGCACAATCCCGAACGTTTTTGAGCGCAGCGGCAACACAGAACATTACTATGATATTTTTTCGCGCCTGCTCAAAGACAGAATCATATTTGTAGACGGCGAAATAAACGATACGACGGCAGACATTGTTGTAGCACAGATTTTGTTCCTTGAATCTGAAAACCCCGACAAAGACATAAGCATGTACATAAACAGTCCAGGCGGCTCTGTAACAGCAGGTCTTGCTATTTACGACACAATGCAATACGTAAAGTGCCACATTCAAACAATCTGTATGGGACAAGCAGCGAGCATGGGAGCCATTTTACTTGCAGGCGGCACTGACGGAAAGCGGTTCGCGCTCCCCTCCTCGCGCGTAATGATTCATCAACCGTGGGGTGGCGTACAAGGGCAAGAAAGCGACATTTCAATTCAAGCAAAAGAAATTATCCGCTTAAAAAAATTAAGCATCGACTACTTCGCTCATCACACAAAAAAATCACAAGAGCAAGTTGCAGCCGACATGGAGCGCGATTTTTACATGTCAGCAGAAGATGCAAAAGCATACGGTATTGTTGACCACGTTATGCCGGGAAGGAAAAAACAATGAAACGATTTGGAAGCGACTCACAATTTTGTTCGTTCTGCGGAAAACCTGCGGACAATTCTCGTCACCTCGTAGCCGCCCCTTCAGGCAACATCCACATATGCAACCAGTGCGTAGCTGTGTGCCAGAGCATTCTCGATCAGGAAAACAGCGAAATTGCACCAATTGTGATGAGCGATGTGCCAAAACCAAAAGCGTTCAAAGAATACCTCGACCAATATGTTGTCGGGCAGGAAGACGCAAAGCGCGTGCTCTCTGTTGCAGTGTACAATCACTATAAGCGCATGTCTGTGCCAAAAACGTTGAGCAACGACGACGACATACTCATTGAAAAATCAAATATTCTGCTCATGGGACCGACAGGAAGCGGTAAAACGCTGCTTGCAAAAACGCTCGCACAAAAGCTCAAAGTGCCGTTTGCGATCGCAGATGCAACAACGCTCACTGAAGCAGGCTACGTTGGCGAAGATGTGGAAAACGTTTTACTCAAACTCATAAACGCTGCAAACGGCAACATTCACGCAGCAGAGCGCGGCATCATCTTTATCGACGAAATAGATAAAATCTCGCGCAAAAGTGAAAACACCTCAATTACGCGCGATGTTTCAGGCGAAGGCGTGCAGCAAGCGCTCTTAAAAATAATTGAAGGCACTCATGCAAGCGTGCCGCCGCAGGGAGGAAGAAAGCATCCGAATCAAGAGATGATAGAAATAGACACGACGAACATCTTGTTCATATTGGGCGGCGCATTCGTCGGGCTTGAAAAAATCATTGAGCAGCGCACTGCTGACCACGCCATGGGATTTGGCAGCAATGTGGGCATTATGAATGAAGAGGAGCGCATGAATTTGCTCAACCAATGTACGCCCGATGACCTTGTTAAATTCGGCCTTATTCCTGAGCTCATTGGACGCATGCCGATTTCTGTCGCACTCAAAGAACTTACGCGCGATGATTTAGTGCAAATTCTCACCGAGCCGAAAAACTCAATCACAAAGCAGTTCAAGGCATCTTTTGCGCTTGACGATGTTGCGCTTGAATTTACTGACGAAGCTATAGGCGAAATTGCAGACGAAGCGATTCGTCAAAAAACTGGCGCGCGCGGGCTGCGCAGCATTGTAGAAAAAATGCTTGCCGACATCATGTACGAGCTTCCGTCAATTGAAAACCGTGCACAGAAAAAATTGATAATTTCTAAAGAAATTGTGCAGAACAAAGTGCATGCAAGCATAGACCGCCTTCTTACTGCGTAAACTTCAAAAATACGCGCTCTTTGCATATATGCGGCAAGTTCCTTTTTGAATTATCGCATATATGCTGAATAAAATTAGCCAAATTGATTCACACCGTTTATTCAGTTGCGCTACGAGGAACTACACTCTTTTTTATGACCTCAACTGTTTCGCTAACAGTTTTCTCCCACGTAAAACGCTTTGCCCAACGCAATCCTGTAGCAATCTTTTTTTCGCGTAACGCTGTGTCAGCAACAATTTTTTCCATGCAGTCTGCAATTTCTTCAATGTTATCAGCATCAAAATAGAGCGCAGCCTCACCGCCCATTTCGGGAAGCGCACCCGCTTTTGCGCACGCAACGGGAATGCCTGTCGCCATGGCTTCAAGAATCGGCAGCCCCACTCCCTCATTTACTGACGGAAAGATACACGCGTCTGCACCCGCATATAAAAGCGGAAAGCTCTCGTGCGGAAAAAATCCTGTCAAAAAAATATCCGATGCGCTGGAAGCCTGCCCCGCTGCAACGCGTGTTGCTTCTGTTGCAGGTCCGTCTGCTCCTGCTATGACAAGACGATGCGGCAACTTGGTGCGCTCCTTAAAAAGCGAAAACGCCTTTATCAATTCCACATGCTTTTTTTCAGGTCCTGCAAGGCGCGAACCATAAATAAAATATGGACGCTTTATGGCAAACGGCTTGATGTTCACCGTTTCCGAATCTATGTGCAACTGCGGAAAAAACAAGCGATGCTCAATGCCGTTGTGCACTATTTCAATCTTGTCTTCGCATATGCCGAGCCGCAACAAATCTTTACGCAAAAACTGGCTCGCAGCAATAACTTTTTGCGCTTTTTTTAACCCGCGCTTTATCTGCACGCTGAGCGCCCAGTCATCAGCCTCATGCAGCGCGTTCGACACAATGCTGTTTACCACAGCAACGCCAGGTGTTTTAAAAGAGATTGGCAGCACGCGCTCAATTGCAGGATAGAGCACCACGTCGTATTTTCGCGATTTGACAAATTTATTGAGTGAAAAAAAATGCCACAATCGTTCTGCACCGAGACTATCGGGAACTGAAACTGTTTTAAAAGGGATTTCGCGTGCTGAATTATAGGTATATCTATCTATTTCTGAGCCAAAAAGTTCAAAATTAACATCGCCAGTCAGCGGCAAGTTTGCCGCAAAGGAATGGAGATACAAGCCTATTCCCGAGCGGCCGTGGTCGCAGCCAAATGTGTCTATGCCGACTTTCATAAGCGCGTATTATAGCAAATATTTGCAAATTGCGCTATAGTTGTTTTTATGAATGTATTTTTGCAACTTTCTCCTACAATTCAAAAACGGCTTACAGACATTTCTATCAGCGAGCCGACAGCAGTGCAGGAAAAAGTGATTCCCGAACTGCTTGCAGGAAAGAACATGCTTTTTCAATCTGAAACAGGCACAGGTAAAACACTTGCCTACTTGCTGCCGCTCATAGAAATCCTTGAAAAAAACGAAAATCCGCGGAGAACCACGCGCCTCGTCATCTGCGCGCCAACGCTTGAACTCGCTTCTCAAATCCGCGATGCAACAAAAACTGTCACTCTGCTTAAAACAGCGCTCTTGCTCGGTGGCGCGCCTGTAAAGCGGCAACTTGAATTGCTCAAAGAAAAACCAGAAATTGTAATTGGAAATACTGCACGGATTTTGGAACTTGCACGCCTCAAAAAACTCAAACTTGACAATGTAGTTGCTGCCGTATTTGATGAAGTAGACAGGCTTGTAAAAAAAGAAGCAGTTGACGATTTGGCAGCTCTCGTTTCGCTCTTTCCAAAAACGACGCAACTTGTCGGCTGCTCTGCAACTGTCACAAAACAGGTGCGCGCGTTTTTTGCAACATGCCAGTCGCTTGTTATGCCGAATGAAGATGTACTCAAAAAACATATTGAGCACTGGGCGCTGTATGCAGAAAACCGCAACAAAATAGACACGCTGCGCCGCCTGCTCGTTGCAATACAACCGCAAAAAACGCTCGTGTTTACAAGCAAAGCCGACCAAGTTGAAAACATCGCATCAAAGCTGCAATACAAAAAAATCAGTTGCGAAATGCTCCACGCAAAAGCAGGCAAGCAGGAACGGAAGGCAGCCATAGACCACTTTCGAAGCGGAAAATGCAAAATCCTTGTTACGAGCGATGTAGCTGCACGCGGTCTTGACATACACGACATCTCGCACATAATCCAGATGGATTTATCTGGTGACGCTGATTTTTTTGTGCACCGCGCAGGACGGACAGCGCGAGCAGGAAAGACAGGCGTAAACATTGTCATTGGCGATGAATGGGAGATGCGCACATATAGCGCGCTCGAAAAAAAACTCGGCATAACCGTCTACCCGAAAGTGATGTACAACGGCAAAATCTGCGCGCCTGAAAGCTAACAAGCACATCATAGATGCCCATGTTGAATAGGGCAAGAGCAGGGGCCATTTGCCCCTACGTCTTACCACTGCGTAAAGTATCCCTCTTTTCCTGTGCCGCCGTCTATGCGCGCGTAGCTTTTGTCGTGAGGGTTTCCGCTGTCATACTTAGTGCCCGCGCCTCCTTTCAGAGCAGGGCAGGCATTGAACATATAGCCGCTTGTTGTTATGTCTGTCTTTGTACTTAAATCTGTGCCCGCCTTCGCAAAAATCGTTTCAAGCACAGTGCAAGATTGGAACATGCAGCCTATATCTTCTACCGATGAGAAGTCAAAATTGCTTATGTCTATGTTTGTAACAGCAACGCACGCGTAAAACATGCAGTTCATTGACGTTACATTGCTCGTGTCGAAGCCACTCACATCGATATGTTTTAGCGATAAGCATTGAGAGAACATGTTGCTCGAATCTGCGTTGAGCGGAATTTTCTGTAAAAAATCCGTGTAGCCTTTCGCGTAGTAGTAAATCGTCTTGGAGCTGTCATCAAACCATGCGATGCATGCTGTTTCAGAGTCTGCCTCTGAAAATGTGACAGTAATTGCCCCTTCGGGAGCTGGTGTGCTTGACGCCTTGAATGCCGTTGCTTCGGTTTTTGCTTTCAGAACGGTACCATGAAGCAGGGTTTTGATTTCGTCACCTTTCTTCATGCTAATTGGCAAAACTGTTGGCATTGATATTCGCCCTGTTTTGTGTGGACAGCCTGTAAAAAAGAGCGCAACGAATGTTGCAAAAAGAATTGTTAGCGGGCAAGCAAAACCACTATACTGGCGTCCCCCCCCCTCGAAAATTTTGTTATACATAATCACCTCCTATGCTAAAAAAAACATGCGTGCCTTTAGAGCGAACTCAAAAAATTTTTTTTAAATGCTCTTAAGGATGACCTGCAATTCTTAGCCGTTATGTACAATGCGCATTCTCAACGAGATTTTTCAATGCGTATTTCGCTTATCACTATACTACATCGTCTGCGTTTTGTCAAAAATATGTGCCTACTATTTTAAAGATATACATAATATTTTTAGACATCCTTGCGCCCTGTTGATTGAGCACATCATATTCACTATAATGGGAAAACAGCTTTACACCATGTGTATAGAGCGCGAGGTTCATGTGTTTTTAAGAAGTCTTGACATTTTCGGTTTTAAATCATTCGCAGACCGCACCCACATTGATTTTGCAAACGGCATTACCGCGCTTTTAGGTCCAAACGGCTGCGGCAAAAGCAATGTTGTAGACGCAATAAAATGGGTGCTCGCTGAAAACAAAGTAAAAAATCTCCGCGCAGACAAAATGGAAGACGTTATCTTCAACGGTACTGAACGACGGCCGCCGTTAAACGTTGCGGAAGTGACACTCACCATTATGAACGAAAGCGGCCTTATCCAGCTGGAAGAAAGTGAAATTGCCATAAAGCGGCGGCTGTATCGTTCTGGCGAAAACGAGTATTTCATCAACAATAGGCAAGCAGGTCCAAAAGAGATTCGTTCGCTGTTCATGGACACAGGCGTGGGAAAAGCAGCGTATTCTGTCATGGAGCAGGGAAAAATCGACCAAGTGCTCTCGTCAAAACCAGAAGACCGCCGCTACTTGTTTGAAGAGGCAGCAGGCATAAGCCGCAGCAAAGCTGAATGCACAGAAGCGGAACGGGAGCTTGAGCGCACGCGCATGAACATGCAGCAAATTGAAATAGCCATGTCGGAAATAAAGCGGCAGTACGACACGCTTAAAGTGCAATCGGAAAAAACGACAACGTACCGTGCAGTAAAAGAAAAAATTTTCAACAGCGAGCTTGACATAAATTTATTGAAATTAAAAAATTTCGTGCAGGAAAAAGCGCACAATGAAGAGCAGCTCAAACTTGTTGAGCAAAAGCGCAGCAATGTGCGGAGCGAAATTGAAGAAATCAACAATACGCTTTCCAACAACATGGACAAAGTGAAAGCCATGCAGGAAACTGTTTACTCAAAGCAGGCTGATTTAATTGGCATTCAAAAAGAAAAAAACGGCAAGGAAGATTTAATAAAACAGTTCAACGTGCGCTTGGCTGAATCAAAAGAAAAACTCAGCCAGCTTGAAGCGCACAAAAAGACGATTCAAGAGTCAATAGACAATTTGAATGACGAAATTGACGAAAAAAATGCACAGCTGCATGAAAAATCAAAACAGATTGACAACATAAAAAAGAACATCGTTTCTTTTGACAAAAATATCTCTGACGCAGGAATGCAGATTGATGAAAACGACGCACATGTTGTAGAATCGCAAAATCACATTGAGTCGCTACGTGAAGCGCGCGCCGCTCTCCAAAAAGATTTGACAGCGATTACAGAAGACATTGTAACAAAACTTGACGCAAAACTGCGCGACGCAGGGTTTTCTGAAAACGCAATGACAAGCGCAAAAGAAAAACTTGACAATGTGCTCAACCGTTTAAAAATCTTTACAGTCGGGCGAAAAAATATTTTTTCAGATTTTGCTGCAACAGGAAATTATCGCGCAGAAGAAAGCGCAAAAATGGCAGGCGAAGCAGCGGACGCGTTTGCTGAAACAGGCAAGCTCGTCGCAGAACTCGACAATGCGCTTGCAGAATACGTAAAGGCTTCTCCTGCATTCATCACCGAATTTCTCGCACCTGAAGGCATTATGACAAAAAAACGCGCCATAGATACGCAGATTGCAGAAAACCGCGCACGCGTGGCGCACATCAACAGTCACATTGCAGAGCTCAACAACACAAATGAAACGCTTGTACAAAAAATCGACGAGTACAAAGACACGCTCAATAAATTGAAAGTGAACGAAGCGCAGATGCGCGAACAGATTACTGCAAGCGAAGAACAAGCAGCAATTTTGCGCCGCTCGCTTGCAACGCAACAGAATGCGCTGCATAACGCTGAAAACAACATAAGCGATGAAACAAAGCGCGTAGAAAATTTGAATGCGCAAATAGAAGCGGTACAGCAAGAGATTGCAGAAATTGACAAGCGCGGCAACGAACTTGCAGACGAGCTCAAAAAACTTGACGGAGAAATTATTAAATACAATACAAATGTTTCAGGCAAGCAAAATGCGTTGCGCAAAAAGCAAGAAGAACAGAATAAGTTCCAATCGCAGTATGAGCGGCTTTCGCTTTCGCTCGCTTCATCTGACACTGAAATAAAAAATATCAAGCAGAACTTCCAAGACACGCACTCACGTGATTTAATGGAATTTGAAGAGCGCATGTATAAAATCACAAAGCCGCAAGCAGAAATTCGCGAAACGCTTTCAAAAGCGCGCGAGCATCTAAAATCGCTTGGGCAAGTGAATCTCATGGCGCCAGAGGAATTTGTTGAAGTAAAAGACCGCTACGAGCGGCAGCAGACAAATTACGACGACACAAAAAAGAGCCTCGAAAACTTGCAGCGCGTCTCTGACGAAATCAAATCGAAATCATCAGAGTTGTTCCTCGATACATATAACAAAATCAAGAAAAACTTTCACAATATGTTTCGCAGGCTTTTCAACGGCGGGCGCGCAGAGTTGCGGCTGCTCGACCCTAATAACGTTTTAACAAGCGGCATAGACATTTACGCACAGCCGCCAGGCAAAAAACTTGAAAACATTGCGCTCCTTTCAGGTGGCGAAAAAACGATGACGGCGATTGCGCTGCTGTTTGCAACATACCAAGTGCGCCCTTCCCCGTTCTGCCTGCTCGATGAAATTGACGCTGCCCTTGACGACAAGAACGTTTCAAGCTTTGTGACGACATTGCGCTCATTTGCAAACGTAAGCCAGTATATAGTCATCACGCACAACAAAAAAACTGTCATGGGTGCAGGCACAATGCTCGGCATAACAATGGAAGAGTCAGGCGTTTCAAAGATTCTCGCGCTGCGGCTGGACAAAGATATAAAGCTCGGCGCTGTTATTGAAGAAGATGACACGCAATTTATTGAAGAAGATGTGCCGCCTGAAAACGCCGTCATTCCACCACGACCTGCAAAGCGAATCCACAATCCCGACGGCACAATAACTGACCCCGAGCGAGCAAAAGCGGTAAAACGGGAAAAACAGCTTGAAAAAGAAGCTGCTTTGAAAGCAAAAGCTTTGGAGAAAAAAGGCAATGCATAATTTTACCGACAGCAGTTTTTTTAATAATCTAAAAGAGCTCTATACGGGAAGTCGCAAACATATTGCATATCTTTCAAGCGCGCTCGTTTTGCTCGTGTGCATTGCGCTCATCATCTTTATTGTGCAAAAAACGCGGAAACCGAAAACGATTGAACGGTTTGAGCGCGAGCTTGTCACAGAAGAGGAACTGCTCGTACCCGACGGTCCGCAAGGGCTGCGCGGATATATTACATCGCGCGAAACAAAAGAACTGTGGAGCGAAGAAGAGATTGAACGATGGCTTACACTCCCATCGGAAAAAGAGTTGTCAGATTTAAAAAGCGCAAATGATAAAATCGCTTCTGACATAGTAGGAGCTGCGCCATGAAAAAATTGCCAATTATTATTTTTGCGATTGCGTTGAATGCACTGTGGTTCTCTTGCGCGTCAAACAAAGCGCTTGCAACTAGCGACAGCACGTCACACAAAAATCAGGTGGCAGAGCATGAAAGCGAGACAGAGCGCACGAATAGCGACGCAAATGACAACAGCAAGAAAAATAACAACGACCTTACCGAGCCTGTCGATGCGGTGCAAAAAGAGCCAGATGTATTTGACGACAACATGCGCCCGGTAAGCGTGATTGATGAGCCGCTTGTCCACGATGAGAGCGCGCAGCAACGCGAAGCGCAAAACTCGTCTGCCATGCGGCAAAACGACGCGCACACTGATGCAATGCAACAGCAACATGATGCGCGCACGACGGCATCCGGTCAGAACACAACAGCATCTGCTCAAACGGCAGCACAGTCGAGCAGCACGCAAAATGCCGCTCCATCACTTGCAGGGCAATCTGCGCATCAAAACGATGCAGACAGCGCACGGCAAACGAGCGTCGTCACAGCAGAGCCAGAAGTGACATTTGCAGAAAGCACCGACAGCACAAGCGATGAAGCAGACATGTTGCCTGTTGACGCAAGCACGTCTGTTGCAGAAGAAGAAAACGCAATTCCATCGCGCGCTATTTTTGTGGATAAAAACGGCTACCTTGACGTTGTATATCCTGGCACAGGCTGGGTGTACCTCGGAGAGGCAAACGGCACAAAACATATGATTTTTTTCGGGAGAAAACTCGGAGAGACAAATACTGTTTTTACACTGCGCGCTCGGCAGTCGGGAACAACACTCCTGCATTTTTATAAAAACGACGCGCTTACGGGAAACTACATTGACGACTATCTTGAAGTGACAGTCTCTGAAAATATTGCCGCATCGCAAGAGCATGTTGTTGCCCCATCGTACGCTCTGCTCATTCCACCACGCCCTACTGCACAATCAGACGAAAATATCGATGCATCTGAATCACGCGATGCTGACATGCAACAGACTGCGGCAATACAGCCTCAAAATACACAGAGTGCAGCAGCACAAAGTGATGAAACCATACGTACATCTGTGCAAACAACAGAACTGCAAAATACACAAGCGCAGCAACAAAATGCGCCTTCGGGCGTATCGCTCCTTTCAACTGACGACCGCGCACGCAGTGCAGACGATTTGCTAAAGCTTGCACAGGAAGCTTATGGAGCAAAACAGCATGAACGCGCGCTTGAACTGCTCACGCTTTTTTTTGAAAAATCAACGACGCGCATTGACGAAGGGCTATATTTGCAGGGGCAAGTGCTTGAAGCAGCTTCAAATGTGCAGAACATAAAAAATGCAATCGCTTCGTATGACGTACTCATGCAAAACTGGCCAACAAGCGCGCTATGGCAAGATGCGCGAAAACGCAGCATTTATTTGAAGCGCATGTATATAGACATACGCTAATCATAGTAGGAGGATGTATGAAACGATGTATCGCAATAATGATTTTGGCAGTGTTTTCTTTTTCGCTGCTTTCGTGCTCCGTCTTAAAAAAAATAGAAGACACTCCGAGGACAATTACAGTAAGTGGCACGGGAACAGTGAGCGCACAACCAGATAAAGCGTCTATCGTTGTTTCTGTCGTCACGCAGGACTGGGTTGCAAAAACAGCAGCGGATTTAAACGCAGAGATTATGACGCGCGTACAAGAGGCCGTCATTGCAGCGGGAGTAAGCGCAAGCAACATAACGACGACGAATTACAATATTTCACGGCAAGATACGTGGCAAAACGGCAGGCAAATTCCTGGCCGCTACCAAGTGCGCAACAGCATGAAAATCGTTGTGCACAATACAGAACTTGCAAGTCCTGTCATAGACACTGCTATTGCAGCAGGTGCAAATGAGCTTACGTCGCTCACGTTTTCCGTAAAAGATGACGCTGCCCTTGTGCGACAAGCGCGGACGCTCGCCGTTCAGGATGCACAGGATACAGCATCGCTTCTTGC
Source organism: Treponema sp. (assembly GCA_017446265.1). Lineage (GTDB taxonomy): Bacteria > Spirochaetota > Spirochaetia > Treponematales > Treponemataceae > Treponema_D. Next base: position 51,229 of record JAFSRD010000041.1, read on the forward strand.
AGGAGCAAGCGGCTGCAAAATTGGACAAGTAGTGTCTATTCAAGAAAACTACGACACCTACGGCGCGATGAACCGTGTGAGCAACACTGCTTTTGCAAAGTTAGATGCGGCAACTCCTGTTTCCGCAGGGAACATAGAAGTAAGCGCATCTGTTGCAATCACATATGCGTTGCAATAACGTTTGCCGCGGACAGCTAGGACACTAATATGCTTGATTACAAATTTATTAAAGACAATCTTGACGTGGTAAAGCAAAACATCAAAAACCGCAATATGAGCGCAGATGCAGACGCAGTTGTACAGCTGTACGATAAGCGCACCTCTCTCGTAACGCAGCTCCAAAGTTTCCAGCAAAAACGCAACGAAAACGCCAACGCAATGAAAAGCAAAATAAATGACGCGGTGCGAAAAACGCTCATTGAAGCAGGCAAGCAGCTCAAAGACGATATTGCCGCAGCAGAAAAAGAACTTTCACAAACAGAAAGCGCGCTTGAAGAAGCAGCGCGCAAAATCCCAAACATGGCGCATCCAAAAGCTCCCATAGGAAAAGTTGATTCAGAAAATCTTGAAGTAAAAAAAGTGGGAAATGTGCGCTCGTTTTCGTTCAAGCCGAAAGACCATGTTGCACTCGGCGAAGCGCTTGACATCATAGACTTTGAGAGGGGTACAAAAGTTTCAGGACAAAAATTTTATTATCTTAAAAACGAAGCAGTGTTTCTTGAGCAAGCACTCATCATGTACGCGCTCAACATATTGCGCAAGCACGGCTTTACGCCGTTTATCACGCCGGACCTTGCAAAGCAGGAAGTTTTGCAAGGCATAGGATTCAATCCTCGCGGCAATGAGTCAAACGTATATTGCATAGAAGACGAAAACACGTGCCTCGTGGCAACAGCGGAAATCACGCTCGGCGGCTATCATTCAGGGGAAATACTCGAAAAATCAAAACTGCCGCTTTTGTACTGCGGACTTTCGCACTGCTTCAGGCGTGAAGCAGGTGCAGCAGGCCACTTTAGCAAAGGCTTGTACCGCGTACATCAATTTGATAAAGTGGAAATGTTCGTGTACTGCCTGCCAGAGCAGTCTGACGAGTTGCACGAAAAGTTGCGTCAAATTGAAGAAGAAATTTTTTCAGGGCTGGGCATTCCTTTCCGCGTCGTTGACACGTGCACGGGCGATTTGGGTGCGCCCGCATATCGCAAATGGGACTTGGAAGCGTGGATGCCTGGAAGAAGCGATGAAGCGCATCCAGCAGGTGACTGGGGCGAAGTTACTTCCACGTCAAACTGCACGGACTATCAAGCGCGCAGGCTCGGCGTAAAATATAAAGATGACGACGGCAAAAATAAATTCGTGCACATGCTAAACGGAACAGCTATTGCAGTTGGGCGCGCCATGCTCGCCATTCTCGAAAATTATCAAAACGAGGACGGATCCGTCACTATTCCCGATGCGCTCAAGCAGTTGTGCGGGTTTGATAAGATTGCACCAAAACACGAGGTATAAAAAATGACTGGACGCGAGCCGATTGCACACCAAATTGCATATTTGCTAATATTCATTGCAACAGTTTTGCTCTTTACCGTACTGAAGATAACTGCCGATGTTATCATTCCAGTGCTCATTGCAATCATGCTCTCGTTTGTCATGCTTCCCATTGTGCGCGGCATGAAAAAAATCCGCGTGCCGTGGGCGCTCGCTGTTATAGTTGTTACATTGTTTGTTATTATTTTTATCGTTGTTGTCGGCACGCTCATAGCCATTAGCTTAAAAGCGATAATAGAGCAATATCCAAAATATGAGCTCAAATTTCTTTCAATTTATGAATTTTTTGCAAACCGTCTCAATCTCCATTTTGATGCAGAAAAAAATTTTTTTTATAATATCCAAACCGCATTTGGCGATCAAATAAATATTGGCGCATTTTTGCGTCGCGCAATGATTTCCATCTCTACAAACATGATAAGCATTGTCAGAATAATCATGGTCATCATCTTAATGTTTGCATTTCTCCTCATAGAGATGAGCATTACCAGTGAAAAGCTCAAAGACGCGTTTACCGATGGATACATGAAAGGACGCATGCTCGGCATGATAAAACACATCATGATTCAAGTGATGAGATTCCTCTCCATAAAATTTTTCATCTCGCTTGCAACAGGTTTGCTCGTCTACGGCGAATCAAAAATTGTTAAACTTGATTTTGCAGTCGTGTGGGCATTTCTCGCATTCATATTAAATTTCATACCGACGTTTGGGTCAATCGTTTCTGTTATAGCAACTTCCACATTCGCGTTGCTGCAATTTTTTCCGCACCCTGCGCCCATCATGTTTGTCCTTTTAAGTACAACGCTCACCAACATGATGCTCGGCAACATCGTTGAGCCGCGCATTCAGGGTCATAATTTGGGCATTTCGCCGTTTGTCATTCTCGTAATGCTTTCGCTCTGGGGCTGGATGTGGGGATTCATGGGCATGATTATGGCAGTGCCGCTCACTGTCGTCATCAAAATCATATGCGAAAATGTGCCGCTGCTCCATCCTGTTGCAATTCTACTTGGAAACAGGCCGCAGGACACGCGTAAAGAATTTGATGCATACGATAAAATGCAGGAAACTGACAACGGCACAGCATTATCGTCAGAACAGCCGCAATAAAAGTCGCCTCTTGCACAACTTGCGCGCAATAGCTTACACAAACAGTTGCTTTGTCGCTTTCTCGTATATAAAACGCCTGTCTTCTTCCTGCATTGACGTATACACGCAATCAGCGCACGCGCGGGTGCCGTCATTGCTACGATAGATTTTTGCAAGCGCGCATGTAGCAATCACTTCTCTACTTACGACAGGACCAGTTTTCAATGAAAACGACATTTTTAGCGCATACTCCGTTCCTGCTGCAAACGGAAAATGAATGTTGTCGCTTCCAAGCACAATGCGTTCATGGTCAACATATAAAATGGCAAGTGGCTTTACGCGCCCTTCAAGCTGCTCAATTTTTGTTGTCTTTTCGGTCAAGTAACGGCATATCGATATAAGTTGCAGTCCATTGCCAGCGTTTTTTTCTTTTTTTGCTTCCGCAACAAATTGCTCAAGATATTTTTTTGCCTCTTGCTGCTCTTCAAACCGAATTGCACTCCACACAGGACGTGCAAAAAGCTCGTATCCGTTACATGGCACGCAGTCAAAATTGACAACAGCTTTGTTGCTGCACGAATAAAACACCGACGCAAAAAAATCATACTCCTGCTTTGCTTCAACATCTTGTATGCGCCGTATCGCTTCGGGAATGACGAGCGCAAGTCCGTATTTTGACGAGCGCATCTCTGTGGTGAAAAAAAGCCCTACGCTATTGAAGTAAAATTCAACACGCACATATTTTCCTGCAAAACCTAAAACAGATTGCGGCGGATTTTTTAACAAAATGATTCCTTTATCGCTCACAGTGATTTGTTCTGCTTTTAGAGCAACAGGAAATACAGCAGATGATACAGGCTTTATTTTTTCGTCTTCCGATACAGCATGATTTTTTTCTATAGGAGTTACGGTTACAGGCACGTTGCCGTCAATCAAATACTGGAGTACGAGTTGCCGCTCAATTCCCGTCAAATCTTTAGTCTCCATGTGCATGTCTCCATTTTATTATTTCTATTTGATTGATTTTATATTCACCCGCCTCATTTTCAAAACAGAGCGACACATCAATGCCGCCGAGCGCATATTCAAACCGCACGGGAATTTCAGAGCCGTCTTCGCTTATAAATGGCGCACCATATAGCACTGTTGTAAAAAGCGGATTTTTTTCAGAGTGTTCAGGCAACTCGCTTCCAAAAAACTGCTTCCACCCTGTCTGCATGTCATCAATAAAAAAAACGTATGAGTAAAGGCAGCCGTCCGCTATGTTTTCAGCGGCACTTTGCCCATGCAAAATTGCCTGCACAAATGAATCGAGGACAGCGCGCATTTCAGGGAAAATAAGCGATGTATCAAGACTGCCAAAATCATTCAAGAACGGAAACACTTCTTCATAATTTGAAGCTGCCGCAACGACTGTTTGTGGCGTGAGTTTTACAGAAGCTGCAACACCATCTTTTGATGCAATATTTTGCGCAAGGCGTACAGCTTCAAGTTCGCGCGTCCACGGTGTTTCTGCATCACGTCCATCAGCTCTTGCACGGAGCGTTTCTGACGCATCAGGCAAAATAACGCTACGATTATCTGCACAGGAAGCAAACAGCAATGAGAAAATAAAAAATGCCATGCACGCGTTCATATTGCACCGCATGCAACAAGTATACTGCAATTTACAAAAAAAATACAGTATGCGAATTGAACACGCGCAAAAAATATGATAAAATACAACCACTTTCATGCAACGAGGATTATATGCCGCTTACACTTACAGAAAAAATTTTACAAGCGCATATTGTTAAAGAAGCATGCGCAGACACGCAGTTTACGCACGGAGAGCCAATAGCACGCGGAAGTGATATTGCCATTAAAATAGACCAGACGCTCACGCAAGACGCAACGGGCACCATGACATATTTGCAGTTTGAGACAATTGGCGTGCCGCGCGTAAAGACTGAAGTTTCCGTTTCGTATGTTGACCACAATACGCTGCAAACAGATTACAAAAACATGGACGACCACCGCTACCTCCAGAGCGCGGCAGCAAAATACGGCTTGTATTTTTCGAGAGCAGGAAACGGCATTTGCCATCAAGTGCATTTGGAGCATTTTGGAAAGCCGGGTAAAACGCTTTTAGGAAGCGACAGCCATACGCCAACAGGCGGCGGCATAGGCATGATTGCAATAGGAGCAGGAGGCCTTGATGTTGCTGTCGCAATGGCAGGAGGCGCGTTTCACCTTGCAATGCCGCGTGTCATAGGCGTGCAACTCACCGGCAAATTGCGAAAAGGAGTGAGTGCAAAAGACGTTATTCTCGAAGTGCTGCGCCGTGAAACAGTAAAAGGAGGCGTCGGCAGCGTATACGAATATTTTGGTTCGGGCGTTTCTACGCTCACCGTTCCGCAACGCGCCACAATCACAAACATGGGAGCGGAGCTTGGCGCTACGTGCTCAATTTTTCCATCCGATGAAAAAACAAAATCATTTCTTGCAGCCATGGGACGCGCAAAAGACTGGTCAAAGCAGGAAGCAGATGTGGGCGCTGAATACGACAAAATAGTGCAAATAGATTTATCAAAACTTTCTGCGCTTGCCGCAAAACCGCATTCACCCGATTCGATAGAAAGCGTAAAAAATCTTTCGGGCAAAAAAGTAACGCAAGTTGTAATCGGCTCATGCACGAACAGCTCTCTCGACGACTTGGAAACAGTTGCAGCAATTGTCAAAGGCAAGCATATTGCGCCAGACGTAGAAGCAGGCATTGCACCCGGAAGCCGCGCCACACTTATGATGGCAGAAAAAGCGGGCATACTCGGCACGCTCATAGCAGCAGGATTCCGCATTCTTGAAAGCGCGTGCGGACCATGCATAGGCATGGGATTTGCACCTAACAGCGAAGGCGTTTCACTTCGCACATTCAACAGAAATTTTAAAGGACGAAGCGGCACATCAGACGCGCATGTGTATCTTGTTTCTCCTGAAACAGCTGCGGCATCTGCAATTAGCGGAGTCATCGCAGAAGCAGAAACGCTTTCATATGCGGACAAAGGTTACGTGCATGGAAGCCGCGTGAGCATGCTTGACGGCTGCGACGAACGCCTTGCGGCAAAAGATATTAAAAAAATAGCAAAAGACGAAGGCATGATCATTCCACCACTTGACGAACGTGAAGCTCAAAATGTTGCAATTGTGCGCGGTCCAAACATAAAAGAATGTCCGTCTTCGCCGCCATGTGCTTCCTCGCTCAAACTTCCTGTTTTGCTAAAAACGCACGATAACGTTTCTACAGACGACATCATGCCTGCGGGAACAAAAGTGTTGCCATACCGCTCGAACATCCCTGAAATAAGCAAATTCACATTTTCAAGGCTTGACGAATCGTTTTATGCGCGGGCAGCGGCAACAGCGTTTTCAGGTTGCATTGTTGTGGGGGGTGAAAATTATGGGCAGGGCTCGTCGCGAGAGCATGCCGCACTCGGCCCCATGTATCTTGGCGTGCGCGCAGTTCTTACGAAGAGTTTTGCACGAATCCACAAGGCAAATCTTATCAACTACGGAATTATTCCACTTGAATTTACAAATTCTTCAGATTATGATATAATACAGCAAGGCGATACTGTTGAGTTGACAAATATTGTACAAGCACTGAAAACCGGGTGCGCGTTTACGCTCACGGTAAATGGAAGCATAATATCATGTTGTAATGATTTGAGCAAACGGAACCGAGCGATTCTACTTTCAGGAGGACTCGCGTCATATACTCGCAAGGGTGGGAATTGACAGATAATTAAAAAATGCGCGTTTAAAATATCGTCGCACATTGCAAGGGGTATGCATATGAAAGTCCATAATTTAATGGAAGAATTTGTAGCTGAACGTGTAAATCTTTTATATGACCAATTAAAAGAAGAAAATCCTTCGTGGCTTACATGCCAATGTGAAGATTGCCGTACAAACGCGATGGGGTATGTCTTAAATCACATACAGCCGTATTACGTAGTTTCTGAACGTGGCATTTCACATGCAGTAAGCGACATAGACAAAAATCAAATTCGTGCGGATATTGATGCGCTTGCACTTGAAGCAATCCGTACTATCAATGCATTCAAACGCCCGTATCACCAAGAAATGAAGCAACAGCATGCTGCAAAAAAACAACCGTCGTTCAACTTTCCAATTTTTGTTGGCTCTGTTTACGATGGAGCAACATTCAAGCCGCTGCCAAATGCAACCGTTACGCTCAAGCACGAAAACAAAATAATCGACATGCTTGACAAAACATGGTCAAATCCATGCAACACATACGCTTCGACAAAGGGCGTATACTCATTTTGGGTAAAGTCATTAACTGCACATAACGCAAACGAAAACAATATTTTCACTTTTACTATAGAAGTGACGGCAGAAGATTACATACCCATAAACTATGCGTTCAACGTACCGCTTGTAAGCGAAGACGAACAAAAAAATATCATAAGCTCATCGTATTCGCTCAAAATACAAGACTTATTCTTGTTCCATAAAGACGTAGAAAATCCAATGGAATAAGCAAAGTCACCGCGCTAGTTTAGCGGCGTTTTACACATTCTTAAAAGGTGTTGCACTCAGGCGTAACGCCCTTTACTTCAACGAAGCGTCGGGGCATACGCCAGTCGCGTAAGCGACGAGTCAAATAATTTCCTTACAGTTTGCATCACAAAGTGATACATTCACCACTCGGCACGAATAAAAATGCGGCAACCGTTCACATGCGAAAATAGTTTACACCGCTAAAAATTGATTTCTGTAGATTGCAGTAAATGCAATTGCATGGCGGAAAAAGCAAAAATGTGTTATACTACTTATGCATTTAGGGAGGTTTGCATGAGCGACGACGCACACATAATCTCTGCAGCAGACATGATAATGCACGTGTTTTCACGTCTTGATAAAAATAGCCTTGAACAAAGCAACAAGTTGTTTGGTTCGTGGCAAACTGTTGTGTCAAAAATAAAATCTCAAGAACGCACCTATGGCGAGCAACTTGTTGCACACACTGAGCCGCTCGACTTAAAAAACGGCGTTTTGCTCGTTGAAGCAGACCATCCCGGTTGGATTCAGATTTTGCAATTATACTCAAATTTTATTATTACTGGATTGCAACATAAAGCTCCAGAGCTTGGCATTACATCGCTTGCATTCAGACTCAAAGGCAGCAACAGTGCGCTTTCATATGACGAGCAGCTTGCATCAGAACAGCAAAAACTTTCAAAAAAGCTTGACGAGGAAGACAAGCGCGTAAATAACAGGCAAACGCAGGAATGCCGCACTGAAACTGCGTTACCGCAAGAGTTGCAAGAAAAATTTGCAGAGATGAAAAAACGCGCCCGACAACACGCATCACGTTGAGATGCGGAACAAATCGTTTCTGTTTGGCGTTTCAGGAGCAGTTCCTTTGTCTTTTTCGCGAATTTCTACGCGGCGAATTTTTCCGCTTATTGTTTTAGGCAATTCTTTTACGAATTCAACGATACGTGGGTGCTTGTAGCTTGCCGTTTGATTTTTTACGTAATCTTGCAATTCTATTTCAAGCGATTTGCACGGCTCAAACCCTGCATTGAGGACAATTGTGGCCTTTACGAGCTGACCGCGTTTTTTGTCTTCTACGCCGGTAACTGCGCATTCAAGCACAGCAGGATGTTTCATTAAAACGCTTTCAACTTCAAACGGACTGATTCTGTAGCCCGCGCTTTTAATAATGTCATCATTGCGCCCGATAAACCACAAGTAGCCGTCTTTGTCAAAATATGCTGTGTCACCTGTGTGATACAGGCCGCCGTCGAATGCTGCCGCCGTAAGCGAAAAGTCGCGGTAGTAGCCGGAGAATAATCCAAACGGACGCTCTTTGTCTATGCGTATGACAATTTCACCTTGCTCGCCAGCTTTGCATGTTGCACCTTTTGGCGAAATGATGTCAACATCATAGCCGGGCGCGGGTTTTCCCATTGAACCGGGCTTTATCTCCATGCCGGGAAAATTTCCAATAATGACAGTAGCCTCTGTTTGCCCATATGCTTCTGCCATCTTGATTCCTGTCTGCTCAAAAAATTTATTAAACACTTCTGCATTGAGCGCTTCGCCTGCTGTCACGCAGTACTTCAAATGTGACAAATCATATTTTTTAAAATCCTGTCGAATTAAATAGCGGTACACAGTCGGCGGCGCGCAAAATGTTGTTACTTTGTAGTGCGCAATTTTTTGCAGCATTCTGTCTGGCTTGAAGCTCGTCATATCGTATGCGAACACGGCACTTCCTGCAAGCCATTGACCGTACAGCTTGCCCCACACAGCTTTTGCCCAACCTGTTTCTGCAATCGTCAAGTGCAGCCCGTTATTGACAACGTTTTGCCAATATTTTGCCGTTACAATGTGACCAAGCGGATAGAGGAAATTGTGTTGCACCATCTTCGGATACCCAGACGTTCCCGACGTAAAATAGAGCAGCATAACATCTTCGTTTGTTGGCGCTGCATCTCCTGTAGGATGAGGAAAATCGCTTGAGCACGATTCATACGCTTTGTGAAAGTTCACCCAAATGCCGCGGTCGCTTCCCACTGTTACGAGCGTTTTTACTGTTGGAGATTCTGCAAGCGATTTTTCGATTTCGCTTTGCACTTTTGGTTCGTCAAACGACACAATCATTTTTATCTGCGCCGCATTGTTGCGGTACTCAATATCTTTCACCAAAAGCTGGTCCGTTGCAGGAATTGCAATTGCGCCAATGCGGTGCAATGCAATGATAAACCACCAGAACTCGTAGCGGCGACGCAAAATGAGCATGACAGAGTCGCCTTTTTTGATGCCGTGCGCAACAAGAAAATTTGCCGTCTTTTTTGACATTTCTGAAATGTCTGCAAATGTAAACACGCGCTCTTCACCTGAGTCATCGCACCATACAAGCGCGCGCTTGCCCGGCTCTTCTTGCGCATAGCGGTCAACAACGTCGTATGCAAAATTAAAATTCTCAGGAATCTTGATTTTAAAATGCTTTTTCAAATCTTCGTAAGAGGAAAAATCTTTGTCGTTTTCGATAAATTCTTTGTACAATACCATGATTTTATTATGACATTCTCACGGTATTTGTCAAGCGCAAAAAACAGCCATGTTCCAACACGCCTAAAATTTTATTCGTGCTGCAGCACTGAACGCACGAAGTGAAAAAGATGCGCATCGTGTTGCTTTGATTCGTGCGGAGGGTTACATGTATCACTTCGTGATACGAACTGTAAGGAAATTATTTAACTCGTCGCTTACCTGTCTGCCGACAGGCAGGTGCGACTGGCGTATACCCCGACGCTCTGCGTCGAAATGAAGGGTATGTAATCCGACTGCAATGCCTTATGAGAACACCATACTCCGACGCTCTGCGTCGGAGTTGGTGATTCTTATTGGACAGACTCGGGTCCAATGCACAAAGCGGGCACAACGCATATAGTCGTGGAGTCGACAGAGGCACCATAGTTATCGACTCTACCCGTATCCACGATAGCACACACAGTGCTAGAGGAAGTGGCATTAGGAGAGCGTAGCAAGCAGCGCGAGCCGTCAGTAGAGTATTTTGCACCGTTTGCCAGTGCAAAGTCTGTTGCTATTTGCAGCCTCGCACCATCGTTGGTATGGGGGTTGTCCGCAAAACCGTAGCTTGCAGTTGTCGCTTCTTTTACACTTAGCAAAAATATGTGGTCTTTTGTGTCGTCACAGGCATACTCATTTTTTCCGCTGTTCCAGTGATTTGGGTTTCCGTCAGGGTTTGTGCTTTCTGGACTGTTGTCTACCAGTGTGCGTAAAATTTTTTTTCGCTCCTCGAAAGTAAAAGCTGTTTGCAAAAAACCTTTCATCTCAAATTCTGTTGAATCTTTCTGTGATCCACTTTCCATAATGTCATACGGAAGCCCGTTCAAAAATGCCCGCACCTTGCTGTATTTATAATTAGACGGATAAACATCTATATCATTACTAGCGCCTCTTTTACGCACATCTTCGGCAGAATCAAAAAATTGGCAAAGGATCAAGGCTTTTTCTGCAAGCAAAAGTTTGTTGCCCGTGCCATTATAGTTGTCAGTCAGCACCTTCTATTTTATCGGCTCAACCTTAAACCACCGCTCACTTGTGCCACCATGCTTTACCTCGCTCCCATCGCTATATTCTCTATAGTAGCCACCCTCCGTATATCCATTTTCTTTAACTTTGCAATACCAGGCGTCATCGTCCCCTTTGTAATAGGTAAACGGACCTGCTTTTCGAGAGTTTTCTGGCGTCTCCTCAATTACTACGCTTGGGGACCTGACAGTTTGAGGCCATTGCCCAAATTATTCAATTATTCTATACACATGAGACTTTCTGCCGCCTACGCTGTGCTTGCAGGCGAGTACACTCGTTGCAACTGCGAGACTTGCGAGTAATGCAAGACATTTAAAACTCTTTTTCATGTTGCTCCTCCAATGTTCACTACACACATTCACCTATAACAACTTGTAATATAAAATACATAATAGTATACCACATTTCTTGATTATTGTCAAAAAAACAACGTGTATCAACAACATGATGTAATGCGCATACTTCGCATTACAATGATTTTATGCTATACTGAACGCATGTCAGGCAACAGTTTTGGAACAATATTTCGAGTAACGACATTTGGAGAAAGTCACGGCCATGCACTTGGGGCAATTGTTGATGGGTGCCCCGCAGGAGTGCGCATAGACAAATGCGACATACAAGCAGCGCTCGACCGCCGCAAGCCGGGAACAGCGCGCGGTGGCAAGCAGAATATAGCCACAACAACACGAAGAGAAGAAGATAGCGTAGAAATTCTTTCAGGCGTGTTCGAAGGTGTTTCCACAGGCACGCCTATTGCGCTCGTCATACAAAACACATCGCAGCGTTCAAACGACTATGCCAATCTCAAAACTACATTTCGCCCTGGTCATGCAGATTTTACCTATGCGCAAAAATATGGTGTACGCGATTGGCGCGGCGGCGGACGCGCTTCAGGCAGAGAAACAGCTTCACGCGTTGCAGCTGGCGCAATAGCATCTGCATTTTTAAAAACGCTCGGCATAACAGCAACAGCATACACAATTCGAGCCGCTGGCATTGCGTGTACTGAACGTGATATGACTGTCATTGAACAAAATGCGCTTCGCGCATGCGACACAACCGCGGCAAAAAAAATGGAAGCAAAAATAGCGCAGCTGCACGCAGATGGCGAAAGCGCAGGCGGCATAGTTGAATGTACAGTACAAGGCGTTTGCACTGGGCTTGGAGAACCTGTGTTCGACAAACTTGATGCAGAACTTGCAAAAGCTGTCATGTCAATAGGAGCAGTTAAAGGCATTGAGTTTGGAAGCGGTTTTTCCGCAGTTGATATGCTGGGAAGTGCACACAATGATGCGATGCGCGCGCATGACGGAAAGCCAGTGTTTTTGTCAAATAACGCAGGCGGCATACTTGGCGGCATTTCAAACGGCAACGATATTATATTTCGTGCAGCAATAAAACCAGTGCCCAGCATTTCTAAAATGCAAGAAACAGTGCGCGACCAAGGCGATGTTTTTGCTGACAGCGAGCTTGTTATTGAAGGGCGGCACGATGTATGCTTGTGTCCTCGAATTGTGCCTGTCATAGAAGCTATGACGAGCATTGTGCTCGCAGATATGGCGTTGCGCGCCCGATGCTCACGCGCATAGGCAGATGCAGCAAGGAAAAGCAGCATGATGAAAAAAACACGCGATGCTGACCGCATAACGAGCACAGCCAGTTACACTCCCCGTACAATATTGCACAGCGCCATCGTGCAAAAAATAATCATTGCAGCTCTCGCGCTTGTTGCCGCTGCTTTTGTCGGAACTGCTGTTGTACGCTTGTACCGTTTCAAAAAAGCGCTTCCGCCACATGAGCTCACGCAAGAGCAGCAGCATATTCTTGAAACTGCGCTTGACGCTTCTAATCCAAACCGCAATTCAATTTTAAAACAGCTTCCCTACCCCATCGTTCCTGCACAGCTTGAAATTGCCGCAGGCTCTGCAATCGTCATAGACGTTGCAAGCGGCAGCATCATCTACGAAAAAAAAGCAGACAGAATCATTCCCCCTGCGTCTATGACAAAAATTGCGGTCATGTATGTAGTCATGCAGGAAATTGAGCGCGGAGCCATCTCGTACAATGACGTTGTACCGCTGCCAGAAGAAAGTTGGGCATGCAACATGATGCCTCACTCGTCGCTCATGTTTTTGGGCAAAGGACAGATTGTCACTGTGGAAGAATTATTAACAGGGCTTGACGTGTGCTCGGGCAATGATGCTGCATATGCGCTTGCCTACTACGTGTGCGGCAGCATGGAAAAATTCATTGAGCGCATGAACAACGAAATGGCGGCGCTCGGACTTGCAAAAACGCATTTTGTTGAAGCGTCGGGCTACAGCGAAAACAACACGACAACACCGCGAGAAATGGCAACGCTTGCGCGCATATACATAACGCGCTTTCCCGACACACTCGAAAAATTTCATTCGCGCCGCTCGTTCACCTATCCAAAGGAGCACAATCTCGCACCAGAAGACAGAGGAAAGACACGCGCGCAGGATTTTTCAAACGGATTGCCTGAACGCATCACTATGGGAATTACGCAGCAAAATACAAATGTGCTGCTCGGCGTTCTTGACGGCTGCGACGGGCTCAAGACAGGCTATATTGAGGAAAGCGGCTACAATCTTGCACTCACTGCAACGCGGCACGGAACGCGCTTTCTCTCCGTGACTATGAACGGACCGGGAAAAAACGTAAACGAGGGAAACCGCTACCGCGCGCAAGACGGCACGACGCTTATGGAATGGGCATTTGCACGTTTTGCAGACTGCACGAGAAACGAAGCAGTGCATCGCTATTTTATCCCCGTCACAGGCGGAAAATCGCAATGGGTGTACCTTGTACCCCAAGAAGATTTTACAGCTCTTACCGTGCCCTTCATTGCGGGAACAAGCCCTCAAGAAGCGGCTTCCCGCGTGCGCGTCATTGTAGATTTTCCGCGATTTATTGAAGGTGGAACTGTTGCGGGGAGCACATACGGAAAAATATCATATGTGCTTGAAGATACGACACTTCAAACAATCCCGCTTGTTGCGGACCGCACCATTGAAAAGGCAAACGCGTTTGTGAGCGCATCTGATTTTGCCGCGCGCATTATTTTGTCGCAGAAAAAGTGACGCTCTTTCAGTCGCTTATCGCTTCTGCGTCAACAATGTCAAATCCGCTGTCAAGAATCGCGCTTACAAGTAAATCAAGATTTTGATGCACATAGTCGGTGCGCGCGCTCTGCGCAAATCCTACAGCAACAGGCACAACGCCGCCACCGTTTTTTGCAAGTGACGCAAGATGTGTTTCAATGATGCGTATTGCGCTCTCGCCGTGCGTCGCAGCTGCCTCTATGACAGTTTCGCCCTTGCCGCCGTTCACCGCGTCCACATACACATAGCCTGCTTTTTTGCCAAAATTGCGCATTTCATCTGTTGCGCGGTAATACGGCGCATGCCACAAAATCGAAAGCTCTTTTCCTGTACAGTGATAAAACTCATCTTCATTTCGCGCAAGTCCGCGTCGAATAAAATTTTCGTCAACGATGAATGCATTGCTTGTCAAATCAAGCGATGAAAAGAACAGCGACGCGCACGCATTTCCAGAGGCGGCAATCTGCTTTGTCTCGTTCGGATACCGCTTGATAAATTCGCCATTTAAAAAAAATGTGCCGCGTATATTGTATGTGTCGAGCGTTGCAAGAATTGCAGGAAGCCCGTCTGCACTGTTGTATGCGTCAAAAGCAAGCGCAACTTTTTTTCGCGCAGCTTCTTTTTTTACGCTTTCAGGAAACACAGGTTTTGTTACAGCTTTCCCTGCAAGCGTGCGCACATAGAGCGCGTTTTCAAATCTTGGATTAGGTGTCGAGCCTAAAAATACGCGGTACCGCCCGTTTTGATTTGACGCGCCGCTTGCCGTTGACGATGCTGCTTGCGCCCATACGGAGAGCGTTTTGTCAAGCAAGAATGTTTTTTCATCATTAGACACAACTGCTGTGGCTCCACTCCACGCGCATGAATCAGCAGAAGATAAAAAGAGCGTTTCCACCGCACCTGACGTTACATCCCACTTGCGCACACTCTTGCTGCCGCCGACATAGAGCGTGCTGTTTCCGCTCCACACTGCGCTCACCATAGTTTCGCCGTTCAACTCGCCTACGCGCTTCCACGCAGATACATTGTATACATATACTGTACTGCCTGAAAAAAATGCGGCGAGCGTTCCGTCTGCGCAGAGAATGGGGCGGCACGAATCTTCAACAGTGAGCACAGGTGCAAATGTATTTGTGATGCGATACACAGCTGCCTGCGTTTTTCCGCCCGCATATGGAATGATGCGCATCCACACAAACGGCTCTCCACCCGTACTCCACAGCACAACTGCATCAAGCAACGAGCCGTGCGTATTGACGTATGGCCGCGAGAACGCTACAGAAACATATTCCGAGCTATTATGTTTCAAGACATGATATGAAAACACTTTTCCCGATTTTATTAAAAGCAGCGATGTGCCTGTTTTATTTACGCTGAACATGTCGCGCTGCGCATCGAACAGCTCTGGAAGCCGTCCTTGTGGCGCGCCTTTTCCAATCACGTCTGCATACAATCCTGTGGCGTACAGCTCTTTTACGTTGATTTTATAGATGATGTCGCCATCAATGTAGAACACGTCGCTGCCTGCCCAGCACACAGACGCTATTGTGCCCTGCCCAATTTCTCTATACGCTTCGCTCGACTCAACGCCACGCATAACAGCATCAGGGCTGCAAAAATAAACAGTGCCGTTTTTGCTGTACAAAACGAGAGAACTGTCGGGCGCCCATTTTACAGGAACAACATCATAGCTGAAGGGCGCGTGCATGTCGAGCGTTGCAGTTTTTCCAGTCACAGCATTTTCTATTACAAGGGCGCCTTCTGCAAAACCTGTTTTTTGCACAAAGCAGTTCCATTTGCCGTCGGGACTTGTACTGCACGGAAAAAGACGCATAGAATTTTGCGGGATTGTGTCGGCGCGCTGCACGTATTTGAGCGTTTTTTTTGCAGGCGAATATTGTGCTGTGCCGTAGCGGTTTCGTATGCGCAGCACGCTTCCGTCTGAAAGCAGCTCCATGCGTTCGGGGTAACACGTGATGACGCGCGGCGTTTCAACAGGCGCGCCGTTTGCCAATTTTGCATAAAACAGCGATTGATATGAAACAGTTCCCGGAAGATTTTGGCGCACTGTAAACAGCAGCTCGTCGTTGCTGTTTAAATCTGCATTGCTAAATGAAATGCCTGCACCAAGCGGAAAGGCAGCAAATAAAATGGCCGCAGCAATGCATGCGGCGCGCAACTGCATCATTTATGCATCTCCGCGCTCAAAACAATTGTGTCGAGTTCTGCAACAAGGTCGTCAAGCTGCTTTTCCATTTCGCTTATGTGCGCATTACGTGAATCGTTTTGCAGCTGCTCAAGCTGGTTGAATACAGCTTCAAGCGAAGCGCTGTCATCTGACGCTACACGCGAGTAGCCGCACCATGGACAGTAGATAAAATCATTTTCAATCGTGCGACCGCATCCGCGACACACTGTCACTGACTTCATTTTTTTGCATTCCTCCATTTTCAGTATACCTCATATTGCATTTTTTTGAAAGCGACTTTTGCGTATTTTTCTACCGCATCGTCATTTTAAAACTGTTGCAGGATTCACGAGTTTGCCGTTTTTATATACAGTAAAATGGAGATGATCGCCTGTCGAGTAGCCTGTCGAGCCGACAAGTCCGATTACTGTTGACTGCGTGACGCTCTCGCCTTTTTTCACCTGTATTTTGTCCATGTGCCCATACAGCGTCTGGTAGCCGTTCGCGTGGCTCAAAATGACGTAGTTGCCGAATATATTCGACCAGCCTGCAAAAATCACTTTGCCTGCCAGAGCCGCGTGAATAGGCGTTCCCTTTGCACAGGCAAAGTCTATGCCTGTATGATACGAGCGGACGCCAGTAAATGGGTCAGGCCGCCAACCAAACGGAGACGATACGTGATGCTTTGCAAATATTGGATTTTTAAATAAATCGCCAAGCACTTCGTGCAACGCAGCTGAATTCATTTTTGCGCCAGGAATGAAAAGCTGCTGGCCCACAGCGAGCACATTCGTTCCCAAGTCGTTTACGTCAAGCAAATCCTCTAGCGGTACGGCAAATTTTACAGAAATCCCGTTGAGCGAATTGCCGTGCGCCACCGTGTACAGCATGCCGTCTATTGAGGGAACGCGCAGCTTTTGTCCCACATACAGCGAGCGCGCATTTTTAATATTATTAATTGCAATGATTGTGGAAAGATTTGTCAATCCGAATTTGCGCGTAATTCCACCGAGCGTGTCGCCCGCTTGCACTGTATACATTTGATATGTCACCGGCTTTTTTAAAAGCGCCGCCATTTCCGCAGCAGATTTTTCTATTCCGAGCAAGTCGCCGCTTTCGTTGTAATGCAGCGCATTGCCACTCGCAAACAAGGCCATCATGTTGTCGAGCGCTTCAAGTTCTAAAGTTGCGCTGCCGCTGAGTGCAAGCGGTCCCGTATGATTTGCCGCATATGAAACGGCTGCCGCTATTCCCGCAAGCGCAAAGAGCGCGGCAAGCATGGCACATGCTGTTTTCCACCGTGCAACGAGTTTGTCGCCTGCGTGGGCAACGCCTACAAGAAATGCATGAAGCGTAATGCGTGAGCGGACAGGTGTTGCTGAAAACACACCGCGAGATGTATATGAAAGAAGATTTTTTTGTTCGCGACGGCGCAGCGTCAAAGGCATTTTAAATGAACGATTGCCGCCTTTAACGCCAACATAGCTGATAATTTCCATATAAATTCTATCGACATAAAACAGCTGTCATATTAGAATAAAGGCATGAGAAAATCTGCAACAAAAATGAGGAACGCGCTCATTCCCATTGTCATAGGCATATGCGCGGGCATACTCATCAAATTATTTGCGCTCGACATTTTGCATGTAGCAGGCAGTTCTATGGAACCTGCAATCAACAACGGCGATATTGTCCTCGTGAACAAGCTCGCATATGGCATAGTTAAGCCGGGAAGCCGCGAATTCTACGTACAATGGGCAGAGCCAAAAAAAAATGATGTTGTCATCTACCTGCACGATAATAAAATAGTGATAAAGCGATGCGCGGCAACAGGCGGCACACCTCTGGAATATTCGTCAAATTCAGGATATAGTTTGCATGTGGGAGAAAAAAAAATCGTTTTAACAAAAGACCAGTATGACGCAATGCACACGTCTCCGCGCGTACCAGGAGGGTACATCCTTGCGCTCGGCGACAACTACGATGAATCGATTGATTCACGAAGCTACGGTTTTGTCTCGGTGAAAAATATCGTCGGAAGGATTATCAACAGATGAATGATTTTTTCAAACGGAAACGAGTTGCCGTCATCGCAATCGCAGCAGGTGCATGCCTCCTCTACATTGCAGCACATTACGCGCAACTTGCACAAACGCCTGTAGCACAAATCACTGCACGCGCTCCAGTGCTAGAACGCGGCTCAATCGTAGACCGTTCGGGAAAACCGCTTGCAGTGCAAACAAATTTTTTTCACGTGGGCGTAACGCCACGCCTTGTCAAAGATGCTATGACATTTGCAAAAGACATTGCACCTGCGCTCAACATGCAAGAATCAGAAATTATTAAATTGTTGAACGACGAAAGTGAAAGCAGCTTTACATATATCAAAAAGAAAATAAATCAGACAGTGTATGATGAGCTCAAGCAGATTACCGATGCAAAAGATTACATTGCCGTGCGCTACGATAAAATACCCGGACGCGTGTACCCTGAAAACGCGCTTGCCGCCCAGCTCATCGGCTACATGGGCGACGATGGAAACGGGCTTTCGGGCACAGAGTACGCAATGCAGTCCGTACTCGCTCCTGCTACAAGCGAAGGTGCAACGGCACGACATGGGCGCAACGTATATTTAACAATCGATGCAAACTTGCAATACAAGCTTGAGCAAATCGCATCAAGCGCAATGGAAAACACGCAAGCTGAAAGCATGATGCTCGTCGCTGTGGAAGCAAAGACAGGCGAAGTGATTTCGTACATCAGCCTACCATCTGTTGACTTAAACGAATATGGCAGCGCAACTGTCGCACAGATGATAGACAGACCTGCAATGACAGCGTATGAACCAGGCTCCGTATTCAAAATATTCACTGTTGCCATGCTGTACGACGCAGGGCTCATACATGCAGACGACAGTTTTCTTTGCGATGGCAGATATGAAACAAAAACGCGTGGCGGCGAAACTATTCACATAAATTGTCTTGGCAGACACGGCTGGCTTACACCGCGCGACGCGCTCCGCCTCTCATGCAATGATGTGATCAGTCAAATAAGCGACAGAATGGATGAAGACGATTTTGCCGCAAAAATTCGCGCGCTCGGCTTCGGTTCAAAAACAGGCATTGAGCTTCCAGGCGAAACAGCAGGTTCTGTCAAAGACCCGAATTCGCGCCTTTGGTCTGCGCGCTCAAAACCAACAATCGCAATTGGTCAGGAGATAAGCGTGTCTGCGCTCCAAATGATTTACGCAGCAACAGCACTTGCAAACGGCGGCGTACCAGTGAAGTTGACAACGATAAAGCGAATCACAAATAAAGATGGCTCCACGCACTACGAACACGAAGCGCAATACGGAGAGCGCATGTTGCGCGAAGCAACAGCAAACTACCTGCTCAGCTGCATGGAAACGACAGCGACAACAGGCACCGGCTCACGCGCTTCGCTCGGCGACATTTCAATAGGCGTAAAGACGGGAACAGCGCAAATGGCATCTGAACGCGGCGGCTACAGCGACACAGATTTTTTATCAAACTGCATTGCAGTGTTTCCTATAGAAGCTCCCGAAATAATCCTGTACATCGTCATTGAAAAAGCAAAAGGCGAAACATATGCAGGGCGCATCGTTGCTCCTGTGATTGCAGAGGCAGCAGATGCCATCATCAATCACTTGGGCATGAGCAGAGGCGGCGCAGACTCATTGCTGCATTCAGGGCGCATTACAATTCCTGCTGGCACGCCGCTCACTATTGGCAGCACGTTGCCTGACTTTACCGGCATGTCAAAGCGTGATTTATTGCCACTGCTTGAAAACACGCGCTTTCAAGTAAAGATGAACGGCAACGGCTGGGTGACAAGCCAAACGCCGAGTGCAGGAACGCCTGTTACGGAGAACATGGTCATTGAGCTCAATCTGGAATAACAATATAGCTGCATTTAAAACACGCTTCCCTCAACTTGCAAGTATGTTTGCAGGCGAAATTAACAAAATTGATGCATGCATGGCAGGAACAGACAAAACTATTGCAACTCATGCAGGAAGCGAGAACAACAATGCGGACACGGAAAGCAAAAACAATATCGCACCGTTCTGGAAACTGTATTGCGCAAAAGACGGCAGCATAAGCGCATCTGAAAATGGTGCGCTGCTCCACTCCTCGTACAATCCTGCACGTGAAGCGGAAACAGCAGTTGCCCACTCAGATTTTAAAGGATGCACTGCCGCTGTTTTTTACAGCTTTGGATTGGGATATGCGCCTATTTCATACGCAAAGCATTTTGCAAACCGCACGCTACTGCTCGTCGAACCTGACGCGCCGCATTTTTTTGCCGCGCTCACCGTGCTCGACTGGACTCCCGTATTCTCGTGCAGCGAATGCATTATCGCACTGAACTGCGATGCACATACAGTCATTTCGCTTATCGAAAAAAGAGGTGGCGTTTCCTCGTGCGCGTTTTTTTCCGTGCCCGCGCAAACTGCCCACGCGCAACACTATTTTGACGCACTAAAATCGCTGGTAGAACGCAACAAGCGTAAAGACGACATAAACACTGCAACGCTTGAACGGTTTTCAAAACTGTGGCTTCGCAACAGCTGCATAAATCTTGACGCATATGCAAAGTACGACGGCGTGCGCATATACGAAAACAATGCGCCGTTGCCGTTCACGATTGTTGCAGCAGGTCCGTCGCTTGAAACAATGCTGCCGCATCTTGCACAGATACAAAAACGCAGCGTGCTCGTATGCGTAGACACTGCGCTCAGAGCGTGCATGCGCGCTCATGTGGAACCTGATTTTATCATCATAGGAGACCCGCAATACTACGCGTACCGTCACATTGCAGGGCTATGCGCTCCTTCAAGCGTACTCATTGCAGAGCCGGCAGTATATCCTGCAGTGTTTCGCTTTCAGTGCAGAAAGATTGTGCTCACATCATCGCTTTTTCCGCTCGGCAGTTGGTTTGAAAAACGACTCGGACAAAACGGAAGTTTGGGCGCAGGCGGCTCTGTTGCGTCAAACGCGTGGAACTTCGCATACCTTGCAGGAAGCAGAGAAATATACTGCTGCGGGCTCGACTTGTCGTTTCCCCAAAAACAGACGCACATAAAAGGAAGCAGCGCAGAAGAAGCGTTTGCACTTTTGTCGTGGCGCATGCGCCCTATGGAAACACAGCAAGCGGCGTATTTATTTTCTATAGGGAGCGAGCGCGGCATCGACTACAATGGAAACAGCGTACTCACCGACTCGCGCATGAACATGTTTGCATGGTGGTTTGAAAGCAGGCTGGCTGCATGCCCCGATGCAAAAACATACACGCTGTGTTCCGAAGGGCTTGCGATTCCAGGCATACAGCCAGCGTCGCTTGACGCGCTGCTTGCAAAGCCGTGCATTGACGGGCAAAAAAAATCATTCTTGGAAAAAAGCGAGACACAAAACACAAAGCCATCGTGCAAAGATTTCGCTGCTGCGTGCATTGAATTCAACGCATGCCTTGACACGCTTGCTGAAACAGCGAAAAAAGGAAAACACATCTGCGAAAAAGCGCTTTCACAAAACATTTCCGCACAAAAGACGCTCGACGAACTCAGCGCAATAGACAGCGCAATACTCGGAAGCAGCATAAAAGACGCAGCAGCACTCGTGTTTCCGACAGAACGACAGCTTGAAAAACGCGTGCACGCTGCCCCGCACTACAGCGACACATTCCGTACTGCAATTGCGCGCTCGCTTTTGATTTACACAGAGCTGCTCAGTGCAACAAGCGAATACAAAAAATATTTGAATGGCTGACAGCGCAAAGCAAGGTTGCCGTTATAAAAATAATCGCCATGCCAAATTTAATTTAGCTTCTACTTTTAACCTGCTTCACAACTTTCCGTCATATTGACGAAACGGCGCAAAATCTCTATAATACAAATTCCCGTTATAGAAGCAGCGACCGCTCATCGCTTGTTTCGGCACAGACAGTCTGATGCAAAACTGAACGTGCATATTTTATTTGGCAAGGTATAGTATGGACACGATTTTTATAAAAGAGGCTGATCAAAAACGCACCTGGTACGTTATTGATGCAGCAGGTAAACCGCTTGGGCGCGTCGCTGCAAAAGCTGCTGCAACAGTTCGTGGAAAAAATAAAGCGACCTATGCGCCGCATCAAAATATGGGCGATTATGTCGTTATCATCAACGCAGACAAAGTTGCTGTAACAGGCGGCAAAGAAAAAAAGAAGATGTATTACAAGCATACAGGTTTTGTCGGTCATCTCAAGCACTATAATTTTGAAACGCTCATCGGGCGCCACCCTGAAAAGCCGCTTCAGCTTGCAATTAAAGGCATGCTTCCACACAACAGACTTGGCCGCGCACTGTTAAGCAACGTAAAAGTGTACGCAGGTACAGAACATCCTCATGCAGCACAAAATCCGCAGCCGCTTGAAGTGTAAGGAGTTGGTAATTTATGATTAAGAATTTGGCAATCGGTACAGGAAGAAGAAAAACTGCTGTTGCGCGTGTGTTCGTGCGTGAAGGCAACGGCACAATTACTGTAAACGGAAAAGACGCAAAAGATTACTTTGTCACAGAAGAGCAGGTAAAGCTTATCAATCAGCCGCTGCTTGTCACTTCAAGCGACAATAAATACGACATCCTCATCACTGTAGCAGGTGGCGGTCTCAACGGACAAGCTGCCGCGTGTCTTCACGGCATTTCACGCGCACTAGTGGCAATTGATGAAGATTCACGCACTGCGCTCAAAGCGAACGGCTACTTGACACGCGATTCCCGCATGCCGGAACGCAAAAAATACGGACAGCGTGGCGCGCGCAGACGCTTCCAGTTCAGCAAACGCTAAACGTGCGCATCGTCTCAACAGAGCAGGTTGCTTCAAACTGCATGAAAGTCGCAGTTTCAGAGGGACCTGCTTTTTTTATTCGCACAGATTATTTGCTCCACGTTGCGCCTAACGCGCTTTGCGCCGGCGCAGAGTTTGCAGAAGCAGACAACGATGACATTCTTGACGCAGGATTTTGCTATGCAGCAGAACGCAAAGCTGTTTCGTATTTGACGCGCACAGAGCAGTCGCGCTTTATTCTGACAAAAAAGTTGCTTGCAAAAAAAATTGAGCTAAAATACATACTGCGCGCGCTCGACTACCTTGAAAAAATAGGACTGCTTTCAGATGCGCGGTACGCACGCGCGTGGCTTACGGCGCGAAAAATACATCACTGCGAGGGGCGAACGCGGCTTGCCGCAGAACTCGCCGCGCGCGGCGTTTCACAACATGTTGCCCGCAGTGCACTTGACAATTTTTTTGCAGAAAATTCAGAACACGAGTTGTGCTGCCGCGCGCTTGAAAAATGCTTACGACAAAACAAAAGCCGCGAAAAAATATATGCCCGCCTTTCGCAACTCGGATTTTCACAAAAATTAATAAAACCTGCGTTTGAACATTTGCCCATACAAGACAAGCGATGATTCACTTCATGCATTCGTCTCTAACGCGATTGTATGGCTCGTTATATTTTATAACTATTATAATCTGCCCGTACTAGATATTTTTACAAAAATATACTATAATCATAAATATTTTTAAAGTATTTTACAGGTGCAGGGCGAGTGTCATGGCAGATAAAATCAAAAAACCAGTTATTTATTCCGCGCTTGAAGTCGCAAATATTTGCGGAGTTGTAAATCAAACAGCAATCAATTGGATAAACAGCGGCTACCTTACAGCGTTTAAAACTCCTGGCGGCCAGTACCGTGTGTATCCTGACGACCTAATTGATTTTATGAGCAAACGCAACATGCATATTCCTCAAGAATTGTTAAACGCATCTTCAAAAAAACACCGTGCAGCGCCTTCGACAATACTCATCATAGATGACGACAAAACATTCAACGCGCTTGTAACAGCGTTTGTGCAAGAAAGATTTCCGTCGCTTGAAGTGATTCAAGCGTTCGACGGCTTTGAAGCGGGCGTGCAACTTTCTACAAAAAAGCCGCACTGCATAATGCTCGACTTAGATTTGCCTGGCGTAGACGGATTTGAACTATGCCGCAAAATCAACGAGAGCACAGAATATGGCAAGCCCGCCATAATTGTCGTAACTGCCCTTGACAGCGAAGAAGACGAGGCAAAAGTACGCGCGCTTGGTGTTGAGCGTTTTTTTAGAAAACCTCTCATTTTTGAAGAATTTGGCACTGCCATCGAGCGTGTTTTCAATGGCTGACGCCCGCCGCGCTTAACGGCTGTCAGTTTTTTATATACAAATACGCAGGATACTGCACATCAAGCAAAAGATAGTCGCGAACTGCAAACAAAATCTCGTCTGCGCGTTTTACTTTTGCACTGCCCGAAAGCAAATCAAGAATGCCAGAAGAACCTTTGTAGCGGTACGTAACAAGCTCATAGTCAAAATTGTCAAGCGCTTCTTCCAACGCGTTAACAGCTTTTTCCCACGAGCCTATCTCGTCAATCAAGCCATTTTTTTGCGCTTGTTGGGCAGTGTAAAGCCGTCCGTCTGCAAGTTCGCGCACTTTGTTAATGCTCATGCCCCGTCCTTCAGCAACAACGCCTGTGAACTGGTCATACGCGTCATCTGCAATAGACTGCATAATTGCGCGCTGCTCTGGCGTAAGCGGATTGTCGTAGCTGAGCATGTTTTTGTTTTTACCTGACGTAAACGTTTCTGCTTTTATGCCGAGTTTTTCAAACAAGCCTGTCGCATCAACAGACTGCCCTGCAATAACGCCGATAGAACCTGTGAGCGTGTTGCGATTTGCGTATATTTTTTTTGCCGCGCATGCAATGTAGTAGCCACCCGAAGCTGCAAGCGGCCCCATGTATGCGTATACAGGGCGGCTTGTCTTTTCAGTGTACTCGCGCAACGCAAGGTACGCTTCGTCCGCTTCGTAGACGCCTCCGCCAGGAGAATCGATAAAAAGTATAATCGCCTTGTTTTTGCTGTCTTCTCCAAGCGCACTGATAGTGTCGAGCAACCACTGCTGATTGTATGTTTTGCCTTCGCTTCTGATTTCTCCTTCAATATAAAGCGCGGCAATGTATTCTTTGCCAAATACGCTCAAAAAACTGTTTGAACTTGCATGTCGGCGAGCATTCAGCGGTGCGAACACACTAACGCCTACAGCGATTATCAAAATAATAATAAACACGATAATTCCGTTTCTTTTTGCGTTACCAGTCATACTGTTTCCTTGCGGGCAAACGCGCCCATTGATTAATAATGTATCTCTTCATGCGTAATGACGTTCGTTTCAAGCGCCTGCTTCATGAGCGCGTGATACGCATTTACCTGCGTCATAGTGATATACGGCGTAATCCACAGATTTGCGATGCCGCATGTAATAAAACCAAGCAACTGCCATCCGATAAAACTCATGTGCATCACAAACAAGTTCGCTTTATATCCCCGCGTGATTTTTTTGCTTATGGTGAGCGCATTGCGTATCGGCATGTTGGGAAATTCTGCGATGATAAAAAACATCTGCGAATACGCAAGCGCTTTGACAATTCCTGGTATAAAAAAAAGCAACATCCACAGGAAAACCCAAAGCCACTGCCATATCATAGCAAGCGCAGCGCGCCACCAATGAGAAAAGCCTGCAAAAAAATCGCCAAGCTGCACGGGTTCAGGACCGCGTGACATTTTAAGATAGACGCACAACTGCGCAACGGCAAAAATTGCAACAGCAAAAAATATAAGCCACTCCGCAAGATTTACGGCAGGCATATTGCTGTACGCATTCAAAGCTTCTTTATACGCAAGCCAATTATTTGTACGTGCCGCCCGTAAAGCTGCATCATACAAGGCAGGCATATTTTTCAGCGAGGGAAGCAACAGCATCAAAAATACAATTTTTGTGATAAGCGTCATAAGCGCGGGCACTGTCCGCCTGTTTTGCAGTTGCATACGCGCAAACTTTTTATATTTTTTTCTATCAAACATATTCCTATAATAACGCAAAATGAGTGTTTATTCAATTGGTTACCCGCAATCAGCGTGCCGCCATTTTCTAACTTATCGTTTTGGGCGCATGGACTGCTTCGCTTTCGTGTATTCAGCGAGCATAGCGCTGTAGTATCGCGTTTCCAATGCGCTTTCAGGAATGGCACACGTTTTAAAAATCTGCATAATCGCATGTTGCGCCGCCACGACAGTTTCGCACCCATCAGTTTCGCACACAAGCTCAACTTCAAGAAAATCACCGAGCGGCGGCACAGTACACAACTCTATGTGCACATCTCCTGCGTCTGTGTGTGCAAGCCACAATTCACCAATTTTTTCTTTTGTGCACGCAACACTGCCGCCCGCGTCGTGCAAAAACGCAACGAACGCCGCCTCATCAGAAAGCGTGCACTCCTTTTCATCGTTCACTTCAATTGCAATGCCGCGTTCGCTTGTACGCAACTCTTTGCGCTTGTAGGTAAACGTAATGCTCGTTTCGCTCTCAGACGCTGGTAATTTTTTGCAGGTCATCTTTCGTATGCGGCAACTTACAGCGTTTTGCTGCTGCGCTTCAGCGCATGGCATTTTTGCACGTGTCCGAGCTTTGTCACGCGCTCCATGCGCATCATTGTCGTACAGACATTGCGGAATGCTGTAATACGTGTCGCGCGTTTCGTATGAAGCGCAATATGTTGCAAATGAATTGAGCGCTGCTTTAACGGCAGAACGCTCTGCAACATGCGCTTTTAATTCTATTTCGTACATAGCACAATTGTATCACATGCTGCAATATACGCGCTACCTCGCTTTATGCTATAGTAGCAGCATGAAACTTATATGCGCTCCTATGGCAACACTCACGCACGCAGCGTTTAGAAGCGTCGTTGAAAAGTTCGGCAGCTGCGACGAATATTACTCCGAGATGATAAACGCGGGCACATTTGTCACCGGCGGTCCATTTGAAAAATATTACATCATTCCCGATCCCGTGCCAGAAAAAATGGTGTGGCAGATCACAGGACGAAAAACAGAACACATTGTGCGTGCTGCAGAAATGATTGCAGCGCTTCCCGGTAGAGGAATTGACATAAACATGGGATGCTCTGCTCCTGAAATTATGAAAAGCGGCGCGGGCGCGGCGTGGCTTACGCGCGACAAAGCAGAAACGCGCGAGATGATTTCTAGCGTACACAACGTGTTGCACCATGCAGTGCATTCAGCCGCGCCCGCTTCAGGCGGCGGGCTCAAAAGGCACAAACGGCTTTCAGTAAAGCTGCGGCTTGGCGACGAGCATTTTACGGACAACACCCTTTTTGCGCTGTGCGACATGCTCGTCGAAGAAGGCGTGGAGCAGTTTGCGCTTCATGCACGCACGAGCAAGGAAAAATACCGCACGCCGCCGCGCTGGGAATACGTCGAAAAACTGTGCGCTCGATACAGCGGGCAGCATGTTTCAATCGTTTTAAACGGCAATGTACGCGATGTCGCCTCATTGAACGCTGCGCTCAAGGTAGCTCCACATATTGACGGCATCATGATTGCGCGCGCAGCAGTTGAAAGACCGTGGGTGTTTGCAACGCTCCGTACATCTTTGCAAATGGCAGATGCATTGCAGACTCTAGCGGCGTTGCACAAAGAAAATGCGTTGCATGCCGCAAGTACGCCACAGATGCGCAACGCAGCGCACATTGAAAGACAGCCTGCTCCACCTAACGAACGCGGACAGCAATCGCTCATTGTTGACCGCGAGCAAACTGCGCTTGACTTTATCGACTTTCTTGAACGCTACCAGCCGCAAGCGTTTTGGAAAACGAGGTTGCAGCGATTTTTCGCGTATTACTGCGCGCAGTTTTTGTTTGCGCATTATTTTACCACACGCATGCTCAACGCAAAAAATCTCGACGATGCACGCAAGCAAGTGCGCAATTATTTTGTCAAACAGCCAAGCGAAAAACTGCTCGCGCTCATGTAATTTTGCAAACATAATTTTGCAAAGCCCTGCACTGTGAACAGGGGCACGAGTACCTGCGTTGGAGCGGTTACGCAGGTGGCAAGCGCACGCACATAGTGTGCAAGCAACGGAATGCACGCACCATCTCGACAAAGCGCTCAAAATGAGATGCACAAAATGATGATTGCCACTTCCGCTGCTTTGTGCTAGAATAATTTTTATTATGCACCGTCACATGCGGCGCACTTTTGCAGTCAGACGAGTTGCAACGAGAGGTATTTTGTTATGGCAGAAAATCACGAGTGTACGTTGGATAAAATCATCAGCTTATGCAAGCGGCGCGGCTTTGTGTACCAGTCGAGCGAAATTTACGGCGGGCAGGCAGGCGCATGGGACTACGGTCCGCTCGGCGTTGAGCTTAAACGCAATATTCAGACTGCGTGGTGGAAAGAAATGACGCAACTGCACGACGATGTTGTGGGGCTCGACGCATCAATTTTCATGCACCACACTACATGGGAAGCAAGCGGGCATGTTGCGCATTTTTCTGACCCGATGATTGACTGCACTGAATGCAACGCGCGCTTTCGTGCAGACCAACTTATTGAAGATTTTTGCAACTCGCATAAAATCGCGCCGCCAAAACCAATCGACACAATGGCGCACCAAGAGATGAAATCATTCATCGAAGAAAAGCAAATTGCCTGTCCTACGTGCGGCAAACACAGCTACACTGACGTGCGCGAGTTCAACCTTATGTTCAAAACGCATCTTGGTCCTGTGCAGACAGATACGAGCATTGTCTATTTGCGGCCGGAAACGTGTCAGGGCATATTTGTCGATTTTAAAAACATTGTGCAGTCAAATCGCATGAAAGTGCCGTTTGGGGTTGCGCAAGTAGGCAAGTCATTTCGCAACGAAATTATCTTTAAGAATTTTATTTTCCGCACATGCGAGTTTGAGCAAATGGAAATGGAATATTTTTGCAAGCCAGGTACGGAAGACGAAACGTTTGACTACTGGCGGAACGAACGTTGGAACTTTTACAAAAAATACGGCATTTCAGAAAATCACTTGCGCTGGCATCACCACGACAAGCTCGCACACTACGCAAAAGATGCATACGACGTGCAGTATCAATTTCCCATCGGCTTTGAAGAAATTGAAGGCATTCACAGCCGCACTGATTTTGACTTGTCGCAACATGCAAAATATTCGGGCAAAGATATGGCATACATTGACCAAGACGACGGCAACAAACGCTATGTGCCATACGTCATTGAAACGTCTGCCGGCTTGAACCGCAATTTCCTCATGTTCCTGTGCGAAGCATATGAGGAGCAGAACGTAGCGACTGACGGAAGCGAAGATTACCGTACTGTGCTCCACTTGCATCCGCGCATTGCACCGGTAACAGCAGCAGTCCTTCCCATGATGAAAAAAGACGGACTTGCGGAAATTGCAGCAAACATACGCAAAGAGCTCAAAGAAGATTTTGTAACGGATTTTGACGTAAGCGGCACAATCGGCAAACGCTACCGCCGCCAAGACGAAATAGGCACGCCGTTTTGCATTACGATTGACTATCAGACAAAAGACGATGACACGGTGACTATCCGCTTTAGAGATTCAATGGATCAAATACGCGTCAAACGGAGCGAGCTTGCTGCGGAATTGCAAAAAGCGATTGCATCGTACAAAAGCGTAACGCGCCAATAAAAAAGAACGCATATGGAATATGTGCGGCTTGGCAAAACAAATCTTCTCGCAAGCAGAATATCGTTTGGCGCCATGTCGCTCCAAGACATGCAAGACGCGGAGCTTGCCACGCAGCTTGTAAAAAAATCGTACGACGCTGGAATCAATTTTTTTGACACATCACATGTAAAGCGCAAAAGTGAAAAACTGCTCGGCGACGCGCTCCATGAAATACGGAAAAACGTCATCGTTGCAACAAAGTCAAGCGCATCATCGGCAAAAGAATTGCTCCAAGATATAGACGAAAGCCTTGCTATCATGCACATGGATGCAATAGACATATATCAATATGAAGTGAGCGGTTTTATTCCGCAAAAAGATAGTGCAGATAGAATATATCAAACACTTGTACATGCAAAGTCAGCGGGAAAGATACAGCATATCGGTGCAGTCACAGAAGATTTTGACATTGCTGTTAAAATTATTAAAAGTGGTTTATACGAAACGCTCCAATTTCCGTTCAATATGATAAGCCCTGTTGAAACAGCATCGCTTGTTGATTTGTGTTTTGAGCATGACATAGGTTTTTTGGCAATGCAGCCGCTGTGCGGCGGAGTAATTTCAAATATTCCGCTTGCGTTTGGATTTTTATATCAATTTGAAAACGTATTTCCGCTGTGGTCACCGCGCTCGCTTGAAGAACTTGCGCATATTTTATATTTTAATGAGCACCCGCCTGTAATAGACGATTCGTTTCAACAAGATATTGAAAAAGCGCGCATGTTTTTTAATTAGCAACTTTTGATTTTAGATGCTTCAATACGTCAGCAGATTCTTCTTTGCTCAAAACGCGTATAATCCTCATGTCTGTACTGTTTGTCTGAATCGTTTTTGGAGTGCCGTCATCGTTTGTTTCTCCGAGCAGCTGTACAACTGGATTTTTAGGATTGTCGGGGTTTACGTCAATAACTTGTGCAATTTCGCCGTTGACAAGATATACGTACGCGCCTATGGGAAACAGCGACACGCTGTATAAAAGCGCTTTGATGACAGTTTCGTCATACTGATGGTTTTCATTTTTGAGCATCTCAACCATTGCGTCGAATGTGGTCCGTTCGGCTTTGTAGTTGCGCGGCGCAATAATAGACTCAAACGAACACGCAACTGCAATAATTTTTGCATAAATAGAAATTTTGTCACCAGTCAAATGACGCGGATAGCCAAGCCCGTTTTCCCGTTCGTGATGCTCAAGGATGCCGAGCTGAATGGAAAGCGGAAACCTAAGTTCTTTTGCTATCTCAAAACCGATGACAGGATGCGTTGATATCTGCGCTCGCTCGGCGGGCGAAAGCTGCTTGTTTGTCAAATACATTTGTGGCGGCAAACGAATCATGCCTATTTCATGTATCATGCACGCAGCCCCCAACTCTACAAGTTTTGAAAGGCTCATATGCAGCTGCAACCCAATAGTAATTGCAAGCACAGTGGAACGCATTGAGTGTTCAATGAGATAATTTTTATTACGCACGCCGTTATCTTGTTTATTTGAAGGTGTAATGCGCAGCACATACCGTCTGTTATCACGAATAAAAATGCATAAATCTTGTATAGTATCTGCAAGATTCTGCTGATTTATTTCTTTGTGCGTTGCATAGCGCGTATACAAGTAATTGATGTAATTCATGTATTCATTGTATACGTTTTGAACAGCTTCCAGTCGCGCAGCTTCGCTGTCTTTAAGCGCGCGCGAACGTTCCATATCTTCAAGCACACGTTTAATGCCGCTACTTACGCTGTGAGACGAATCAAATGATTCAGAAGACATGCCAGATATGGCAACAGACTTGCGTGCAGCTAAATCAGCAAGGCTTATGTTGCCTTCGCTCACAATTTCGGGAAATTCCCATTCGTGCAACGCATTGACAATTTCCTGCGAGACAGCCACGCCTGCTGGTTCAATGAGAAAGAGCGTATCGATAAACAAATCGCTGTTGAATGCGGTTCCTGGTTTTATAGAATCAATCTTAAACGTATTCATCAAAACCCTTTATAAATATTATACATATTTTCTCGCAAGATACGATAGGGAAACTGGAAAAATTCAAAAAAAAGTTGAAAAACCTCACACGTTTTTCAACTTTCCGTAAACATGATGTGTCAGAAGCCTTGCAGGCGTCTGGATGTTTTGTCAGCAATACTGTCATGAACAATTCGCCCGCATTCCCAACATATTGATTATCGGGAAAAATATGACAATCTTTAGAAAAAAAAGCGAAATTTAGAAAATTGTAAAAGAATTCAACGTTCACGCTTCCGTTTTTTACGGAAAATAAACGAACGGAATAAAATAACATTCATGACTGCAAAGAACACGATGAGAATGCCCCACGTTAAAAGCGGCTTGCGCGGCGCAAGCGTTGCAAGCAGCATCATCGGAAAGCCGAATATAATTGCAGGAAAATTTTGATATATCAAATTATCGAGTGCAGGGCTTTCAAAGTTCTCATCAATTTCGCGCAGTAAAATTACGCCTGTGCTTGCGGTACCGGTGAGCATGCCGTACATGACAAGGAACTGTTCGTCGCAATAGGCAGGAAACAGAGTTTTTGAAACAAGCGCAACATATAAATATGTAACAAACGCACCTGCAACACCAAGAAGCAACAACACGCCCCAATACGCTTTGAGTAAATCAAGCTGGATGGCGGCAATGCCTGAAACTACCATAACGTCAAAACACACATTGCTTATTCTTGTCATAAGAAAATCGTTTGTATATTTTTTCTTGACCCAGCCTACCTTTTGCAACGCATTGAGGATTATCCGCACAAGAGAAGCAGCAAGGACGCCAATCAGGAAATTGAAGCCAAATATGACGGAACGCATGCCGGGAACAAGCGTTCCCAAAAGTTTCATAAGCACATATGTAAAAAAATATGTTACAACGACAATTGCAATTTGCACAGTGAGTTTATCGAGGCTGCCATTCACTGCAATTTCGTCTTCAGACTGAATCTGTTCTGAAAACATTTTTTGCGCTTCTTTTTTTGCACTGGCAATTTTATTGCGCCGTTTCAATATATTAAGGCAGATGACGCCGCCTATGCTCGCGCTCAAAAAACCGAGTGCCGCAACCGTAAGTCCAAAATTTTTCCCGTCGGCAAACGCATATTCAGTTTCGTAAATGCTGCCATAGTTGAGCGCCTGTCCCGTGCCTTGCCCGTAGCCGAATGGAAGCAATACGCCTGCAGCCGGAAACAGCCCTTCGAGCACGTACGCCGCCATGAGCGTTATGCCAAGCCCGACAACGCCTTGAATAAGATACGTGGCAACAGTCGTTACGCCTGTGTTGAATATTTCAATTTTTCTGTTCCGCTCAAATCGCTTTTTTGCATTCTTGAATGTCGAAGCGATAAAACCGAGTGCAAGCGTATGATACGTCACTATCTCAAAATTTTTCATCCCTTCGCCGCCAAAAAACGCATCGTCAAACATAACAGCGTTTGCCGCCGCCTTATAAATTGTAGCGACAATGAGCAACAGCGCACCAGCGAGCACCGATGTTGGAATGAGCGAGTCGTGCAACACAGGAATCGTCTTTTTAAGCGCATTGGCAATAAGCAAACTCAATAAGAGCGCGGCAATTAAATTCAATCCGCCCCATACTTCAAATCCCCAGAAATTCATCGCTGTTTTTCTCCGTCTCGTTTTTATAATGATAAAAGATATTCATATATTTGAGCGCATTAAAACGCTTGTCTCCTTTTACCTGATATGTTTTTTTGTCATAATAAATGTTGAGCTTGTTGCGTCCGAGCACGGTAATCGTACTGCAATCATCATACGCCAGTTGCAACTTTTCATCTCCATGCCACAGTTCAAGCCTATTGCCAAACAGCGAGAGCGTACATTTTTTCCAGATGATATTTTTGCGTTCGTAAAGAATCACTTCTATAAGCGTGACGACATCTTCATACAGCGCCGTTGCAATATATGCGTCAAGCTGCAATTTGTTAATAAATGACTTTTGCCAATCATACCAGTCTTTGACAAAGCGAAATTTTGAACCGTACAATTCTTTTGTAGGCAAATAGCGCGTTTCTTTTTTGCACTTCAAGCACGTAAGCGTGTCACGGAAACTTTCAAAACGCGACAGCCCGCAGTCAGGGCACACGTATATGACGCGCTCCAAAAATTGAGCTGCATTTTTATGCGTATATTGCTGCCCGTCAACGCGCGCCTCGTTTACGTACAGTTCTTTGCAAATGAGCTCGTACAACGCTTCGTCTGAAAGCGATTGCACTTCTTCCACTTCAAGCACGCGCGACACATATGCATGCACATGCCCTTTGCGTATAACGTCGCTCCAGCGCGGCTCAACACCGTAACCGCCTTCAATTCTATACAGCGCGACAGGCACTTTTAAAAATTTAATAAGTTTTGCAACAGCAGGCTTTATGTAGACAGTTTCACCGCTGTATGTTCTGTTCCCTTCTGGAGCCATTGCGATAGAGCCGCCTTCACGGATGACTGTGACGCATGTTTTTACCGCTGCTATGTCGCTTGTCTGCTTGACAAAAGGGATAGGTGCAACTAAATAGCGCAACAGTTTTGAAATCCACCCATTTGAAAGGATATCCTCTGTTGAAACATAGTAGAGCACACCTTTGAACGACATGCCTACAAAAAATTGATCAAATGGTGTTTGATGGTTATATAAAATTAAATATTGCCGATTTCCCTGCTCTCGGAATTTTTCGCAGTGCAAACCGTATCTTATTCGTGCATAAGGATATAAAACACAATACGCAATATTCCGCCATATTCTATGACGAAACTTTACCCACTGTTTTTTGCGCACTATATTTTTTTCATTATTCATGTTATATATAATAAACCGCATTTTGCAAGATGACAAGTGTCCTGCAACAACGAGCTATGAACTTCGTGCCTATTGACCAGAAAGTGTTTTTTTCCAGCGCGCAATCAACTGCAATGCGGAAAGCGGCGTCATGCTGTCTGTATCTGAAGAAAGAATTTCGTCAAGCACAATCTCTTCATCACTAAAAAGACCTGGCGCGGCAGCTTGCACCGATTGTGGCGGAGCATCGAGCACAGGCTTGTCGCCTGCAATCTCTTGAATGCGCGCGAGGATAGCGTTTGCTCTATCTATCACTTGGTGGGGAACGCCTGCAAGACGCGCGACATGAATGCCGTATGAATTTTCTGACGCGCCTTCTTTTACCTTGCGCAAAAATATAATTGCTCCATTTTGCTCAGACACATCCATGCAGAGCATTTTTATAGCCTTGTGTTGCATACGCGTAAGTTCATGATAGTGCGTTGCAAAAAGCGTCTTGCACGTTATTTCATTTAAAAGATATTCCGACACAGCCCACGCAATCGCAAGCCCGTCTTCTGTTGAAGTGCCGCGCCCAACCTCATCCATAATCACAAGCGATTTTTTTGTCGCCGAGCGCAAAATGCTTGCCGTCTCCGTCATCTCCACAAGAAAAGTAGATTCTCCTCTAGCAAGGTTGTCGCTTGCGCCTACGCGACAAAAAATTTTATCAACGATGCCAAGATGCGCTTTCTTAGCAGGCACATACGAACCTGTTTGCGCAAGCAATGTGATGAGCGCATTTTGCCGTAAATATGTTGATTTTCCCGCCATGTTCGGGCCCGTTATGAGCGCAAATAATTTTTCAGAGAGCAGCAAATCGTTCGGCACAAATTCGCCGCTTGCCATATGACGCTCTACGACAGGGTGCCGTCCAGCCTCTATGTCGAACAGCGTCGTCTCATCTAAAACTGGGCGCGTCCAATTATGGAGCACGGCAGCTTGCGCAAAAGCAGCGGCAGTATCTGTGTAGGCAATTTCATCTGCAACTTGCATAAGATACGGAACATAATCATGCAGCTCGTTCCTGATTGCCACAAATAAATCACGTTCAAGCTCAAGGATTTTTGCACCCGCTTCTGTAAGCTCATGCTCTAATTCTTGCAGCCGTTCAGTTGTGTAGCGGTCGCCGTTTACAAGCGCGCGCCGCATAATAAAATGAGACGGCACCGACGAAAGCTTGCCTTTGCTCACTTCAATAAAATAGCCGGATGCATTTGTGTATTTTATTTTCAAATTATTAATACCGGTGTTTTGCCGCTCTTCTTCTTCATACTGGCTCAATATTTTGTCAAAGTTATCGCGGATTTCCCGCCACTTGTCAAGTTCAGCAGACCATCCCGATTTGATGATGCCCCCGTCTGTCAAACTGGTGGACGGGTCGTCGAGAATTGCATTTTTAATAATATCTATAATTTTCCGCGCTGTTTCATATTGAATGGGAGAAAAATCATACTCTGAAAGGAGCGCCCGCGCAACATGCCAGTTTTCTAAACTCGCTCGCAACGCCTGCACGTCTTTTGGGTGCGCCTTGTCCATAGCAATCCTTCCGGCAAATCGCTCTATATCGAGAATCTTGTCGAGTTGATTTTTTACGCCATCGAGCAGCCTTTGATTGTCAAAGAAAAGTGAAACATGCTCTTGCCGCGCTGCAATCTTTTTTATGTCGGTGAGCGGAAAGAGCAGCCAAGAGCGAATCATGCGGTTGCCCATTGCGGTTTTAGTGCAGTTTACGCATTCAAGCAAACTGTATTGCATGCTGCCGTCGCGAAGATTCGCAACAATCTCCAGATTGCGACGGGAAGCATCGTCAATTATTAAATAGTCGCTGTCGTAATATGTTTTTATGCCGTCTATATGCGGCATTGCTGTGTTCATTGTTTTTTCAAGGTAGTCGAGCAAAAAGCCGGCAGGAACAATTTCAGGAGAAGCTTCGTGCAATCCAAACGGCTGAAGGCTCGCCGTCTTAAATTGCTTCAGTAATTTTTTGTATGAAACTTTTTCTGAAAAATCCCAGTCAGGATAATAAGAAACTGCCATGTCGGGACAAGCAGAAACAGCGTCTTGAATGTCTGCATTTGATTTGAGCGACTCAGGCAAAAGCAGTTCGCGTGGCATGCATCTGCCAAGTTCTTTTGGAAAATACTCTGACATCCTTGCAGCTTGCCACGAAGTCGCGTTGAACGCAGCAGTCGTTACATCAATGAACGCAAAGCCTGCCTTTCCGTGAGAGACAGAAAGCGCTGCTAAAAAATTATTAACATTTCCTTCAAGGTACTCTGTTTCTACCGCAGTTCCCGGCGTAATGATTTCCACCACTTTGCGCTCTGTCAAACCCTTGCCGCGTTGCACAGCTTCGCCTATCTGCTCGCATATGGCAATTTTTTTACCGAGCCGCAAAAGACGCGCAATATACACTTTTGCAGCATGATATGGAATGCCGCACATGGGAGAAGAGCCACGGTGCGTAAGCGTTAAATTAAGAAGACGCGAAACAGCTACCGCGTCTTCGTTGAACATCTCATAGAAATCACCGAGCCTGAAAAACAGCACTTCATTTTTGTATGCAGCTTTGATTGCACTGTACTGCGCCATAAGTGGCGTTGGCTCGTTTTCTACCGACATAATCCTAATTTTTGCTAATTTGATCGATTACTTGCTGCGTTACATCAACAGAAGGGCTGTACCACAAAATCGCATTGTTCTGCTGCAAACTTAAAATCATGCTGTAGCCACCCGATTCCGCCACGCGTGCAAGCACATCATACAATTTACGATAAAACGAATTTGAGTCTTGAAGCGATTTTTGCATTGTCGCAAGCTCTATGTTTTTTGCATTTGTGTATTCACGAAGATATTCAGCTTTTCTCGTAATTTCGCTTTCAAGGCGCATCATGTTTGAATCATCCCCAGAATTTTCATATGAAAGTTTCCGCTGTTGCAGCGTTCGAAGTTCTTCCGTAAGTTTATTGATTTCTTTTTGGTAATCTTCTTTTCGTCGCTCATAATTACGCACCGCAGACGAATCTCTAAAATATGCGTTATAAACTTTTGCCGTATCGACAACCCCAAACTTAGTAATTTGCTGCGCAGACAATCCGCCCGCCGCAAAAATCACAATACAACACATAATTATTATTTTTTTCATACTACAACCTTCTTCACAATATAGTTTATCTGTTCGTTATATTAAACGACAGCACAAATTCTCCAATGCGTTTATTAAAGTACACGCCTCTATTTTCATCATATTTGAATGCCCACGCCCAGAGCAAGTGAAGCGGAAACTGCGGAAGCAAAAAGCGCACGCCAGGTCCAAAGCTAAAATAAAAATCGCTCAAATGCAAATCGGTGAACATTGATGCCACACTGCTTTTGACGGCAACTGCATCAAAAAATGCATCAACGCCGAGAACACCCGGAAATATGGGAAAGCGCAACTCAACTCTATTTGAGAACATGGCACGCCCGCGCGTTTTATTATACACTTCAGTCCAGCCGCGTCCATTAAACATACCGTCTATGTACACTTTGTTTGAGTCGCCAAGTAATGAGCCTGGTACAGGAAAAATAGTCGTAAACCCGGTATACGCCGCGAGCACAGATTTAAACGAATATCGCTCCGTGATAGGAATATTGAACAACGTCACATAGCCCTCAAGCTTAAGCTCATTTCTGAGAAAAAATTCTTTTTCAAGCTTCGGAATAAGACCGTACCAGGCAAGCCTGTCGCTCATAAACCAGCCTTTTGACGGGTCATAATTTATATCACGATTGTCTAGTGAAAAACTTATCCACAGAGAATTTGACAAACCAAGCCTGTCTGCATTCTGATTGATGCCTGAATCATACGGCACAAATGTCGCTTGATTATATCTGTTGGCACTCAGCGATGTCGCTAAACCGCCTGACAAAGAGAGAATGGCAAAATCAGGCGTCCAGCGCCTTCCCATTGAAGTACCGAGTGTCAACGCCCACGACCTGAACGACATGTAATAGTCGTCGCTGCTGCTTGCTCCATTGCCGAGCATGGCAAGACGCAACGCAGACTCCTTTGAATGAGAAAACGAAAGCGACTCGCTGAATGTTATCGGCAAATTGCGCAGCCAATTCTGTCCATACGAAGCGTTGACAGATTGCTCGCTTGTAGAAATATTGGTGCCCACAGAGATGGAACGCCCTTCTCCACGCAAGTTTGAATTTTGCCATCGTGCAAAAAGCGAAATAGGAAAGTCGTCTTTATTTGAAACGCCTGAAAACGTCATGCCGAATTCAAGCGTTGTTGTGGACTGCTCCTCGACAGTAATCACCAAATCAACTAAATCAGCTTCTGAACCAGGCATAGGCTCAGGCACAACGCTCGAAAAATATTGCAAGTTATACAGATTGCGCAAACCTATCATCACTTTTTCACGAGAAAAGACATCGCCCGATTCAAGCGGTATTTCACGCCGTATAACATAATCTTTTGTTTTTGTATTGCCTTTGATGATAATGTTTTCTATGTGGCTTCGCGCGCGCTCTACAATATCTATCGTAAACGAGACGACTCTGCGCTCTGCATCTTTGTTGATTAACGGCGTATATTGATTTGTCATGTAGCCGTTTTCAGCATACAAATTTGTAATAGCTTGCAATCCTTCTTGGTATTTTGTTTGATTGAACACTTTGCCAACATCAAGTTTGATATGCGCCAAAAGCTCTTTTTCTGAATATATATGAGCGCCTGTTATTGCAGTACCGCCATATGTGTATTGCGGTCCTTCTTGAATGATAAATGTAAGTGTAAGTTCATTGCGCTTTTTCTCTTCGTTCAGCGCAGTTTCTTGCAATACATCAAGCACACGCACATCTGCATAGCCGCGGTCCTGATAGTATGCTTCGACAGCAAGCTTGTCCGCTTCAAGTGTTGAACGCTGGAAAGCGCCATCGCGTGCAAAGCCGACTTCTTTTAACGAAAGCTTGCTTTTGAGCGTGCGCTCTGAAACGACAGTGTTGCCACTAAATTTTATTGACGCAATTACAGTATTCGCACCCTCGTTTATGACAAACGTCACTTTTATGCCGCGATCAGTCTCTTCAATTCTATGCGACACAGTAGCGTCAGTATACCCTTTTTTCAAATACAAATCGCGTAACGCACGCTCATCAAGGAGCACTTTGCTTTCTACATAAATGTCGTCACGCTTTACCGATACTGCGTCTTTCAAGTCGCCGTTACGTACGCGTGAGTTTCCTGAAAAATTAACAGAATCAACAATAGGGCGTTCGGCAACTTGAAACACGAGTAAAATTTTATCGGCAGTCTTTGGGTCATGCTTTGCAAACGGTGTAAGGTCTTCAAATAAATCAAGCGCATATAATCTGTCAACTAAATCTGTATATACTTCTTCAGTGAATGCTTTGCCAACAAAAGCGCTTATTACGCCCGTCAACTCAGAGCGCTTTACATTTTTTAATCCTTCAAAGGTAATTTCAGAAATTGTCTTTCCCCAAAACCAATCTGGATCTTCCTCTGCGCTTTCTTGTGCTGTAAGCGACAAACAAGACAATAGAAAAAACACAAAAAGCATTCGGTGCCATGGACGCATACGAACTCCTAAAATGAAAATCTCCAAGAAAGCGTCAGTGATGTTGAAGGCGTAATAACATTATTTAGCATTGCAGTTATATCAGGAGCCGTACTCCATCTGATATTTACAAACGGCGTTTCAAACTCAAAACCAAGTTCAGGTTGAAACGTAATTCCCTGCACTGTTGTCTTATCGTCAATCCTTGTTCCATCATATGCCACATGCATGAGCGCA
This sequence comes from Treponema sp., assembly GCA_017446265.1. Taxonomy (GTDB): domain Bacteria; phylum Spirochaetota; class Spirochaetia; order Treponematales; family Treponemataceae; genus Treponema_D. The sequence goes on from JAFSRD010000041.1 coordinate 91,634, forward strand.
TCGACATACACTGCACTTCCGAAGTACTTACCAATATAAACAGTCGAATTATCAAAAAAGTTACCAATTCGCATTTCTGACGTTGTATAGTCTCCACCAAATCCGAATCGCAACATATTTTGCAAGACAGTAGGTCTAATTGAAAATATATCAAAATTCAGCCAGTCGCGCAACTTGTCTTCCATGCGCCGCACCACAAGCGATTGGAGCACAAAATCTGTGCTCGTGACAATCAAATCGCTTACATTGCCAGAACCGCCGGCAGTGAGCTGACCGAGCATTGCTTGAAGCTCCACCTCCGATTTCGCGGGAATAGAAGAAATTTGCGGCACAAAATCAAACAGCGGCTGATTGTCTGCGGAAAGGATAAGGCGCACCTCCCTGCCGTCTGTGTCGCGCTCGCGCGTTTCTGCACGGGCGGTAAGACGCGGATTGAAGCTCGTATCTGTGTCGTTGAATTTTAAGCTTCCCTCTTTTATGTAAAAACTGCGGTTCAAATATGAAATGTCGCCTGAACGAACGGCTATGTCGCCACTGACTGAAAACGTACCCACTGTCTGGTCCATCTGAAATTTCATCGACGAGCCGGGTACAATGACGCAGCGCAAGAACGGGTTGAGTATAAAGTTTGCCCTCGTGCCTACGCTGATGTCAAGGTCAACACGCGAATCAAATGTTGCTCCTTCTCCAATCGTTGACAACTCGTTTATCATAAATATCGCTTTAACATTGTCAGCGTAAATTGAGCCTGTCACATCGAGTATTTTCTCAATGTGATACACTATAGCCAAATCGACGCTCGCATTTCCCGTAAATCGCGCAAACGTCACATCGACATCAGCAGGAGCAGTTTGATTTTCAGGCGTGCGCACAAACACTTCAACGCGGTCAAATGCCCAGCGGTCAAAGACAATCACGAGACTGACATATACGGGCTTGTTGCGCACATTCATCATCACTTCCGGTACGCGTATTTCATTGTGCTCAAGCGTAACGTTGAATGCATCTTTTGTAATATGAGATGGAATGGCAAGCGGAATGCTGAAGTCTGCATTTGTTATGGCAAAGCCCCCGCTGAACTCAGGGTCAGATAGCAGCCCGCCTATTCGCGCAGAACCTGTCATTACGCCGCGGTACACAGCAACATACTCATTTTCAATATGCGACACAAGCTCTGCAATATCGGCAGAAACATCAAAAATATGTATATCAAGATTCCTGCCTTTGATTGCACCTGCAACATTGCAGTGAACGGGCTTTGACTCATCGATCGCTACATTTATGTTTCCTTCATCATCGACAACGCCTGATATGCCTAAATTTTCGGATGACGAAATAATCATTCCGCCATAAGTACGCAGCAGTGTCAGCGAGAATGGGAACGACTTTGTAATCAAATTACCTGATACACCGGGCGAAGCAAGCGTTGCAGCAAACGACAACGGCGTGCCGTTTTCAACAACAGTGTCAGCTACTTCAAGCGATAGTGGAAGCGTGAGCGATTTCTGTGCAGTGGAAATATTGAGCGTCGCATCAGCTTTTCCAGTAAAAGTTTCTAATGAAAATGTTGCTGAAATATCATTCACGTCGAGGCTGCCGTAATCAACATTCATAATGTCTATGCGAAAGTCACGTCCTTCAAGTGTTGTACTTCCCGCAAGCGCAAGCTGCCCGCCTGCTATCATCATGTCAGCTTCATCTATTGAAAGCGAAACATACGGATTTTCATACGTGCCTGTCGCTGTCACAGATGCAGTGAGCACATTGTTTTCGCTCTGCTCTGATATAAATCTATTCAAATTAAAATTGTTAATGCCGAACTGTGCATCGAAATACATGTTACGCTTGAGCATGTCTATGGACAACGGCATGCTGTCAGGATTTGTAACATCTGCAACAATAGTAATAAATTCGTCAGACAACTGATTCTCTAATGCAAATTCAAAATGCGCAGAATCGAAAATATTGTCATTGACATTGACAATGCATTGCGCATTTCCGCCAAGCGCGGAAAACATATCTGAATATGAAATAGTGTCAAAGATAGCGCCGTATTGTGTAACAGTACCGGAAAGAATAAGGCGCGGCGAAAAATTGAGCGCACCGCTTGCGTCTTCTGCTTCAAAACGCATGATGTGGACAGCACCTCCTTCGTCAGGCGTATACGCAAAACCTGTTTCAGACGAGAACACAAGAATAGCGTTACCGACAGATACAGGAAGCCGTTCCATAACAAGCGAGCCTTCAACGCTGCCGTCAGTGAATCGCTGCGCCTGTGCAACAATGCCGTAGTCGCCTGACACCATAATATAGTTCGGCATGAGATTTCCCGTAAAATGATACGGCACGCCACCATAGCTCACATCAAGCACAAAAAATGAACTTGCAGAATCGGGAGCGCGGTCGAATTCTGCGGATGCATGCACTGTCTGCGATTTGTGAATTACATCGAATTGCGTCAATTGTAAAGACGATTCATTACCATCAAACGACAGCAACAAAAACTGATTGTCTTGATGCGTGTTCGCTACAAGCGCATACGGCGCATTGAACGAAATAGATTTAAAGTCGGAAGACACATATGCTTCACCGGTGAACATATATGGATGCAACGTTGGCAGTAATTTTTCAACTACTGATGCATCGCTGCTCGACAAGAAAAACGACGCGAGTTCTGCAATGCTGTCTAGAAATTCATTTGTAACGCTCACACCTGCTTGAATATAATTTGTCTTCGTCAAATAGCTTCCATCTATCTGCACCATGCCTGGCATTTCAGTTTCAAGATGCGCGTAATCAGAAATTTCAAAGCGGTAGTCGATTGAATCGTTTTCAGGCATCACAGTCAACTGCAACGCGGTGAGCGCCTTCTCGCCAAAAAACACTTGCGGAGAAAAACACACGAACCCTCTGTCGAGCGGGTCAAAGAATAATTCTGTAGAAATAACATTGCCGTTTGGCAGCGCGATGCGCCGTGCATCTGCCGTTCCTAAAAGCCGCATATGAGCAAATTCATATGTGAAGGCAGCGTCGGCATCGTACCGTTCTCCAGAAAACACAAGAGATGGAATAGTTATACTCGTTTCATCACCTGAAAATGAAAAATGCGCAGCAAGCGAGCCAGGCACAAATGAGTCCTGCATAAACGTACGGCAATCACCGTCATATGCTGCTTTTTTTTCTAAAACATCATACGAGGCAGACGCATGTGCTGTAACAGTCGTACCGCCCATCTTTTGCAAAAGCGATGCATATTTTCGTGACGACATGCATGAAGACAGTGCAAGCCGTTCTGCTGTAAACGAAGCGTTGGCAATGCGCTCATCAAAATTGTACGATGCGCTCAACATGAGCGGAAATGACAGCTGCATTGTGCGTGCAGAAACAGTGCTGTCAGCATACGAAATAAGAAAATTGATGGGGCTGAACGAGAAACCTGCACACGATACATTTGAAAACCGCGCAACAAGAAAGCTCCCTTCAAGCCCCGAATGAATTGCGCCGTTTACTGCGCACTTGCCGGAAACAGTAGTGCCATTCTTTAAAGCTGCGTCAACAGTGCTTTCACTATTTACGTTGAGCACATGCGCAACATCATCATATGCTGCCCGCGCGCTTCGCACAGTACATGAAACAGTTCCCGCCGCTCCGCTGCATTTCATACGCACATTTTTAATAATTACGTCAAATGGCAGATTGACGAGCGCATCTGAATAATTGATGGCGCGCACTTTTCCGGCAGCGTTGCCATTTTGCGCACGCGCAAGCGCAACAATCTTTTCGATTATGCTTCTGTCTGTCACATCGTTATAGTCGATTGTAATGCCGTCGATTGTCAAACTTTTGAGCGCGTCATCTCTGTCACCTGAAAGCAATCCGAACAAACTATATCTAAAAACTATTTTGCGTATCTCAACAATATTTTTGCCACTTTTCGCAGAATCAAGGGCTATACCTTTTATGTTGAAAACTGTTAGAATAGACGGGGAGAGCGACGAATACGAAACTGCAAGCCCTGTTTCTTCCTGAAGCACAGTGCGAAGCGATTCAACTTGCCACGAAATTGCCTGCGTGAGCTTATTGTATATCGGCCGTATACACAAAAACGATACAAGGAGAATTATGAGAAAGACAAAAATGTATGCGCGGCGCACTGCTCGTTTTTTACTCATATGGGCACAGTCTACCTTATCAGATTATCGGCAAAAATGCAGGTGGTATCTATGATATTGCATAATTTTATTGTATTTGAAGGCGTTGACGGCGCGGGCACTTCGACACAAATCAACATGCTCAAAGAAAAATTCGGTACAACGCTTTTTGCCACTTCAGAACCTACCTCATTGCCCACCGGCATGTTCTTGCGCAAAATGCTCAGCGGAGCGTTTCCTGTAGACGAACGTACTGCAGCATATCTGTTTGCCGCAGACAGATGCGAGCACGTATACGGAAAAGGCGGCATTATTGAGCACATACGCAACGGAAAGCTCGTCGTCTGTGACCGCTACTTGTTTTCGACGCTCGCATATCAGTCTGTCTCGTGCGGCGAGGAAATCCCGCGTCTTGTAAACAGCCCGTTTCCACTTCCTGAACTGCTGTTTTACTTTCGCATTGACCCATCGCTTTCCTTTAAACGAGTTGTAGAGCGCAGCGCACAAGCGGAAATATACGAAAAGGCAGATTTCCAGCGCAGAGTCGCCGCGCAGTATGATGCTGTTATGCAAGCATACAAAAAAACAGAAGCCCTGAAGATAATCACGCTCGATGCTTCGCTTCCCATACAGGAAACAGCCGAAATAATCTGGAGTTACTTGCAAAACCTGCCGATAGTATCAGTGTGAATAAAACGCTTCCGCGCATCGTGTACGCTGCATGCATTTTGCTGTTTCTTTCCACACTGTTTGTCTCTCCATCTCACGCGTACATGGTAAAATATAAAGAAGATTTTTACCGCCTCTACCATATCCACTATCAACAGTACCCTGACGATTGCATTGAAAACATCTACTGGCTTGAAAAAGCTGCACAGGCAGATTTTTGCAATCCGCTGTATGCAGATGCAAAAATTGAAACTGAAAAACAGTGGGAAAAATACCGCTACCTTTTCCAAATGCATTTAAATTTAAAGCTCATAGAGCAGCATCTGCGGCTCGGACGCACATACGACAAAAAAGTCGCATACTTTTACGATGCTCCGTGGAAAGACGAATATATTCGCGACTTAGAGAAAGCGCTTGCATGCTACACTGCCGGCCTCTACTACTGGAAAGAAGCGCAACTTTGGGCAGAAAAGGCAAATGCCGCCTCGTTTGATTTTTTGTTCATCACCGACCAGCAATTTTGGGAAGACGAGCGCGAGCGCATAAAAAACGGCACGCTTAATTACGGAAAAATGCTTGAACGTGAAATAGCGCGCGTTACAAAAGTGCGCGACACCTTTCTTGCAATGGAAACAAAAAAATATTAGAATAATTGCATGCAGAATCAATTGCGCATACAGTATGCACCCGTTCATCCGGGTACAGATGCAACAGACATTATTTTTAGCAATGAAGAGCCAGATTTATGCGCGCTTTTCAAACCAGGACAAACGCATGCAAACGGAAAACGCTTTTTCTTTGTCACCGATGCAACAGTAGCGACGCTGCCGCCAGTAATTCCTTTTGTAGAACAATTTGACGACGGCATATGCAAATCTGACAACTTGCTCATAATCAGTCCGGGAGAACCGTACAAGACGATAGAAAGCGCACTTGAAATCATAAAGTCTGCCGTTGACGCAGGTTTTACGCGCAACGACACATTTGTTGCCATAGGCGGCGGCGTCATCTGCGACTTGACAGGATTCGCTGCATCGCTCTTTAAGCGCGGCGCATCGTGCATATTTGTGCCGACAACGCTGCTGTGCATGGTAGACGCAGCAATAGGCGGAAAGACAGGATGCGATTTTAATAATTATAAAAACATGATAGGCTCATTTTTTCCTGCAACTTCAATTTATTTATTTCCAAAATTTATTAACTCTCTTTCAGATGCGCACTATCGTTCGGGGCTTGCAGAAGCGCTCAAGACGGCGCTTTTATACGATGCCGACATGTACGCGCTTTTCAAAAATGAAAGCGCAAAGGTGTTGTCGCGCGACTACAGCACAATCAGTTCAATCATATGCACGTGCGCAAAGTTGAAAGCGCATGTTGTAGAAACTGATTTTACAGAACGAGACGAGCGCATGTATTTGAACTACGGACATACATTTGCCCACGCGCTTGAATCGCTTGCAGGCTTTGGCAATATTACGCACGGAGATGCGGTTGCATGGGGCATAGGCAGGGCTGTTACGCTCAGCAATAATCTGAGATTGTGCAATATAGCGTACCGTGATGACATACTTTCAACGCTCGACGCATACGGCTGGGAAACAGCGCCTGTTCCAATGGCCGTCACTGGCGGTGCGGCAGGAAAACGCCTTCTTGCAATCATGCACAGTGACAAAAAAAATATAAGCAGTTCGGTGCGCGTTGTTCTGCAAAAGGGTCTGACGGAAACACTTGTGCAAGAAGTTTCCGATGACGACATCTTATCTGCCCTACGATAACAACTGCTATGAACCAGAACGACATATATCATTATTTTGATTGGGCTGCAACAAGTCCTGCCGACGAAGATATTTTGCGCACCTGTCTTGAGCAGACGATTGCTGTCTGGGGAAATCCTTCAAGCATTCACACTGTCGGGAAAAAAGCGCACGAGCTTCTTGAACAAGCACGCTGCACAAGCGCGGCAGCACTCGGCGTTGCACCTGATACAGTTTACTTTACGTCGGGTGGCACGGAAGGCAATCACATACCGCTTCTTTCATTAATAAATCGCCCGAAAAAAGGAACAGTGCTCATAAGCGCGTTAGAGCATCCCGCAGTACGCATGCAAGCAGAATCATTAATAAAATGCGGATGGCATGTAAACACAATCCCTGCAACGCGCGACGGCTTTATAACTGCCGAAGCTGTTCTTTCAAAGCTTACAGACGACACCGCGCTCGTATGCGTTATGGCGGTAAACAATGAGATGGGCGCAATTCAGAACATATATGCCATAGCAGATGCACTTGAGTCGTCGGGCAACGCGCGCGTAAAGCTCCATGTTGACTGCGTGCAAGCCGCAGGAAAGATTCCACTTGACATCTCGCACAAAGCAATAGCGAGCGCGTCGTTTAGCGCGCATAAATTGTGCGGACCGCGCGGCACGGGCATAGCATATCTGGCACATGCAGTTGAACCGTTTTTGCGCGGCGGCGGTCAAGAGAGAAATATGCGCAGCGGCACTGAAAATGTCTATGGCGCGCTTGCATTTTCAAAGTGTCTTGAACGGTATTGCATTACGCAAAAAAACACCGCAGCAACTTCTCGTTTTGCACTTCAAAAAAAATTAACAAAATCTTTCATAGAAAAACTTGCGGCAATACACTCGTGCACAGTGATTCCTGAAACGCGCACAGCGCACGAAGACGAGTACTCACCGTGGATCGTGCAGGCAGCTTTTAAAAATATGCCCGGCCAGGTGATGCTTCGCGCGCTTGATGCAGAAGGATTTTTCATTTCTACAGGCAGCGCATGCTCTTCCCGCCGCACAGACAGCCGTGTTTTACAGGAACTGCATGTACGTCCAGAACTTCGTGAAAACGCAGTGCGTTTCAGTTTTGGACCGCACACAACAGAACAGGCAATGCAGGAACTTGCAGAAAAAACAGCAGAAATAGCTGCACAATTTGCTTGATGTGCTATGGCAACTGTGCTTGTTATTGTCAAGCCCCTCGCTTGCCCAACAACTGTTTTTGTGATACTGTAACATAAAGCATATTTTAAGGAATAGATTATGGGAGCGCGCGGCGAACTTTACACAACGCAAGTATTTCTCGACAACAGGTCATATTTTTTCAACGTAAAAGAAAACAGAACGGGCGACATTTTTTTACAAGTTGTAGAAAGCAAAAGCCGCGATGGTGAAGATTTTGACCGTCATCAAATAGCGATTTTTGCCGAAGACATGCAGAAATTTCTTCAAGGCATGGAAAAATCTCTGTCGTTCATAGACAAAGAGCGTCGTACACGCATAAAACTTGCACGAGAAAAAAAAGCAGCAAAAGAAGCCAAATATAGCAAAAAAGTCTACTACGTTAAAGATGATGAAAAGCGCGATGACGGCATAAAACGCACCGGTCGCGTCATCCACATCGTTTCAAAGCGCAACGAAAACAGAGAAGCAACTGAAACATCTGAAAAATATTAGACACGTTCCAAACTTTTAGATGCCCCATTAATATTTGAATGTGAGCCGTTGAATAGGTGACGGACCAAGCGTCCTGCAAATCTGCACATGCGCAGCAGTCGGGTATCCTTTGTGGCGTGCATAGCCATATGCAGGATACTTTTTGTCCATTTCAATCATAATCGCATCCCTGCACGTTTTAGCAAGTATGCTCGCCGCCATGACAGGATAATATGCCTCATCTGCTTTTGGTGCGCACGAACATTCGCATGCAATGTCAGGGCAAAACGTACCGTCTGCAATTGCGCTCACGCGTTCATACGTTATGCTGTTATCACGCGCCCACCCGTCCAAGCGCAGTGCAAGCATCTCATAGGCAAGCTTCATTGCATGCAAACTCGCCTGCAAAATATTGCTGTTGTCGATAAACTCGTGGCCTGCAATGCCAATTCCCCAGCACGCCTTTTCTTTAATAATTTTTTCTGCAACAAGCCGTTTTTTTTCTGAAAGTTTTTTTGAATCGTTTAAAATTGCAAGCGGAAAATCTTCTGGAAGGACAACAGCTCCCGCCACAACAGGGCCTGCAAGCGGACCGCGCCCTGCTTCATCAAGCCCGCACAAAAGAACTGACATGTGCGCTAATACCCTTGAGTCATATTTCCGCTATATTCAAGCAGCACATTGTTTGCATCTTCATACACTGCGTCCGTCACTTTGACAGAGCCGCGCAACTCGGCAGTAAAAGTGTTTTCAGTTATCTTTCCGAGCGCACCGAACAGCTCAACTGCCCTGCCATACATTCCTGTCACTTTGCACGAAGACGAATGCAACTCAAATTCACCGCCCTGCACAGAAAAATTGACAGCGGTCTGCGCAACAGTTGAAACGCGCGAATTCTGTATTTTGATTTTTGCATCAGATGCCCCAATGCACGACGAATAACTTGAAGCAGAAGATGTCATGCCGCTATCTGTCACAACAACGACAGATGAATCCGCTCTGATGATTGTGCCGTTTCTCGCAAACGACGCGACTACTTCACAATCTGCAAGCGTAAGCACAGCGTGTTCTAATTTAATAAGTGGCGCATCGACGGCACCTGCTGCATCGTTCCGCATAATAATGCAGTCGTCTATTTCAAGGCTTGCGCTGCGCACAACAAGCGAACTGCCCGACGGAAATATGAGCTGCGCGTCATCCTGTCCGTTTATGACGCAGTTTGAAAAAAGCGGCGTTTCTCCTTCTGGCATTGTGAGCGTGCCTGCCACTCTTATGTTTGCAAATCTATTTTCACCTATCGCGGCAAGGCATTGCTCAAAAGAGGCAAACGGATTGCTGCGCGTACCGTCGGCAGTGCGCTCGTCTGCTGCATTACTGATATAATAATTATATTTGTCTATAACAACATCATACGAGACAACACTGCTCTTGTTGCCCCTTTTGTCAACCGCATATGCGCGCACACAGCAATACACCGCATTGCCTGAAAAGGAATCGAGCGTAATCGCATGTTCTGGATGCTCAAAAAAATCTGCACCTGTCGAAGCGTGAGAAAACAGCACGCGCGCATCATCTTTTGTGATGTCGCCGTGTACAGCCATCTGCTCTATTGCGACAAACAGCTGCGCATCATCTTCATATGCAAAAACAAGTTCTACGGGATGACGCGAAAAAAATGATTGTTCGCTTGAATTGACAATCGGAGGAGCTGGCGCGCGCTTGTCAACTTCATACGGCACATCGATTGCTCCCTGATACACTGAATTATAATAAATCCCTGCGCTGAATGTGCCTGAAATCTCATCTCCGGGAAATGCATCTATTCCAACTGTATTAAAAAACATAACGCCTGAATCAGATGCAATGCCAATCCTATAGCCATCGTCGCCGTTGACAACTATGGAAAGAGAACCGTCAGATGATTCCCGCGTTTCTACAACAGGCTTTGGCGGAAGCACAAATGATTCTATTGGATTGCCCTGCTGAAATGCAATGCTCTGCCACGATATTGTATGCGGAATGCTTCTGTCAAGTTGCTGAGGCACTTTCATTGCGTCCCAGTATGAGTCGTCAATTTTGTATATCAGTTTTTTATCAATAAACATGATTGTATCCCAGTCATGCAATATAAATGGGGTGTCGCGCGTGCTGAATGCGGGCGGAAGCGAAGGCGCTGTTTTTATGATAAACCGCCAATATGCAGTTCCGTCTGTAACCGTGCACGGAACATACCGCGACAAAATGCAATCTGCCGCAGTTGAAATAGTTCCACTTTCATAAAATGAAGCAGGCAATTTCCCAAAGCTGTATGAAAACGGCTGCATTATTGTCAACGGCGAACCTGCATGATGCTCCACAATGCTATTCAAAAGCGCATCGTTTGAAAACGGCGCAGCAATATCAGATGCAGGCGGCCGCTCTTCAACCGTATACACAATACCTGTTTCAGACACGCTGCCATCACGCGAAATTGAGACGACGCGCAACTGCACGGCACCGACCATATCTATGAGCACAGGACCGTCATAAGCAAAGCCCGTTTGCAACGGGTCTGAACCGTTGAGCGAATAAAACATTTCTTCGCCGTCCGATGAATCAAGCACAAGTATCTGCCTGTTTGCCCACGTTCCGCTTGCAGGATTGACAATCGTCGTCTCTGCGGCACCGTTCAAAAGAAAAAAAATAAAAAAATTAACAATTAATAAAATCCGTCTCATGTATTCCCCAAAAGCGGTTCAAGAATGGCACGCAGCTCTGGGTCGTCTTTGAAATAATATTTTCCAAGCTCTTCTTTTGAAAGACCCACAAGCTCATGACTCAAATAATGAATCCAAACATCTTCTTCTGGTTTTGTCACTTCAATTTTTCTGCACCAGTAGTCAGGATGAATCGGCGGCTGGTCTCTATGGTAGGTAAAATATTTGTAATCGTGCACGACAATTTTTATGTTGCTGCGAGGCACGCCGCGCTTTAAAAAGATTTCAACGAGCGAATTGATGGTGCGCCCAGAGTCAAAAATATCGTCAACGAGCATGATATTGTCTCCTGCACGCAGATGTTCAGGAGCATATGTCCATCCGTCAACATACACTTTTTCATGCTTCTGAATGTCAGAATATGAGCGCGCAACGAGTGCAGCGTAGAGAACAGGGTGATAGTTTTTTCTGACAAGCTTGTAATACTCGCTTATGACATTTGCCATATATGCGCCGCCGCGCAAAGAACAGTAAATTACATCGGGCACAAATCCATCTGTATACATTTTATGTGCAATCTTCAGCGCATTGTTTCGCACAACTTCAAACGGCAAAAACTCTTTTATCATATCAGTGGCCTCATAGCCAGCATTATAAACCTAAATCGCTGAATGTACAACAAGTGACGCTATAGTATTTTCAAGTTCTGCATCATTTTTTCGTATGTTTTGCTCATCAAAAATAATTTTGAGCGGCGTTCCTGCCAATATGAGAATCCTGTCAGAAAGAAGTACCGCTTCTTTTGGGTCATGCGTTACAAAAAAAACAGTGCGTTTTTCTATTGCGAGAAGCCGCTGCGTTATCTTTATAAGATGCAGTTTTATTTTTAAATCTTGCGATTGAAATGGCTCGTCAAGCAAAAGCACGCTTGAAGGAAACGCAAAACTTCGCGCCACTGCAACACGCTGCGCCTCGCCGCCGCTCAACTCATCGGGAAATGACGCGCATTTGTCGCCAAGCTCAACGTTTTCAAGAAAATGGAGAGCGCGCAATTTTGCAGCTTCTTTGCTCATCACGTTTACGAGCGGCAGCATAACATTTTGCAGCACTGTTGCAGACGGAATGAGACGCGGTTCCTGAAATAAAAACGAAATTGATGGGCGCGCTGCCGCACCGTTGAACAGTATGCTGCCTTCTGCAAGCGCATTGCGAAGCGTTCCTGCAATGCAGCAGAGCAATGTTGTCTTGCCGCTTCCAGACGGCGCAATTGCACACGTCACTTTTTCACTTGCGACATGCAGCGAAAAATTGCTATACAGTTGTTTCTTGTCGCGCACAATAGCTATGTTGTTTATCGAGATGCTCATGCGCGCCTCTTTTGCATTTTTTCCGCAACGAGCGAAAATAATTTTTCAAATGCAAAGCTCAACATGACGACGACAAATGTAATGGCAAGCACTTCGGCAGTATTCAAATGCACTTGCGCCTTTTGAAGTAGCGAACCTGCTCCAAAAGCCGGAATGCACAGCACTTCTCCTGCAACGACTACTTTCCAGGTAAGGCCAAATGCAGCTGCCGAACCAGAGAAAAAAAACGGCACGACAGACGGTGCAGTAATCCAGCGGAACTTTTGCAATTTTGTTAATTGATAAATTTGCGCCATGTCCGCAAGCTTTCTGTCCCGTTTTAAAAACCCGCCAGCAACTGAAGAAATCATAATCGGAAGCGTCATAAGCACAGACACAAAAAGCGGCACATGCGACGACGTAAACCAAAAGAGCGCAACGAGTATAAACGAGACAACAGGCGTAGCGCGAATTATTGCAATGGGAAGTGCAAGCAGATTATTAAAAAATGGAGAACTGCCGCACAGCACGCCGAGCGCAGTTCCGAGCAAAACTGAAATCAAAAAAGAAAAAAAACAACGAACCACAGTAGCGGCAACATGCTGCCAGAAAACAGCAGTGCCGCATATAGCTGCAAGCGCATGGAAAACATCTTCAGGCGGCGGAAGAATGAGCGGCGCGCTCATCACATGCGCACCGACTTTCCACAAGCAGAGAATGACGACAACAGACAGACAATATGACGCAGTTTTACTTGAAGTAAAAGCCTTCATCTGGAAGTTTTCCACCTATTGAGTCAGGTGCAAACTCAAAAAAAATTGAAAGCAAATGCTCAATTTCACTTTGAGCGTCTAGCGCATCTTTCCATGTAAAATTCGCAAAGGGAATGGCGTTTGCAACAATAGGCGCCATAAGGCCAAGCGTATTCTTTTGGACGAGCACGCCCGCGCGCTGCGGATTTGCAACTGTCCAGGCACACGACTGTGAAAATGCATCTTTAAAAGCACGGACAGCAACAGCATGCAAAGACGCATACGAAGCGCGCACTACCATCACAGTGAGCGGATATGTTTTTTGCTGCACACTTGCCGCGCCAAATTCATCTTGCATGTTGAGCGCGCGCACGACATCGGGTGATTTTGCCGTTGCAACAGTTGCAAACGGCTCTGGAACGACAGCATACCTGATTTTGTCTGAAAGCAATTCTGCGGCTATGTCTGCTGTCGGAATGCTGTAATCAAGCAGTACGCCATTTGCGCTTTCGGGGATAGCGTTCCGTGCAAGCAACCAGCGGAAAAGATATTCGGGCGTTGCGCCTTGCCCCGCAATAGACACTGTTTTGCCAATAAGGTCTGAAAGCGATTTTACGCTCTTGTCCTTTGTAATTAAAAACAGATTGCCGTTGCCAGAAACGCCCACACACAAAAGCGCGCCGTTTGCGCTGTTGTACACTTTTGCGGCAACGTTTGCAGGCATAAAGCCAATGTCAATTTCACCTTTAAGCATTTTTGGCAAAAGCGCTTGCGGCGAAGCAAATTTTTCAAACACTACCGACTTGCCATCAACGACAGGCATTGCATCAAACATGTACGCAGTAGGAATGCTCGTAGGGCCGTTCAATATGCCTATGCGGATTGTCTCATGTGGAGCAACATCAATTTCTTGCACCATTTGAGGCTGCTCTTGAACAGGAACGCTCAATTTTTCAGCATCGTTTTTCCCGTTGGCAAAAATCGGAACATTTGAAAATACTGCAAATGCAGCAAGTAAAACTGTTGTAAATATAATACGTTTCATAGTATGGGCAGTATACTATGAAAAATAATTATATTCAATTCACCGCATTGACAAGCGGTCCGTCAACAGTGGCAGGAACTTTTGTCTGGCGCGGTTTGACAAATCGAACGCGCAACTCATCATTCACGTAGTCAACAGAGACGAGATTTGAATGCTCGTTTTTTCCTGCAAGTATTTCCATAGAAAGCGGGTCTTCTATCTCTTTTTGGATAAGACGACGCATTGGGCGCGCGCCATGTTCAGGCTCATATCCATGCTCGACAAGATACTCACGAGCTTTTTGCTTTACAGAGATAGAAATATGCTGCTCCTTGAGCCTGTCTGACAACTCGTGGAGCTGTATGTCGAGGATTTGCGCAACGTGTATTTTTGTCAACGCACGGAAAACAACTATGTCATCAATGCGATTTATCAATTCAGGATTTAATAATTTTTTAAGTTCGTTCAATGCACTTGCACGTATTTCGTCGTAGGAAAGCATTCCGTCACCATCAGGCAAAAATCCTACATGGCTGCCAGTTGTTATCTGACGTGCGCCCGCGTTGCTCGTCATAATGATGACTGTGTTGCGGAAATTCACCGTGTGACCGAGATTGTCAGAAAGCTCGCCTTCTTCAAGCAACTGCAACAGAAGGTTAAACACATCTGGATGCGCTTTTTCAATTTCGTCAAGGAGCACCACCGAATACGGACGGCGGCGCACTGCTTCAGTAAGCACACCGCCTTCTTCATAGCCGACATATCCGGGCGGCGCACCGACAAGGCGGCTCGCATTATGCTTCTCCATATAGTCTGACATATCTATGCGTATGAGCGTGTCTTCGCTGCCGAACAAAAATTTTGCAAGCGCTTTTGCAAGCTGCGTTTTTCCAACGCCTGTCGGTCCAAGAAAGATGAATGAACCGAGCGGATGTTTCGGCGAAGAAACGCCTGCCCTGCTTCTGCGCACTGCTCCTGCAATAAGATGCACTGCTTCATCCTGCCCTATAACGCTCTTGTGCATTTCATCTTCCATGTGCACGAGCCGTTTAGTTTCAGTTGAATCGAGCTGCTCCACAGGAATGCCTGTCATCGCACCTATGATGCGGCATATGTCCTGCTCAGTCACATGGCGTCGTATGTTCGCGTTGCTGCTCTTCCAATATTCACTGTACAACTCAAGGCGGCGGCGAAGTTCCAGCACTTTGTCGCGCACATATGCCGCTTTTTCATAATCCTGCTCTTCAACAAGACGACGCTTGTCTTCCACAAGCTGCTCAATGTTGCGCTCAACTTCTGCAAGTTCGGCGGGCTTTGCCTCTTCTTGAATTTTTTTAGCAGCTCCCGCTTCGTCAAGAATGTCAATCGCCTTGTCAGGAAGACAACGCTCTGGCACATATCGCCGTGAAAATTTAACAATTGCTGGAATAACGTCGCTATCGTATATAACGCCGTGAAAATCCTCGTAGCGTTTTTTTATGCCCTCAAGGATACGCGCCGTCTCATCGTCAGCAGGCTCTTCAACTTTTATCACTTGGAATCGCCTCTCAAGCGCGGAATCTTTTTCAATATATTTGCTGTACTCTTTTGTTGTCGTCGCACCGATGATTTGAATCTCTCCGCGGCTCAACGCAGGCTTGAGCATGTTTGAAGCATCCATAGTTCCTTCGGGACCGCCTGCGCCAATAATCGTATGAAGCTCATCAACAAACAGCACAATATTTTTGTTGTCTTTTATCTCTTTCATGATTCGCTTCATGCGCTCTTCAAATTCACCGCGATATTTTGTTCCTGCAATGAGCGCCGCCAAATCAAGCGAAAGAATTCTCTTTTTAATAAGATTGCTTGGAACATTCCCTTTGACAATTTGTTGTGCAAGCCCTTCGACAATTGCAGTTTTGCCGACACCAGGCTCGCCTATGAGGATAGGATTATTTTTTGTACGGCGCGAAAGAATTTGCACAATGCGCTGCATCTCTTTTGTGCGTCCAACAACGGGATCATCTTTTCCTTCATACGCAATCTTTGTCATGTCACGGCTAAACTCTGCAAGCAGCGACTTCTCATTTTGATTGCGGCGGTTCCCTTGATTTGCAGATGCATTCTGCTGAGCGGGAACAGCGGCATCTGGCGAGCCGAAAAAATTTTGCAACGTAGACTTTACGAATGCCGGTGTTGCCTGCTCTGTTGCAGAAGACGGCATGCGCGCCTGTATGCCGGGCAAAAGTTTGCGTGCGTCTTCAATGGTAATATTTGCTTTTTCAAAAAAGCGCGCGGTAATGCTTCCTTCTTCTCTGATTGCAGCAAGCATAAGGTGCTCGGTGCCAATATATTCGTTGCGGAGCGCGCGCGCTTCAATGCCCGAAATGTCGAACATGCTTTTAAGGCGGTGGCTTGGCGGCAAATCGCTGAACGACGGCGCAACTGATTTTACGGCAATTACTTGTTCAAGCGCAAGCTGGTATGTGAGCACATTTACCCGAAGCGATTGCAGCAATGCATATCCTAATCCGTCCGCGCTTTTGAGCAGTGCAAGCAGCACATGTTCAGGCAACAACTGGTCGCTGCCGCTTTTTCTCCCTTCATCTTGAGCAAGAGCAGCCACAAGCCGTTGAGCGCGCGGAGAGAATCCTATCCCTTTCATTATATCCCCCAAACATTACGAAACAAAACGTATATTTTCAAATGATTCCTGCACAATGAGCGCGCGCAGGCGTTCAATCTTTTTTTGCATGTCGCCTCGTATATCTTCTTCAAATGTAAATTTACCATTTTTTAACAAAAATTCTAAATGTCCGTTTTGCACACGATACAAGAGCGCGCAAAGTTCGCTGTCCGCAATGCCCTGTACAATTCCCATATCAAGCCCCCACTTTATTGCAGAAACAACAGCAACTGTTTCGCGCAACGTAAGGAACACGCTGAACTTTGCCGATGCGAACGAACGCAATATGAGATTATGTACCGCCGTTGGTTTATTTTCGGCACATTTTGACCGAAACTTGCGCTCCGTTTCAACAAGGTATCTGCCCGCGCTTTCTATAGAAGCCATTTGGTCAAACTCGCTGCCATTTATTGACGATGTCGTTGCAATATCATAATACGAGCCGAGAGATGTTCCCCAATCATCGCCTGCACCGAACACGGAAGAAACGCTCAAACCTTTTTCTCGTATTTGATTGAATATGCTTTCTGCTTCGCCTGCAAACGAAAGCGACGGCAAATGCGCGCGTATTGCAATTTTCATGCCGCTCCCTGCATCTTGCAGTGCGGCGGTAAGATAGCCAAATTCATACGATGCAGCAAACTGGAGCGTCCGCTGCAAATTTTCATCGACTGCGCGACATTCTGCAAGCGCATGGGCACAGTTAAGACCAGGTTCAAATGCGGCAATACGTACGTGGTCAACGCTGTTCACGCGGCACGAAACGCGTCCGTCATTTCTCATCACAATGCCTGAAGGCACGTCCGCGTCAAGTACGCCGCGCTCCGAGAGAATTTTCATGCCGAACGCGTCAAGCTTTCCAACACTCACCATGTGAAAATCGTCGGGGTTGTCAAGTTTTAAAAACGAATCAAAGATGAGCGTTTGCACGCGGTCAATCTCATCTTCCATGTCGTCTGCTGGAAAAAGAAAATTTGCCAAATTTCTCGCAAGACGGACGCGCGTAGAGACAACAACATCGCAATCCGCTCCGCTGTAGGAAAACCACGGCTCGCCATTTACAAAAGCAACTTCATTCATCACCTTTGTTTTCCTCTTCGCTTTGCGAACCATCGGCAACAGATTGCTTTTCAAGCGCGCGCAGATAGTCGCGGTATATGGCAGCCTTTTCGTAATCTTCGTTTTGAACAGACAAATCGAGCTTTGCTTTTAAATCTATGCGGTCAGTGAGCGACGAACGGAATGACGCAATGCGACGCGGAAGCGAGCCAGTGTATTGTCCTTTTATCCCATGACGCTCCATGATGTCAACCAATTCTGTTTTAAAAATTTCATAGCACTCTGGACAGCCCGCCCTGCCTGTCTTCTTGATTGCCGCAAGACTTTTTCCGCACACGGGGCACAATTTCCCCGCTTCCACATTGTATGCCGCATCTGCTTTCTCAACAGATTCAAACAGCGAGCGGATAGTTTTTTGCACACGCTGTGGGTCAGGAGCAAGTCCATTTTTTACTGCGCATTCCATGCAAATATTAATGCGCTTCCGAGTATTTTTTGTTGTTTGTTCAATAAAAAAAACGGCTTCACGTTTTCTGCAATAATCACACAGCATAATGGTAAAGTATATCACACTTTGCGTAATGTTTCGAGCGGTTTTTCTCTACCCGCTTTATACGCAGGAATAACAGATACGGCAAGCGAAAGCAGAATCGTGGAAACGACAATCACTGCCAAATCTCTGAGCGGAATGAGCACAGGAACTTCTGTCAAATAATATGCAGGGTCCATAAGGGTGATAGAAGCAAAATCTGCCGCATTGCGCCCACTTAAAAGATACAAAAATTTTGACGCGGCGTTAACTATTTTTTCAATAATTTTTATGATAAAATTAACATTTGTCGCACACAGCAAGCCAAGCGGAAGCCCAACGAGAACGCCGCCAATGCCGCACACAGTTCCCGTAACGAGAAATGACAGCGCAATGCCGTGCTGAGAGCCGCCAATGCTTTTAATGATTGCGATTTCGCGCCGCTTTTCCATGACGAGCATGACGAGCGACGATGAGATATTTACAGAAGCGACAAGGACGATAAGCAGCATGATGAACACGAGCATTACTTTTGTCGAGGAAAAATTTTCATACCGTGCGCGATTTAATTCATCCCAGCGGTATACATCTGCGTCAAATCCCGCCACATCCGCGCAATACGATTGAACGCGCATGAGCTGTGCAGAAAATGCATCTGCCGTTTCTATGCGCACAAAATAGCGCCCTGCTCCCGCCCTGATGATGTTGAAGCCTGTATCAAGCGGCACAAAAAGCCATGCAGCATCAAGCTCCTGATAACCTGAAGAAATTATTGCTGCAACTTTGAGCGATGCAGTTCTCGGTACAATAGAATCGTTTATGCTTTGCGCAGCGGCTATGATGCGGAATGAGTCGCCTGCATGAAGTCCAAGACGCTCGGCAGCATGCTGACCGACAATTGCCGTTCTGCTTCCTGCAACAAAATCATCATACCTTCCTTCAACTATTTTAAATAGTGATGCAAACGATGCATTGTCGGTGAACATGGCAGGAAGCACTGCACGCAGTTGAACGCCCATTCTAAATGAAGAACTCGCTGCAAGTGCAGACAAATTCGCTTCGGGAAACGCGCTTGTAACGCCAGACACCTGTTCAAACTGTTGTGCAAACAACTCAAGACGCTGCGCACTTGTCGTATGTTCAGAAGTTCGTGAAAGCGCCGCTTCTATATGCGAACTTGAAAGCCCTATTATTCGCTCAGTCATGCCGTAAATCATTCCATTTGAAACAGTCAACACAACGACAAGCGGTACAATGCTTATGCCAATGCACAAAAATGCGCCTGCAAGACTTTTTCGCGCAATAGATGCTTTATCTGCACGCGGAAAAATAAGGCGCTGCGCAAACAACAGTGACGAGCGTATTGTCATGTCGCCAACCCGCGCTGAAGCTTGCCGCCACTGATTGCATAGCGCACAGAGCCTTTTTTAGCAAGATTGCTGTCGTGAGTTACAAGCACAAGCGTCTTGTCATATTTATCGACCATAGAAAAAAGCAAGTCGCCGACAAGCGTTGCGTTTGCAGGGTCAAGATTTCCTGTCGGCTCGTCAGCAAGGATAAGCGATGGATTGTTAATCAATGCACGTGCAACTGCGGCACGCTGACGTTCGCCTCCCGAAAGTTCAGACGGCAAATGGTTTGCACGTTCTGCAAGACCAACATCTGCAAGAAGCTGTTCTGCGCGCGCCATTGCTTCTTTTTTAGGAACGCCTGCCATGTATGCGGGGATGTATACATTTTCAAGCGCGGTAAAATCTTTTAATAAATAATGAAACTGAAACACAAAGCCGAGAAAATGCGCGCGGTAATCTGCGTGTTCGTCTTCACTGAGCGAAGTGACGTTCCACGCTCCACACTGCACGCGCCCCGCAGTAACGTTGTCGATGCCGCCAAGTATATTGAGGAGCGTGCTTTTTCCACAGCCGCTCGTTCCTGTAATGACAACTTTGCTTCCCTCTTCAACAATGAGATTCAAATCTTTGAGAACAGTGAGCGTCGTTCCCGATGTGACATATGTTTTTTCTAGATTTTCAACGCGCACAATTTCATTCATCGTGGAGCACCTCCGCAACAGTCATTTTCAAAACAGCTTTACTCGCAGCATACGATGCAACAAGCGGCGCGCATATGCCGAGCAACGCAATCAAAAAAACTTCAGCTGGAAATATGCGCGACGGTATTGATGCATACAGCATGTACATGGGATTCTCGCGCACGAACAGCGCATTTTGTGGAGAGACGAGCGAGACGGCAAAATACTGCGCATAATACATGACGCGCGAAGCAAACGCAAACACGCTGCCTATATTCACGCTTAAAAGCAATCCGAAAAGCACGCCCCCAAACGCGCCAACGCAACCTGTCAAAAACCCGCGTAAAATAAAGATTGCCTTGATGCTGCTTCTCTTTCCACCAAGTGCAGAAAGAATTGAAATTTCGCTGCGCCGCTCAAACACAAGACGGCGCATGCCATTATAAATATTAATTGCAACAACAACAAAAATCAACAGGACAAGAATCATGAGCATATTTTTTTCTACTCGAAGCACGCCAAAAAAAGAGCGATTGTACGAGCGCCACGACTCGCTTTTGAGCAGGGGGAACGATGCGTGCAATTTATTGATGACTGGCACGTCGAACGACTCGCGCACAAGTTTAAGCCCGTATACTTTTTTTGCGCTTTCCCCAAAATTCTTTTGTCCCGATGCAAAATTAATAAATGCATACGATGCGTTGATGTCTGCATAGCCGCAACGGAAAACGCCTGCAACACGAAACTGCCTGTCACGCGACAATAGCTCAACATCGCTGCCACCCGAAAGCGCAAGCAATGTCACCACATCACCAGTCCGCACAGAAAGCGCTCTCGCCAAATCAGAGCCGAGCACAATCGCATCATCGTCATGCAAAGAAAAACTGCCTGCCAGCATGTGCATTTCCCGTGCAAAGCCGCTGTCAACATCGCATATGTTTTCTGGAACAGCGCGAATAAGCGCTGCCGACTGTTTGCCACGATCAGTTACCATAAAACTCTGCGCCTCGTAAAATGGAGATGCCGCAAGTATATCGTGCTCCGCATTGCACCAGGCGGTGAATTGCATCTCTACAGTTGCATCATCTACGCCTGTCACTTGCACATGATATGAAGAAAGTTCCATAATCGCATCTTTAAATTCCATCTGAAATCCGTTCATAACGCTCATAACAACGATAAGCGTCATAATGCCAAAACAGATGCCAAGCGATGCAAGAAACGATGTAACGGCAGAGCGACCTTTTCTGTCTACGCGAGAAAATCTGCGAGAAACAAACAGTATCCACTGCTCTCCCAATATATTATTCATATGAGCTGCTCCGCATGACAGTTCCGTTAAGTGAAATCGTCTCTTGCATTTTCCGTCCATTACTATACACAGAAACAACTGCATAGCCACCTTCAAAATAAAGTGTTGTCACGTAAGAATTGTCGTCAATGTGCTCTGTTTTCATGCGCAGCACGCCGTCTTCATAATATGCATAATCAGGCGCACCTGCCCCCGCACTGCAGCTGTACACTTCTCTGCGTGTCGTCTTTCCCGTTGCGATTTGTTTTTGACCATCGCCATATTCAAAACGCGTGTACTCCTGCTCTGCAAGCTTGCCGTCGCTTGCGTACCGCCACACTGTCTGCACATCTGGAATGCGCCGCGCCTTGTTGTCAAGAAAAAATCCTTTTGCAGAAATCGCCTTGCCGTTTTCATTGTACAGCGTTTCAATGCGGTAGTCTTCTTTTTCCATAATTGACGAAAACGGGCGCGGGTCATCATCGTTGTAATAAAATATTTCCGAACTTTCCCGTGCGCTTTCACTGAGCGACGATCCTATGCGCCACAGCTCTTTTTTAACAAGACGCATATGCTCATCATAATAATTTCTCGCGGCAGCGCCATCTGAAAAGCGCACAAGCACATGCCCGTCTGCATGAGATGAAACTGCAAGACGCTCCACATCGTATGAAAAAAAACGCAACCGTCCCTGCGCATCGCGGAAACGCCGTTCTGCAGGCGACTCTGTTTGCACAGCCGAAAGCGTTCCCGAAAGTTCTGCGCGCGCGTCAGGAACATCAGCAAGCTCTACAGGCGCCTCTATAGCTATTTCCGAAAAATCATGCGTCATGCCGTCAGATTGAAAAAAAGACGCTAGAGCCGCATCTATTGCATCAAAAGAAGAAACAACTATATCATCAGGTGAAAATGTTGCGTCTATTTTGCCCGTATACGATGGAACAACATTTTCAATTGCATATACAATCGTACCGCGCGATGTCAGTACAGGACTCATAAAAATTTTTGTGGCGCAAGCAATTGCAGGCGCACACTGCGCAGCTGTTTCGTCAGCAGTATAGCCAGTAACTTCGCAGCGCAACATCTCAAAGAAAAAATCGCTTATGCGGTTGGCACGCACTGCCGAATGATACGGCTCTTTTTTTTCTGTGCAACTTGAAAAAATACATGCGGAATAAATCACTAAAAGCAATAATTTATTAGCAATGGCGTTCACTGCGTTACAACCCTAAAAATCCTCGTACATACGCTTCTGCATGAAACGGCGCAATGTCTTCATAATGTTCGCCGGTGCATGCAAATGCAATCGGAAGATCAAGCTCTTTGCCAATTGAAACAGCAACGCCGCCTTTTGCAGTTGAATCATACTTCGTCAATATGAGCGCATCAAGACCAATAGCTTCATTGAACACTTCCGCCTGACGCAATGCGTTCTGCCCCGTCGTTGCATCTATGACGAGAATCCGTTTGTAACACTCCGCGTCTGCTTTTTGGCGGCATGTCCTGTCTATCTTTTCTAGTTCGCGGACAAGGTTTTCTTTATTGTGCAGCCTGCCAGCCGTATCTGCAAGTACAAGTCCGCCGCCTTTTGCGCGAACAGCATCTGCTGCATCAAACACAACCGCCGACGGGTCCGCGCCATGCTGATGGCTTACAACGCGCACGCCAAGTTTTTGCCCGTGAAGCGCGAGCTGCTCAATTGCCGCAGCTCTGAACGTATCTGACGAGGCAAGCACGATAGGCTCGATTCCGCCATCTTTATACCATTTGGCAATTTTTGCAACGCTCGTTGTTTTGCCAACGCCGTTTACGCCGAGCAGCATCCACACATTCGTCTTTTCACGTTCAGGCACAAGCGCAACTTCCCGCACATGTTGGCAGAGCAGCTGCGCTAGTTCACGCGTAATGCCTTCTTCTCCACGCACTCCGTTTTTTTTGCAGACAGCGCGAAGATTTTCAGCAATTTCAAATGCAGTCTTTGCACCTACATCGCCTTCAATAAGCGCGTCAGTCAAATCATCATAAAACTCATCGTCGCCTGACGGTGAACTAAACAAATTTTTTATCTTTTGCGCAAATGAGATTTTTGCCATAGTGCATCTCCGTCATTGTAATTTTTTTGCCGCCTTTGCCGGACGCGCCCGCGCAGGAAGCACTTTGTCTGCAGCGACAAAATAGCGCACAAGCTCATAGATAAACCATGCGCCACATCCTATTGAAACGCCTGTACATGCCCACGCAGCAATTTGCCAACCATATACGCTGTCAACGCGCACATAACCGTTTGCAGCAGCAATGTTCTGAGAATGAAATGTTCCATACGTAAAAAAAGTTCCAAGCAGCGATGTAATCAATACGCTGTACGATGTATACATCATCTTTCTGCGCTTGTCTATATATGCGCTCCTGTCGAATGGCTGTGCATTCACGACGAGCGACGCTTCGCTCTCAAGCAGTTTGTACGCAATATAAAACGGCGCAACGCTGCCGTCTTCAGTGATAAACTGACCGAGCACAGGCTCATCGTTAATTGTTAATTTTACAGGAACATTTTCCTCATCTATTTTTCCCGCTTCTTCGCCGTTCGCATACACCGTACTGATAAACGGCTTTTTTAAATTGAGCATGAGCGTGCTGGGATTTTCTTTGACAAGTGCTGCTGCTATTTTAAAAGACCGCCTGCCGCGAAACCCATAAGTCGTTCCCGCTTGTTTAAAACCAGGAGCAGAAAATAAAATTGAATGAACCCCTGCTTGCACAACAAGGCGTTCTGGCACTTCGCGATACACAATGTCGTCTACAGCCAGCGTAATGTTTTGCGTTGCTTCAAACGGCTGCACATCAAAAAATAATTCAATTGGCATGCTGTTTGCAATTGCAGGAGTAAGTTGCCGTGCAAGACGCATTCCAAGCATACGAATGTCTGAAAGGCTTCCCACATCGGTAACCGTACCTATTGTCCTCGCACCAGGATACGCGATGAGTGAAACAGTTGCGGAAACATATTCGCCATACACAGTAAGCTTGCCTGTCACAAGCGCATCTATTCCCGCAGCAACAACATCGTTTTCAAACGCCCTGCTATCGTGCTGTACGTCAAGCGCATTTGAAACATAGAGCGCAGAAAAATCATCTTTGTACAAACGAACCCGTTTGCTCGCAGGCATATTGGCATTGGGATTTCTGAATAAGTTGCGGAATTTTTCAGCATCGCTTTTTTCTTCATGCAACTGCTCATCATCGACAACAAGCCCCTGCTCAATATTTTGCTTGCGCTCATCTTCAAGCGCAATGGCAGGAGCGGCTTTTTCCTTCTCCTCCGTCTCTTTTGCAAGGCTTTCATCTATTTTGATTTTCAGCGCATCGATTTTTTTATCTGCTTCACGCAACTTTGACGCAAGCTGTTTTTGCGAATAATTGCCAAGCACAAGCGCATCGCGCATCTGCACTTCTTTTGACAACTGTAAAAATATGTTGATGCGCTCACGCTGCAAATCGTACGTAGCGCGGTCAAGATTTTCTTGTGCGGTTGGAACATGCTCAAGATTCTCCGCAAGCTGCTCAAGGATAATGCGCGGGAGTGATGAAGCAACAGCGTCGTCAGACTGCGTTACCGTTTCTTTTTTCACAAACGAAAATTTTTCTGCACCAAGCATCCAGGTGATGTCAGAGGCATCTGATGCATACGCAAGCTGAGCAAAAATGCAAGCGATAAAAAAAATATATTGTACTGCGTTACATCTTTTCATCATCTGCACTTGAATCCATAGGCAGTCCTTTCCACTGCGCAATAAGAAATGCATCCATGAACGCGTCAATGTCGCCATCCATAACTGCCTGAATATTTCCCGACTCACACTTTGTGCGATGGTCTTTTACCATCGTATACGGTTGAAACACATACGAGCGAATCTGATTTCCCCATGAGATTTCTTTTTTCTCCGCACTGTATTTTGAATTCTCTTTTTCTTTTTGCTCACGGTAATATTCATACAAGCGCGAGCGCAAAATATTCATGGCAATTTCGCGGTTCATAAGCTGGCTTCGCTCGCTCTGGCATGCAACGACAATGCCTGTCGGCACATGCGTAAAGCGTACCGCAGATTCAGTTTTATTGACGTGCTGCCCGCCTTTGCCCCCTGCGCGATACGTATCTACGCGCAAGTCTTCAGGACGAATGTTGACGTCGATTGTGTCATCAAGAATTGGATACACGTACACAGAAGAAAACGACGTATGGCGGCGCGCGTTTGCATCAAACGGACTGATTCTCACAAGGCGGTGTATTCCCACTTCGCATTTTAGATACCCGTATGCGTATTCGCCGTCTATCTGCATAGTGATTGATTTTATACCGCCTTCAGCTTCTTCCATGTCAACAACTTCAAGTTTGAAGCCGTGCCGCTCCGCCCAGCGCGTATACATGCGGCTCAGCATATACGCCCAGTCTTCCGCTTCCGTTCCGCCTGCACCTGCATGGATTGAAAGAAATGCATTGTTTTGGTCAACGTCGCCTGAAAGCAGATTCAAAATGTTGAGCTTTTCAAATTCTGCTTTTGCGGCGTTGTACATGTTCTGAAGTTCAGCCACTTCGTCTTTGCCGCCGCCTTCCGATGCCAACTCGTACATGGCTTCCAAATCATCTTGCTGCTTTAATAATTCACGCCATGGCTCAACGCGGCTTTTTAATTTTTTGATTTCGTTCATAATGCGACCTGCTTTTTCCGTGTCACTCCAAAAAC
This sequence comes from Treponema sp., assembly GCA_017446265.1. GTDB lineage: Bacteria > Spirochaetota > Spirochaetia > Treponematales > Treponemataceae > Treponema_D. Next base: position 118,035 of record JAFSRD010000041.1, read on the forward strand.
CAGGCTCGCTCGTAAGCGCCTCTTTCTCTGCAATTTTTTTATCTATGGCAGCACTGTCAAAGACGCCCCCAGACATTCATAATATCTTCACGCAACTGTGTCACCGGCATTTTTAAATCTTCAATCATACTATTTCCCTCAAAACTATATTTTCAAAGTTATTGCGTCATGTCTTCGCTGTCATCGTTTGCGAGAATGCATCTCCGCCATCGCTTACGATGCAACTCGGTAATTGTGAACACACCTTTTCCAGAATACTGATACATACGCACCGTATCATAATAATTTGTAACGCGGTCGATTTCTCGTTTGAGCTGCGACAACTGCATCACCCCTACCTCGCTGCTTTCCCAGCACGCGCGCTGCACTTTGTGAAAGCCGTAATGCGTGAGGACAGATGCGAGAGATTGCGCTGTATCGATGCCGCCTGGGTCAAGCATAATCGCTACAAACATACGCTATAAGCATAAAATAAAGTGCACAATTTGTCAAATATACGCGTTGCGTTTTACTCACACGACGGCACATTGATTGCTTTTTCCTGCGCTTACTGCTATTATTGCAACATGAATCGTTTATATTCAAAACTGATTTGTACTGTTGCATTTTGTTGCGTGACATCGCTTACGCTTGCCGCCGAGCGGCCGATTGTCACCGACATTACATCAGAAGCGGGAAGCGGTCAAAAAATCACTGTGTCGTGGCTGCTTCCCAAACACGCAGAGCCTGCCGTGACAGCGCTGCTCGTCTACAAAAACACGCAGCCAATCTATTCATACGCGCAAATTGAAACGCTCGCTCCAGTTGCAACGATAAGCGGCGCAGACACAGGGTGGACAGATGCAGTTTCCGATTACAGAGACTACTATTATGCTGTTGTCGCCGTCACCGAGCGCGGCGCATATGATATAATCATTCCGTCAGTAAATGCGACAATTGCAGGCGTGCATGCGCATATTCCGCCAGCAAAAGCTGCGCGCGATGCAGACGCATCTGCACAGGAAACGCTTTATCCCCAAGGTGCTATGCGCGAAACACCGCTTCCGTACATCGACTTGATTGAAGGCATGGACGAAAAACCTGTGCGCATAGGAACTGCTGCAACTGAACAGGCAAAACTTCTTGCAGGCTCATACGCTGCGAAAAACTCGCTGCCGCTCGACATGCACATATTTGAAGAAGACTTGATTTCGCCCGATGGCGGAGACGATTATTTGCTTTTCGACATATTGAGCGCAACATTCATCAAGCAAAATTTTAAAGAAGCTGCAACGCAACTTTCGCGACTGCTTGCCACAAACAGAAGCGCGAGTGTCACAAAGCGTGCGCAGTTTTATCTGGCTGAATCGTACTACTTCAGCGGAAATTACGCAGACGCAGTTACATCGTTTTTACAAGTAGCAGAAGACTATCCTTCATTAACAAAAAAATGGATAGACTCCGCGCTCGACTTCATGCAGTTGCCAGATTAATAAATTTCGCGTATCAAATCAAAAAGCGCAGGCGTGCGCTCGCGGCCGCTGTCCTCTTTTGTAATCATCTGCGTGCTTTCGCTCTCCACAGCTATTGTAACGCCACCGCGCATATCTGCACTTGGCACATTATCGACAACGAGCGCAGCATCTCCCACAGATTTCTCTTTTGGCATTGAGATGAGCGCCACTTCATCGCCTGTATTTACATAGTCGTAAAATCCTTTTTTCGAGAGCGTTCCTTCAGATACTTCCTCACCCACCTGCGTTATGGTGAGCGTGCCGAGATTATCGCTTTCAAGATATGTGAGTCCAACAGCTGCGTCTGCCGTCTGCACCGTGCCGCTCCTTACAACTGCAAAAACTGCGCCATTCCTGAGCATTTCGCTTCTTCCCACATCTATCAATATGTCGCTGCCGCTTCTGTCGAGTATCTTTCCGCGAATAGGCAGGCTCTCAAGAATAGCTGAACGGAATCGGCGCAGCACATTTGTATAGCGGTTGTTGCCTGTACCGTAGAACGCCAACTCGCGCACAGCCGCCCCTGTCCGTCCTGAATACATTGTGCCTGAAAGAACAATATCGCGTTCTCCCTCGTCGATTGAAAGAATGACAAAGTAATCTTGATTTGAAGCGCGCGCTTTACGATATGCGTCTCCAAATCCTGAAACAGGCGAAGCAAGCGCGGCAACAGAGGTAACAGACACGCCTGAAAACATGTCCGCCACCATTTCAGCAGTAATCATAGCGTTGTCTGCGTGAATAAACTGCATTGCACCCTGTCCATAATACACGCCTATATGCCAGCGTATTTTATCAAGATAAAACGGCTCCACGCCCCACCGCTTTGCAAGGGAATCTTGTAAAAGCGAATCGTATGCTTCTATCGTGTCATCCATGCGGCTTGCACGAATGCGCCGCGCTTCAGACGAAATGCTTTCAAGCGGTTCGCGGTTGTCTTTGGCAAATTTAAGCTGCTCCAAATACAACTCGTGCAAACCGTTCATTTCAAGCATATCGGCAAATGCTATGCGAGCAGTTTCGTTTGTGGGATGCACTTTGAGCGCGCGCTGATATTCATAGCTTGCACCCACGCTGTCAAACCGCTTCATATATTCCTGCGCGTTTTTAATATGATACGCAGCCCATTGCGGGCGGCGCGCATCTTCAATGTTAACTGTCTTATTAATTTGCAATTCAAGCGCGGCGCGCATCACTTCATCAAGCGGTGCAACAGAAAGCCCTGTCGTCCAGGTTGCGATTGCGTCTGCCGTGTTTCCAAGCCGCTGCTGAGAAAGCCCTTTCAAATACCACGCACTCTTTGCGTCTCTGTCGCGCCCTATGCGGAAGTCGCACACATCAATGACATCTGTATATTTTTTTGCTGAATACAAAATAGATGCCAAAAGCTCATACGCTTTATCGTAGCTGCCGTTTATTTCGACTGCTGTGCGCGCCTGACGCTCCGCTTCAGCAAGATTGCCGTTCATAGCTGCAAGCGTCGCACTCAAATAGTGCACTTCAGCTTCACCTGAATAGTAGCGCATCGCCTGATTCATGTAGCGTTGCGCGTCTGCCGTCTTTCCCTGTCGCGATGAAACAAACGCCAAACTCAAAAGCGCCTTGCGATTGGAAGGTTCTCGCTGCAATGCTTCTGCATATCTTGCTTCTGCGCCAGTTATCCTCCCGCCCATAAGCTCAAGTTCAGCAAGCCCAAAACGCGCATTTACATCGTTCGGGTACGCCGCAAGCACTTTATTAAATACAGCTCGTGCCGCGTCAACATCTCCGAGCGCAATATAACACATGCCGCGAAGATTCTGCACATCGGTGCTGTTGCGCGCATATTTTTCCGCAGATGCAATATAGTTCAACGCCAAGTCGTATTGACCAAGTTGATACGTACACGCCGCTAAATGATACCATGCATCTCCATACACAGGATTAGCGTGCACAGCTTCAAGAAAAAGTTGCGATGCAGCATACCAGTTCTCGTTTTTTTGAGCAGCAAGTCCACGCTCATACAATTGCGATGCAGACGTACCAGCACGCTGAGCGTCAATTGGAAAAATGCACAGCGCGCACCATAACACAAAATAAAGGACAATGCTCTTATTCGGTGTTTTCATCTCCAGCTTCCCCTCCACTTCGCCGTATCAATTTTATGATATTGATGCGGTGGCCTTCCATATCTTGCACGATAAAATCAAAATCACCCCACGATACTTTTTCATATTTTACAGGAATCTTTCCAAACAAGTCAAATACAAATCCGCCAAGCGTATCAAAGTCGTCTGTTGGAAACTGCGAAGCAATCGTCTCATTCAAATCATCTAAATCAACGCGTGCATCGCACAGCCAAATATTGTTCCCGACTGTAAGAATGTCTTCGCGCTCGTTGTCAAATTCATCTTGAATGTCGCCAACAATCTCTTCAATAATGTCTTCCATAGTGACAATGCCAGAAACGCCGCCGTATTCATCAATTGCAATGGCTATGTGAAGATGCCGTCGCTTGAACTCGCGCAAAAGGGAATCAATACGTTTTGATTCAGGCACAAAATATGCTTTGCGCACAATCTTTTCCAAGTTGATGGGAGACTTTGCCGCAAAAAGATGAATCAAATCTTTTACATACAAAACGCCGATAACGTTGTCAATTGACTCGCTGTAAACAGGCATGCGCGAGTGACCGCTTGTCGCAATTTTTTCCATGAGCTCGTCTTGCAACATGTCAACAGAAATAAAATCAACATCTATTCTCGGAATCATCACTTCCTTTACCGATGTAAGCGACAAATCTTCAATGCCGCGAATCATGCTCTGCTTTTCTTCATTGATAATTTGCTGTTGCGACGGCAGGCTGTCTTCCGAGTCAGAAGACGCGTGTTCTTTCTTGCGACCGATGTTAAATAACCCCATATATCACCTTATCAATTAATAATTTTTTCGCTACTCAAATCAGCAAGCGTTTTTTCTTGAAGCACAAGCATATGGCATTGCGGTTGCACCCCGTCTTCAATATGCTCGTCGCCATGTTCAAATCCATTCAAATGAAGCACGCCGTGAACGAGCAGCCGCTTCAGTTCAGCATCTTCATCAATGTTAAAATACGCTGCATTTTTTGCAAGCATATCAACGTTTATTATTATATCACCCATGCATTTCCATGCAATACCATTTTCATCTTTGTACTGCCCGCCATTTTCAAATGACAGCACATCAGTAGGAGAATCAATGCCTCGATACGTGCTGTTCAGCGATACCATGTACGCATCATCGCAGAACAAAACAGAAATCTCTTCACCATCAAAACCGAGCGTCACAAGCATTTTTTGCACAAACGGTTCAACGCGCTCAATCCATGCAGGAAAATCAATGCTTTCATATACAGAAACGGCGACATTGTTTGCCATGCTACTTTCCCGTGTCAACTTTTTTCTCGCCCGATTTGCTTTGCCGCTCGCCTATTCTGCCGTTCTGCTTCATATGCTCTTCTTCACCTTTGCTGTTTTTCGACAGTGCGTCAGGATCTTTTTGATTTGGATACTCAATTCTGTTGTGATAATATCCTGCGAGCAACTGTACAAACGCCTCTTTTATTTTTGACATGTCGCGGAACGTCAAAGAACAGTTGTCAAGCTGCCTGTTGTCAACTTTTGCGTTGAACAGTTCTTGAATAAATTTTTCAAGGCGCGATGCAGACGGATTTTCAAGCGTGCGGCATGCAGCTTCAGTCGTGTCCGCAAGCATGACCACAGCCGATTCACGCGTTGTTGGAGGCACTCCCGTGTATCTAAAATCTTCTGGATTTACATTTGGGTCTTTCGCTTTTACCTCGTTGTAAAAATATGAGATGATGCTGTTGCCGTGGTGCTCTGCTATGATGTCTATGACTTGCTGTGGCAAATGCATCTGATGCGCTTTCTCAACGCCTTTCTTTACGTGGCTTTTGATGACAGCAACAGAGAGCGACGGATTTATATCATCGTGTTTGTTTATGCCTGTCTGATTTTCAACAAAATATTCGCTCTGTTCCATTTTGCCAATGTCATGATAATATGCGCCGACACGCGCAAGCAATGCATTCGCTCCAATTTCACGGCACGCGCTTTCAGCAAGCTGTGCCACCATCATGGAATGAGAATACGTGCCGCTCGCCGTTATCATCAACTTGCGCATTGTTGGATTGTTCAAATCGCTTAAATCCATGAGGCGAAACACGGACGCTGTATTGAGAATCATTTCAAGCGGCGTAAGGAAACCGAGCGCAAAAATGCCTGAAATAAATCCGTTGAACGCAACACCGCCAAACACATGCGCTATGGCAGAAAAACGTTCGCTGAAAATGACTGTGCACACAACTATGCATGCAACATCAATGACAGCAAGCAACAGCGAAGCAACAACCATGTCTATGCGCCGCTCAATTTTACGTACAACATTTGCAGCGGCAATACATGAAATAACAGCATACAAAAACGGAACTGGAGCCCACTGCGAAGCGTTGAACACGCCAAACGATGCGATAATGGCAAACAGTACGCCGGAAAGCTGCCCGTATAAAATTGTTAAAAGCAATACGCATAATGACGCAGGAATGATTATAGGAAGCGCAAAAGGCGACGAGAAGATTTCTGTTTTGCGACCAAATGCCGTAATGCCGTACACGAGGAGGAAGAACACAACATGCAGCAGCATCTCGCGTTTTTGAATTTTTCTACCGAACGGGAGAAATGCGAAGAGCAGCGACCACACAATTGCAATCACAAGTAAATACAACTCGGTGTTTGCAAATGCACGGTAATCGAGGTAAACAGGAGCGGCAGCCATTTTTCTGAGTTTTGCAAAGCCGTCTTCTGTTATCGGAAACCCTTTGCGGATAATACGCTCCCCCGCCTCAATTGAAATAGGATTTTCCACATCAGCAGGAATTGAGTTTGTCGCTATGATAGTGCGGTCTGCAATTTGCCCTATTTCAAAATCATTGAGCGAGAAAGACGCAATTGTCTGACTTGTTGCAATATTAAAAAAATTGAGCGCAGACGCTACAGCAAATCCAAGCACAAAAAGCAAAATAATGCAATATTTTGCTTTGATATATCCGCTGAACTGCGCAAACACAGATTCAGACGATCGCTTTACTTCGTTATTCTTGTTTTTCATTTTCATAAGCCCTTACAATTTTTTTCACAAGTGGAGCGCGCACCACATCCTCCGCAGTAAACGTCATTGTTCCAATTTCTTCAATTGATTTTAACAACCCAAGCGCATGCACAAGGCCAGATTCCCGACGGTGCGGCAAATCAATTTGCGTGACATCACCTGTAATAAACATTTTTGAATTTTCTCCCATGCGCGTCAAGAACATTTTCATTTGCTCGCGCGTTGTATTTTGCCCCTCATCAAGAATGATGACACTGTTGTTGAGCGTCCGTCCGCGCATGTAGGCAAGAGGAGCTGTTTCAATAACGCCCGATTCAACAAGCCGTCTCACCGTTTCACGCGGCAAAACAGATTCCATAGCATCGTACAACGGACGCAGATAGGGGTTGAGTTTTTGCTCCAAGTCGCCAGGAAGATATCCGAGGCTTTCGCCCGCTTCTACAACTGGACGCGTTAAAATGAGTTTTGATTTATTGTGCGACAACGCCAGACGCAATGCCTCCGCTACTGCAAGAAATGTTTTGCCACTTCCTGCAGGACCGGTGCACAAAACAAGCTCCCGCTTTCTGAGCATGCCGATGTAGCACGCTTGATTTTCTGTGCGCGGATAGAGTTTGCGAAAGCCACCTGGCACTGCGATTGCATATGGCGCAAGACTCGGCCGCGACTCCGTATTGAGCACAGATGCGACAATATCTGCGCCGTTTTCGCCACCATCTTTAATTTCGTCAAGGATGCGGTCAATTATAAAACGAAATTTTTCGCGGACAACAGGATCTTCTTCGTCTACAGAAAGCTCGTTACCCCGTGTAAAAACAGGCACACCCAAATGCTCTTCAATGAGTTTCAAATTGCTGTCGTTCGTACCGCATACACATGACAAAACGCCCGCATCCGGTACAACTATCGTATAGGAATCCACTAATCTCCTGTAAACAGTATGTTGCAATAATTATAAACCGCAAGAGAAAGTTTGACAAGAGCGAGAAATTGCGTGTCGTAGAGAAGTGCAACTCTAAAAATAACGTATTCTGTATAAATCTAAAAAAGGCTCTCGGCGAGAACCTGCCTCTAAACACACGGTGGAATGTAATAGGCATTGGACTGCGCTACACTCCCTGCCTGACCTGACTGCCGTCAGGTCAGGCAGGGCATTTCGCTTGCCACCATTCCAAGTGTGTTTTTAGGCAGAACCTCGCCTGCGCCATTTCCAAATTTGCTTTCTCTGTAAATGCCCCTCTCTACAACACTCGCAAAGGGAACGGAAAACTATGGAAGATAAGCGTTAATCTTATAATTATAAAAAAGCAATAATGTAAGATTAACGCTTATCATTGACAGAGCGAGAAATTGCACAAGCGATTTTTACGGATTCAACTGCCACTCGCGCCGTTCGCATCGCATCCGTGCGCTGCTCACTCCCGCATTTTGCTTTGCAAAATGCGCAAACGCATTTCCTTACGGTACGACGCAACATCCTTGTTGCTCTTTACGGATTCAACTGCCACTCGCCGTATTCATCGACTATTTTTGTCTTCATGCTGGGGAGGGGGCGCCAGACGACAGAAATTGTCACATGCGGACTAAAATCATAATATCGCTTGCCGTTTTCAGTTATAAGACGCGGCGAAATCTTAAATTCAGTTTCAAAATCCCAGTCATGCAAATCGTGCGTAAGTTTAAAATTAAGGCTTTGCAGTTTAAAGCCAGAATTTTTGCGCTTTGCTTCATTGTCAAAGCGGAATGAATTCCACAAATCAATAAATACATTCGTTTCGCCTGGAATGCGCCCCGCATGGCCGAGCATCTTCTGAAAATAGCGGTAAAGCACAGCATTGCGCGAAGTTGATGAAAATGAGAATGTAAGAAATTTATTAATTTCAAAATTAAGCGACGGTGTAAACAAAAAATAACTGTTCGTAGGACGAAGCAAATCGGCAGTAACGCTCGTAGAAAGTCCTGGTGCAATTTTTATGCGCTTTTTCCAAATATACCACGTATTTGACGGCATTGTATACGAAAGCGAAAATGAATACGGCAAAAATGATTCACTGCTACGCTGCACCCATCCTCTACCCGTATATGTTCTGTTACCAGCTGCATCATACACATCTCCGTCAAAATCATATCCTTTTGTGTACGCCATTGCATACGAAGCTTGCAGCCCTTTCCATGACAGCGACAGTTTTAACGCATCATGATGATTTTCTTCCCAATCATAGTTGTATGATTCTGTAAACGTAAGCGAATTTTTAAAGAGTGACAGTGAAAACGACTGTTGTATATCTTTTTTTTGCCAGGTTGCATCTTTCGCACTTTTTTGTTTAAATCCTGTCGCAAGTAAAAATTTTGTGTAAGGAAATTCAAGCGCAAGCGTACCTGTATATTCGTCAACTTGCGGCGGCAGCGTCATGGCAAGCGAAAGCGATTGTGAAAACTGCCTGCTATTTCCTTCCGACATGGCATAGGTAAACGCAAGCGAATGCCTCGTAATTGATTCTTCTTTAGTAAAATCAGGTCCATAATATTTCCAATTCGGGGCATCTGCATCGCCAAGGAATTCGCTCCTGAGAAGTTTTATCGTTGAGTCATATGCAATACTCGTATTTTTGAACAAGTCAATGTAATACAGCGGCTTTAAACTGATTGAATTCGTATTTACGATTTCCTGCTTTGATGCCTTGTAGTCTGTCGTTTTAAGAGATGCTGCGGCAGACTGCGTATATCCACCTGTTGCAGCATCTGTAGAAATATACGGATGACGCTGAATCACTGGATCATATGTAACGTTGTTCGTCATGGAAAAAAAACTGTCGCCATATTTCGCTTCAGATTTGAGCGATAGCGGTGTTCTGAATGTATACATCGACGAGCGCACATTGCGCCATTTGAAATCTTTGGGCTGTGACAGTCCTGTCGAAGAATACGCAAGCTGGGAAGATATAGCTGGCTTGGCTGAATACGTCAACTCATATGTAAAGCCTGGTATTGTTGCAACAACTGGCACAGAAACAGAAAATTCTGGAAGTGCAGATGGCACACTGTCTGTGACAAGCTCCTCATCATGTTTTGCAACATCTTTTTCCATATCTGATGGTTCTACTGCTTTTTCTTTTTCAGTTTTGAATTCATCAGGTGCAATGAGCGGAACTGACGGCGGCTCTTTTGCGGCGCTGTGTGATGACGCTGAAGCAGGATATGCATATAGCGTACCGCTCATCGCAAGCGATGCATTTGCAGGCGTTATTTGCGATGGATAATAAAATTTACGTTCAGGTGAATACGTGCGCAGATTGTCAACAGTCGTAAGCGAGTTGTTTGCAAGTGAACTGAACGCAACTGATGAATCAAGCGAAAGCGACATTGCAGATACATACGGCTTTAAAATATCTGGAAGCGGAACAGAATATGAACTTGTCAACGACCATGAAAATGAAGATATTTCAGCGACTGTTTGCTCCTCATCTTTTTTACGCGATTCTAACAGGTAGCTTATCCAGTCCATCGTTTCACTGCGATTAGAAAAATCATCTTTAAAATACGGGTCTGAATATATTGGAAGCGAGAGTGAAAGCGCAAACGGTTTGCTCAATACAAACTGAAAATCTGCGCTGTACCGGAACGGCAACGACACTCCCATAAAATTTGACTTGTCGCGATATTTTTTCCCTGATGACGCATATGGAATATATTCGCTTGAAAGCGCATTGCGAAACACTGTATTGCTAAACGCAACATGAGCTGCAGCTTTTATATTTGTGATATATGTGTTCGGTTCAAACACGCCGTCAACACCAATGAGAAAACCGAGATTTGAATACCAATCACCCATGATTTTAAAATAGTGCTTCGTGTCGCCTTTGTAATCCTCATCAAGATTGTGCAACATCATGCCTTCAAGCTTTTGTTCTTTGAGCGTAGACGGCTTCATAAAGTTGAACAGCGCCTTAAGATTTTCGCCCGCATCACTTGTGCTTGAAGAAGATGATGAGGTTGTTGAAGATGTGTCAAGCGGCTTGCGCCCATACAGATACGCAGTCGTCTGAATTGAGTAGCCACGCCGTTTGTCATAACTGAACACGGGATTAAAGACAAGTTCGTCTTTGGGATAATAAAACGCAGGAAGATACAGCACGGGCACAACGCCCACGTAAAGCAACGCGTTTAAAAATGCGAACTCGCCACCAGGCAAAAGCCAAATGCGCGAAGCGTCAATATGCCAGTGCGGGTTTTCGTCATCACAAAATGTAAGGCTGCCGTTTTTAAACGCAATGGTGTTCGACTGGCTTCGTCCAAACATTTTTGATGCGACGATGAGCGTGGAGCCTGAAGGCAAATTGAGCGCATCGCTTTGCGTTTGCACAACGCGCCCGTCATCGAACACGCCTTCAAGTGTTGACGTATTGAGCATGAGCGATGAAGCAGTAGCTGTGCTGTTGCCTTCAGAACTGCCTGTCATCTCTACTGTAATGCCGCCTGATGCATACAGCATTTGCGTTTTTCTGTCGTAGATGATTTTTTGTGCGCCGATTTTTGTCTTTGTGCTGCCTTTTTCAACCAAAATGCGTACATCACCTTCAAAGACAATTGTGTCGTTTCCTGTTTCTTTGTCTTTTTCGTACACGGTGGACTGCGCATTCTCTATAGTGATGACTGTCTTCTCGCCCCCGCTTGATTGCGCATGCAAAAAATGCGCACGGTGCGGCATAAAGACAGAACACGCAAACACTGCAAAAAAGAGGCTCGCTATTTTACAACATCTTCCGTGCATATGTCTCACCACAGCATTTTATTGCAGTGCGTCGCTCACGTTTTGCCACGCGTTTTTTTCCGCTCAAGCATTTGTTTAATATAGCGGCCCGTATATGAGCTTTTCACAAGCGAAACGCTTTCAGGTGTGCCTTCGGCAATCACGTTGCCTCCGCGGTAGCCGCCTTCAGGACCTAAATCTATAATGTAGTCTGCCTGACAAATCACGTCCAGATTATGCTCTATCATCAAAACAGTATTGCCTGCGTCCACAAGACGCTGAATCACTTCCATTAACAATTTTACATCTGCAAAGTGCAAGCCTGTCGTAGGCTCGTCGAGTATGTAGAGCGTCTTCCCTGTGGCAGCGCGTGAAAGCTCTGTCGCAAGTTTTACGCGCTGCGCCTCGCCTCCAGAAAGCGTGAGCGCCGACTGCCCAAGCTCAATGTAACCCAAACCGACAGATTTTAGCGTTTCAAGTTTTCGTGCCACATGCGGAATGCCTGCAAAAAAATCGCACGCTTCTTCAATTGTCATGTTGAGCACATCGTTTATGTTTTTGCCTTTGTACAGCACGTCGAGCGTTTCTTTGTTGAATCGCTTGCCGCCGCACACGTCGCACTGAATGTACACGTCGGGAAGAAAATTCATCTCTATGACGATTGTGCCTGCGCCTTGGCAATTTTCGCAGCGGCCGCCTTTTACGTTAAAGCTAAAGCGACCTGGCAAGTAGCCGCGCGCTTTCGCTTCAGGAAGCGAAGCAAACAAATCGCGTATGCCAGAAAAAAGCCCCACGTATGTTGCAGGATTCGAGCGCGGCGTTCTTCCGATAGGGCTTTGGTCAATGCTTATCACTTTGTCAATATTTTCAACGCCGGTGATTTTAGCAAATTTTCCTACATCGTATTTTGTGCGCATAAGCTTATTGCTCACCGCAGGATACAGCACGTCTGAAAGCAACGTCGATTTGCCGGACCCCGACACGCCTGTGATGCACGTAAACGTTCCAAGCGGAATAGTGACGTTTATATTTTTAAGATTGTGCTCGCTCACCCCAGCAAGCTCAATGCATGCGCCGTTGCCGCTTCGCCGCGTTTTAGGAATTTCCATGCGCAGCATTCCCGCAAGATACTGTCCTGTCGCGCTCTCCTTTATTGTGGCAACATGCTCTGGCGTTCCTGCCGCAACAACAGCCCCGCCATGCACGCCCGCACCAGGTCCTAAATCGACAAGATAGTCGGCAGTGCGCAACGTTTGCTCGTCGTGCTCAACGACAATGACTGTGTTGCCTGCGTCGCGCAAATATGTGAGCGTGTCTATAAGTTTCTGATTGTCGCGCTGATGCAATCCTATTGAAGGCTCGTCAAGAATATACATGACTCCCACAAGCGCACTACCGATTTGCGTTGCAAGTCGTATTCGTTGTGCCTCGCCGCCTGAAAGCGTTTCCGCAGCGCGTTCAAGCGTCAAATAGTCAAGCCCCACGTTTTTTAAAAAGCGCAGGCGTGCGCGTATCTCCTTGAGCACTTGTGCAGCAATCTCATTTTCAGAATTTGTTAATTGCACATTGTCAAAAAAATCAATAGACTCAAGGACAGAAAGCTCTGTGAGCTGCCAAATATTTTTTTCGCCAACTGTTACGCCGAGCGCTTCTTGCCGAAGCCGTTTTCCATGACAGAGCGAACATTCACGATGCGCCATGTATTTTTCAAGATTTGTTTTCATGGAATCGCCCCACGCCTCGACGTAGCGGCGGCGCATGTCGTTGAACAATCCCGGCCACTGCTGGTCATACACGGAGTACCCCTCGCCGCTTTGCTTTTCATATTCCCAATGAATTGCATCTTTTGAGCCGTAGAGGAGCGCGTCTTTTTGTTTTTTTGTTAATTTTTTGATAGGCGTTGAAAGCTCCCAGCCGTATGCTTCTGCAAGCCCCTGTATGCGCGCCGTGTTCCATGCAGATGACGGATTATAGGGAAGAATCGCCCACTCCTCAAACGACTTTGATTGGTCGGGAATCATCAAATCTAAATCAAACTCCATTTTTTCACCCAAGCCAGTACATTCGGGACATGCACCGAATGGATTGTTGAACGAAAAAAGGCGCGGTTGCAACTCTGGAATTGAAATGCCGCAGTTCGGGCATGCATTTTTTTGCGAGAAGAATACTTCACTCTCGCCGTCGTCAGTTTTTTTTGTAACGATGATAATGCCGTTAGAACTTTTAAGCGCCGTTTCCACAGAATCGGCAAGGCGTTTTCGCACATCATTTGAAATAACAATGCGGTCAACAACAATTTCTATGGTGTGCTTTTTTTGTTTGTCGAGCTTGGTGGCATCTTCCAAGTCTGCCATAACACCGTCAACTCGTGCGCGCGCGAATCCTGCTTTCCGCGCATCTTCAAACACTTTTTGATGCTCGCCTTTTTTACCGCGCACAACAGGAGAAAGAATCTGCGCTTTTGTGCCTTCGTCCCACGACATAATCGTGTCGATGATTTGGTCAACAGACTGCTCCGTAATTTCGCGCCCGCAGTTCGGGCAGTGCGCATGACCGATACGCGCAAAGAGCAGACGATAGTAGTCGTAAATTTCTGTGATGGTGCCCACCGTTGAGCGCGGATTTTTGTTCGTCGATTTTTGCTCAATTGAAATTGCAGGCGAAAGCCCTTCAATTAAATCAACGTCAGGCTTGTCCATTGTGCCGAGAAACTGCCGTGCATACGATGAAAGGCTTTCCATGTAGCGACGCTGCCCCTCTGCAAAAAGCGTATCAAACGCAAGTGAGCTTTTGCCCGATCCTGAAAGTCCTGAAAGAACTACGAGCTTTCCGCGCGGCAAATCTATGTCTATGTTTTTTAAATTATGTTCGCGCGCACCTCTAATGCTGATTTTTTCGCCAGAGACAGGTGCAATATTTTTTGCATATTTTTTTAAGTGATACATTGCTGATGATGCCATAGTACGCAACAGTATAGCAGAAAAAAATATGTGCGACAACAACAGCTTCCTCTGCACGCGGAAAGCAGCTTTTCCAGCACGAATCACCACCCCCGCCGCAGAGCGACGAGTCAAATAATTTCCTTACAGTTCGTATCACAAAGTGATACATTATAATTTCAAGACTCTTCGCTGATATAATCCTTATAGTCTTTCCATCCGTCGGCAGCCTTGAAAGCATCGCCTGCACCGTGCGGCACGATGATTTTAAAACCAGACTCCGTGTCAAAGAATGAATTGCTCCTTACCGTTATGCGGGCAGGATCGGATGCTGCAACGTGCACCTCAAGCGCAGCCGGTCCCGCCGAAACTCGCTCCCCAATATCGGTGACAGAAGCAGGAAGCGTGATTTTTTTCAATTTTTTCATTCCCAAAAAACTTCCACTTTTTATATGCGTCAAACGACCCGGAAGCGCAATGTCAGTCAATTCAGGATTTTTGTCAAAACAGTATGAGCTTATACCGTTATTATTAGGTTCAACTGTTTTCCACTCAGGCAGTACGGCAGCATTTGATGCGCTGACAGTTTGCAATGCTTTATTGGCATAAAATGCTTGTCTGTCCAACACCTGCAAGTTTGCAGGAAGCGTCACCTGCGCAAGCGCTGTTTCACGAAATGCCTCATTTTTGATTGTATGTATTGAATCAGGAAGCTGTATCGTTGCAAGCGACTCACAACCTTCAAATGCCTGCGTACCGATAGATTCCACCTTTTCAGGAAGCGTTACTTCTGCAAGCTTCTTGCACTGCTGGCAAAACGATGCGGGAATCTCCGTCAACGCGGATCCCTGTTCAAATACAATTTTTTCTGTATCTGAATAAAAGAATGCCCACCCTTCTATATGCGAAACAGACTTCGGAATAGTGATTTCTGGTATGCGCGTTCCGGCAAATGCATCCTCTTCAATCTTTTCAAGCCCGTTCGGAAGCGTGATTCGCTTTATCGTTTTGTTCCCGTAAAATGCTTTTTTGCCAATAGTTTTCACAGTATTAGGAACAGTAACATCCGCACTGCTTCCTTTATATGCTACAAGCGTGTTGCCGCTGATATTAAACTCTGATCCCGGATGAAGTGAAAGAGCACCGGTATTAGGCGATGTCGGCGGCATGTGCAATGAATTATGTGATGAGGCAGGGCATCCTGCAAAAAAAATAGCGCACGACACTGTCGCAACACCCAACAAAGCAAAATGATACATTTTCATAATTTTACGTTCCTTGTTTGTAGTACTATTTATTAATAGTCATTTTATAGTTATAAATAATATATAATATTTTGTTATATATGACAAGAGGATAAACTACTATTGATTTTATTACGCCGTGTGATATATGTCGCGCAACGTGTTGTAGAGCGGCAAAAGCCGTCCGTAGATTTTTTTGTACACGTCGTTGTAGAGGGTGCTGTATATTTTAACAAATTCTTGGCGCGGCTCAAACACTTTCTCAACGCGCACCATCTTGCTCACAGCAGTTTTGTAGTCGCTAAACACGCCCATGCCGACAAACGCGGTGAGCGCGCACCCTATGCCCGTCGCCTCAAACTCGTGCGTACGGATAACGGGAAGCGCAAACATGTCGGCAGTGATTTGGCAAATTTCATCGCTCTGTGAGCCGCCGCCGCCAAGCGTCACAGACGTAAACTTTTTGCCTGTGCGCTTTTCAATTGTCTTCATGCCATCTATGAGCGCAAAATTGATTCCCTCCACTATTGCGCGGTACAAATGCAATCTCGTATGCACGTCTGAAAATCCAATCATTGCACCGCGTGCTGTGGGCATCGTAACGTTTGGCGTAAAGTACGGCTGAAACAAAAGCCCATCGCATCCTGCAGGAATAGATTTGAGCTCATCGTCTAAAAGCTGTTCAGGGCGCACGCCACGCTTTTCCGCTTCGACAATTTCTTTTGCAGCAAATTCTCTTTTGAACCATGAGATGAGCCAATAGCCGCGGTAAATCTGTATTTCAGGATTCCAACAGCCTGGCACGCACGCAGCATACGCGGGAATGAACCGCTCGGGCTCTATGTACTTGGGAGACATGTATGTTATCGTTGCAGTTGTGCCGAGCCCGATTGCAGCTTTATCTTCTTCAACGCAACCAAGACCGAGCACTTCGCACGCTTTGTCGCTGCCAGTCGCATACACGGGCAAACCTTTTTCAAGACCGCTGTCTGCCGCCATCTTCTCAGTGATATATCCTGCGACGCAGCCGCTTTTTACAACGTCACACATCTTTTCTTTTTCAAGCGGGAACACGGGAAACGTGAGCGCGCTCGGCGTGTCCCACACGCGTTTTTTGTTGTTGAACGGAATGTGGCCTATGAGGGCAGCATCAGCGTCTGCAAAAACGCCTGTCATCTTAAAGATAAGGTAACCGCTTAAAAGCAAAAACTTGTGCGTCTTTGCCCATACATCGGGCTCTTCCTCGCGTATCCAATTTGAATGCGATTTCGCATACTGCATGTTTACCGTGTTCTCCATGCCAATCGCTTTGATAGCTGCTTTGAGCGGCGGCGAAAATTGCGGCTTGCCGCTTGCCATGCGTTTGTCGAGCCACACGATTGCAGGACGCAACGGCATTCCGTTTTTGTCTACGCAGATGACAGTGTCGCGGATTGTCGTAAACGAAACAGCCTCAATTTTTTTCCACGCGTCGGGAAATTGTTTTTTGCACGCTTGTGCCGTTTCACACATGCACTCATAATAAAAGTCGGCATGCTGTTCTGCCCAGTCAACAGTGCTAGACCAATACGGCTCGTCGTATGTCTTTTTGCATTTGCCCAATGTTTCGCCGTTATTGTTTACAAGCATTGCGCGCGCGCTCTGCGTTCCCACATCAAAAACGAGCACTATGTGTTCATCCTGCATACTTCCCTCCTACTGTATGTCACTTCGTAAAAAACGCTTGTCTTTTTCTTTTAAATCCAAACCGAGCGTGCCGCCAGGATTCATCACATACGTTTTGTCAAAATAATTTTTGAGCGCTTTGATAATGCCGTACTCATTGCGTCCCAGCTGTCCTTCAAGCCACGGCGCAAACATCTTTCCAATGCCGTGATGATGGCTCATAGACGCACCCGATTTTTGAATAGCGTCCATTATCGTAGCGTGATAGCGTTTGAATTCTTTTGAGCTGTCCATGCGTGTAATGAAAATAAAATATAAGTTTGCGCCCTGCGGATAGCAGTGAGACATATGCGTCGTCACAATCGTGTTGGGAAGCGCATGGCATACGTTGCGCACTTCTTCGTGCACGCGCCCCATGTTCGACCAGTTTACCGTGCATTCAAGCGTATCTGTCATAATGCCAAAGTCAAGCAACGTGTCGCGCAAATACGGGTCAGTGAATCTGCCTTTTTCCCAGCTCTTTGTCACAAACGACGTAAGGCTCATGCCGCCGTAACGCCGTGCAATCTTCTTGACATTTTTCGCAACGTTTTTTGAAAATCCCTTTTCGCCGTCAGTAAATCCGAGAAAGAGACAGCGTTCCATATCTTTGTACCCTGCAATAGTTAATAATTGCCAAAGCGGTGTTTCATCAACGTTGTACAGCCGCAACATGAGATTTGTCTCTTCAGGGTCGGAAAGGCGAAACACAGACGAATAGCCAGCCTCACACTGCATCATCTCTCGTGCAGCGTCGCGTGCCGTTTTCCAATCCTTGAAGATATATGAAAAACGTTTGCGATTTTCGGGCATGTAGCGAAACACTTTGAGCGTCACTTCTGTAAGTACGCCAAATGTTCCTTCGCTTCCCATCATGATTTGATTCAAGTTCGGTCCCGTCGCTTCGCGCGGATAGCAGCTCGTCTGAATCGTGCCGATTGGCGTGGCGTATTTTTGCGAAAGCACAATGTCTGAAATGCAGCCGTAGTATGTGCTGTTCTGCCCTGCCCCGCGCGTCACAACCCAGCCGCCTACGCTTGAATATTCAAACGACTGCGGAAAGTGACCGCACGTGTACGCGCGTTTTGCGCCAAACTGCTTTTCGGCATTGTTGAGCGCATTTTCCAAATCGGGACCGCTCATGCCCGCCTGCACTGTAATCGTCTGGTCTATCTCATTAAAATTAATAATTTTGTTGAAACGCCTGCGCATGTCGAGCGAAATGCCGCCTTTCACCGGCTCCACACCGCGCGTAACGCTTGACCCGCCGCCGTACACGTATAGCGGGATTTTATGGTTTACCGCATACGTTACGATTTTTTCCACATGCTCGCTTGTATCAGGATAGACAACGACATCGGGAAGAGAGTCAAACTCATGGCGGCGAAGGCGTATCTCGTCGTAACCTGTCTTGCCGTATGCAACTGCAAGGCGGTCGTAGTCGCTCGTAGACACGGCGCCGCTTCCTACAATGCGCTTCAACGCGGCAATATGTTTTTTGTCAATCTTCGACTGCTTGGCAAGCTCCACTTTTTCCATGCCTATTGAGCCGTCGTACTGCTCAAAGTCGCTGTCAGTCATCGCAAATTTTTCTTTCATCAACTTGTACAGCCGCTCTTTTGGATACTTCACATAGTCAGGATCGCCCCAGCGAAAAATTGAGCGATAGCTGTCTTTGGGTGCAGGCGTCTTTACCCATGCAGGTTCAAAATCTTTATACGGTTTGCTCATAGTTTGCTCCTAATTGCACTTCACATAGCATGTTGCTCGTGGCAATAACATCAACACCGAGATTGCACACATTTTTAATAACCGCCTCTCCCGTGCTGATTTTTTCAGCTACAGTGATTTTATTAATTTCCCTCATAACGTCAAATATCTTTCCTTTTGGAATGTCGCTCGAAACGCGCACAGGAAGCACGGGCACTTCTTTGAATAAAGTGCGTACAGTGCTGCAAATAGTGCGCATGGGAGCGGTAATTTCTGCAACAGCAAAATCTTTTCCACGCGCGCACAAGTTGCCGTCTACCGTAATGCCGCTGCCATTTTGCTCAACGTGAAGCGCACAGCCGTTCGGACACACAATGCACGTCATATCTGTTTTCATACAACCTCCGTGTGCGTTTCAGAAACGGCATTGTTTGCACCGCCAGACTGCATCTCTTGTGCGCCAGTTTTACGCGCAGTTGCGCCCACGCGAGTTTCATATGTTGCATGTTCGGCGACATCTTCAAGCGACACTTCTATTGTAGCATGCGTGTCAAGATGCAAGCATGATACGTCAAGTTCAAGGCGCACCATTTCAGGCGGCTTGACATTCGCATACTGTTTTGAAAACAACTCATTGCCGCCAGATTTAAAAACGAGACGCGCTTTTTTACGCGGTGCGCTCGTCCTAAAATACACGCACAGCGGATTTGCGCAGTTTTTGCGCTCAAGAAACTGCGGCACCAGATACAGCAAACTTGCATCAACTTTGAGCGGAACATATTCAGGCAACAACATGGCGAAAGGTGCAGTACCATTGCAAAAAGAATGCGCCCACAATGCAGCAGCATTTCCACCCGCGCTTCCGCTTTCAGTCACATAGTCAACTAAATCATTTACGTGAAGCGCATTGCCACATGAGAACACGCCTGGCACGTTTGTCATAAAATGAGAATCACACGCAGGTCCTTTTGTGCGCGCATCAAGCAAAACGCCGAGCGACTCAGCAATTTCATTTTCGGGAATAAGCCCTACAGAAAGAATGAGCGCGTCGCAGTCAACAATTTTTTCTGTACCCTTTATGGGCTTCATCTTCTCGTCAACGCTGCACACTTCGACCGCGCTCAGCCGCTCGTCGCCAAATACGCGCGTCACCGTGTGCGAAAGATAGAGCGGAATAGAAAAATCTTCAAGGCACTGCACAATGTTGCGTGTCAATCCCGACGGCTCGCTTTTTGCTTCGTACACGCCAAGCACATGTGCGCCTTCAAGCGTAAGCCGCCGCGCCATAATCAAGCCTATGTCGCCGCTCCCAAGAATGACGCATCGCTTTGCAGGCAGCTCGCCGAGCAGATTGACAAAATGTTGCGCAGTTCCGGCAGTGAAAATCCCCGCTGGGCGCGTTCCGTGAATGAACACTTGCCGCGCTGTGCGCTCGCGGCACCCTGTGGCAAGCACGAGCGCTTTTGTTAAAACTGATGCCACGCCTTCCTTGTTGACATAGGTGATTTTTTTCCGCGCGTCAACATGCCTGCTGTTTTGCACGCCGCCATCGCTGATACTCGTAACAAACGTATGCGTGAGCGCGTTTATTCCAAGCGAATTGAACTCCGCAATAAATCGCTCTACATATTCAGGACCTGAAAGTTTTTCGCCAAAGTGAATGAGACCAAACCCGTCGTGAATGCACTGCTTCAAAATGCCGCCGAGCTTTTCCTCTCGCTCAATGAGCAAAACACGCGCGCCTGCTTTTTTTGCGGCAATTGCAGCAGCAAGCCCCGCAGCTCCGCCGCCTATTACAACAACATCGTATTCACTCATAGCGCACTCATCCAATCGTTGCTTCATCATTTTGCCGCGTGCCAGATACAGCGCAGTCACTAAACGACACACGGTCGCTAGATGCAACGCAGCCGTCATTGCCACCGTTTTTTTCACCGTATGATGCCGCATTCGCTTTTGTGCTTCCAAACGTAATCACAGAATCGGCGCTGCTTTTTCTCACAGCGGCAAGCGGCATATTTTTTTCTTCGCTTATTATTTTTGCAACGAGCGGCATGCAAAATCCGCCTTGACAGCGCCCCATTCCCGGACGCACGCGTTTTTTTACTGCATCAACAGTTGCAACGCCAAGCGGCGAGCGCAGCGCATCTATGATTTCACCTTTGCTTACTTCCTCGCATCTGCACACAATGATTCCGTAGTCTGGATTTTCCTGTATCTTTTTGTTGCGCTCTTCATCGCTCATCTCGCGCAAAACGGGAATAGATTTTCTACGCGGATTAAAACTTTCGTTCTTCTCTACAACGTTGCCATTTTCGCGCAACAAAGCGACAGCCATCGCCTCAATGTCGAGCGCAACAGCAGGAGCAGTCGTCAAACCAGGCGACTGGATTCCTGCGCAGTGGATGATGTTGCGCGTGCGTCTGCCACGCTCAATGATAAAATCTTCTTCAAATGTTGCGGCGCGCACGCCGGTAAAATATGTGATGATTGCCGACTTCAATATATTTTTTGAAATGCGCGACTGTCGTGCAAAAACAGCGTCAATCGATTCTTGCGTCGTGGCAAAATTTTCTTTTTCATATGTTTCGACTGCATCGGGACCGACGAGCACATTGTCGTGCACTGTGTGGAGCAAGCCGCCGCCTTTTGTGTACGCGGTGTTTTTAAGCGCTTTCCACGACGTAATCGCATTAATAAATTTGCCAGATTTTTTGTCGAGGATTGAATTCGTACCGCGACGCGGATGAATTGAAAAAAATTTGTCGCCTGCCATTTCTGCAACATCGTCTGCAAATGCGCCCGCCGCGTTTATGACAATTTTTGGATAGACTGTGCCGCGGTTTGTCACAACACTCGTAATGATGCCGTCAGCGACTTCCATACCAAGCACTGCTGTCTGCAAAGAAACACGCGCGCCATTTGCAACTGCGTTTTCCGCGTATGCGACAGCAAGCCCATACGGACACACGCAACCTGCACTCGGATTGTACATTGCAAATTTAATGCGTGCATCTGCATACGGCTCGGCGTTGTGAAACGCTTTGCCGCTTATCAATTTTGTGTCTTTTACGCCGCACACATATTTCCGATGCAGCACATACAAAAGCACAGGCACAAACGCAGCACGCTCAAAAAATCCCACGTACTGTCCGCAACGCTTGAACGGCACTGAAAGCTCATTGCACACGCGCTCGTACATGGCATTGCCACGCAGCACGTAATGCTGTTTAAGCGAGCCTTTGCGCAAATCGACGCCAGGATGCACTTCTCCATCGTTTCTGCCCGACGCATGCAACGCAACATCTGCTTCCTTATCGACGAGCAGCACATTGAGCTTCCACTTTGTCAACTCGCGCGCAATGCTTGCCCCCGATATGCCAGCTCCTATGACAAGCACATCGGGCGTTCGACCGTTGAGCACGTTATCAAAAAACGGAGGTGTTTTCATGCGCGGAAACTGCACGCCTCGAAGCGAAATGTTGTTTACGACATGAACTGTGCGGGGCTGCTTTTGCGGTACAACGCACATCCTGCATGCATCAATTATATCATCCCACGAATCAAGCATGCCCGAAACAACAATGCACTCGTTTTCAAAACGTGCAGATACGGCGTTGTTGTATTTTTTTAATAATCTTTTTTGTACTGCGGAAATATCCACGCCCTACCTCTATATGCGCAACAGGCACTTGCCAAAGGCATTTGCCAAGTCGGTCATGTGACCGACTTGGCAAATATATCATACTGGAGCAGCTTTGTCAAGGCAGCGCAATTGTCGTCCCTGTAAATTGTCGTCTCAATTGTCGCAACAGCCCGTTATTGTCCTGAAATGCGCGGCTTTACATAGTGCGCCCATACTTTATCTGCGCGCGCCACATGCGAAAGAACCCAGCTTACGACAAACGAATAAAAAAGAAGTGCATCTTCCCTATTACCGTCGGCAAGCTTATGCACCTGATGCGTAACTTCCGAAACAAATGCTTCATGTGCAATTTTATGCATGGAACACGACGGATACCCATACCGTTCCATGAACTCTTCTTCCTCAGAAAAATGATATTCTGTATATGCAGTGAGTTCTTTCAGCACATGCGCCATATCTTTTTCATACTCTCCCGAGATTCCCGCTGCAATGTCATACAACTCATTTGCAATGGCTATCAGGCTCTTGTGCTGCGTATCTATTTCAGGAACACCTAAAAGATAGGCATCATCCCATTCAATTTTTTCTACACGTTGCATGTATTTCTTTCCTTAATAATTGGCTGTCTTTCGTACTATTTTATATGTTATTTTTAAATTAAAAAGGCTGTCCGCCATGCAATGATATACGTTGCCAATACATTTCAAGACAGCCCGTCACAAAAATAATTCAAGATGAATAAATCTACAGTCCTTTAATAACTGAAGCAAGAACGCTTAATACGCCGCCTGCAAATACCCACCAAAACGCATTCGCGCCGCCGATGAAACTGATGCCTGTATTTGCCATTCTTCCGATAAGTCCAATAGCAAGAAGAACAACGCAAATTATCCAGGTAACTGTTTTAGGTGCATTAGTCTTCATTGTAGTACCTCCTCTGTAAAAATTTCAGCACATGCTGATGAGCGTATACTAACTTTATTTTTGTATATTGTCAATAAATCAGTCATGCGATTGACACAACATTTTCTTTTTGCTATAATATAATCTCTCAAAAAATGACGATATAAGGCAGGTAGCAACATGTCGAGAATCTGTGATGTTTGCGGAAAATCCATAATGCATGGGAATAAAGTAAGCAATGCGTACAACCATACAAAACGCACATGGCGGCCAAATCTTCATAAAGTACGTGTCGTTGCAGGTGGAACAACGCGTACTATCAAAGTGTGCACACAGTGCATCCGCTCCGATTTTGTAGAGAAAAAAGTACGCATTCCAAAAGAAGCACGCATAGAAGTGCAACAACGCGAAAAGAAATTGATTGCCGCTTTGCAAGGACAGCAGTTCTAGGAGCCTCTAAAACTGCATCTGGATGCTTTACCGTCCCGTGCAGTTTTTAGAGATGCCCTTTACCGTAAAACAAGCCCATCATATGCCGGCAGAACAGAACCGCCGGCTTTTATTATTTTTGCAAGATGTGGAAACTCGCCCAAATGATTTTTACAATATTTCACAATCGCTACATGGCTCATAGCGTGACTTATGTGCGAAAGCCATGTATAGCGTGCCTGTATTTTTTCTGCTACCTCCATAGCCTGTAAATACGAAAAATGAGTTGCGTGCGGGTTTTCCCGCAGTGCGTCTATTACAGCATGGTCAAGCATGCCACAATTATCAATTATTAATTTTATCGATTCTTGTGGAATAGCGTTACAATCAGTGAGATATGCGATAGAATGAATTCTTCCGCGCTTTTTTGCGCTTAAAAGCCAGCCAGTCGTCTCCATGTTGCCATGCATCATCGGAATAGGAATGATGCGCAACGAACCAATATAGAGCGGGCACTTTACGGAAAACTGCGCACAGTCTTTCAAATCTAGTTTAGGTTTTCCACCACCTATTTGTGTTGTTGAAAAAATGTAGTCGAAGCGCGTACGAACTGCGGCAAGCGTCTTTTCATTTGCGTACACGGGCAAACCATTTCCTGGCGTCTCTTTTGCGCTCTTTGCGTGGCACCCATGCGCTGCTTCCTCTGATTCTGTATGGCTGAAAATGCGCACATCGTCAAGCCCATTCAAATGGTCTGCATGGCTGTGCGTGAGCAAAACTGCATCAAGTTTTGCAATGCCATACGTAAGCGCTTGAATGCGGAACTCAGGACCGGTGTCAATGACAATATGCGTCTGTTTTCCGTTTTGCTCTCGCTGCATGATATATGCGCTACACCTGTTTCGCTTGTCCTTGCGATTTTTTGAAGCGCACACTTTGCACGTACAACCTATTGCCGGCACGCCATGACTCGTTCCCGTACCTGTTAAAATCATGTGCATGGAAAGAGTATACAATGAGCGGCAAGAAAAAGTCTATTGCGGCATTTTTCATGATTTTTTGGGCAGATAAATATTGTCACTTTTTCATAAACATGCTATGATGTCTCATACTCAAACGAGGTAGTGATTAATGCCGTATTCTGAACCTTCAAATCTTGCAATCGTTGCATGTCCTGGCGGTGAACATTTTGCCGATGAAGTAATTACCCATTTAAAGCATATGTACAAACACCGTTTTACGCTCAAAAACGACGTGCTTTCAAAACGATACGAAATTGAAAAAACAGAACTTATCAAAAAAATCAATTTTGAAAACGACATAGACGCTTCTGATTTATACATAAAAGGCGAGGTAACAAAATATCGTCCACCGAAATTTAAAATACCAGCCCGTTTTACGTATTTTGCAAACGGCGAGTTTAAAACAGAGCTGCTTGAATCAATCCGTAATAAAGATGTGTATATTTTTCAAGATGTAGAAAATCGCGAGGTAATTTCGCTTAATAATGGAACAAACGATGTTTCTCTGTCAGTAAACGACCATGTCATGTCGCTACTCGTCACTATTGATGCAGTGCGTCAAGCAGATGCAGCGGCAATCACGCTTGTCGTTCCTGCATATCCGTACAGCCGACAACACAAAAAGAAAGGGCGCGAAGGACTTACGGCAAGCATGCTCGCCCATATATATGAACTGCTTGGAACGTCAAGGATAATAACACTTGACATTCATTCGCGCGAAATTGTCAACGCGTTCAACACAAGCAATTTTGACAATTTGCATGCAAGCTATCAAATCATCAATGAACTCAGAAAGATAACAGATTTAACAGGACAAACAGAAGATGTCGTCATCGTTGCGCCCGACACAGGCGCAATAGACAGAAATAAATTTTACGCAGTCTCGCTTGAATTGCCGCTTGCAATGATTTACAAAGAACGCGACTATTCAATCGTCTCGCACGATGCAAAAAATACAAACATCAAATCTATGAAACTGCTCGGCGACGTACATGGCAAAGTTGCGTTTCTTGCAGACGACATGCTCGGCACCGGCGGAACGCTTTTAAAAGCAATGGCGTTCCTCAAAGAAGAAGGCGCAACAAAAGTGATTGCAGCAATCAGTTTGCCTTTTTTTACCGGCAATGCAATTGAGCAATTTGACGAAGCGTATAAGCAAGGGCTTTTTTATCGCATTATCGGTACAAATGCAGTGTATCACGAAAAACTGTGCGGCCGTGAATGGTATATCAACACAAATGTAAGCGCACTTTTTGCAAATGTAATTATGCGCCTTCACCACCACCAGCCGCTCAGCGATTTGCTTGAAAACCGTACGCTCATCCAAAAAATGATACGGTCGCAGCAATCGCCGCAAAAATCATGACAGAAAAATTCGCACTGTGCGCGGACATAGGCACGACATCGCTCAAAGCGGCACTTATTGACAAAAACGGCAATATGGCTGCATTTTCACAAAAAGTGTTTGTAAATCCCGACGGCGAAAAAGTTGCGCACAACTGGCTCCCTGCATTGTACAGCGCGGTCCAGGAAATGAACATGCACGCAAAAGAAATTTGTGCGCTCTGCATTTCTGGCAACGGTCCAACAATAGTTTCTGAAGACGGAACAACGCTTTTGTGGAATGAGCCAATTGACAAAATCGCTTGTGCAAAAACAGCCGCTGAAAATACCTCGATTCGTTCGCTTTTTATTCCGCGGCTTCTTGCGTTTCGTGAAAGATTTCCTGCGCAATGGAACATGTCGCGCTTTGTATATTCTGGACCAGAGTACGCGATATGGCAGCTGACTGGAAAAAATTTAACAATTTTACCAGAGATGAGATATGGCGAAACATATTGGACGGACGAACAGCTTGAATTAGTTGCGCTTGAAAGAGAAAAACTTCCGCCGTTTGCAAATATTGCGCACAATACAGGAATGACAACGCCCAAAGCGACAGCGCGGCTCGGATTGCATAAGCCTATACCTGTTTTTTGCGGCGGACCAGATTTTATTGCTGCAATGATAGGCACCGGCTCGCTTTACGCTGGCGCACTGTACGACTGCGCTGGCTCTAGCGAAGGAGTAAATCTCTGCACTGCGCACCAGATTCACGAGCAAGGCATGCGAAATCTTCCGTCTGTTGCCTCAGGTTTGTGGAATGCAGCTGTTTTGCAGCAGAAAAGCGGACTCAGGTTTGTGACATACAAAAAAAAATTTGAAGCGCATATGAACAATGAAATCTCATATGCAGAGCTTATTGAGCAGAGCATTGCAGACAAAAGCAGCGAAGGCTTCTCAATCCTTGAAGAACTTGCTGTAAACTTTAGAAACGCAGTTAACGCGCTTATCAATGTTGCAGAAAAAAATCATATCACAGTGCAGCTGCCAATCATTGTGACAGGCGGACAGGCAAAAAATGATGTCTGGATGCAAATGAAATGCAACTATGCGCATGTTCCACTTGCAACATGCACTTGTACGGATGCAGAACTTTTAGGGAATGCCGCATGCGCATTTTACGGGCTTGGTGTGCATAAATCGCTCACAGATGCTGCAAAAAGTATTGTTAAAATTGCCAGACGCTATGAGCCTGATCAACTACGATAAATCACCGCAACGGATATTTTAGACGTGTATAAGCTTCTAAAAATTTTAAAATAGTTTGTAAAAATAAATTGTCTTTATTTAAAAAAATTGCTATAATGGACGTATGAAGACACAAAAAATCGGAAAGACAATACAATTTACAAACGACGGCAACCTTTCATTTTTCTTTATAGGTACGGGAAGCGCTTTCTCAAAAAAAAATTATCAAACAAATGTTTTAATTATCAAAGGTCGTGACCACCTGCTTATTGACTGCGGTACGCTCTGCCCCTATGCTTTCTCGACATATAACACGCCCATTTCTTCTGTGGAAAATATTTTTATCACCCATTCACATGCTGACCATATAGGCGGACTTGAAGAGATGGCGCTTATAGGACGCTATGCTACAAAGACAAAGCCAAAGATGATTATCACTGACTACTATAAAAAAATTTTGTGGAATGAATCGCTTAAAGGCGGTTGCTCATACGGCGAGTGCACTGACGGCGACTACATGACATTTGAAGACTATTTTGAACAGATAAAGCCAAAACTACTTTCAAGAACGCCGCGCCCGCTCTACGAAGCAAACGTCGGCTCAATCAACGTAAAGATTTACCGCACGCGCCACATTCCTGACAACGCAGGCACATGGAGCAAATCGTTTTTCTCGCAAGGCATACTCGTAGACGACCGCATTCTTTTTCCGAGTGACACACAGTTTGACAGAGAGCTGCTCGACTGGCTGTGCGGTACATACAACATTGAATACATTTTCCATGACTGCCAGTTTTATCCGGGTGGTGTACATGCGTACTATAAAGATTTGAAAATGCTTCCCGCAAAGATGAAAAAAAATATGTTCCTCTGTCATTACGGCGACAATTACGAATCATTTGACGCTGTGCAAGACGGCTTTGCAGGATTTACAGAGCGCGGCGTATATTATGATTTCGGGAAGTAATTTTTTTTGCAATAGCGTTTATTGCGGTGCATCGGTCCATTAGCTCACCTGGATAGAGCGGTTGCCTCCTAAGCAACAGGTAGCGCGTTCGAATCGCGCATGGGCCATTTTTTTTCATAATTTTCATATGACATCGGGTGCCATGACCGGCACCCGATAGTTCAATAGCAAGGTCTCAATAGCGCAACGTTTCCTCAATGCATGAAAAGCGATAAAATAAATATCTCTGTCATGCCTGCAATGCCAAGCACGAGCGTGCCGAGCGTCTGCGTCTTATAGCCGCGCTCAGGCGACATAGCGCCAAAGTTGGTGACAACCCAAAAGTACGAATCGTTTGCATGCGAAACTGTCATAGCGCCTGCGCCGATTGCCATGCATGCAAGCGCGGCACGCACGGGAGAATCAAGCCCAAGTACAGGAAGCAATGGCGCAATGATGCCCGCCGATGTAACGAGCGCAACAGTCGAAGAACCTTGCGCTGTTTTCAAAATTGCAGAAAGGATGAACGGAAAGAAAATACCCATTATCTGAAGCGTTGCCGCGTGTGTTTCAATGTAGCTGACCATATCCGAAGAAGCGATAACTCTGCCGAGAACGCCGCCTGCAGCTGTAATAAACAGAATGGGTCCTGTCACCTTAAGCGTGTTCTCAACGATATTATAAAACTCGCTTATTTTGCCGGCAAACTGCAACTGTAATACGGCCAACACAGTTCCGACAGCAAGCGCAATAACGGGCGTTCCAAGAAATTTAATAATATTTGCGCCTGTTCCTGTTCCTTTTGCCATAACGATGATTGAAGATGCCGCCATGAGCAGAATGGGCACAACAATCGGTGCAAGCGCGCTAAAACCATTTGGCAGTTTTTTAAATTCTGCAATAAGCTCTTCATAGGTCTTTGCCACTTTACCAGAATCAACTTCATCGTCTGCGCGTACCGTGCCACCGATATATTTTGCAAAAAAGTATCCGGCAACAAGCGGCAAAATTGAGCAGAGCACGCCCATGCCCATAACAAGCAGCAAATTGTCGCCAATGCCGAGCGTATTTGCGGCCGCAATTGGACCAGGTGTCGGCGGAATAAACACGTGCGAAATATACAAACCTGCTGAAAGCGCAAATGTCATCGCAACAGAAGAAACGCCTGTTCTGTTTACGAGCGCCTTTCTAATCGGATTCAAAATGACAAATCCCGAATCGCAGAAAACGGGAATAGAGACAACCCATCCCATAAGCTCAATCGCTGTCGTAGGATGATTTTTTCCGACAAGACGGATAATCATATCTGCCAGCTTGAGCGCTGCGCCTGTTTTCTCAAGAATTGTTCCTATGAGCGCACCGAGTATGATGACAATTCCTATGCTTGTAAATGTTCCGGCAAAACCTGCACCGATGACATTTGCCAATCCCTGCACCGTTCTACCATCTGTCGCTTTTGTATCGACAAGCGGAATGCCTGCGATTAAACCGAGCAGCAAAGAAATGCACATGATTGAAATAAATGGATGAATCTTGAATTTTGAAATTGCAACGACCATCACGACAATTGCAAGCACAAACACAAGAACAAATGGCAATCCTGTCATAGATGCCTCCTTATAAAACTTTCGCGTTAGCTATCTGTAAAAGATGACCGATAGGAGCAATACTATTTTATTATTTAAAGAAGCCTCAAAAAACTGTACGGGGCGGCAAAGCATCCAGCCAGTTTTAAAAGGCTGCCTTCATATAATACACTGAATTATTAACAATTGTCAAGAAAAATAATAATAATTAATAAAAAATATAAAATGCAAAACTCTATGGCGTTAAAACAGCCCGACAATTTTTCCGTCATTGCCGACATCTATATTGAGTGCGGCAGGCAATTTTGGCAAGCCAGGCATCACCATGACGTCTCCTGCAAGTGCTACAACAAATCCTGCACCCGCATACAGTTGTACATCTTTTACTGGAAACACATAGCCAAATGGTGCGCCGCGCAATGAAGCGTTATGGCTGAGTGAGCTTTGCGTTTTTGCAATGCACACGGGAAACGCGCCGTATCCCGATTCTTCAAACTTCTTGAGTTTTTTGAGCGCACTGGCTTCAAACGCAACGCTTCCCGCTCGATATATGTCTTTTGCAATTTTTTCGATCTTCTCTTTGAGCGGTAAAGCGTCTTCATAGAGCATGTGAAACTGCGCAGTTGTGCTTTCACAGAGCGCGTCAACAGCATGCGCGAGTTCCACC
Organism: Treponema sp.; assembly: GCA_017446265.1. Lineage (GTDB taxonomy): Bacteria > Spirochaetota > Spirochaetia > Treponematales > Treponemataceae > Treponema_D. Next base: position 148,790 of record JAFSRD010000041.1, read on the forward strand.
GCACCTTTTCCGCCTTTCTCCCACGCTTCGCACACAACTGCGCGCGCGCCACACGACTCGCATAACGAAATGAGCGTGTCGAGTTCTTCCTGCGTATCGCCTGAAAATTTATTAATTGCTACAAGCGCCGGCACGCCAAATTGTGCAATATTTTCAAGATGTGTTTTCAAGTTTGCAAAGCCTTCTGCAAGCGCGCGCGCATTTTGCTCAAAAAGGCGCGTCTTCTCTACTCCGCCATGCATTTTGAGGGCGCGCACAGTCGCCACAACTACAATAGCAGTCGGCGCAAGATTGAACATGCGGCATTTTATGTCCATGAATTTTTCCGCGCCTAAATCTGCGGCAAATCCTGCTTCCGTTACAACATAGTCGCTGAGCGCAAGAGCTGCAAGCGTTGCGTTTATGGAGTTGCAACCGTGCGCAATATTTGCAAACGGTCCGCCGTGCACAAACACAGGCGTTTTTTCAAGCGTCTGCACTATGTTGGGACGGAGCGCATCTTTTAAAAGAGCTGCAACAGCTCCCGTGCAATGCAAATCGTCAAAGCGCACAAACTCGCCGCGCATGTTTTGCGCAATCACGATGTTTGAAAGCTTCTCTTTCAATTCTGAAATAGTGCGCGACAAGCATACAATCGCCATAATCTCGCTTGCAACTGAAATGCAAAAATGCTCCTCGCGCACAACGCCGTTTGTTTTTCCGCCAAGACCGACGACAACTGCACGCAGCTCGCGGTCGTTCAAGTCAACACAGCGTTTCCAGGTAATAGTACGCGCGTCAATGCCAAGCTCATTTCCCTGCTGAATGTGATTGTCGATAAGCGCGGCGATTAAATTGTTCGCAATCGAAACCGCATGAATGTCACCGGTAAAGTGCAAGTTGATTTCTTCCATAGGCACTATCTGCGCATATCCACCTCCGCACGCCCCGCCTTTTACGCCAAAACATGGACCGAGCGACGGCTCGCGCAGCGCAATCACCGCTTTTTTGCCAATTTTGTTGAGCCCGTCGCCAAGCCCTATGGAAACAGTCGATTTGCCTTCACCTGCGGGAGTAGGTGTAATCGCCGTCACTAAAATAAGCCGCCCGCGTTGCGATTTTTGAGCTGTGTGCGATGCATCAATAGTTTGCAACTCGCGCAATTTTTTCATAGTGAGTTTTGCTTTGTATGTTCCATAACATTCAAGCTCGTCTTCTGCAATGGCAATCTTTTTTGCAATTTCAACAATCGGCAGCAACGTATTTTCCTGCACAATCTCAATATCTGAACGCATAACCAGCTCCTCTGTCACCAACTGCATGCGACATATCTTGCGTATTCAGCAGGCGCTTCAATCTCTTTTACTACAGCTATTTCTTCTTCAGTGAGTTCGCGGCACTGCCCCAGCGCAAGCGACACATCAAGCAGCAGCCCGCCAATTGCAATCCGCTTGAGATAGATGACTTCATTTCCGAGCGCGGCAAACATCCGCTTTACTTGATGAAACTTCCCCTCATAGATTATCAACTCGCATTCATCAGTTTCATCTGTAGTTTTGTCACGCCACATGAGCACGGCGGGCTTGCAGGCGTGCGCGCGCTCGTTCCTTTCAGGCAAAATGTGGATGCCTCCTGCAAACCGTGTCGCATACGTGAATTGCATTTTCTTGTCAACTTTTTGTGCAAGTTTTACAAAATACGTTTTACCAACATGCGTGCGTGGGGATGTCACATAATGCGTGAGCGCGCCATCTGTTGTAAAAATGAGCAAGCCTTCAGTGTCTCTGTCGAGTCTGCCCACAAGATGCAAGTTGCTTTCAAAAAATGGCGTGCGATATTTTTTGTCAAGCAAGCTGAACACTGTTTCGTGCAAGCCGTCTCTATTCGCACACACGTAACCTACGGGCTTGTTCATCATCACATATGCGAACTGCGCAAAAACAAGCTTTTTGCCGTCAACAAAGACAGCGTCTGTATTCAAATCAACTTTAAAAGATTCGTCTCTTACAATATTTTCATTTACAACAACTTTGCCCACATGAATGAGCTTTTTCACTTCGCGCCGCGTGCCAAAGCCGTCATGCGCAAGCACTTTGTCGAGCCGTTCAATCATGAGCGCCTGCGTTTTTCAATGGGAACATACGAACGTTCTTCGCTCACATTTTTGTACGCAGGGCGATAGATTTTTCCACCTGCAACAATTTCTTCAATGCGGTGCGCGCTCCACCCGGCAATGCGCGCAATGGCAAAAAGCGGCGTAAAAAGCTCATACGGAATACCGAGCAGCGCGTAGACAAAGCCCGAATAAAAATCAACATTCGCACAGATTTGCTTGTCGCTGCCATGCATTTCCATAAGGAGCGGCGGCGCAATTTTTTCTATGAGTTTGTACAAGCGATACTCGTCTTCAAAACCTTTTTCTTTTGCAAGCGCAGAAGCTTTTTTCTTGAGCAAAATGCAGCGCGGGTCGCTCACCGTGTAAACAGCGTGCCCCATGCCGTAAACCAAACCTGTTTTATCAAATGCCTCTTTTTTGGCAATTTTTGTTAAATACGCTTGCAGCTGTTTTTCGCTCGTCCAGTCTTTTACATGCGCTTTGATGTCATCCATCATCTCCACAACGCGAATATTCGCACCACCGTGCCGCCTGCCTTTTAGCGAGCCGATTGCAGCTGCAATGGCAGAATACGTGTCTGTGTCTGCCGATGAAACAACATGCACGGTCAAGCTTGAATTGTTGCCGCCGCCATGCTCTGCGTGAAGAATCAGCACCAAGTCGAGCGTTTCCGCTTCAAGGCGCGTATAAGTTTTATCGGGACGAATAAGGCGCAGAAAATTTTCAGCAGTTGAGAGCGTTGGAAGCGGATTGTGAATGTACATGCTCTTGCTGTCGTAAAAGCGGCGCTTTGCCTGATACGCATAAGCGGCGAGCGTTGAAAAGCGCGCAATAAGTTCAATGCATTGGCGCAACACGTTTGCCACATCTCTAGTTTCAGGGTCAGAATCGTATGAGTAGCTTGCCAATACGCCGCGCGCCATTTTGTTCATAATATCGCTTGAAGGCGCTTTCATAATCATGTCTTCAGTAAAATTTGGCGGCAATGTGCGGTGCACCCCTAAAAACTGCTTGAACTCGTCGAATTGCTTTTGCGTAGGAAGCTCGCCAAACAGCAGCAAGTATGCACATTGCTCGTAGCCAAAATGCTTTGTGTGCTCGGCATCTTTTATCAATGATTCAACATCGTAGCCGCGATAAATGAGCCTGCCGGGAATAGGTACTTTTTTGCCATCAACAATGTCATAGCCTACAACATCACCTATTCGCGTAAGACCGACAAGCACACCTGTGCCATTTGCATGACGCAATCCGCGCTTTACATCGTATTTTTCGTATAAATTGGGATTTATGGGGTCATTGCGTTCTGCAAGCACTGACAGCCTTTTGAGAAAAACGCTTTCTATCGATTTTTTTCGCATCGCCCTATTTCCCCGCCTGCTACATTATAGTTTCAAAAAATATATGAAGGAAGCACTGATTAACTCAACTGCGAGCTAACCAGCGTATTCTCTACCGACTGCAAGTCCTAAAAGCAAGTTTTTAAAGATGCCCATAAGTATACAACATCGTCACGAGTATTGCAAGGTACTGGAAATACACGGCATGCAACAATACATGCAGAACAACGCTGAATGCAGACGCACTATTCGCGCATTTTATATGAATGCAACACGAACACGCCATCTTTAAGCGACTTTACTGAAAGCGCGGCTTTTTTTCTGCGGATAATCGTTCCGCTGCATTCAAGCACATATCCTTGAAGTGCGGAAAGTTCTTCAAGCGACAAGCCTATTTCCGATGCATCAAGCGTATACTGCTTGCCATCATTTGTGACAAGCCCTGCAAAAACATCTATCGGTGCGCTTCCAAAAAGCGCAATTCGCCCAACAACAGTTTTGTCTTTTTTGCCGGAAGCGAAAAAAGGGATGGCGCACAAAAAAACTACAAGCAAAATAAAAAATTTTTTCATGCATTAATCCTCATACACAAGCACAATTTCTTGGTTCGCTGCCCCCGCACTTATATCGAGCGTAATTTGCCCGCTTCCGTCTGTTGTACCTAAATAGTAAAATAAAAATCCGTACGGACGCAGGGGTCTGCCAGTCAAACGCGCATTTGGTCTAAAGATAAGGGGACCTGTGAAAGTACCCGAACCTGTCACGTTATTATAAAAAAGCTCATCATCTATTTTACCACTGCCTGTGCCGTTTTTCCATGCATATGAATCGCTACATAAATCGAGTGGCATTAGCGGGTATGTATACGAAAATGGCGATTCACTCCATGCAACATTTTTCTTCAATCCGCTGCTTGCAGCTCCAACGAGCACATCATCAGCAAATTCACGCAACAGTTGCGCCATAGCAAGTTGTTTGCCGCCTGCTGTTGTGGAATGGCCGCATGATTTTATCGCTTCAATAATTGCTGCTTCATCTGCATATGCGTTTGTAGACATTTCCTTTATCAAATCAATGCCGCCATATGTGCGGGCAAGATATGCACCGAACGTGTAAAGTGTTGCGTATGCGATAACTGCCGAACTGGAATCTTCCGTATTATATTCTATTCCAGAAAGCCAGTAATATTGATTAAAGTTTTGCAAGCGTCCCTGCAACCCATTCGGTGTGCCAGGATTTATTTCTTCTTTTAGCGCGTCTTCACACAAAAGCGAAAGCATTTCATTAAACCAAGTAGCTGTGGCTATTCCGCCTGATTTTTTTGAACTGAACGTTTTTTGATTTAAATGAATCATATGCTGAAACTCGTGCACAAGTGTTGAATAACATTCTTTTGGATTTATCTTAACGGCATAGGCATCTACATAAAAATATTTTCCTTTGTTTGAGTATGTTTCTTCTTTGCCGTTATATTTATCAAACGCATAATAGTCTTTGCCAGAAAAATAGCCCTGCACGCCATTTGCTTTTTGTTCATCTGTAGTTGCGCTTGCATCTGGCGCTATATCATAAAGAACGATATTCACTTTCGTGCCAGTGTCAGAATAGTCTGTCATAGGCTTAAAGTCGTCAATAGTTTGAGCGTCAAACGGAATAAGCTTGTCGCTCTCGTTTCCAAAAACTTCGCGCACAAGCTCGTATGTTTCGTCAAATGTTTTCCCAACTTCTTCGCATCGTGCCTCAGTAACAACATCTTTATAGTCATCTACAAGCCATACATAGCATTTTGTGCTGCCGCTGCCGTATTTTAATGTTGCGCGCTTTTTTTCATAGCTTATCGAGCCTGTCGTTATGTCAATTTTTGTGTCTATATAAATGTCTTTTGTAGTTGTATCAACGACAGGCGTTATTGGCGTAACCGCGAAAACAGGGTTTTCTATTGCAGGCATCGCAAATCGCGCACCTTTTTTGTTTGCAGCTAAAAACTCTTGAATGCCGTCTTTTGGCCTAAAGTGCGTGTTTTGTGGCAGCGTAACTTTTGGCATGTCTACGTTTGCGCTTCTATGCGTTGGAGGTGCGTTAAAGCCACTTACACCAGTTGCATAAGCAACATATCGTATATTTTTAAGCGGCGTAAGCGTAGGATTTAAAAGCACTGCGTATGCTTTTTTGCCTTGTACAGGTTTAACAGCATATGACTGCCTTTTTGCTTCTACTATTTGTTCTTCTTCGTTATTTCTATTGCCAAAATCAAATGCACATCCTGCAAAGAAAAATGCACATGCAAGCAGCACAGATGCAAACATGTGGCGATGTTGCATTTTTTGAAACACGTACATAAACAACCTCCTTGTCACACGATATATGGACTATTATAAATAATATACATCAAACAACTACGTAATGCAACTGTGCGCCAATCGTCACACTCCGCCCCGTTTGCGATGCAGCTGCCCGCTGTCATTGCTCAAACTGCGCAAAATCGCTACAATCACACCATGATACCGATTCTCATTAAAGATATGCTCACGTCAAAGCCAGACGGCAGGAGCGTGATTGTATGTGGCTGGGTGCGTACTATGCGCGACTCAAAAAACCTTGTGTTCATCCATGTAAATGACGGCAGCTGCTTTGCATCTATTCAACTCACGTTTGACCGCGCCTCGCCTGCAAAGACAGCAGACATTTCACAAATAGAAAGCAATCTGAAAAAAATAAACACCGGTGCGTCAGTGCGCGCGTGCGGAACGCTCGTGCAATCTCCTGCTTCAGGCCAAGCGGTGGAAGTGATTCTTGAAAAGCTTGAAATTCTTGGCGAGTGCCCTGCAGAATCGTATCCGCTGCAAAAAAACAAAATGTCTATGGAATATCTTCGGGACAATGCGCATTTGCGCGCGAGGACGAACACGTTTGGAGCCGTATTCAGAATGCGCAACCAAATGGCGTTCGCCGTGCACTCGTTTTTTCAAGAGCGCGGCTTTCAGTACATTCACGCGCCAATCATCACATGCAGCGATGCTGAAGGCGCAGGAGAGATGTTCCAAGTAACATCGCTGTCGCTTGAAAAAATTGCAGCACTTGGCGTAAAAGCGGGAAACAAAGGAAAGCAGGCAGAAACAGCGGCAGAACTTATCGACTACAGTAAAGATTTTTTTGGAAAAAAAGCAAGCCTTACGGTGAGCGGTCAGCTTGAAGCAGAAACGCTTGCGACTGCGTTGAGCCGCGTGTACACGTTCGGTCCCACATTCCGCGCAGAAAATTCAAACACGCCGCGCCACTTGTCTGAGTTCTGGATGATTGAGCCGGAAATGGCGTTCTACGATTTGAACGACGACATGGACACTGCCGAAGATTTTATCAAATATCTTGTAAACTGGGCGCTCACAAAATGCCGCGAAGATTTAGAATTTTTTGACAAACGCATTCAAAACGGATTAATTGACATGCTCACACATGTTGCAGAAACGCCATTTAAGCGCATCTCATATACAGACGCAATCGACGAACTGGCAAAATATGCAGACAAATTTGCATACAAGCCGTACTGGGGTTGCGATTTGCAAACGGAGCATGAGAGATGCCTTACTGAAGAAATTTTTAAAAGTCCCGTCATGGTGTACAACTATCCAAAAGACATTAAAGCGTTTTACATGAAGCAGAACGATGATGGAAAAACAGTTAGAGCGGTAGATGTGCTTGTGCCAGGAATTGGCGAAATTATTGGCGGAAGCGAGCGCGAGGAAAACTACGACAAGCTGCTTGCAGCATGTAGCGCGCGCAACATGGATATGACAAATTACGAGTGGTATCTTGACTTGCGTAGATTTGGCACCGTGCCGCATTCAGGATTCGGACTTGGCTTTGAACGACTTTTGCGCTACGTAACGGGCATGGCAAACTTGCGCGATGTCATTCCGTATCCGCGCGCACCCAAGCTGGCAGATTTCTAGAACATGTGGTATACTTACAGATAACATGGAAACAAATCAAAACCCGCTGTACGGACGCAAAGTTATCTTTATTAATCCAGTATTTTCAACGCGCACTGTCATCATTCCGCGTTTGGTAGAAGAAGAATTTGAAGTGTACACAATAGCGGAATATCAAGATGCAAAAAATGTGCTTCGTGAATTTCCCGATGCCCTGTGCTTTATCAATATTGACGACAAGCTTTCGCATGAGCAGTGGTTCAATTTTATCACGTCATGTAAAGAGGAGCTCCCTTCAATTATTTTTGGCGTACTGTCATCACATATGAGCAAAACAGACAACCACATGTTCATCAACAATGACACTGTTGCAGCAGGTTTTATCATGCGGGAGGAAAGTCTTGAAAACACGACGCAAATCATCATAAAAATTCTTGATAAATTCGGTGCAAAAGGCAGGAGGCGCTATGTACGCGCGTCGTGTGCAGATGCATCAAATGCATCAGTGCTCATCAAGCACAACAACAAAGAATACAAACTTTTATTAATAGACATAAGCGTGGCTGGAGCTGCATGCATTTTACCAAATCAACACGCAGATTTTTTTCAAGTAAATAACGACAAACATGCCGTCGCCGTATATTTAGGCAACAAATCGTTTGAATGTGCCGCCACCGTTTACGCCTCTATGCCGAATCAAAATTACTGCAAGCTTGTGTTGCTGTTTTCACACGAACTGTCGCTTACGGCAAAAAAAATCATTCACGATTACATAACGGCATTGCTGCAACACAACGTAAACAGCATAATCAACGCGCATCAGAAAGACACAACTGATTATATGACAAAAGCGCATAACAAAAAAAATCAGTAAATGAGCCACAAGCACATCATGCGAGAAAAAAACTATTTATCAAAAAATATGCTCGGTCAGTTTATTTATTTGATATTGACGTTTTACATTCAAAATAATCTGTATACGTGCGCTGCGGCATGCGCATTCAGTTTTTTGTTTTCGTTCATCCCTATTGTAATGATTGTACTTACCATCCTCGTGCGCATCATCCACGCTGACCCAACGCTTATCGAATCAATTCTAACGAGAGCCGCTGAATATAAACAGATGTTCAACATGCAGTCGTTCATAGACACGCTTATGAGGCACAACGTGCTCAACTTGTATGATTTTTTGCTCGTGTTTTTTATTTTATGGATGGCGCGAAAATCATTTGCCAGCATGATGCAGGGACTTCAACGTATTTTTCACTACAAGATAAAATCTCGACCGTTGTTCAATCAAGCGCTCATATTCATGTCTGAGATTACACTCATCATCATATCGGTCATCATCATTCTCGCCATATTCGCAATCAGGCAGCTATTTATGCACTCGTTTTTTTTAACGCACCGCATATATCTTCCCGTCAAGATACTTGGTTTTTTACCAAGCATGGCTATTACGTTTTCTGAATTTGCGCTCATCTTCATAGCCATAACGCTTGCTTATTATTTTATGTCACGGACAAAGCCAAAACTGTCGCTCTGCATGATGTGCGCTGCGCTGTGCACGCTCTCATTTTTTATTATAACGATATTCACAAAAAAATTTATGAATGTTTCAAATTACAATGTCATATACGGCATCTTGAGCGGTCTTATGATTTTATTGTTTCAAATGTACATGTTCTTTACGCTGTTTTTAATATGCGCGCAGATAATCTACATTATCCAGTTTTTTGATTCGCTTGTGCTCGGCGAGTTATACCTGCTCCCTGAACGCGACGACACAAAAATCATCTCGATTATAAAGCGCGTGCTGTTCATTACGCCCTCACTTCTGATGGACACAGACAATGTAAGCACATACAAGGCGGGCGACATTATTTTTTCCACAGGCGACATACCCACCGATTCATACTACGTCGTAAGCGGAACAGTGACATTGACAGTAAACGACAACATCTGCTACTGCGACAAAGGAACTTCTTTTGGCGAAGAAGCGTGCATACTTGAACGACAGCGAATCGGAGAAGCAGCCGCACTCACCGACTGCAAGATTATGAAAATACCTGCAAGCACATTTCGCGTACTACTTGAGTCAAATCAACTTGCAGCAGAAAAAGCGCTTGCACATTTAACAGAATACATAGCAAAAGTTTATGGACGAACGCACTGATTTTTGATATGATTGCTGCAATGGCGAAATATATTTTTATCACTGGCGGAGTTGTATCTGGTCTCGGCAAAGGGATTTCTGCCGCATCCATTGGGCTTATTCTCAAAAGCCGCGGCTACAAAGTTGTCAATCAAAAATTTGATCCGTATTTAAATATCGACCCAGGCACAATGAATCCCATTCAGCATGGAGAAGTGTTTGTCACTGACGATGGCGCGGAAACTGACTTGGACCTTGGGCACTACGAGCGTTTTACAGACGCGTCTTTGTCACAGTCGTCAAACACAACTGCGGGGCGCGTATACCTTGCAGTGCTCAACAAAGAGCGCGAGGGCGGCTACGGCGGCGGCACGGTACAAGTTATTCCAAACGTCACCGAAGAGATTATACGACGCATGCTCCTCTCAACAGAAGAGACAAATGCTGACGTCATCATAACAGAAGTGGGCGGCACTGTGGGAGACATAGAGTCGCTTCCATTCATTGAAGCTATCCGCCAAATAAAATATCGCGTAGGTGAGGAAAACTGCTGCTACATTCATCTGACGCTTGTGCCGTACATGAAAAAAGCAGAAGAACTCAAGACAAAACCCACGCAGCATTCAGTAAAAGAGTTGCAGGGGCTTGGCATTCAGCCTAACATCATCATGCTGCGCACGGAAGAACCTATAGACTCTGTAACACGCGAAAAACTTGCGTCGTTTTGCAATGTAGAAACGAGCCATGTCATTCAAAACTTAAATGCAAAATCAATCTACGAAGTGCCATTGCAGATGGAAAACGAGGGACTCGGCGCTGCTGTATGCGAGACACTCGGTCTTAAAAATGCAAAATCAAACCTTGACGACTGGCACGAGATGGTTGCCAAATTCAACAATCCAAAACAAAAAGTGACCATTGCGCTCGTAGGAAAATATATTGAATTGCACGATGCGTATCTGTCTGTCGTTGAAGCGCTCATACACGGCGGCATTCACAACGAAGCGGAAGTGTGCATTGATTGGGTAGATTCAAAAGCGCTCACAAGTGAACAGACAACAGCAGCGCGTTTAAAACATGCAGACGGCATTATCGTGCCAGGCGGTTTTGGCGACCGCGGCATAGAAGGCATGATTTTTGCTGCAAAATACGCGCGGACACATAACGTGCCGTATTTTGGCATCTGTCTTGGCATGCAGATTCTCGTCATTGAATACGCGCGCAATGTGCTTCATTTTGAAAATGCGAACTCATCGGAAATGGACAAAAATACGCCATACCCTGTCATAGATTTAATGAGCGACCAAAATGGCAAAATACTTGGCGGCACATTGCGACTTGGCAAATACGAGTGTAAAGTGGCAGCAGGAACGCTCACAGAAAAAGCGTATGGTGCAAAAACGATTTGGGAGCGTCATCGCCACCGCTACGAGTTTAACAACGCATATCGCAGCGATTTTCAAAACGCGGGGCTCATCATTGCAGGCGTGAATCCTGAACGCAATTTAGTAGAAATTTGCGAAGTGGCAACGCATACATGGATGGTAGGCGTGCAATTCCATCCTGAATTCAAAAGCCGCCCAAACAAAGCAGGACCGCTTTTCCGCGAATTTATTAAAGCTGCCGCGTCTGCAAAAAAGAAAAAATAAGAAACAATGCTACAGCGGATAGAATTCAAAGCCCGCAGTGCGCAGTGTGTCACCAATAGAGGAATCTGTTTCGTCAACCAACACAAGATAATATGTTGTGCCGCTCGCACGCGTTTCAGAAGTGATATACGCGCTGAACCCTTTTTCTTTGAGCGTAGCAACAAGTTTGTCTGCATTCGCTTTTTCACGAAATAAACCGAGTTGCAGCGTGCGCTTCTGGGAAGTTGTACCTGCTTGCGAAGCCGTGCTTTTGCCAGCGCTTGATTGCGCAGTTTCTGCCTGTGCTCCTGACGACGTACCTGCCGAAGATGCCGTACTTGTTTTTCCCTGTGTCACCGGCATTCCGCTTTCCGCCAGCTCTACGCGCGAATCTATTTTAGGAACTGCGGCTTCGTTACGCGGCAAAAAATACCAAAATGGTGCAGGAAGCAGCTGCACATCACCGTGCACAATGCCTGTTTCAAGCGACGACGGAAACTCTTTTCTTAACAATTCTGCCCACGCCGTTTCTCCAGTGATGTACCATAGCGTCAAAAGTACAGAAGGCTTTACGCTTTTCATTGAGGCAAGCGACGCATATGCTTTGAGCATGACAACGCTTTCATCTAAATCTGCGCTCACGTTTGCGCGGCACAACTGGCTCCACAGCGCGTATAATTTTATATGCGCTTGAATTGTTTCATCGCTTGCATTGCGCACAGCAGAATTCAAGTAGCTGTCAGCAGTCGTGTAGTCGCCCGTGCTGAGCGCGCACCGCACTGCATCGAGCACAAGTTGTTCGCTTGATTTTTTAGGCATGCCGGCAGCATCTCCTGCGCTTATTGCAGCAGCGGCGGCATACGATTTTCTGGCATCGTCAAAGCGCGCCATATGCTCTTGCAATGAACCAAGAAACGCATAGAGCGCGCGCTTTTCCTGCGGCGCAGCAATTGCAGCAATACGCTCTGCAATATAGGCAGCAGATTCTTCTGCGCTCTCTTTTTTTGCAGCCTCGTTCACCACTTCACGCGCGAGCGGTGCAGCATGGGCGCCACCATCAGAAGCATTTTGATTTTTATCAACTGTTTGCGCCGCACCAGAAAACGCTACGAGCAAGAACAGCAACAAAGCGGAAAAACAACACGTACGCTTCATTTTTTCTCTGTTTGATTTTCCTCGTGATTTTTTGCAACATCATGCTTGGCAATATCTTTTCCAGCTTCGCTCGCTTTTTTGAGCGCATCTTTTTCAGCGCGCGCTTTTATCTTCGAGATTTTTTTTGCCGCAATGCTCCTGCCCTTGCCGAACGAAAACGGCAGCGCAATGATTACCCCCGCAACAAACGACACGATGATTGTAATAAACACAGGCACGCTTTCAAACGTGTAAAAAATCACATTGACATTGCATGTGTTGCCAATATTGAATCCTGTGAACACTGCAATAAAAACTGCGATTACAATAAATATTATTAAACTGATCATAGAATGCCTCGCATTATCTGCATGATTATAAAATAATTTTACTTTAAAACAGATACTTTTGCAATTGAGAAGAAACGTACCGCACGCCGTTTACCGTTTTTTCTTTTTCTCCTGCATTTTTATTACGCGCACGAGCACCAGTTCAGGATTATTAAAAATGCGCGCCACTTTTGGCTGTTGATATGAAAGCCCGCGGCACACAATCATAATTGTTGCAGCTTCATTTTTGAGCACATATTTGCCGCCTGCATATTTGGGAAATACGCCTTGACCAGGCGCATACACGCCGTTTATGAATGGAGGAAAACGCCACTGCCCGCCGTGCGTGTGACCGCTTAAGATAATGTCAAAATCATACTGCTCGTAGTCGCTTACATATTCAGGACGATGCGCAAGCAGCACGGTAAACAAAACGCGCTGTCCATTTTGTTCTTCATATGCTGCAACTGCCTCGCGTGTTTTTTTTGCAAGAGATGCAAGCCGTGCACGATATTTTTCTTTTTGGTCACGCATAATGTGCGCCACAGCATCACCTAAATCAAAATACGGGTCGTGAATGCCAGCAATGACAACTGCCCCATCATCATGCAAAAAAAATAAAAACTCATCATGCAAAATGCGCACGCCATATGTTTCGAGCAACGCATATTTTTCTGCAAACTGCAAATTAACAAAATCGTGATTGCCTGTCACAAAAAAAATCGGGCATATGTTCTGAATGCCAGACAACAGCAGTTCGACATTGCCAAAATATTTTTCTTCACCCATGCGCCTGTCATATAAATCGCCAGTAATAACGATGATGTCAGGTTCTGCATTTTTGATTTTTTTAATAAGTTTGCTCTCGTCTGAACCAAAATCATTTGAATGAAAATCAGAAATCTGCACAATGCGCAGCTCGCTTGCAACATGCTCCTTTTCAATCTCATAGCTGACAGTGCGTATCGAGCGGCACGAGATGAACGCAAGAGAAGCAAAAAGAACTATTATACAACGCACGCGGCTCATATCACTAGTATAGCGATTTTTACGCAGCGTGTCTTTGCCGCTTTGCTTGCACGGAGATATAACGCTTGACAAAAATTGTATTGGTTAAATTTTTATTAACTCGTACTCGCACTTTCCCATGCCAACTTTTTCCGCCTGCTCAAGCTGCGCTTTCCAAACAGTCGTTGGATGCACATCGCAAAACAAGTCGCCATTTGCAGCTTTAAGCCTGTCAAGTATTGTGCCAGGCAGTCGCGGCTGCTTGTTCGCCATATCTGCACACGCTTTGTCAAGTGCAACTGCATCAAACGATGCAAACATGCCGACATTTGGAATGAGCGGCGCATCGTTTTCTGCATGACAGTCGCAGCACGGCGACACGTCCGTGATAAGCGAAATGTGAAACTGCTTCTTGCCTTTCACTACAGCGGCAGCATACTCGCCCATTTTGCGACAAAGCGTTTCGTTTGTGTTGTCCCACTGAGGGCGTGTTGCGTCTGTGGGGCATGCGCCTATGCAGCGGCCGCAGCCTACGCACGTCTCTTGATTGATGAACGCTTTGCGCTCGTTGCCGCTTGCTTTAACAAATTCAATTGCATCTTGACCGCACTCGCGCGCGCAGTTTCCGCAGCCGATGCACAGACTTTGCTCAACTTCAGGCTTTCCTTGCGCATGTTGCTCCATCTTTCCTGCCCTACTCGCAGCTCCCATGCCAATGTTTTTTATTGCGCCGCCGAAGCCCGTTGCTTCGTGCAACTTAAAATGATTGAGCGAAATTATTATATCTGCGTCTGTTACCGCACGCCCGATTTTTGCATTCTTAATAAATTCTCCTTCAGGAAAATCGACAAGCGATTCGTCAGTGCCTTTCAAACCGTCACCGATAATCACTTGGCAGCCAGTTGCAAGCGGATAAAATCCGTTCATGTACGCAGCTTCAAGATGGTCAAGCGCGTTTTTGCGCATGCCCACATACAGCGTGTTGCAGTCGGTAAGAAATGGGCGCCCGCCTTTGCTTTTAATAAATTCAGCAAGAGAACGCGCATATTGAGGTCGAAGATACGCAAGATTTCCAGGTTCGCCAAAATGCAATTTGATTGCCACAAATTTTTCACCAAAATCAATGTTTTCAATGCCAGCTTTTTTGATGAGCCGAATCATTTTCTGTGTAAGATTTTCGCTCAAACTCGTACGAAAATCTGCCCAATACACTTTCGTTTTTTCCATAGCTACACTCCATAAAAATAAGTGTGTTAATTATAGCATAAAACGAGGGAAAAATCACAAAAAATGCGCGACTTTTATTCCCGCACAATCATGAGCAAGTGCGATTGATATTCGGGCATGAACTTTTTCTGCGCGCCGTTTTCAAACTGCACTGCAATCACAAACTCGCCGTCGCCGCTCATGCTGCTTTTCACAATGCTGCCGTAACCGTAGTCGTCGTGAAAAACACGCACGCCGCGCTGCCATTTTTGCAAAAGCGCATTTTCAGCGCCAACCGATTGCATGCCGCGCCACGTGCTGCCGCGTTCCCACGAGCGATAAGCGCCTCCGTAACGAGAAACGCCATAAGCATCATCGTGCGGCTTTTTACCAATCACTCGAAAAACATCGCCCGCTTCTTCAAGGAATATGCTCGGCTCCATAAACTCCGTCCGCCCGTACATGCGCCGCTGCATGCACGATGTAACGTACAGCTCGTTTTGTGCACGCGTAATGCCTACATAAAAAAGGCGGCGTTCTTCTTCCAGCTCGCTAGATGTTTTGTCGCCACGTGGGAACACGCCGTTTTCCATGCCCGTAATGACAACGCGCGGAAACTCAAGCCCTTTTGTGTTGTGCAGCGTAATGAGCGTTACTCTGTCGCTTTCTTCATCGCTACCCGCTTCAAGCGAGCGGTCAAGCGCAATTGAATCAAGGAACGCGAGCAATCCGTCCATACTGCACTCATACAGCGCAGCACTGTTCATCAGTTCCTGCATGTTTGCAACGCGCTGAGTGCTTGCAATTTCATCTTGCGTGCGGTGATATTCAAGCAGTCCAGCCGCAGTAATAATTTTTTCAATGAGGAGCGAAAGTTTTCCATCACTCGAAAATGTTTTTATGATTTCTTCAAACGCCGCGCAAAACTCACGCACGCCTTCTTTCGCTTTTTTTGCCAATCCTTCAATCGCTGACGCAGATGCAATCAAACTCTGCGATTTTTCACGTGAGAGCGCAACAATCATATCTTGCGTTTTTTCGCCGATGCCGCGCACAGGTTTATTCACGATTCTACGGAACGCAATCTCGTCGCGCTCGTTTGCCACAAGCGAAAGAAAAGCGAGCGTGTCTTTGATTTCTTCGCGCTCATAAAATTTGAGCGAGCCCACAACAGCATATGGAATCTTCCTGCGCAAAAATTCTTGCTCAAACGAAAGCGACTGCGCATTTGTGCGGTACAAAATTGCCCAATCGCTGTATTGCGCATTTTTTTCAACAGATTTTTGAATCATGTTTGCGCAAAAAATTGCCTCTTCGTCTTGATTGAGCACATATGCAAGCACAGGCTGCTTGCCTTCGCCGCGTTCTGCCAAAAGCGTTTTGCCTATTCTGCCTGTGTTGTTGTTTACAACAGCGTCTGCGGCAGCAAGAATTTTTGCAGTTGAGCGATAGTTCCGCACGAGTTTAATAATTTTTGTATTTGGAAACTTTTCGCGGAACGTCAAAATATTTTGAATCTCTGCTCCTCGAAATTTATAGATTGACTGGTCATCGTCGCCAACAACGCACACATACGTGCCTGAGTTTTCGTCAACTCCTGCGAGCGCTTGCAACAAACGAAACTGCGCCACATTTGAATCCTGATACTCATCAACCATAATCACGCGGAAGCGATAGCGCATGTTCTCACGGATGCGCAAATTTTCTTCCATCACGTGCACAGGCTTCATTATCAAATCGCCAAAATCTGCATTGCCCGTTTCTAATAGCCGCGCCTCATATTTTTTGTAAATCTCATTCAAATCGCCGCGCAAATCTAGCGCGCTCAAATCGTCGTCGCTCGTTAAAAAATAATCTTTTGCAAGCGCAATTTTGTGCGCGTACAACTGCGATTGCTGCTTTGTCAACGACGGCACTGCTCTTGCGACGAGCGTCGCCATGTCGTCGTCATCGTATACAGTGAATGACGGAGCAAGATGCGCTTCATCTGCATGGCGGCGCAAAAACCATGCACCAAATGAATGGAATGTGCAAATCTGTGCCTGTTCTGCACGCCCTTCAAAAGCGATTGCCCGCTCACGCATTTCATTTGCAGCTTTTTTTGTGAAGGTTGCCGCGAGAATTGAGCGCGCATCCACATGTTTTTCTCCGATAAGATATGCGATTTTTGTTGTAATCACGCGCGTCTTGCCGCTGCCTGCTCCTGCTAAAATCAAAAGCGGCGAGCCGTCGTGCTCAACTGCTTGGCGCTGTTCAGGATTGAGCTGCTCCAAATACGATGGTATATTTTTTTTTGTCATAACGCTTCCTTATAAACTGCTGCAATAAAATATCGTAAAAAAACGCATTCTATTTGGCGCGGAAAAACAGTCCGCTATTGTTAGAGGCTATGCGTACCGTTGCAATAAAATGCGCGTCAATGTCAACACCGCTCACAGAATCTGCTACGACGCGCGCTACGTTGCCCGCACGCACATCGTCCTTTTGCATGTTGTAGCGCACAACAACATTGCCGTCAACATCAGGCGCTTGGAAAAATGCGCGGCCAATTGCAAGCCCTTCGTCTGCAATCACTTCTTCAATGAGCACATCATACGATTTTCCACACCGCGCTAAAAGCCGCTCGCGCGTAATTTGTTCCTGCATGCGCTCAAGAATTTGTGCCCGTTCGACTGCAACTTTTTTGGGAACGCGATTTTTAAGCGCATACGCACCAGTGTTTTCTTCTCTGCTATATGGAAAGCAGCCTGACCAATCGCTCTGAATAGTTTTTAAAAACGCCCGCGTATTCTCTGCGTTTTCTTCCGTTTCTCCGGGAAAGCCAGTAAGAAACGTCGTGCGGATTGCAGACTTTGGCAAAACCGCACGAATGTCTGCAACAAGCCGAGCATATTCTTTTGCACTACCGCGCCTGTTCATTGCCTGTATGAGCGCATCGTCGCCCGACTGGAATGGAATGTCAAAATATGGAAGGAGATGGCGACTCCCGTGCATAACCGGCAGAATGTCGCGGTTAAAGTGGTCGGGGTGAATGTACAAAAGACGCACGACAAAATCGCCTGCAAGCTTGTCAATTTTTCTGAGCAGCAGTGAAAGCGCGGACGGCGCGTCTGTGCCGCAGTTTACGCCATGCTCGTCTATGTGTGGCAACGGAAATGTTCCTGTGCCAAACACATTGTCGTTTTGCCCCGTGCCGTACGCGGCAACATCTTGCCCGATTAAATTGATTTCGTACACGCCGCGCATAACAAGCTGCTGTATTTCTGCAAGTATGTCAGAAGCCGCGCGGCTTCGCACTTCTCCACGTATAAGCGGAATTGCGCAAAACGTGCAGTGATTGCTGCATCCTTCAGTGATTTTCACATACGCGCTGCCAGGAAACGAAAGCAGTGTTTTGCGGTTGCCGCAGCAAATGCCTTCTTGCTTGGGCGTTACAATCGGGCGAAAGCCATTTTTCAGAGCGCGCACGACATCATCAATTTTTGTCAAGTCCCCGTTGCCAAAAATGCCATCCGCTTCAGGAAGCGATTCTTTGAACACATGTGCATACCGCTCGGCAAGGCAGCCTGTCAGTAAAATTTTTGCAGCTGGATATTTTTTTTTTTGCCGCGAGCACCGCATTAATCGATTCTTTTTTTGCGCTCTCAATAAAGCCACACGAATTGATGATTATTATATCTGCACGCGTTGCGTCATGCGTTTGAACAAAGTTGCAGTCGCTCAATCGCGAGATGATTATCTCTGCATCAACTTGATTTTTTGCACAGCCGTGCTCGTCAAGAAAAAACTTAGTCAATCTCCACAACCACCAAACGGTATCTGCCTTCCGAGTCGCGCACCCAGCGAATATCTTGTACAAGCACCTGACCCGCTGCGCCTATGTCTAAATCAAAACTACGTGTATCTGCAATTACAGTAAATTTGACTGTATTGCCGTTGCTCATCCAGATGCGCAAACTGTTGTTTGCAGTCATCGTGATGATTTCACCGTTCATAAAATAATTTTCTTCAGACTGCCGCCTATCTATTTTGGAGCGAAACACGCATGACCCGCGGAATACTGCATTTACTGTAAACGGGTAGGCGCGGTTGTCTTCAAGAATAATACGCGGCTGGTGCGCACGACGCACTTCGCTTTCGGACATGATATCGGCTGCAACGATGCTGTCTATTGAAAGCATATCGTCATCTTGACGACGCAAAAGCATTCTCACTTCTGCTCCGCGAGAAGCATCTGTCGAAGATATATCTGATACATACACGATGACGTCACCTTGCGCATCTCCATCCACATCAAGTTCCGCCTCTTCTGCCAAGTCAACATACAACGTGCCGACAGGAGTACTCAATCCAAATGAACCAAGCGTTTCACTCACTGCAAGAATAATTTTTCCCTTTTCAGACGGATAGCTGATTTGATCGCCGTGAAAAAGCCGCGCTTTAAGCGGACGGTCACTGAGTTCATAATTTTTTGGCATGGCTCCATGAGCAATGATGACATTCCGATTTTTACCAGGCTGTTTAAATTTAATAATTAATAAAATGGTGGCAACAACTGCAACAACAGCAAAGCAACTCATTCCAATTACAAGCGGCCAAAAAAATCGCGGCTTGTGTTTTACAAGCAACCCCTCAGGCATTGGCGCTTCTTGAATAGTCTTGCTCCGATATAACGTCATCACTGTTTCAGGATTTATTCCCAAATACTCCGCATAGTTCCGTAGAAATCCTATCATATACGGCTCGCCAGGAAACACACCTGACTCTTCTTCTTCAAGCCCTTTTATATATTCAATAGTGATTGACGTTTCACGCGCAACTGTCTCTCTGTCAAGATTCTTTTCTTCTCGCGCCTTTTTCAGAATGATACCATAACTTTCCATCATTGACACGCCTCAATCTGACAAAAGGAAATCATTATACACGTTTGCAGAAGAAGGCGGATCATAAATAAAACGTTGGTCAGAAATATTTTGATTTAATTTATAGTTTGTAAAATTGAATACAAATAACTCTCCGCGCGGCGTTGTCGCTTCTATCCGTCTGATAAGTTTTGACTCAGCACTGATTGCAACTTTTATAGTGCGGAACGCTTCAGACATATTACGTCTGTTGAGTACAAGCTTAACAACTTGCTCATTGGAAATATCATCAAGCGGAACAGATGTTTGCCCTGTTTCATATGCAATCGTGTAATACCTGCTCATAAGCGAAAGTCCTTGCGGCGTTGCAAGCGACATGCCATCGGTACTGCTTGAACGCGCAGCCTGTTGAAGCACGGCAGATTGTCCAGGAAGATAGACTGTGAGCACATCGCCATTGAATAAAATAACTTGTTCGGCAGGATTTGAACAATCAATGCGCAATAAATTAGGACGCTTGAACGACACGCGTGAAACCATTCGTTGCCTGCCCATTGAGACATCCATATCTGCCTCATAATCTTTTATTGTTCCGTAATATTCTGAGACTGTTTTAAAATAATCATTTGCTGTCGTAATCTGCGCTGAAAGCGATGCACATAAACTGCTCGCAAAAAAAACAGCAGACAAAAAGATACTTTTTTGCGTATTCATAAAGCCATTTTAATGAAGATAAAAGTTCAAGTCAAGGCACAGTGGCGGCCAGGCACGTTATTTTGCATCTTTTGCCGTATTCTTTGCGCGCGAAGGCTTTGCAGCAATTTCAAGCTCTTTTGCGTGCTTCTCTGCTTTGATGATTTCTTCAAACTCTTTGCCGTCCATCGTCTCTTTTTCAAGCAGGCGGTTTGCAATGTAGTCGAGCAATTCCTTGTGTTTTTTAAGCAGCGCAAGCACCGCCTTGTACCGCTCCGCCATGACATGCGCAATTTCTTCGTCAATGTACTTTTGTGTTTCTTCGGAATATTCGCGCACAAGCTGTGGCTCGCTGTATCCATACCCCTGCCCAAACTTGCCGAGCGACATGTTTTGGAAACGCTCGCTCATGCCGTAGTCGGTAATCATTTTGCGGATTGTATCTGTAGCACGCTGTATGTCGTTCGCAGCACCCGTAGAGATTTCTCCGAACGTCACTTGCTCAGCCGCGCGACCTCCGAGCATTACATCAACCTGATTTATCAAATCTTTTTTTGTCTGGAGCGTTTTCTCTTCTTCCTCGCGATACTGCGTAAAACCGCCGATTCCATGCGAGCGTGGCACAACAGTGATTTTATTCACTGGAGGATAGTCGGGCGTAAATGCGCCAACGAGCGCGTGTCCTGTTTCGTGAAACGCGACAATTTTGCGCTCTTTTTCGTTTTCGCGACGTGTCTTTTTCTTTAAGCCAATGCTCACTTTGTCGATTGCATCATTAAAGTCCAGCATGGAAACTTTTGCACGTCCGTTCCTCACAGCAAGCAGTGCCGCTTCATTTACTACGTTTGCCAAGTCTGCTCCCGCAAAACCGATGGTGCCATGTGCAAGCGACTCAAAATCAACATCGCTGTCAAGTTTTACGTTCTTTGAATGGATGCGCAGTATTTCCTCGCGCCCTTTTACGTCGGGGCGTTCAACAGGCACCTGCCTGTCGAAACGACCTGGTCTGAGCAACGCAGGGTCAAGCACGTCGGGGCGATTTGTCGCCGCAAGGATTATCAAGCCTTTCTCATTGTCAAAGCCGTCCATTTCTACGAGCAACTGGTTGAGCGTTTGCTCGCGCTCGTCATTGCCTCCAAGACTGTTCACACGGCTTTTGCCAATTGCGTCAAGCTCATCGATAAAAATGATACATGGCGCTTTTTCGCGCGCGTTGCGGAACAAGTCGCGCACTCGACTTGCACCCACGCCAACAAACATTTCAACAAAGTCAGAACCGCTTATGCGAAAAAACGGAACGCCCGCCTCTCCTGCAACAGCGCGCGCAAGCAACGTTTTACCAGTGCCAGGCGGTCCTACGAGCAAAACGCCTTTTGGAATCTTGCCGCCTATGTCTGTATATTTTTTGGGCTGCTTTAAAAAATCAACGACTTCTACAAGTTCCTCTTTTGCTTCGTCAACGCCCGCCACATCGCTAAAGCGCGTTTTCACTTTGCCTTCTTCCACTGCTTTTGCACGCGACTGTCCTGCAGTAAAAATGCTTCCCATGCCGCCGCCCATGCTCCCCATTTTGCGAAAAAGGAAAACATACAGAAGAATGATAAGCCCGAACGGAACTAATAAATTGACAAGTGTCTGCAACAAATAATTATTTTGGCGGCGCACGAATTTATAGTCAACGCCTTTTTCATCGAGCAACGTGATAAAACTTTCTACAAGAATGCCTACCGTTTTATATTCGTCACGGTTTTTTGTTTGAACAGGAAACAGCATGTATCCGCGCGTATTCTGGTCAGCTCCTCCAGCACGCTCCGGTCCGTAACCGACAAAATACACTTCACCCAATTCAACAGATACAATCGTGCCGTTTTCTATATGCTGACGAAATTCAGAAAAATCTATAAGCTCTTCAGGCTTTGAGATAGTAAATACATTGACAAGCGCAAGCACGGCGAATACAAGAAGCATGATGCCCCAAAGCGGGAAACGCGGTTTGTTGTCATTTTTCTTTTTGTCGTTGTTTTCAGGTCCTGCAAATTTAAAGAAATTGTACGGGTCGTCGTTTTTATCGTCTTTTACGTCTTTTTTTTCATCGCTCATCAAAAAACCTCAAAAAATAAATAGTAATCACTACTCTTCTAAATATACGCAATATTGAAAGATTTGTCATCAGAAAAAGCGCCACTGTACAATATTTTTTTTATAAAGTTTCGTTTTTTCCAATCCGATATTGTAAACGGATGTCTATTAGTAAATTTGTTTTGTCTCATGGATACACGGAGGTTGCGCATGGGGTATAATCACGCATATAACGCATACAAAAATACTGATATACGCACTGCAAGCCAGGGGCATCTTATCGTCTTGTTGTACGAAGGAGCAGTTCGGCAGTTGTCTATAGCATCGGAGCTATTTGACGCGGACGGAAAGGTAAAAGCGCCTGACATTGAAAAATACAGCATATGCCTGCAAAAAACGCAGGCAATCATCACTGAGTTGCAAGTTTCACTCGACATGGACAAAGGCGGAGAGATTGCAAAAAACCTCATGTCGCTGTATATTTACTTTAACAGCGAATTGATGGCAGCAAGCATCAATCAAAACAAGCAAAAGGTTGATTTTGTGCGCACGATGATGAGTCAGCTTGCTGATTCATGGCGGCAGATTGCCAACAGCACGGCAAACGCGCCTGCGTCAAACATGTCAAGTTCCCTAAACATAGAGGGATAGCTTGACGCATAAACAAATAGGGTGGGAAATCACTATGGCAAAAATTTCACAGCAGGAACTCGATGAACGCGTCGCATTGTTAAAACGGTTTAGAACATTGCTCGTGCAACAGCGCGAAAAATTCCGTGAATACCTCGCAGTGCTTGAACAGCAGCAAAAATCAATCATCGCAGAAAACACTGAACTGCTGCTTGCACATACAGAGTTGGAGCAGCAAGTAGTTGCCGGCATTGCAAGCATGCAAAAAGTGATTGTTCCGCTGTCAGAGATGTATGCATCTGTCCAGCACGCTGTTGCTCCGCAGGAAACGGCAGCCGTCGAATCCATTCAAGCAGAATTGACGAGCCTTCAGTCAAAAGTGCTTGCACAAAACGAAACAAACAGAAACCTCTTGCGCGTGCACATAGCGCAGATACAACAGCAGATGAAGCAGCTGAAAAATCCGTATCAGGGAAACAGAAGCGTGTACGCGCAAAAACAAACAGTCGGCGCGCTCGTGGAAGTGAACGCATAAGCAACAATGATAGCTGTCATAGCTGCTGTTGCAAAAAATCGCGCACTCGGAAAAAACGGGAAACTGCCATGGAAACTGCCATGCGATCTGGCACATTTTAAAAAATTAACAATTAATAACGTCGTCATCATGGGGCGAAAAACGTTTGAATCAATTGAAAAACAACTTCCAAACAGGATTACGATTGTCATCTCAAAAATGCACACATTTTCCGGTACAAACCTCTACACTGCCCGCAGTTTCGCAGAAGCGATGGAATGCGCATGCAAAACGATGCAGTCATTACAAAAACGCATGCATATCTTTGCAGCAGGGGGAGCTGCTGTGTATGCGGAAGCGATTCCACTCTGCGATAAAATGTTCATCACAAAGATAGACGCGGCATGTGACGGCGATGTGTTTTTTCCTGAATTTGATGAAGCGCAATTTTCAAAAAAAATCGGCAAAAAAATCATTACAGAGTGCGTGCCGTATACATTCGTTACCTACAAGCGCATCTGAAATAATCAGCTATTGAAAAATAACCTCTCATCGTATAAACTAGAGGGCATAATGAAGAATGTTTTGATTATAGATGCATCTCCCATGTTTAGGGAATTTCTCAAAGACAAGTTTTCTGCTGAAAAGATAGCTGTTACTGTAACGCAGGGAAAACGCGATGCATTTATTAAAATGATTTCCTCGCTTCCAGAGCTTATCATCCTTGAAATACAGGGAAATCTTGAAGGCGTGTTTGAATTCTTAAAAAAGAAATTTGGAGACCCGAATGCCGTTCACATTCCTATTATCGCAGTCGGTCCGCCAATTGAAAATCAAAAAACATCTGTACTTGCGCAGTTTGGCGTAGTAAAATATTTTACAAAGCCTATCAAATTTGACGTCTTTTTTGAATCTGTCGGCTACATTCTTAAAATCGCATTTTCTATGGATGCTACTCCATGCATGCTCGACATTCACCGTAACGGCAACATCATATTTATGGAAATTGCGGAAGGGTTGAATCGTGAAAAACTTTCATTGCTCAAATACAAACTTGCAGAGATGATTGAAACAGGCGGCATGGAGTCGCCAAAAATCATCCTAATGATGACAAACCTTGACTTGTCATTTGTAGATGGACAGAACCTTGAACTGCTGCTCGACAATGTACTGGCAAATGCAAAAGTGCAGACTGGCAATGTCAAAGTGCTTTCATTCAGTTCATTTACGCGCGAGTTGATAAGCGGTCATCCCCGTTACGAAGGAATAGAAGTCTCCACCAATCTTTCACATGTGCTCAACACGCTTGTAGACAGCAGTTCTTCTTCAAGTGTATCAGAGTTGATAACAGATAAGATTCTCAAGTCTGAACAGCACGAAGATTCAAGTTCAATTGAAACACGCTTTTATTCAGATTCGGGCACAGAGCAGGATGAAGATTCAGATACAGTGGGAAATGTGCTGCGCATTGCGCTTGTTGACGATGATAAAATTACGCTCAAACTGCTTGAAGAATCGTTTAAGACAGTCGGCGCAACATGCGACTCATACGAAATAGGCACTGAATTCATGGCGGGCATCAACAAGCATAAATACGACCTTGCAGTGCTCGACATACTCATGCCGGGCATTTCAGGCTTTGATATCCTTATGCGGCTCAGAAGCGTAAGAAACGAAATTCCTGTCATAGTCTACTCTCAAACAACGCAGCGTGAAGATGTCATTCAAGCGTTGAGCCTCGGCGCAAAACGCTACCTTGCAAAACCGCAGAAGCCTGAAATAGTTGTACAAAAAGCGATAGAGTTGCTCCATGGAAAAATCTAATCTTGAATTAGACCAGCAACTGCCATTTTTTGCAAACTTAGTGCACGAAATACGCACGCCTGTACAGACAATAATGGGAACACTTGAATTGCTCCTCGACACAAATCTCAATGGCGAGCAGCGTGAATACATACGCCAAATTCAATTCAGCACAAATGTGCTCCTCGTACTTGTCAATGACATTCTTGATTTTGCAAAGATAAAATCACAACATGTGGCGATTGAATCAATTCCCTATGATGTCGTAGAAATTACAGAGCGCGTTGTAGATTTTGTGAGTGTCGAAGCATTTAACAAAGGCGTTGAACTTGTTGTTGACGCAGACTACACGTTGCCGCAGCTTGTCACCGGTGACCCAACGCGCGTACAGCAAGTGCTGCTTAACGTCATCAAAAACGCAGTAAAATTTACCGACAAAGGATATGTGCATCTTGAACTGTCGCGCAGAAACGAAAACATATTGCTTTTTAAAATCACGGACACAGGCATAGGGATTTCTGAAGAAGAGCAAAAACATATCTTTACTGACTTTTATCAAGCGGGAACGTCAACATCGCGTAAATACGGCGGTACGGGACTGGGGCTCGCAATCTGCAACAAACTCGTAAAAGCGATGCACGGAAAAATAGGTGTAAAGTCATTGCAAAATAGAGGTTCGCTGTTTTGGATTATGCTTCCACTCGTGTCGGGGCAAAATCTGTCAATAGGAAACGCGACAGTGCGAGTACCGCGAGAGAGCAGTTTTTTAATTGTAGACGATAATATTCTCGCGGCAAACAGTTTGCAGCGTAAACTCAATTCATTCGGCGTGCACGCTGTTACGCAATCAAAAAATGCACAAGACGCGCTGGTAAAAATGGAAAACGCCGTGCGGCACGGCAAGCCGTTTTCCGTTGCTTTTATCGACATGAGTTTGCCCAAAGTAGACGGTTGGCATTTAGCGTGGAAAATAAAACAAAAAAAAATATTCAACAGCACAAAACTCTATCTGCTCGTTCCCGAAGGGCAGATGGGCGCTGAAGCAAAGATGAAGCTTATAAATCTTTTCAACGGCTACGTGTACAAACCTGTAAAGCGCAGCTTGATTCAAGCAGTGCTCAAAGACATATACGACGCTCCGTCAGAACTTGAAACGCTCGACATAAAACACGCCGAAATGCAAGCACAAAAAAGCGACAACAGTTCTGATGACGGCACTGTTGCACACGGACTTACAATTCTTGTTGCAGACGACCATCCAGTTAACAGAAAACTGCTTTCAACATTTCTTAAAAAGATTGGCGCAGAAACGATTGAAGCTGAAAATGGCAAAGAAGCAGCAGAACAAATTGCGCAGAATCAAAAAATCGACATGATTTTTATGGATATTCAAATGCCTGTGATGAATGGATTAGAAGCATCAAAAATTATACGAGCGCATAAATATGCAGGAATAATAATTGCATGCACGGCAAATACACACGAAAGCGATTTTGAAAACTGCTACAAGATAGGCATAAACGACATTCTGGTAAAACCATTTAAACAAACGGACATAAAAGCTGTCATCGAAAAATGGCGCGCTGTTATTGATTTACCGGAAGCTGCAAAGATTGCTACGCTTTATTCGCTCACCGAGCAGACAGATGGCGCGTGGAATCAAAACGATTTTGAAGACAGCATCAGCGGCAATACGCAATTCGGCTGCGAACTTATAGACGATTATAGCCGCCAGCTTTCGCAATCGCTTTCTCAAATAAAAACGGCGCTTGAACGCAAGGACTTTGAAGAGCTGCGGCGAATCGGTCACAAAATAAAAGGGAGTTCCGCAGCCATTTCGGCCTATTCACTTGCAAAATGCGGTGAGCGCATCAACAAGCAGGCAAAAAAATCAGATATAATGGGTGTACAGGCAAGTTTCAACGCATTAAAAGACGAATTTGCCATTTTTGAAATCAGCGCGCACACGTGGCAAATGTTTAAAATGCGCGCTGAAATGGCGCGCGCATTTTAACGTGCAGTTTGCTTCGCAAACTTGCTCATTGTTTGCGCGTTCTCATTTCATTGCGAACGCGCGCTTTTGAACAGTTCCGATTTTCAAAAATCGTTCACTGTTCAAAATTAAAGAATGTTTAAAATGCGCGCTGAAATGGCGCGCGCATTTTAGCTTCGAGTTTTCTCGCGAAAACTCGCTCATTGTTTGCGCGTTCTCATTTCATTGCGAACGCGCGCTTTTGAACAGTTCAGATTTTCAAAAATCGTTCACTGTTC
>JAFSRD010000042.1 GCA_017446265.1 Treponema sp.
AATTAAATGAAATTGAAAAAACTTATGCTTCACAAAGTTGGACTCATATAGATTTTTTGATATACAAAAAAATAACAAAAGAACCGATTCTTGCTATTGAAGTAGATGGACATAAATATCATAAAAGAGGTACAAAACAATCCGAAAGAGATTTATTGAAAAATCATATTCTTGAATTATGTAATATACCTCTATTACGCATGTCTACAACTGGCAGCGGAGAAAAAGAAAAGATAATAGGAAATTTGAGAAATATTATTTCTCAAAATATAGAAAATAACACATAACATGCACTTCAAAGCGGATGCCGCCGTGTCAAGCTGCACCACCGTTTAAATGCGTTGTTATGTAAATGCCCGCTACTTGGGGCGCTAAAAAAATATGAAAAGAAAGATTTTCGTTTTTCTATTACTTTTATTTTCATTCTTTATACCTTTTTCTGGATTTGAAATAATAAATAGAATTTCATTTAGTGGATTTAATAATTTTTATATTTTTAGTTGGATAGGAATTTCTTATATAATTGTTCTTTTAATTTCAGCTGTCATAATATTAAAAAGTGATAACAAATTATTTTATAAATTATCTTTTATAATAATAGATAGTATATATATTTTTCTTACAGGGGCTCTTATAACAATATTGATTCCATAAGAAATCTTTTTCTTTTTTGAAATTGTTGACATATTCAAAAAGAAAGCTTATATTATAATTATGAAGTTCATTGTAGAAAGAATTCCACAGGCAAAAGCAGAAATAGAAGCTCTAGAACAAACTCAAAAAGATATGCTAGAAGCAGATTATACGAAAATTCAAGAACATGGAATTGAATTTGTTCGTGTTAAGCCGTTGCAAAAAGATATTTTTGAAATTAAAACAAATGAACTTTGTTCGCTATTCAACTATACGGCTGGAAAAATTATTGTGGTTGGAGTTGTTTTTGTAAAGAAAACGCAGAAAACTCCAAAGGACAAGATAAAACTTGCAAAGCAAAGATTGAAGGAGGTCTGATATGGATTATGTTTTTGTAAAAGATTCAGAAGGTTATGTTTTCAAAAAATTAGAGTCAGAAATTTCTCCAGATGAAAAAGTCATCTCTGAAAAGGAATACATGAAAGTATCAGGGCTTGCCTCTTATGAAAAGAAATTTGGTCATGGCGGTGCAAGGGAAAATGCTGGAAGAAAGCAAAAGTTTTCATTGCCTCTAAAGTTTCAAATAAGAGTGACAAAAGAAGAAAAAGATTTTATCGCTTATGCAAGAGAGCATAATTTAAACTATTCTGCTTTGATGCAGATGTAATATCACATAACATGCACTTCAAAGCGGATTTTGCGGTCAAGCCGCAAAACCGTTTAAGCCTATGTTATGTTCACACGCCACTGGCATGCTTGGAGGAAAAATGAGAAAAGTTTTTTTATTACTTATTATTCCTTTTTTTTGTGTTTTATCCTTTTCCCAAGATAGTTCAATAAGTAAATATTCAAAAGAAATTGATTGTGAATATCCAGAAACATATAACGTATCACATTATTTACAATCTGCTGTGGATAAAATTGATTTGGAAAAATATAAAACCATTATTCGAAATGGAGATATTTCTGCTATTGAAAAACCGTATTTAAATGACCTTCAGTTAGGAGTCTTATCAAAAACCGAGCTAAAATTATTTAGAAATTTATTCTACGCAAAAAAAGGATATATTTTCTCAGATAATGAACTAGAAAAATACTATAAACAGTTTGATTGGTATAAACCAACTACTAAAAATGTCACTTTTACTGATTTAGAACAAATTGCAATAAACAAAATAAAAGTATTTGAATCTGAGTCAACTATAAAATATGATTACGAAGATAGAAATATCTTATGGGAAGTATGGTATGGTGGAGCCGACCAAAGAGGTCATTTGTTAAGATTAAATAAAGATAAAACTTTTGTATATAAGCCAGTTGAAACTATAAATAGATTACAATATATATACGGAAAATGGTCTATCTCTAAAAATAAAATTGTTTTATCTGTTGAATCAGAAGAGGTACTTTTTGGGGGCTATGTTGTTGCACATCCTAATACTCCATATATAGACAAAGCTACTCCTGCAATAATTACATTTGAAAAACCAATAAAAATTACATTACCTTTAAATGAAAGTGAAGCCTATAAAGAATATAATTTTACATGGAGTGAGAAATGGATAATGATTGGTTCAGCCGATTGTTATATTTCTGAATAGTAAAAAACGCCTGACAAAGGTTCGTAGCCGACAACGCAATCGAGCTGCGCCATCGTTTAAGATGGCATGTTATGCTCGCAGCCTACTGGGCTGGTGATGGTAAGGAAGGGGAAAATGAAAATCAAAAAAATTAGTAGTGTCGTGTGCTTTTTATTAAGTTTTTCAGTTGTATTTGGAAAAGATTATTCAGATGAATTTAAAAAAGTTTTCCAAAGTAGTGATTATAAAAAAGTTGAATCGATATTAAGCGATTGGGAAAAAGAAGAGCCAAATAATCCTGAAATGCTAATTGCCTATTTTAACTATTATTTAAATAGAAAAATGGAATCCGTTGTGACTATGGGACAAATGGATGACGGAAGATATGGATTATATGATAGAAAAACATTTAAACAGGAAGATGTTAAAACTGGCGTTTCATATTTAGACAAAGCATTAAAAAACAATCCAGACAGATTAGATATTCATTTTGGAAAATGCTCATCATTACTACAATCTGAAAATTACGAAGAAGCATGCTTTACAATTGTTGAACTTTTAGAAACATCAATTAAAGTAAGAAATAATTGGAAATGGTCTAACGGACAGCCAATTCCTCAAAACGAAGGAGAAGACGCTTTGTTCTCTGGAATAAATGATTATTGTCCAGTTTTGTTTACTCGCTTAGGTGTAGAAAACACAAATTTTAAAAAGGTTATAAATGCAATAGAAAAACTTTATCCAAATAATAATATTGGATTAAATTGGTGTGCTAGATTTTATTCTCAAAGTGGTAATAATAAAAAAGCAATTTCATTCTTAAAGAGGGCATACGAATTAAACAAATCAGATTACATTGTACTTGGAAATCTTGGTTATTTGTACGAACTTGAAACTAATTATAAAGAAGCAAGAAAGTGCTATGACGCAATGTCTAAAATGGATAATCCAACTGCAAAACAATATGCAAAAGAGTATTTAGATGCAATAAAAGATAAAGAATAAAGCATAACACAGTTTTCAAAGCCGAGAATGCGGTCAAGCCGCGTTGTGGTTTAAAACATAGTTATGTGGACGCCCGCTACTTGAGGCGGAAAAATTATAAAGGTATGACATTTCTCCCCAAAAAATGAATTGAAAGATTGGACGGATTTTGCTTTAACAAATTAAAAAAAATCCCCTGTCGGTGCTGGCTTGGCAGGCGAGGGGGGCTTTCTTGTTCAGACTTGTTTCTATTGCAACAAAGATTAGCAGCTGTAAATTGGTAGGAATTAATTGTAAGCCACAGATTTAAGTTTCTGCGGAACTGATATTGAGTAAAACTGTTTTTACGCTGCCTCAAGAAGCTGACCTACTTCCTCTGCCGCCAATGCATTGACATGCGCCGCGAGCGACGAGTCAAATAATTTCCTTGCAGTTTGAGGCTGTCCAAAAAGAATCAAATGCGGCGATTGGCTTGTCGAAACCACTGCATATAGTGCATGTAGTGCATATAGTCATTTCAACAGGATCAATGACCATATGCTGTAACCTTTTTTCCGTTTTGCTGTTTATTTGATGTAAGCATAGTTTACAAACAAAGGCTGTCATTTTTCCTCCTTTTGATGGCAGCCTTTCTTTTTTTTGCCTGTGTGCGTATCGTGCCGTGCTTCGTCACATGTACACGTTTACATCTCCAAGACGGTGTGTTATAATCACACTTGTATGAAAGACTCTTTCAGAGGTGTACGCTGCAACCAAGAGCGTGAAAATTGGCAATCATGTGTTGCACGGGAAAACTCGCTCTACAATCGTGGCAATGAAATACGTTCCGATTTTGAGCGCGACTATACGCGTCTTTTGCACTGTCAAGCATTTAGCCGTCTTAAGCACAAAACGCAAGTGTTTTTTGCGCCGCACAACGACCACACGTGTACGCGCATGGAGCATGTGTTGCACGTTGTATCTGTCGCTTCCACAATTGCAAAATATCTTGGTTTGAATGCTCAGCTTGCTTCCGCGATTGCAATTGGCCATGACATCGGTCATGCGCCGTTTGGTCACCACGGAGAGGCGTGCATCAACTCGCTGCTTGAGCAACAAGAAGGCGTGAACGCACCGAAAAAATTCTGGCATGAGCGCAACAGCCTTTTTTTTGCAGATTTCATTGAAACACTTGCTGACCCAGACGGCTTTCAGCAGCCGCTCGACTTAACATATGCGGTGCGTGACGGACTTATCTGCCACTGCGGAGAAATTGACCAGCAGGGAATCATGCCGCGTACAGAAGCGATTGACTTATATTCGATAAAGCGACCGGGCATTGTGCAGCCGTACACCTGGGAAGGGTGTGTTGTCAAAGTTGCAGACAAAATCGCATATCTTGGGCGTGACATTGAAGACGCGCGTTCATATCATATGCTCGACATGACATCGTATCGCGAGTTGCGCGAGATAGTTGCATCTACGCTCGGCATTGAAGGCAAGGCGGCGCATGCGTTTCGGAGCGGTAAAGCGGTAAACACAACAGTATTGATAAATGATTTGATTGTGAATTTGTGCGAGCAGTCGAGTCCTGAAAAAGGATTGTGCTTTTCTGACGATTATTTCAAGTTCATCGTGGAAATAAAAAAATTCAACTACAAGCGCATTTACAAGCACTGGCGGCTCGGCGAATTTAAACAGTACGCTACAGGAATTATTAAAACACTGTACAACGTGCTTATGCGTGTGCAGCCATATGCGCAAACCGGACGCGCCTCGCTTGCGCTCCGCTACTATCCGAACTTGTGCGCCACTTACGAAGATTGGTTAATAAAATATGCAAACTACAAAGTGCGCGGTAAGGAAAACCGCAAGCAGCTTTTGCGCTACAATACGCGTGAAGTGTTTGACATATACGACAACGAATCGTACCAAAAATGTGTCGTCGAGTATATCTCTGGCATGACAGATCAGTTTGCAATCTGTGTATATGAAGAGATAATCACGTTTTAAGCAAGCGCATGAAATCATTTAAGATAACGGTGCTGTCAATATAACACAAATACAGGAAACAAAGCTGTATTGACATAAAAACAAAACTATTCATAATTAATAATCATGTGTGCGGCACATCGCAAGTCCATTCGCTTTGACGACATTGGTAAAATAGAAGCTCCACAAATCTGCGCGTTGCCCGGCGTGCTCGACAACATAAGCAAAGACGGCTGCAAAGTGCGTTTTCCGTTTCCTATTGCTGTTGACCTTGAAAATGAATACGAATTGAAAGTAACGCCTGCGCAAAAGGCGGGTGAAAACGTTCACGAACCGTTTACCGTTTTATGCATTCCGCGTTGGGTACGAGAAGTGGGCGGCACAACAGAAATAGGTTTTAGCATTTTGCGCTCGCCTGAATATAACCGCGTTGTTTCATATATTCAAAGTCTTGCCGAAGAAAAAAATCAATTTGATGAGCGTCAAGCAAGCGGCTCTGTATGGCAGTTCGCATAGAAAAACTTTCCGGCACGGCATTCCTCTCGTTTCCTGACAGGTATAATTATCTTGTTACGGAATTGCGTGAACGTTTTGGATGCGACATGTCCTCTGTGCTTCTTAATGGCGACATGCTGTATGTGGAGCGCACATTTGCTGCACCTGCTGCAAAAGAATGCACATCGTTTTCCAGCATCCCCTATTTTTGTCGATGTGCAATGACAGAGCCGTTTTTGCTCCACTTTGACTCTATAGGAGAAGCGGCTCATGCGCTCAAAAACATGCAGCGCAACTGGGCGCCGTACACGTATCAACTTTTCAGGCGGAGCGCGCTCATTCAGGAAAAACTGCCGTATGTCAATCTAAAGACGCGGACATTTCCGTGCCGCATACCGAAGTCACCCATTGGATTGTACACGCTGCTTGACGAGCACACGATTCTTGCTTCCAGCACTACGACGAGTTTTTTGCCTTCTGGTGCAATCCAGTTTGAAGAAAATCATACAGAGCCGCCGAGCCGCGCGTACTTAAAATTGCAGGAGGCGCTTACGATGATGCAGCTCTTATTTGATGCAGCGTTGCCGCAAAAAGGGGAGCGCTGTTTTGAAGCGGGTGCGAGTCCTGGCGGCTGGACATGGCAGCTTGTGCAACTTGGATGCACCGTACTCGCCGTTGACCGTTCGCCGCTTGCGAAACCGCTTATGGAGAACAACCTTGTTACGTTCCGTGCGCACGATGCGTTCACTATTCCCGTGCAAGAGATAGGCGCGTGCGACTGGGTGTTCAGCGACGTGATTTGCTATCCAGTGCGATTGTTTGAGTGGATTCAAAAATGGATTGCAAGCGGCCTTGCAAAGAATATGATTTGCACGATTAAAATGCAAGGCGCAATTGACTGGCAACTTGTTGACAAGTTTGCTGCAATTCCCAAAAGCCGCGTCGTGCACTTGAATTACAACAAGCACGAACTTACATGGTTATATTGCTCATCATAAATGAGTTGATACGCTGAAAAATCTGCGGCATATCTTTGTATCCGCGTTCAACTTCAATTCTTTTGAAATCATCTGTTCACCTTATTATACAAAGAATGCTGATTCAATGCGTGTCAGGCAGTTTTTTTCCAACATCGCTTTATGTGATAAAAAATCTTCATCAGCAAAATATTTTGCATGTTGCGGGCACCGTACTATGCATGAATGGCACTTTATACATGTTCCGGGAACAGCTTTAGGGTCATCTTTACTGATGGCGCCCATAGGGCAATGTGCCGCACATATCATGCAGGCAGTGCACGAACATGTAGTCAATGGCTTTGCTTTCAAAAACGAAGCCTTGTTTCCGTCTTCGCGCAACGGAATATAATACGGCGCAACAGGCTCGTTTACCAGCTGTTTGTGTCCGCAACCTGCCATAAGTTTCCGCTGCACGTTGTCACAAAATGTATTGATGACTGAAAAATCTTCCCTATCTGGCCTTCCTGCTCCTATATTTGCAAAAGCATGACCGACGCCGACGGCAAGCTTTCCAATAACGCAGAATCCCTGAACAGAAAGGAGTGCAGCCAACTCATCGAGAGCGGAACCATAGCTTCTATTTCCGAATGTAACGAGCACAACTGCCTTCGTGCCATTCCCATAGAACAATGTTTTCAGTTGAGGCAGAATTTTATTCGGCACCCGCCCCGCATATACTGGTACGCCGAATACAACTATGTCGCGCACAGCATAGTACCGTGCAACATATCGTTTTTGAGGAGTAGTAAAATTATCTGTAAGTACAGGAGCACAGCCACTCATATCTTCATTTTTTTCAATTACTTGTGCCAATCGATGTGCCGTGTATGCTGCGACATGCTCTGTGTTTCCTGTCGGACTAAAAAAAACTGCGTGTATTGTCATTATGGCTCTGTCATTATGTCAACTAATTTTATCATAAATCAGAATTTCTAAATAGTGCTTAAAAAAATTGGTTTCCGTGATTCACTGGCGGTCGGTTGTCATTGCATGCTGTGCATCCGATTGTAACGCGCGGAAGTCCTGCTAAGTCGCAGTGCGTTGTAACAGCTGCAAAGCCCGCCGCGCGCAAAAGCTCGGCAGTTTGCGTGGCATTATATTCACCGCTTTCTACAAAAAATGTACCGCCGTCTGCAAGGTGCGCATATGCAAGTGGCACAAGTCGTTTGATTATGGCAAGTCCGTCACTTTTGCGCGCGGCGGGCAGCATGGCATTTTGAGCATTGTGCATGTATTCACCTGATGCTGATTCAGGGAGCGTTACGGCGGAACACGCATCTTGCATTGCTGTGTCAGCATCGCCGTCAAGTGCAAGGCGCGGCTCACTCCTGCCGTCGTGCAACAATGCGTCCACTTCATCGTGCGGCACATATGGTGGATTTGCAACAATAATGTCAAATTGCGCACTGTCGGGCACAGCGTGGAGCAAGTCACCGAGCGCAAATGCTGTACGTGGAAATTGCTCGTTTGGCAAGAGCCGCGCTGCGTTTTTTTTTGCAACAGCGAGCGCTGCATTAGAAATGTCTGTGAGCATGAGCGTATGCGCTATGCCGCGCGTTGCAAGTGCATGCGAAATGCTTATGCCGACGCAACCGCTTCCTGTGCACACGTCTGCAATGCGCACTATCTGCGCATCGTTGCGCCGCCACTGTGTAAAACTAATATGCGATGAGGGAATGTCGCTGCGTCGTGCAATTTCTGCAAGCGCAAGCTCGACGAGCAGCTCCGTGTCTGGTTTAGGAATGAGCACGTCTTTTGTTACAAGAAAATCAAGCGCGTAAAACTCTTTGTGTCCAGTGATGTACGCGACAGGAAAACCTGTCTTTCGCAAATGGAGTGCATTGGTAAACGCGCTATAGTGCATGGGGCAAAGTTCGTCGTTACGGTGAGCGAGTACATACGATTTTTCACGCCCAATGCAATGGGCAAGCAGCACGTCAACATCAAGCGCAGCAGTTGGGGATGCGGCAAGTTCCTTAATGCCTTCGCGTCGGGCAGTGTGAATGGTCATGGAAACAGTGTAGCATAATTGTGGTGAAAAAAGAAATAGCGCGAATGAGATGTCGCTCAGTGGGAAAACTGTTATGGATTGTATGGAGAATGCTGCTGTGATAATTGCACATTTTTAGTCACTAGTGTATAATGAATTATGTTTCTTGCGGATAGCATTGATGCGTATGTTTCTGATTATCGCTCTGTTTCATTTGCGCTTGAATCTTTCGCAAAGTTCCGAGACATATTCAATGCGCGCCTTGATGCATTTATTTCGTGTACAAACCAATATCTTGTGGCGGCGATTATTGGAGAAATCGGCAACAACACGTTTGACCATAACTATGTCTATCAATCTGGCAAACCAAAAGGCGTCTATTTTTTGCATGATGAGAAAGTTAATGTTGCCGTGCTTGCTGACTATGGAAGTGGCATTCGTACGACACTTTCAAGAATAAAGCATGGTATTGCGAGCGACAAAGATGCTTTGCAAATAGCTTTTACGCAGATGATTTCAGGGCGCGCTCCTGAACAGCGTGGGAATGGACTGAAATTTGTCTGCAAGACAATATGCGAACGCAGCTGGAATCTTTATTTTCATTCGGGGGCAGCATTCGCTGCAATACAAAATGGCAAGATAACATTTTGTGAATCTAACTGCACAGTTTCTGGTTGTCTTGCTATAGTACATTGGGAGGCGTGCATATGACTATCAACATAGCTGATTTTGGCGATGTGCTTGTTTCGCGACCTTCAGGGCGCGAGGCATTTTTAGGCGCGTCATCGTATTTGCTGAACGGGGCAGATAATGCAACCGACTTTGTTCTGGATTTTGCAGGTGTAAAAGTGCTTACGCCATCATGGGCAGATGAGTTTATACGTGGGTTGAAAGAAACATATTCTTCACATATTTCCTATATCAACACTGACAACGAATCTGTGAAAGCGTCGCTCGACATTTTGACTGCATAGTTTGTGTTATGTGCAATGGGCAAGCAGCACGCTGGCATCAAGCGCAGCAGTTGGGGATGCGGCAAGTTCCTTAATGCCTTCGCGTCGGGCAGTGTGAATGGTCATTGCGCTTTGTCGAGTTCGCTCACGTCTGATTTGAGTTGCTCTTCTTTTGCGTATACGTTGAGTGCATCAAGCATGTCGTCCATGTAACCGAGCATAAACTGGTCGAGTTTGTAGAGCGTCAAATTGATGCGATGGTCTGTGACGCGGTTTTGCGGAAAATTGTATGTGCGTATGCGCTCGCTTCTGTCACCTGATCCTACCATAGATTTTCGTGCCGCATCGCGTTCTGCGTGTTTTTTGCGTTCTTCTAAATCAAATAAACGTGCGCGCAGTACGCGGAACGCTTTGGCTTTGTTTTTAATTTGGCTTTTTTCGTCTTGCTGAATGACGACAAGCCCTGTAGGAATATGCGTCAAGCGCACCGCTGAATCTGTCGTGTTCACGCACTGACCGCCAGGTCCGCCTGCGCGCATGACATCTATGCGCACATCATCAGGCTTTATGACAATGTCCGTTTCTTCTGCTTCGGGAAGGACTGCGACGGTGACCGTGCTCGTGTGAATTCTACCTTGTGCTTCTGTTGTGGGAACGCGCTGCACGCGGTGAACGCCGCCTTCCCAGCGCAATGTGCCGTATACAAATTTTCCACTGAGCGAAAACGAGATTTCCTTGTAGCCGCCAACTTCTGTTTCTGTCGCGTTCAAAAGCTCGTATTTCCAGCCTTTTATTTCTGCAAAGCGTGTGTACATTTCGTACAAGTCTGCAACAAAAAGCGATGCCTCATCGCCTCCAACGCCATTTCGTATTTCTACAATGATATTTTTTTCGTCGAGCGGGTCGGGCGGTATCAATTTGAGTTTTATTTTTTCTTCAAGTTGCGGCTTTTGCTCTTCAAGCATTTTGAGCTCTTCTCGCGCCATTTCTTTCATTTCGTGGTCATCTTCATTGGTAATCATCGCGGTGTCGTCTTCAATGCCTTTAAGAATTTTTTTATACTCATCGTATAGCGCGACAACTTCTGCAAGGTGGCCGTGCTCGCGCATTACGTCTTTGTAAGCAACTACATCTTTGACAATATCGGGATTCATAATGTGTGCATCAAGTTCGTCAAAACGTGTTTTACAGTCTGCAAGTTTTTTCAACAAATCCATAACTTGCTATGGTATACGATATGGCATAAAATTGCAATTACGGTTGCGCAAATGTCAGTGCGGCCTTTGTCCAGACATGCAGCTCGTACATACTGCTGTTTTCATTGACGAAAGTGCGTAAAAATTAGTTTCTGTGCCGATATTAAAAGTACATAGTAAAAGTATGCTGTCATAAAAAAGCAATTTAGTGTATACTACAATGACAAATTTTTTGGGAGGAAACTATGTTCCGTAAAACAGTTGCCATACATCATGCGTGCCTTCTTCTTGTCTTTACGCTGTGCGCAGGCAGGGCGTATGGTGCAATGTATACGTGGACAGGCGCGAGCAGCACATCATGGAACAATTCTGCGAACTGGAGCCCAGCTACTGTTCCGAATGTCAACGATGATGTTGTAATTGGTAGCGCCGCAACCTACTACCCGGAGATAACAGACAGCGATAAGCCGGTAGGACAACTTGGCAGTTTAACAATAGGAGCAGTTGCAAACATTCATATCAGCTCATCTGCCAATATTATAGTGACAGGAACATTTGTAAACCAAGGAACAATCTGGTATAAAAATACCGCACGCATAGTAAATGATAGCGACGAGCCGCTCGGTTATGCAACTGCCGGAACTGTCATATACGCAGACAATGCAGCGGCCGTTGCAGCTGTACCGTATTACACTTTAGATATCCGTACAACATGCACTGCTGGAACCATACCGAGCGTAAACACTCTGGTGATAGGTTCTGGCAGGCAGCTGACCGCAGGCAATGTGACAATTGAAGAAAAAATCGATATAAACGGCGAGTTTTCCTGTACAGACCTGACATTCACAGGCGGCGCTCTTTCAGCATCAGGTACTGGAACGCTCACAATTTCCAACAAATTAACCTCACTGTCAGGAATAGATATAGAGAGTTCCTCCATAAAAGTTATACTTTCAGGCGGACCGGTAACAGTAGAGAAGGACAACGCATTCTCGGCAGTGGAAATAGCAGATGCGTCCGTAACATTTACCGGCAGCAATACATTTAAAACACTTGCTTGCACACAAGCAGGCGGCAGAACGCTCACGTTTCAAGCAGGCGGAACACAGACTGTTGCAAATACGCTAAAGCTTTCAGGTTCAAGCAGTTCATCACTGCTTGCACTTAAAAGCACATCGGACAATGTACAGTGGAAGATTCGATTTACCGGCTCGCAAACTCCTGCAACATTTGAACTTACAATGCTTTCAGTGCGTGATTCACAAAATGATTCTGCGTTTGTGTTTCCGCTTGATGATGCCAGCATATCGGGCGGAAATAATACTAATTGGGCTGCAAATTATGTATGGACAGGCAGCACTTCAGATGAATGGGAAACAGCAGCAAACTGGAATGCAGGTGGAGGAACAGCAGGTGACCCTCCGTCTGAGCATGACACAATACTGATTCCCGGCAGCCTTGCAAGATATCCGGTATTTGCAGCAATAGATCGGACTGCAAAAGATTTGGAGATACAGGCGGGTGCGCAGTTAACATTTTCAAGCAGCAAAAATCTCAGCCTAACTGGAACGCTCAAAAACATAGGTGAAATTATTTACAAAAGCAACGGACGCATAAAAAAAGGCAGTGCTTTTTTCAATGACTCGTCAAACGGCGGCACTGTTACATATAGCGGTCCAACCGGTACTATAACAGGCAGTACCTATGCAAATTTGACTGTCAGCCATGACGGCGGTATCTGGCAGACAGACGCTTCCATAATTGTTGGCAATACGCTCAAGGTACAAGGAACAGGAGGCGAGGCACGGTTTACTCATGCAGTCACTGTTTCTAGACTATTGACAGTTGACAACGGGGGAACTGCCGTCGGTTCTACGCTGACTTTTACAGGAGACGCTTCTGAAGTAACAGGCAGCGGCTCAATCTCCGCACAACATATTGTCTTTTCTCCATCGCTTGCATCAGCAACGCTCTCTATTTCAGCAGCAGAAATCACTGTGTCAGGCAACATAACAGTATCTACAGGGAAAATCAACGCTGCAAGCGGAACAATAAAATTGACAGGGACTGCCGCAACAGTTTCAGGAAACAACACATTTGCAACAGTCACCTGCACAGGGGCAAATATAACATTTACCGGCAGCAATACATTTACTGTACTGGAGGCAACAGGAACAAATATAACTTTTAATGGCAGCAACACATTTGAAACGCTCACCTGCAT
This sequence comes from Treponema sp., assembly GCA_017446265.1. GTDB lineage: Bacteria > Spirochaetota > Spirochaetia > Treponematales > Treponemataceae > Treponema_D. The sequence goes on from JAFSRD010000042.1 coordinate 13,046, forward strand.
AGAAGCGGGCGGCAGGGTGCTTGCATTTGCGGCCGGTACAACGCAACGTATAACGACAAAACTTGCGCTTACAGGAACGAATGTAATGTCACTGCTCACACTGAAAAGCAATACACCCGGCAGCCGTTGGAACATACAATTTGAGGGAATTCCGCAAGCATCAAATTTAGGGCTCAGATATCTGGATGTCACTGATTCAGAGAATATATCACCAGATGTGTTTAAAGCCGCATACAGCAAAACTACTGATACGAGCCGTAATAACGTGCGCTGGACAGACCCGCCGTCACCTGAATTTATTTTGACAGTTGCTCCGCTCGGTGAAAAACAGCTGCTCATTGTGTTTTCGACAGAACTTGAAATAGATATGATAAAAGGTGCATATGCACTTGAAAAGATAAAAGACAATCTAATGATTGAATCGATTGATGCACCGGGAACACGAACGCATGAGTTCGTCGGCAATGCACGGACAGCATTTAGAAATTATGAGGCTACAGGACTGATTTTTACATTAAACAAAACTATAACGCTTGACGATTTACAGAAAACGTGCATCAGAGTGCTCGATACTGTTGGGGCAGAGCAGGATATTCTGCCCGGAAAATGGATTCCGTACATACAAAACACTGACGGCGGCTATATACGAGGCGGCTCTGCACACGCGCTCAGCGATTTTGCTGTAAACGCAGTGCAGCCGCTGTATGCATACGATAGCGGCAGCATTGCCATAGGTACAACATTCGACGTGAGCAAATCGTTTACTATTCGCAACTGGGACAAAGAGCAGCTGGCAAATGGCTCTCTATTAGTTGATAAAGATATCTATATTCAGACACAGCTTTTTGACGGAACGAATGGCACCGTGCAAACATTTGATGCGAATATATATCTTGACCGTCCCAGCTACATGGGCAATACAGGTTCTTCGGAAATTAATAATAAAACAGGGCTTGACTGGCGTGTATGGTTGCCGACTGCATTTAATAATTTATCATCAAATAACAATGCTGATTTTATTCAAGTAGCTGGCAATGCACCTGATGGATTGCAAAAACTGTTTTATCTTCCAGTAACAACCGACTCGCAATATGCTAAGTGGCAGCGCGATGACCAAATCACTTTCATGTTTGATATACGTGATACAGGTGGCACTCCAATTAACATAATTCATGGCCATGACCCGACATATAACGGCAGCAGCTATAGCGGAAGTCCCGCGCCACTGTATGCGTTGCGCCTTAAAAATAGCAATGACCTTACGTCGCTCGACTTGTGGTCGTTCCGCCTCAAAACGCAGACGACACAGCGTGGCGGTGTAAGCATTTTTAATAATGTTGTCAACGCGAATTCTGGCGAAAATGTGCTGATTAAAGTGAACGTGCCAAAGGCAGGAAGACTCAGTGTCGCAGTGATGACGCTCGACGGTAGCGTTGTGCAGTATCTTGAGCGTGGTCCAGTGCAACAGGGCGAGCGTGTTTACTCGTGGAACGGTACTGCAACATCTGGCAAAAAAGTGGCACGCGGCATGTATTTTGTACGCATTGTCGGTGCAGGCATTGACGAAACGCGCAAAGTGATGGTTGTAAAAGAATAGCGGCGGACCGGCATATACAGTGCAATGCGCCCGTCACGTGCACAATTTCATTTACCTTTTTCCCTTTCTCTGCCGATAGTATACATGAAAAACAGTGCGCAGATTTGTGCGGTTAAGGAGGTACGCATATGACGAATATTGGTTACATCAATCCATACTCATACGGCGCAGTTGCCTCTGCAAGCGGCAAATTGCATGTGCCAGTAAGCCCTGCGGCAGTAGTATACGCGCAATTTGACAACATATCAGGTGTAGCTGCGCGCGAAGGCGAATCAGGCATTTCCATAAACCGCATACACATTTTGAATTCGCTTATTGAACATGTGCGCGCGCTACAGGCAACTCCGCAAGCGACAGAAATCACCAGTAATGCAGACCTCAACGCAACTGCACGCATGACGGAAGAAGAAACAGCATTCCTCATAGACACATATCAACAGCAGATTTTAGATGCAGCAGATGCAACGCCTTATGCACCAACAGGAGCGCACGTAGAAAGCGGAGAGCTCTTTGCCGTGCACGCATAAGCGCCGCACTTTAATCGAAAAGCATTACGCCCACACAAGCCACAATGCAGTAGCCGCGGCAGCAGTTGTCAACACAGTAAACGGCGCTCCTATTTTCAGCCATCCGCCAAAGTTTATAGGATAGCCCTCTTTTTTGAGAATGCCCATTGCGACGACATTTGCACTTGCACCGAATGGCGTTAAATTTCCGCCAAGGCACGAACCGATAAGCAGCGCGAACATGTACAGTTCCGGTGCAAGATTCATATGAGATGCAAGCGACTGTGCCACCGGCAGCATGACGATGATGTACGGCACATTGTCAACAAAGCCTGAAATGACAATCGATACAGAAATTATTAAAATAAATCCGATGAGTACATTGCCGCCTGTAACTTTTGCAAGAAATTGCGCAAAGTCTGCGAGCAATCCCGTTTCAGAGATTGCGCCAACTACGATGAATATGCCTATTAAAAACACAATCGTTTCCCAGTCAAGCCCTTTGATGAGCAGTGCAGTTTCGCGCAGCGAGCGCTTTTGCGAAAATCGAAACCACAGCACGCCTATGATGCCAAGCGCAAGCACATACGAGCCTGAAAGAAACGCAAAATCAAAATGGAAAAATGAAATTGTTGCAAGTCCAAAAATCATTGCAAGCAAAAGTATGAACGGCACTGCCGAAATCACCGTGCTCGGCTCCAAATTAGGCTTGTCTTTTTGCTTTGCAAAAAACGCATAAAAATACGTGCAGCCGACGAGCAGTCCTGTCTGGATAAAGAAGAAAATCGAGATGCGTCCTGCATGTATGAAAAAATCATTGAACGTATAGTTTGCATAGCTTGCAAAAATCATAGAAGGCGGATCGCCCACAAGCGTTGCCGTTCCCTCCAAGTTTGACATGACGGCGAGCCCCACCATAAAATACGTGGGATTCAGCTTAAGCTTTTTGCACAACGCTAGCGCAATTGGCGCCATGACGAGTACAGTTGCAACGTTCTCAACAAATATTGAAATGAAGCCTGTCATTGCGAGAATCAGCACAATTGCAATTCCCGTGCGCGGCGATTTTTCAACGATTATGTCTGCAATGTGCGCGGGCATCTGCGAGTAGATGAAGAGCGCGGCTATAATCATTGAGCCAATGTAAATCATAAGCACATTCCAGTTTACAAGCGATGTGAATGCGTGAAAAAGTGCATAGAAGCGTGCATTATGATGAGCAGCAAAATCTTCTGAGACAGGAAAAATTGCATCTGGCAGCACAACGCCTGCAACAAGCATGATGAGCGCAACGACAGACGTAACGATAATTTTTTTGTCCTGCATAATAATCACGAGCGCGTACATGAGCACGGCAAGCGCAAGCACAAACCATTTTATTTCAATCAGCAAATTCATATCACCCTCAAAATTATTAATTGTCAAGATGCACGCTCTGTGAGCGCACACTGTTGCATTGTACCGCAGAAAATCGCTTATGCAAGCGACTTGCCGCCATTAACAAAAAAGACCTTTTACCCAAAACATCCACAATGGAAAGCTTCAGGTAAAAGGTCTTGTCATCCGATGCAACGGACTGCGGAACCAGGCTGCGTTTACAGCCGGGCATGTTGATTCCGCGGGAACAACTACTCCCCTTTTACTGAAAAAAAATATAATAAAAATAGGCACGAAAGTCAAGTGCTGTGAAAAGCATTGTAAACTGCTTCTGGATGCGGCTTGCGCTTTCGCCGCCGAACGTAGTTCGGCGGCGAAAGCGGGCGACCAGTTTTTATGCGTTCTTTGTCAAGAACTAGTATTCCTTTTACAGTGCACCAACTAGGTCGATTCCTGGTTTTAGCGTTTTTGCACCAGGCTTCCACTTTGCAGGGCACACTTCATTGCCGTGCTCGCGAACAAACTGGCATGCTTGCAACTTGCGCAGCAATTCTTCCGCATTGCGACCGACATTTCCCGCATTTACTTCATATGCAACAATCTTGCAATCAGGATTCACGATAAACGTACCGCGCTCTGAAAGTCCTGATTCCTCAATGAGCACATCAAAATCTTTTGCCAGTGCATGGGTTGGATCGCCGAGCATCGGGTACGTAATTTTGCTGATGCTTGGAGAGTGGTCATGCCACGCTTTGTGCACGAAATGGGAGTCACACGAAACGGCGTAAATTTCACAGCCTGCTTTTTTGAACTCCGCATACATATTCTCCAAATCTTCAAGTTCTGTGGGACATACGAATGTAAAATCTGCAGGATAGAAAAAGAATACGCTCCATTTTCCTTTAATGTCTGCCTTTGTGACAGTTTTAAAACTGTTGTTCTGGAACGATTGTACGTTGAAATCGCTCACTTCTTTGTTGATTAATGACATAGATAACCTCGTTATAAAATATTGTGTATTAGCAAATACTAACTGTTGCACTATCGCATATTTTGTGATTTATGTCAAGTATGTAATTAATACAAATTTATAGTAATTACAATTTTTTTTCTGCTTTTGCTACGAGGCACATCCATTCGGCTTCTGCACACAGTGTGTTGCCAACAAATGCTTTTCCCGCCTGCTTGACCATATTTTTACTTACACGCAGATTCGTAACTTCCATGCGAACAGTGTCACCGGGTCTTACCTGATTGCGAAATTTCACTTTGTCAACACTGCCGAGAAAAAAGAGACTGTTTTCCGCAAATTTCTTTTGCCAGCTCAACGCGGCTCCTCCCGCTTGTGCCATCGTTTCAACGAGAATCACACCCGGCACAACGGGGTAGTCAGGAAAATGTCCTTTGAAGAAAAAATCGCTTTCAGTGAATGTACGCGTGCTCACGCTGCCATTCTCGTCGCACGAAACAAGTTCGTCAACAAATAAAAACGGCTCGCGATGAGGCAACAACGATTTTATGTCATCTGTAATCATGAGCTAATTATACCACAACGAAAGAAATTGTTCTATCGGTCGGTTTTTTATACGTTATTAGAATGCATTCACCACATTTGCGATGATTGCTGGCACGGCAAGCGAGAAAAGCAATTTCCTATGCCTATGCGAAAGTCTTTTAATTCAAAAGCCAAATCATAATATTGAGATAAGCTGCAAATGTTGCCCATAAAATGTAGGGAACGAGCAAATACGCTGCACTTTTGCTCACCTTTCCAGCATTCACTATGAGTGCAAGTATCAGCAACCACATCACTACAAGTACAACCAGTGCAACAAAATAAAGCTGTCCATTAAAAAACAGTGGCGACCATATAAAATTTAAAACGAGTTGAGCTCCATACAAGACAAGCGCTCTTTTTCGTATGTTCGCGTTACTACTTGACTGGAAAATAAGAAAACTTGATATGCCCATAAGTATATACAAAATTGTCCAGGCAACAGGAAAAAGCCAGCCAGGTGGTGAAAGTGGCGGTTGAGTTAGACTGCCAAATACTTTCATGGCGCTAGATGTAAGTAAACTTGAAATGCCTCCGACTGCAAGAGGTATTGCAACTGCAACTACACAACTCAAAATCTTTTTTGATCTCTTCATAGGTACTCCTTATTCGCCTTGTTGCAATTAAATTGCACAGTTCATTTTTTGCGCTCTATACTCTTTCCTTATTATACCATACCTAAAAAATCGTAGAAAACGAGTTTTTAGAAGTTTACTTTACTCGTTTTACGACGACGACACCGTTATGACCACCGAAGCCGAATGTTGCACTCATTGCACAATCAACAGCACACTCAATGCCCTTGTTTGGCGTGTAGTCGAGATCGCAGCCACCTTCGATGTCTTGCTCGTCAAGGTTGATTGTGGGCGGAATAAAATTGTTCTCGATAGCTTTTACAGCGAAAATTGTTTCGATTGCACCCGTTGCACCCAAGCAGTGACCTGTCATACTTTTTGTTGAAGATATGTGCAATTTTTTTGCCACTTCTTCGCCGAATGCATTTTTTATCATCTGCGTTTCTGTCGGATCATTTTTTTGCGTACCTGTTCCGTGTGCGTTGTAATACTGAACTTCTTCTGGCTTTACATTCGCATCGTTTAGTGCTTCTGTCATCGCTTGTGCTCCGCATACGCCGTCAGGGTTAGGTGCCGTTAAGTGATAGCCATCGCTTGTGCCGCCGTAACCTGCAAGTTCTGCGTAAATTTTTGCACCGCGTTTTTTTGCGTGCTCGTATTCTTCTAAAATCAAAATGCCGCTTCCTTCGCCCATTACAAAGCCTTCGCGTTTTTTGTCAAAGGGGCGGCTTGCACGATGTGGCTCGTCGGCAAAAGAAGTTGAAAGAGCGTGCAAGACTTCGAATGTCGCAATGCCAAATCCGTTGATTGTGCTTTCTGCTCCTCCTGCAATACAAATGTCGCGTCTGCCACTTCTAATAAAGTCAAGAGCCGCCCCCAAGGCATCGGTCGAACTTGAACACGCTGTTACGATTGTGTGAATCGGACCGTGAATGTCGAACTCCATGCAGATGTTTGCACCTGCCTCGTTTGGAATCAATTCTGGAATTGTAAGAGGTGGGCATCGGTGTTGTGGGCTTTTTGAATATTTTATGCACGAGTCTTCAAGCACTTCAAAACCACCGATTCCAACTCCCATAAAGACGCCAGCATTTTTTATGACATCTTTTTTATCTGTAAGACCAGCATCGTCAAGTGCCATTTTTGCCGCTGCTACTGCATACTGAGAAAAGCGTGCCATCTTTCGTGCATTTTCTGCGTTCATATATTTGTTTGGCTCAAAGTTTTTTACTTCGCCTGCATAACGAGCCTTGAATGTGCTTGCATCAAAATGAGTGATTGTAGAAATGCCACTTGTTCCGACTTTTGCAGCCGCCCAAGTTTCATCAACAGAATTTCCGATTGGAGTAACGGCTCCAAGTCCAGTTATAACAACACGCCTTCTTTCCATTATTGCGTTCCTCCTATTATATTATTATGATGATATTTTTATGATGATTATATTCCGACTCTTTTTCAAGTAATGTAATCATTCTAGATTTAAGGAAGCACTGATTAATATTTGAGACATTAATCAGTGCTTCCTCGCAAGTTTCTCTCTCGTCCTTGCAGTACAAGGACTTTTACGAAATTGCGGTCAAAGAAGAACACACTGATTAACTCGCATTCGAGTTAATCAGTGCTTCCCTAATCGCCAAGTGCCGCTTTTAGTGATTCTACATCATTTAGTGGCTGGCTTTTTATTTTTTCTGCAAAAGTGCTGTCTTTCCACAAACCGCTTAAAACAGAGCCGACACCAGGTTCAAAAATGTTCCATTCGCTCGAAGAATCATTTTGAATAAGATTTGCAAGGGCGGCCTCTTCGCTTGTCCATAAAACAGGATTCGTTAAGTGAAGAACTGCGTTCTTTTTGATTTCGCTTCCGCTTGTAACTTTGCTTCCCGTTACATTGCTAAATAATTCAATCGTTGGGTCAGAGAATGTAACGCTTGCGATTGCCTTTTCAAAATTGTCTGCCGCCTTTTGCATAAGCGGGCAGTGATACGGACCTGCCACAGATAAGCGAATTGCACGGCGAGCACCTGCTTCTTTTAAAGCGGCTTCCGCTGCAGTAAGACCGTCGAATGTTCCGCTGATTGCAGTTTGCTTTACGCTATTTAAGTTTGCAGCGTACACATCTTTTAAGCCCTTGCAGATTTCTTGCACCCTTTCAGGAGGAAGTCCGATTACAGCACTCATGCCAGGTGCGTGCCCCTCGTTTTCTTTTGCGATTTCTTCGCAAACCTCTTGCATGATTTTTCCGCGAGAGCGAACTACCCGAATGCAATCTTCGAAAGAAAGAACGCCCGAAACGCAAAGCGCTGGGAATTCGCCAAGGCTAAAACCCATAGCAGCATTTGCTGTAATCCCATGGGATTTTAACACTTCGACAACAGCAAGAGATGCGGTCGTTATAGACAGTTGGCTGTTATCGCTACGACTTAAAATTGATGAATCGCTTTCCCACAAAAGGTGTGGCATATCAACACCAGTGATGCTAGAAACAGAATCCACAATTTTTCGTGCTTCTGGGAAAGTTTCAGAAATGTCTTTTATCATTCCTGGGACTTGTGCTCCCTGACCTGGAAATAAAAAAGCATATTTTTTTGGCATTACACACCTCGTCAATTTTGTATTACAACAACAAATATTATTATGACAAAATATTGTTTTTTGTCATAATAAGTATCTCTTATGATATGTATATTTGTGATTTTGTCAATACCGTGTATTCAAAATATGCATATTGACATAATTGCCAAAATTGTGTATAGTCTAAACTCTACGGGGGCGTAGCGAAGCTGGTTTATCGCGCTGGCCTGTCACGCCGGAGATCGCGGGTTCGAGCCCCGTCGCTCCCGTTTTTACCCATTCACGCCGAATGGGTATTTTTTTCTATTGCATCATGTAGCAACGGGCAATAGCGCAGCTGGTAGCGCGCTTGGTTCGGGACCAAGAGGTCGGCGGTTCAACTCCGCCTTGCCCGATGATTGCAAAATATTGCATGCATCTCTTTTTAAACGATCGGGAACAAAGGAATCTTTTGCATGAAACGGCACTATACAACAGATTGGCGCATAGGCAATATGTTGCGCAGTTGTGAAAACGCATCGTTGCGTGCTTGCAGCAGCAGTTCTCTGTCGCGGTGGATGTCTGCAATGCCGAGTTGCAGATTGCCTGCTTGCAGCGTTCCTGTCACTTCGCCAGGACCGCGCAGTTGTAAATCTTGCTCCGCAATATAAAATCCGTCAGTGCTTTCTCGCAGCGCTTTCATGCGTGCAATGCCTGCTTCAGTTATGTCTTTGCGGTAAATCAAAAAGCAGTACGACTGCTCATTTCCGCGTCCTACTCTTCCGCGCAATTGGTGCAGTGCTGCAAGCCCAAATCTGTCTGCCTGTTCAATAACAATGCACGTAGCGTTTGGCACATCAACGCCTACTTCAATTACTGTTGTGGCTGCAAGCACCTGTACGCTGCCTTCTCTAAAAGCGCGGATAATTTTTGCCTGCTCGTCTTCGTCAATACGCGAATGGATGAGCGCACACGTAAACTCAGGGTACACGTGTTGCCGCAAAAATGCGAACATTTCTTCTGCTGCTTTGAGCGCGCTTTTTTCTGTTGACGATTCAAGTGCGCGGTGCGGAGCATAGCGCTGCGCTGTTTCGTTGCGCTCATCTGTTTCAATTGCAGGATATACAAAATATGCTTGATGACCTGCTGCAAGTTCTTTTCGCACCGCTTCGTATGCGTTCGATTCGTTTCCTTCGCGCACAAGATATGTTGCAATAGGTTTGCGGCCCTGCGGCATTGAGCGCAGCGTCGATACGTCTAAATCTCCGAACACAGTAAGCGCGAGCGTCTGCGGAATTGGCGTTGCGCTCATCATCAAAAGATGCAGCGTGTATGATGACATGCCTGCAATTTTTCTGCCTTTTTCAATAATCGCTTGGCGTTGCAGTACGCCGAATCGATGCTGCTCGTCTATAACTGCAAGCTGCAGGTCGTTGTACTGCACAGCCTGTGAGAAAAGTGCATGCGTGCCTATAACAATGTCTATGTTTCCCGCTTTAAGTTGCTTTATTAATTCTGAGCGACCTTTTGCTTTTACGTTTCCTGTAAGAAATGCAACGCGTATGCCGAGCGGCTCTAAAAGTTTTGAAGCAGTTTCCGCATGTTGCTGTGCGAGCAGTTCCGTCGGCGCCATGAACGCACATTGTCCTTTCCAACTTATGATACGCAAACACAAAAAAAAAGCGACAAGCGTTTTTCCTGAACCTACGTCGCCTTGCAAGAGGCGCGCCATAGTAAAAACAGGGCGAGTTGCGGCGGCGTTTTTTTTCTGCGAGACATTTCCACTAATGCGCATGTTTTCTTCAAGTTGCGCGCGCTCGCGATACCCTCTGTCCACATCACTTCCCATTTCCATAATTACGCGCATCTGGTCGCTTGTCAGTTTAAATGGCAAATGCTTGTATAAATTTGTTTGCAGCGGTGAAAGCGATGCCGCAAATTCTTTTTCGAGCAGCTCCTGCGTTGCGCTGTTGTCATCTGTACGCGCTGCATTTTGCGCGTGTAGTGAGGTAATCGATGCGTCGGGAACGTCTCCTTTGTGCTCCCATGCGCGCTGTGCAATCGTGTATTGAAAATGGAACAGCTCTTCGTAGATGAGCGTCCTGCGCGCTTCCTGAGCTTCTGCAATCGTTTTGGGCATATGCACCATTTTTATGGCATCGCGCTTTGCATGCAACGAACGGGCATGTATCACGTTTTCGGGAAGTTCGTTTTCAATGCCGTTGCCGTATTCGCGGAGTGCCGTTGCAATCGCTTTTCGCACATTTTTTTGATTCAACCCCTCTGTAAGCGGATAGAGCGGCAGCACGCGGGAGTCGGGAAGCGTTGCATGGGCATATTCTGATATGTCGCCACTGTCGCTTAATTTGACAATTTCAAACGACGTGCTTTGGAGTGCGCCGTATTTTACATCAAAAGCGCCGCTTACAGAAATGATTGTGCCAGGTGGAAATTGATTCTCTAAAAACGGTCTGTTGAATGCTACAAGCGCTGCATCCATAACTCCATCAGAGATCAACAGTTTGAGCGTTTTCATTTTGCCGTAGCCGAACCATTCGTGTGCAGTGACGACTGCCGCGCAATGCACTTTTGCCGTGCGGTATGATGCGAGCGGCACTCGTTGCGTTCTGTCCTCGTAGTCTTTTGGATAAAACGTCAACAAGTCTGCAACAGAAAATACGTTGAGCTTTGCAAAAAGTTTTGCAGCAGCAGGACCAATGCCGGAAAGCGTCGTTATGGAATTCTGTATGTCGGCAAGTTTCACGGTGTCCTGCTAAAATGGCAATTGCTGAACATGCTTTATCAAAAAGTTTATGAGCATCTGCCCGCAGACATATATTGCAATGAGTACAAGGATGGAGATGAGCAGTGATGTTTTGTAACTGATGAATTTATTTCCGCGCGTAAAGGGCCCTGCAATTCTGTGTGCAAGCGGTTCAAGCGTGTAGTCGAGTCTTGCCCAAAAAGAGCCGTAATAGTTTGTGCTTTTTTGCGAAAGCGTCACAACAAAGCGTACAATGAACAAAATTAATAAAAAACCTATGAGCGGAGAAATGATAGACCAGAACATGCTGATGATGATTGCGAATATGCCGCCTACATAAATTTTTCCTGTGCGTGCTATATGACCAAGAATTGATGAGAGCGCATGAAGCAAGCCGATTGAAAGCACGGGCGAAAAGTCGATGTTGCCTACTTGCAGCCATCGTATGCCACGAAACATATTTAAGAAAGGATCGCAGAGTGCGGAGAGAAATTGCCCGAATCCTGTGTATTGGGCGTTTGGAATCCAAGTAAGGATTATTCTAATAAAGCAAAGCGTAGAGTAGATGTTTATTGCGCTCACAAGGAGTTGTATTATATTTCGCAGCATGCTAGAACCTCTTATTTCCTTTTGATATAAGACACCTCTTTGTCATGCAGTCCACACATCTTTCACGAATGGCAACTCTTTGAGCTCTGCAATAGTTTCAGAGTCAGACGGAATTGCAAGTTGCGAATTTGCTTTTATGATATACGGACCATTTAAAGTATCTATATGAAAATATACAAAACAGTTGCCTGTTTTGCCAAATAAAAAATCTTTTACCTTGTTGATTTCTCCGTCGTTTTTAAAGTTGTTTTCTAATTCAATATGCACTTCCTGAATTGCGCGCGTTTGCAAATCTTCTGGATTTTCCAATGTATCGACAATAAATGAAGGCGTGTCTTTGTTTGTGTCAACTTTGCCGCGAAAGGCGTAAATGCCGTCGTCGTGAATGGCATTTCGTATTGTGCCCCATGTGCGCGCAAAAATCGTTACATCTATTTCTCCTGCATAATCTTGCAGTTTTGCAAACGCCATCTCGTCGCCTTTTTTTGTGCGAATGACACGTAAATTTGAAAGCAGTCCAAGCGCTATGTGCTCTCTGCCAACATTGCGCGTTTGCCATTCAGACAAGCCTTGTGAGCGTAGCGCGTTTTTTTCCGCTTGCGTTGATTTTGCTTCGCGCAGAATGTTTTGCGAGTTGAGCGTTACCGCGTTTAGAATGGCCTGCTTGTAGTCGTCAAGCGGATGACCGCTCACATAGCTGCCAATGAGCTCTTTTTCTTCGTTGAGTTTTTCTGTGCGCGGCATGTCCTCAACGTGTTCAAATATAAAATCGGCATATACTTTTTCGTCTGTGCCGCCGAATAAATCTTCCTGTCCGCTAAGCGCATCGTTCTTTTTTGCTTCTATGTAAGCAACGGCGGCTTCCAGATTTTTTATCAATGTCGGTCTGTTTTGCCCGAGCTTGTCAAATGCACCTGTTTTGATAAGCGCTTCGAGCGCACGTTTGTTCACTGCCCGCAAATCTACGCGTTCAAGAAAATCTATGAACGATTTATACTGACCGTTTTTTGCGCGCTCCTCAACAATGTTTTGTGCTGCAAGCTCGCCCATGCCCTTGATGCCTTGCAGCCCAAACACAATGCGTCCGTCGATGACATCGAAAACAATGTCGGAGCGGTTTACGTCAGGCGCGTCAACTGCAATGCCCATGCGTCGCGCTTCTGCAATATATTCAGGAAGCTTGTCTGTGGAAGAAATTTCGTTTGTTAAATTTGCCGCCATGAATTCAGCAGGATAGTGGCATTTGAGCCATGCTGTCCTGTACGCGACAACTGAATACGCTGCTGCGTGCGATTTATTAAAACCGTAGCCTGCGAACGGCACCATAATTTCAAAAATATCGTCAGCGTGTTTTTCTGTAAAACCATTTTTGATTGCACCATCGATGAATTCTTTTTTCTTTGCCATAAGCACGTCTTTTTTCTTTTTGCCCATGGCACGACGCAGCACGTCTGCTTGACCGAGCGAAAATCCTGCAATGCGCTGTGCAACTTGCATAACCTGTTCTTGATATACCATGACGCCGTATGTCTCTTCAAGAATGTCTTTAAGGCAGTCGTCGGGATATTTAATTGTTTCAGGATGAAAACGTCCCTCAATAAATTGCTCAATGTACTGCATCGGTCCAGGTCGATACAGCGCATTCAATGCTACAATATCTTCAAGTTTGCGCGGCTGGGCTTTGCGCAGCGTTTTTTGCATGCCCGGCGATTCAAATTGAAAAATGGCAACAGTGTCGCCTCTGCTGAAAAGTTCAAATGTCGCGCTGTCGTCTTCGGGAACTGTTTCCGTGCGAAATTCTGGCGTGCCAGGCGCACGGTGTTTGTTGATAATTGTTTCGGCATATCGTATCAGTGAAAGCGTTTTTAATCCGAGATAGTCCATCTTGATAAGGCCGCACGGCTCTATGATGTCCATAGTGTACTGCACGCCAACTTCGCCTGTCTTGTAGTCTTTGAAAATAGGCGCCCAGTCTGGAAGCGGTGAAAGTGCAATCACCATGCCCGACGCGTGGAGACCTGTGTTGCGGTTTACATTTTCAAGTTTAAAACAAAGCTCAAATAATTTTTTGTATCGCTCATCATCTTTGTAGGGAATCAATAATCCATTGTCGGGATGATTTTCATCTGGCGGCGTAAATGCGTCTTTGAGTTTGAAATTCGGATTGTTCGGAATGCATTTTGTAAGCATAGTTACTTCTGCAAGCGGAATGCCGAGCACACGTCCCACATCTTTGATGACAGCTTTTGCTTTGAGCGTACCAAATGTGATGATGTGGCCGACTTGCGCATCGCCGTAGAGCTCGCGCGTATGCTGGATTATCTTTTGCCTAAAATCGTAGTCCATGTCTACGTCAAAGTCGGGCATGGAAATGCGTTCGGGATTTAAAAATCGCTCAAAAATCAATTTGAATTTGAACGGGTCTATGTCGGTAATCATCATCGCATATGCGACGAGCGAGCCTGCCCCCGAGCCGCGACCAGGACCGATAGGAATGCCGTTTTCTTTTGCCCAGTTTATAAATTCCCACACGACGAGAAAGTACCCTGAAAATCCCATTTTGAAAATAATGCTCATCTCGTATTCTGCGCGTTCAGTTATTTCTGGCGTGATTGCCTTGTATCGTTTTTGCAACCCTGTTTCTACGAGGTGCCGCACATAGCTCTCTTCATCTGAAAATGGTTCTGGGATTTTGACATGCGGCAGACAAGTTTTGAGCTCTTCTGTTTTGTACTGCGGAATTGTCAAGTCGCACATTGATGCAATTTTGAGCGTGTTTGCCATCGCTTCGGGGCATTGAGGAAACAGCGTTGCCATTTCCGCTTCTGTTTTAAAATACCACTCTGTTCTGCCGTCGCCCATCGTTTGATGCGGCTCTTTCAGTTTTGTCTGAAAGCCTATGCAGCGAAGCACATCTTGCGCTTCCGCATCATCTTTATAGCAATAGTGTATGTCGTTTGTGAGCACAAGCGGCGTGCCTGTTTTTTTGGCAATCGCTATGAGCTTTTCTGCAACTTGCTTTTGTTCTGGTATGCCGTGATCCTGCAGCTCAATGTAGTAGTGTTCGGGACCAAACAGTTCTGAATAACGCTTAATGACATCTTCTGCGTGCGTTTCGTCATTGTGCAGCAGCGCTTGCGGCAATTCACCTTGAATGCATGCAGAAAGGCAGATAAGTCCTTCGTGATGCTTTTTTAACAATTCAAAATCTATGCGCGGCTTTCCGTAGTACAAACCTTCTGTGTATGCTCTGCTTGAAAGCCACGACATGTTTTTGTAGCCTGTCTCATTTTTGCACAGCAGGATAAGGTGATAATACTTTCCGCCGTATCGAGTTCCTTCTTTTATGGTGTGGTCTTTTTCTGCTACATAGAATTCTTCTCCGATGATTGGGTTGATTCCATTCGCGTGACATGTCTGCTCAAAATTGAGCGCGCCGAACATATTGCCGTGGTCAGTGAGCGCAAGCGCTTTCATGTTGAGTTCTTTTGCGCGCGCTATGAGCGTATCTATCTTTGCTTCTGCGTCGAGCAGCGAGTAGTCTGAGTGCACATGCAAGTGAACAAATTGCGAGACGGGCGTGCCTTCAGGCGCATCGGGGAATATGCGTATATTTGCCATGCGTTCATTATAGATGATTTTTGCAGTAAAGGAAAGGCAGAAAATGTGGAATTTATGAAAAGTTTCCTTCATGTTTCCGCATAAAAACGAATATTTTTTCGATTTATTATAGAGCGCGGGATATGAAATGCTGCACGCTTTCGAAATGTTCCCGTAGCTTTGCTGTCTATGGTGGACAGCCCAGGTCAAATTTTTGGAGGATGCCTTATGAAAAAACTGCTATCTGCTGCATGCTGTACAGTGATAATTCTTTGCATATCATGCGTTCCACATGCAGACGGCAAAAGTGAAATTGCCGTCAATTCTGAAAAAACGCTTTCGTTGCACGTGGTGAACTGGAATGTGCAAACATTTTTCGACGCAACAACTGACGGCACTGAATACAGCGAATACAAATCAACAAAGTCGAATTGGGGGCGCAACGCGTATATGGCGCGTCTTGAGCGTTTATGCGATGTGATAAAAAAACTCAATGCAGACGTGTACGTATTTGAAGAGATTGAAAATGAAGGCATTATGTACGATATTGCGAATACGCTCGCAGGCAACGCGTGGAACAGAAAAAACTGGTGCTATGCATGCTTTGCAAAAATTCCAGGCGATGCGCTCGGGTGTGCCGTCCTTTCGCGCTATGAGCTTGGCGCAATGGCAACGCACGCGCTCGATATTCGCGTGCACGGAAAGCAGCCGAGCATGCGCCCTGTCATTGAAGTGGCAGTGTTTGTGGATGGAAAGCCGTTGACAATTTTTGTTAATCACTGGAAGTCAAAACTCGGCGGTGAAGTTGAAACAGAAATCTGGCGGGATTGGCAGGAGTCTGTTATGGCGGGAAAGATTCGCAATTTAAATAACCGCGCTGCAATCACGTGCGGAGATTTTAATCGCGATATTGCTGAATTTGCGCCTGGATTAGAAAATGACGCGATTCTGTTTCGCGGTGCGCACTTTGGCAAAACGCATGAGCAGACGCTGCGCTCGCCGTGGCTTTGGAACAGCATGCATGACAGCTACAGTTATTACTATGAAGGAAGCGGCGAGCGCATAGATCACTTTTTTGTGTCTGGTGCGGCAGAGATTTTATCGTTCAGCGCAGAAGTACATGGCGCGTGGGCTGACGGCAATGGCATGCCGCTACGCTATGTGATGTACACGGGAAAAGGCTATTCAGACCATTTGCCAATTTCCGCAATCATAGCGTATTGAATGCAGCTCAGTTGTAGTGACGTTTTATCCAGTCATTAATGCGTTCGCTGAGTCCGATCGTTTGGCTGCTGTCGTCTGCACCTGCTTCTTGCTGTAGATAGGGAATGACGATTTGTTTTTTCATGTCGTTCCAGCGCGATGGAAGATAATTCGGCACGCTCAACATAGTTGCCGGCGGCGTATTTGAAAGCAACGCTGTTTTGTACAGCGGCAATATTTGCTCATTCACTTCGCGAATGGCAGAAAATCCTCCTGCAATGCCGAATTCATCTACACCGAGATTTTGCGCTGCGGTATAATCGAGAATGTTGCGTTGCGTTTCTACGTTGAAAAACCAGTCTATAAAATCATATGCGGCATTTGGGTGCTTTGAGCGTCGCGGAATGCCGAGCATGACAAAAGAATCTTCAACTGGTATTTTTTTGTTTTCCGAAATCCAGCGATATTCAAGCGCATTAAGTTGCTCTTCAGGAAGGCGAAAAAATGCATCGCTTGTAGTATATGCAAAAAGCGTGCGGTTTGACGCAACCTGCCTGTGGGCAGCCATAAAAAGATATTTGTATATGAAGTCACGTTCGGCGTTTGCAGATGTGTTTGCGTCCTTTGTCCAATGCTGTAAATATAGTACGGCGTTTGAAAGTTCTTTTGAATTCCAGGTGAACGATGTTTTTGTCTCGCGAAATTCCGCGCCTTTTGCTTTTGCCGCAAAATATAAAAAATCATCGTTCGCAAGCGGTGCAAATCCAATGCGCGTGTAAACGCCGTTTGCCTGCTGCATGTTGAATGATTTTCCTGCCGCGCGAAGCTGTTCAAGCGAAAGGATATAATCTTCTTCAACGTGTTCTGCATTTTCTTTTGCAAAGATGACTGCCGGTAGATTAAAACTTACGGGGAGCAAGTATTGCGTGCGGCGCATTTTTCCTGAGTTGAGCAGTTGCGGATAGAAAAGTGCGGGTGAAATGCCTTTTCTGTCGAACACTGTGTCGAGCGGGCGGAAAACGTGATTCATCTTGTCTGTGCACAGCCATGAACCTATTACGAGATCGGGCATTGGCTCGTTTGCAGACAGAATTGTTTGCGAAGGATTGCTTTTGTAGACGAGCAGAACTTTTTGAGCGCGGTGCATACTGTTGAACAATTCAACATATGGAACAAACTCCGCGCGATCTGTCCAAATAGTTATGTGCGTTTCGTTTTTTGAACATGCAAACAGTGTGAATGAGAAAATTATTAAAACTGTCGTGTACGCTGCAATTTTAAATTTAGTAATTTCAACACTCCTTAAAGACAGTTGATTGCTATTTGAAACAGTAATCAACTGTTTTTTGCAAGTTTCCCGAAACTTTTAACACGCTATCTGCAAAGCCGTCTCATATATAGCAGCATAGACTGCCGTAATTTTTTTTTCGTCTATGCTGCTGAATGCGATTCGCAATGTGCTGCTGTCTATAGCAATTGTGCCTATGCCTTTTTCTGCAAGCAATTTTTTGCGCAAATCTTCTGCATCTGTTTTTTCAACGTGAAAACTCATAAAATAGCCTGAATTAAACGGCAGCGGCGTGAGCACTGGCGATGTATGCGTGTTGACAAAGTTGCGGACAGCGCGGTATCGCTTTTCAAGTACAGCGCGGAATGCCGCTCTTTGCGCTTTGTCCTCTTGGTTTTCTTCTGTGCGCAAAAGCAGAGACTGCGCAGGAGTTGAACTGCACGAGACAGTTGCGCGTATCAGCCCCATAAGTTTTTTTTCAAGCGCGTTGTACTGTTCTTTTGTATAATTTTTGCAGCCGAACGTCATAAATCCGCAGCGGAATCCCCATGCAAAATCTTCTTTTGTGGGACCGTCGATTTTTACGGCGAGCACATTTTCATGAATGTCTGCAATATGTGCAAAAAGCGACTGTTTTTCAACTTCAGGTTCGTAATTCAAGCCAAAGTATGCGTCGTCACAAATGATTAATAATTTTGCGTCGTGTTCTGCTGTATTCTTAATAATGCTGCAAATTTTTTCTATTTCTTTGTGCGTAGGACTGTAGCCTGAAGGATTTTGCGGAAAATTCAGGAGCAGGCGCACCGAGCCGTATTTTGTCGCTTCATCGTTCACTGCTTTTTCAAGCCCTGAAATATTAAGTGAGTTGCCGTCGAACAATGGAAACTGGTGTAATTCTGCGCCGCACCGTGTTTCTATAACGAGTGCGTAGTTGTCCCATGAGGGGTAGGGAACAAGAAGCGGTTTTGTTTCATCGCAGAATAAATCAGCTGCATATGCGATGCCTGCAGTAAGGCCTGGTACCACTGTTGGAAGCGATATAGCTTTTGAAGCAAGCAGCGGATTTTTAGCGATTATATGATTTTTCCACAATGCGCGCAACTCTTCATTGCCTGCTGTCGGCGCATATGCTACAAGCTCCTGCGCATTCAGCGAAGGTATGCTTTTTTGAATGGACGGAAGAATTGCGGGTGAGCCGTTTATGACTGTCATGCCTATTGTGCCGTTTGCAACAGTGGCGCTTCTTTTAGCTTCGCCGCTTTGCATGATTATTCCTTTTGGAAAAAACATGCGTTTTCCTAATTTTGAGAAAAGTGTGTCTACTGCAGTATTTTTTAATATGTCATTTAAATCTTGTGCTAAAGGGTTTAACATGATAAAGTAGATTATTCTAAAATGCAGTAGTATTGTCAATCGCAATACTGCATTATTTTTACAAGTTTGAGGTTGTGTAATATGGGAAAGAGCGCTGTTGGACATGAGGAATTTGAGGAATGTCGCAATATTATTGAACAATGTCGGACAGAAGCACATAAGCGGATTGTCGGTCAGGACGAGCTTTTTGACGGCATTATGACAGCATTCATTGCAGGCGGCCACGTGTTGCTTGAAGGTGTGCCCGGTCTTGCAAAAACGCTTGCCGTAAAAACATTTGCAGAAATTTCCGGACTAGATTTTAAGCGCATTCAGTTCACGCCTGATTTGCTTCCCGCAGATGTTTCAGGCACGCTTATCTACGAGCAGGGGCGGGGAACATTTTCAGTGCGCAAAGGACCTATCTTTGCCCATGTCGTTCTCGCCGATGAGATAAATCGTGCAAGCGCAAAAGTGCAGTCTGCCATGCTTGAAGCGATGGAAGAGCGTCAGGTGACAATAGGCGAGCAATCATATAAATTGCCTGAACCGTTTTTTGTACTTGCTACGCAGAATCCTATAGAGCAGGAAGGCACATACAATCTTCCCGAAGCAGAACTCGACAGATTTTTACTCAAACTTGTAGTGCCGTATCCGCAGCCCGAAGATGAGCTTAAAATTGTTAAGACGGCTGGAAACGCGCCAGCAGTTCCGGTGAGCAAAATTCTTGGCGTGCTCGACATTGCACGGTTGCGCCGTGTTCTTGCCAGAATCGTATGCGAAGACGCAATCATTGCGTATATTGTTTCGCTTATCTCAGTGACGCGTCCGTCCGCGGAAAACAAACAGTCTGAACACGACATTACGCGCTACATTACATTCGGCGCTTCGCCGCGCGCAGGCATTGCGCTTTTACAGTGCGCTAAAGTTGCGTCGCTATTTGCAGGCAGGTCGTTTGTGCTTCCTGAAGATGTGCAAACTGTTGCGCCGAGCGTTCTGCGCCATCGCCTTGTGCTCTCATATGAAGCGGCAGCAGATTCAATTACTGCTGATGAAATAATTTCCCGCATGCTCGATTTTGTGCCGGTTCCATAAAAATGAAACATCTTCTTGCAGTCAACAGAGAAACGCTTGCGAAACAGGCAGCATCGTTCCGCCTTTCTGCCGGCATACTTGCAGACAGTTTTAAAGCGGGCGCATTCCGCTCGCTGCAACGCGGGCAAGGCATTGAAACAAACGGTGTGCGTGAATATTTGCGTGGCGATGATGTGCGTGCAATCGACTGGAACGTAACGGCGCGTATGGGAAAACCGTTCGTAAAAATTTTTGAAGAAGAGCGTGAGCTGCAAATTTTTCTCATTGTAGACCGCTCGCTTTCCATGTTTACCGGTACAGGTGGAAAAACGCGTTACAGTACTGCTGCAGAAGCTGCTGCGCTCATCACAATGGCGGCAGAGTTGAATGCGAGCAGCATAGGGGCCGTTTTTTTTGATGGAGCCATCCAGTTTTCTTGTGCGCCAAAAATGGGGCGCAGTCGTACTATGCTTTTGTTGACGCACCTTGACGAAGTTGCAGAAAACGGCATTACAGGTTCAGTACTTAGCAATGCGCTTGCAGGAGCTGGAAAATTATTAAAAAAGCGTTCGCTCGTCTTTGTCTTTTCAGATTTTCGCACTACAGAATGGCTTACACCGCTTGCAGTTCTTGCGCAAAAAAATGATGTGCTTGCCGTGCGCATTGCCGATATAAGCGACAATGAGCTTCTCGAAATGGGCACAGTGCCGTTTGTAGACAGTGAAACAGGAACTCGCCTTGTGCTGCCATCATCTTCAACATCGTTTAGAAATGCGTGGCGGCAGAGCAACAGACAGCACCTTTTGCGGTGGCAGGAGTCATGCATTCGTCACGGTGCTGTACCGCTTGTTATTTCTACTGATGATGTACCTGTTCGCGTTCTTTCAAATTTCTTTTTGCATAGAGGGCAGTTGTATTGAAAAAATTATTAATTACCGCAATAAAAATATTATTGATTTTTTCTCTCTATGCGCAATCTGATGTCATACAAGTGACAATTCCTAAGAAAATGTATGTCGGCGATACAGTGGAATTGCAGTACACATTCCGTTCTGCAGTTGATTTTTTTGCTGATGCAGCTGATGATGTAAAAACGCAAGATATTGATTTAGAAACAAGTGGATTTAAAACAGACACAGATGAATACACGATAACAAAATTATCGCTTGCGAGAAATGGATTGCAGTACACGCTCAACATGACATTTGTGCCGTGGCAGACAGGCGAACTTGTTTTTCCTGCGTTTGATATGGCTGCTGCTGTGTACGGCAGCAGTTCGTCGCCATTTATTATTAATTTGCAGGCGGTGGAAGTATCTTCAATTTTGCAAAATGCAGGCGAAGCGTCGTTGCATGCAAGTGCAGGTCCGCTTTTGCTTCCTGGAACAATGTATGCGCTTTACGGCATTGCAATTGCGGCCGTCGTCATATTGATTTTATTAATCAGGTTGATTGCAAAGTGGCAGGCTGTCAGCGCGGCGTATAGAATGCGCAAATTGCGCCGCGCATATGTGCGAAATGCAAAGGAGTTGTTCCGCGAACTTCGCCGACTTGAAAAAGAAGGGGTACGTATTGACGATGGAACTTTTTGCGCGGAATTGCAGCAGCTTGTGCGCAAATACATGGATTTTAGATTTGGATATCATTTTACAACTGTTGCGACACCTGCAATTCTCGATACATTTGATAAAGTGATGGCGAACACTATGTCTGAACGACAGCAGACAGCAGCTCTTTCTATGTCGGCAGTGTTGCGCCGCACCGATTATGTGCGGTTTGCGCGCGGTTCAGCCGATTCCTTGCGTGAACCATCTGATCAATATGCTGCGCAGTTTGCAGATGATGAGCGCAATTCGCTTTTGCGCATTGTGCGTGATGCAGTGGAGCGGTTTGAATCATGAATAACACAGTGCCGTCATTTGCAACAGACGGGAGGAAAAACCATGCCTGATTTTCAAAATCCAGCTGCATTGCTTTTGCTGCTGCTCGTTCCGATTTTAATAATTTTGCGCATGCTCGGCATATGTTCACGCATCTCGTTTCCGATTACGCTTGCAGATTGGGGGGGCAGAATATTTGCATGGAAAAGCAACAGCGTTGCTTCATATGCGGCACGCATTTTTGTTGTTGTCGGTTTTGCATTCGGAGTTGTTGCACTTGCTGACCCTGTTTTTTATCATCAGGAGCGCATCTATATGTCGCGTGGTGCAGATGTCGTTTTTGTTGTAGACACAAGTCCGTCTATGGCAGCAAAAGATATAGCAGGCATGATGCGGCTTGACGCTTCCCGTCGTGCCATACGCACGCTTGCTTCAGAGAATGCGGGCATGTCGTTTGGACTTGTTGCTGTGGGAACGGAAGCTGCTGTTGTTGTACCGCCGACGCTCGATCAAAAAATATTTCTTTCACGGCTTGATGCCCTTGCTGTTGGAAACCTCGGCGATGGCTCTGCGCTCGGCACAGGTTTGAGCACGGCAGTGTATCACCTTGCATCTTCTGCTGCTCCGAAAAAGTGCATCGTGCTCGTCACAGATGGAGAAAACAATGCCGGTTCCATTCATCCTGAAACAGCAGCGGAGCTCGCAAGAAAACGCGGCATCATCGTGTATGCACTCGGAATAGGTACGCGCGGTACAGTTCCGCTTGACTATGTTGACCCTAAAACAGGCAAAATATATTCAGGATATTTGCAGTCAGAGTTTGATGCCGCGCCGCTCCAGCGCATCGCTTCTGCTGCAAATGGCAGATATTATGGCGTGCAGACGATTGGCGATTTGGCAAATGTGCTTGGGTCAATACGCCACGAGGTGGGCGTCGTGCAGACATATCACTTGCGCACGGAGAGCACGCATTGCTACGACACGCTGATTCTTGTGGCAGCAATTCTGTTTGTGCTTGCATGGCTTATACGCAGAATGTATTTGCAGGAGGTGTTGTAGAATGCTTTTTTCGTGCGAACGTCCGTATGCGTTTTATGGATTGCTGCTGCTTGTTCCATCTATTTTCTTCACAATTAATAAATTTCGTACAGTCATCACGCAGTCAAAAAAAATTGTCGTTAGCGATGCTGATTTTTATGAAGATAAGCGCATTAAAATCATTCCGCGCATATTGATTTTGCGCACTGTTTTGCGCGCGTTCAGCTGGGTTCTGCTCGTGTTTGCATATGCAGGGGTTTCATGGGGAACGTATGAACTGCCTGTGCAAAAAAGCGGCAGTGCGGTTTCATTTGTGTTTGATATTTCGTACAGCATGACCGCTGACGATGCACCCGGCGGTTTGACAAGGCTGCAAGCCGCATCTCGCTACGCAGACATGTTGCTGTCGCGCATGGGGGACGCATCTGTTTCTGTTGTACTGGCAAAAGGTGACGGCGTTATTGTTGTTCCGCTCACTGAAGATACTGCTGTCGTGCAATCACTGCTTGACACCCTCTCGCCAAGTTTGATGTCTGCATCTGGTTCTTCGCTTAAAAAGGGCATAGATGCTGCGTTGCAATCGTTTCCTGCAAGTTCTGCGCAGACTGCGCATATTTGGGTATTTTCCGACGGTGATGAAACTGACGGACAACTTGTGAGTGCGCTTGAAAGCTGTATAAAGCGTGGTGTAAGCGTGTCGCTCATCGGGTTTGGTACAGAGCGAGAAGTTGAAGTGCTTGCCGGCGACGGAAAAACAAAAGTGTTTACCGCGCTCCGTTCAGAAAAGCTCAAAAAGGCAGCTGTACAATCATCGAAACACGCGCTCAATTTTAATTCAAACGCATCGGTGCAATATATTGACGCGACGGAATCTGGTTCTGCGCTCGCGTTGCTGCGTTCAATTGCCGGCGAAAGAAACACAGTGACTGTTTCGTATGAAATACGCCCCGTCAAGCGACATACATTGTTTTTACTGCTTGCGTTGATATGCTTTGTGATAAGTATTGCCATATCAGAATGTGATATTGAAAACTATCGCAAGCGTTTGCGTAGAACAGCTGCTGTTGCGCTCGTAGCCAGTGCGTGTTTGTTCTCATCGTGCAGTAACGCGCGGCTTGAGCATGCAAAAGAAATTTTAACAAGTTCATGGGCATGGCATCAAAAAAACTACAACAGCGCAACCGCAGGGTTTCTGCGCGTAAAAGAAGATGCGCTTC
This sequence comes from Treponema sp., assembly GCA_017446265.1. Classification (GTDB taxonomy): domain Bacteria; phylum Spirochaetota; class Spirochaetia; order Treponematales; family Treponemataceae; genus Treponema_D. The sequence continues at coordinate 37,231 of JAFSRD010000042.1, forward strand.
ATTCAGGAGATGCTCTTGCGGTACAGTATGCGTACTACAATCTTGCAGCGACATATATTATGCAGGGCGAATACAGTGTTGCGCTTTCCTGTCTTCAAGAACTGTCGCCCGATGCGCCGCAACACGTGCAGTATGCGGCATGCTACAATCGCGGCATAGTGGCGTATCGCAGTGGCGATTACAAAATGGCGGCAGATTGTTTTAAAAGCGCGCTTATGATAGACAACTCAAAAGTTGAGGCAAAAGAAAATCTTGAAATTGCACGGCGGTGGCAGATTGCCAAGGAAACGCGTACAGAAGACAGTGAATTGCTTCCTGTTGTGCAAGATGACAGCGAAGTGTCAGCGATTGAGAATGCAATATTTCAACATATACGGGAGAACGACAGGCGACAATGGAAAAACAGCGAGCAGACAGAACAGTTAACATCTTCTGTAGATTATTAATTATATTATCTTTCGCATCTGCTGTATGCGCACAATCGCTTTCTGACATACGGCGACTGCAAGTAACGCCGCCGTCTGGTGTAATATACACTGACACAGAATGCATGTTTACGCTTGTCATTCCAAATGTAAAACCTGCCGATGTACAAGTTGATAATCCAATCCTGCCGTCAGATGTGAACTTTATTGCGCTTCGCAGAACTGATTATACAGGGCAGAACAACAGCACTGAAGTGAATGTGTGGCTGTCATTTCGAGAAACGAAAGTGTATGCGCTGCCGCCATTGCGCGTAAGGATTGCACGGCGGCTGTATGAAATCCCATTTGCGCCTGTGAGTGTGGAGCAAGACCCGTCTGCAACGACACCATGCCTTGTCATGCGGTTTGATAACGGCGTTACGGTAGTTGACGGCGATCGATATGATTCGCCGCTTTTTTCTGTACGTGCAGGTGAAAAAATCAGATTTACGCTTTATTTGCAGTATGCTGTTCAAATAGTGCAGTTTGCATGGAGCGTGTCAAAAGATGCGCTTTTTACTGAACTTGAACGATATGAAATCACTGCGGGCAATCCGCGAGCTGCTGCATTTTCAGCAGAGCTTATTCCTGTTGCGCGCTTTGAATGGCAGCCGCTTGTTTTGGGAGAATCAGTGCTTCCTCCCATGCAACTTACCGCTACTGCGTATAGCGGTTCTCGTGCGCGCCTCGTGCCGCCAGAAGTGAAAGTGACAGTGACAGTGCTCCCTTCTGCTGAAGAACAAAACGCTGAAAGCGACAGCAACGAAAGCTACTTTTCATATGCGTTCACTGAAGTTGGCAGTTCTGAAACTGCAAAAGCGCGGCTTCCTATTTCTGAAGCTGACTGCGAGACGCTTGCAGCTCTGCGCATGCGAGAGCGTCATGCGCTCATTCCTTTAAAAGCGGCTGCTGAGCGACGTGCGTTTGAAAAAGAACTTGGAATCACTTCGGGGCAGCGCGAGCCTAATTTTACGTTGTTCGTTTTGCTCGCTTTTACCACAGTGATTTTCATTGCGGTTATGTGCGCAATGTTTGCGGTAAAAAAACGAATTACTGCATTCGTTGCGCTCGGCATTTCATGCATATTGCTCATTCTGACAGTGTTTTTTGGAATGCAGTTTTTATCTCAATACGGCATTTTTAAAGGCGGCGCAATACGCAGTGTTCCCGATGCATCTTCGCGTATTGTTTCTCCGATAGAAAGCGGCGAGCGTGTAAAAATTGAAGAAAATGCAGGCGAATGGTGCTATATTGCATACGGTACGACAGGTGGTTGGATTCTTTGTGACGCGATTGTTTTAATAAAGTGAGTTGTTATTAATTTCGGAGAATATTATGGATTTTGGAGCAATACTTGACAAATGGGAAAAGCAGCAGAAAAACTCGAGTGGTAAAAAACAGTCAAACTACGCCGTGAAGGATTGCGACTCGCGTCAACCGGTAAAACACGCCGCGCAAGGCGACACAGGCAATCAGCAGGCAAACGGATTTTCCAAGCAGGTGAATCCGCAAGAACTGTGGCTCAGAAAATATGGCGTAGTTGATAAAGACAAGCTTGCAGAAGAAGCGTATGAGCGCGAAAAAGAGCATTCCGTGTCATATCTAAAAACGCTCCCGATTGAAGCACGTATAGATTTGCACGGACTTACGAGAGACGAAGCGTGGAACAGGCTTGTTAATTTTACAAATGACTGTGTGCAGCGCGGCGTGCGAAAAATGCTTGTCATTCATGGCAAAGGCATTCACACGACGGGGAGCGATCCTGTGCTTGGAGAAGTGGTGCGCCGTTTTATCGAAAGTGACAAACGGTGCGGCACGTCAGGGCATCCGAATAAGCGGCTTGGCGGCAATGGAGCAACATGGGTGCTCCTCAAATACTTGTAATCTTTGGCATAAATAGGTATTTTATAAGAAATGGAACAAGACTTATACGCAGTGCTCGGCGTATCAAAAACAGCGAGCGCTGATGACATTAAAAAAGCATATCGCAATCTTGCGTTCACGTACCATCCGGACAGAAATCCTGGTGATAAAGTGGCAGAAGAAAAATTCAAAGCTATTAACGCTGCGTATGACGTGCTCGGCGATGAAGCAAAACGCGCGCAGTATGACCGCTATGGCTCGTTTGAGAGCGCTGCATATAATCGCCAGTATGAGCAAGGGCAGTATGCGTATGGTCCGTATAATGGCAGGCAGACGAGCGACGAAGACATGTTCTGGCAGTGGTTCAGTGAAAATTATCAAAATGCACAAAAGCAACAGCGCCGCTATACATACACATGGACATCGGGCAGCCGTGCCCAGACGCGAGAAGAACTGAAAGCGCAGTTTTTTTCAAAAGCTTCGCAAGCGGCTTTCGGAATGCTCGCAAGCAGCGTGCTCGGCTTTTTTCCGCTTATTGGTTTAGTCTGCTTTATCGTCACCATAAACGGTGTGGTCGGAGCGGTGAAGTCTGCAATTGCGCTTATTAAATTAGGAAAACAAAAATCAGATTGACAGATGCTTTAACGTTGGCGGAAAACAATTCGCCCTCTGTTTAAGTCATATGGCGAAAGTTCTACTTTTACTATATCGCCAGGCACAATTCGTATGTAATGCTTGCGCATTTTGCCAGATAACGTTGCAAGAATAAGATGGCCATTTTGCAATTCAATTCTAAATGTGGTGTTCGGTAATGCCTCTTTGACCACGCCTTCAACTTCAATAGCTTCTTCTTTTGCCACATGTCCCCCTGTGAATGTGTAACCTCTATACAAAAAAGGTTGTTTTTTTTGCTAATGTATTTGTGCGGAGGGTTTAATACCCCATCGCTTGCGTCGCAAGTAAAGGCATTGAATCCGACTGCGACGCCTTTAGAGAACACCATGCCTTATCGCTTGCGGCGAGGCATGGTGATTCGTATATTGACTAGTATGTAGAAAACTTGTACGCTTGTCAACATAACTACATGGAGTAACCGACATGGATAAGAAATTTATCGAAAGTGTGAAAAAAGATTTAATCGGCCGCAGGGAAACAATTCTGACATCGCTTGCAGAACAAAGTGATGACATGAAGCGTCTTATTAAGACAGTAGCTGCCGGCGATGTTATAGATGTTGCATCCGATGCTGTAGACCGAACATTGCTCGATTCCTTAAGTTCTCAAGATGCTGCACGCCTCCAGCTCATTGACAATGCGCTGGACAGAATCAGGCAGGGAAAGTACGGCGTATGCGTCAAATGCGGTAAAGACATTCCGCAGCAACGGCTGAAAGCGTTGCCGTACGCGCTTATGTGCGTCAACTGTGCATCAGAGGAGGAGCGAAAGCGTCGGTAGGCAGGAATGCGTATCAAATCTTTTGGCTTTTTACAACTGTTCCTTCAAGGAACAGTGTTTCTGTGTAACCAGCTTTTTTTGCTGCAAGCAGCGCACGGTCGAAGCAACAGTCTATATGTTCCGTGCTGTGCGCGTCTGAACTTATCGTTACAGGCACACCTGCCGCGTGAAGGATTGCAAGAAAATCATCTGAAGGATATAAACTGTCCATCGCGCCGCGCGCAATAGCTCCTGTATTTATTTCTGCAATCACGCCTGAATGTTTTGCGCAGTTTGCAGTTGCCACAAGTTCATTTCTGTACCAACTTTCATTTTCATCGAAAAAATGCAGCGCGGCGTTTCGTTTGCGGATTACGTCAGGGTGTGCCCAAATGGCGAAGTCACCTTTTTGCAGCATTTCCCGTTGTAGCGCAAAATACGTGCATACCGCTTCTTTTGCATTCCCATTAAAATATTTTTGAATGCCGTCGCGAACGCTTTCTGTAGACGCATCTACGGCAAATGTGCCGTTTTCGGTGATGATGTAATGCACTGCGCCTATGAGGTAGTCAGGCTTGAATTCTGCGTAGTCGCTCATGCGCGGAACTGTCAAGCCTGCCATGTACTCGGCTTCAAACCCGCACAATATTTTCATGCGGCCGTCGTATTCTTTTGCAAGCGAGCGAATTGCATTCACATATGCAGGAAATTCGCGCAGCGCAATGTGACAGTCTCCTGCGAAAGGGTACATGCTGTGGCTTGAAAATCCTATGATGTCGAATTTTTTCTCAAAAGCAGCTTGTGCCATCTCTTGCGCACTATTTTTACCGTCGCAAAATGTCGTATGCATGTGATAGTTAGTTTTCATGTCTTTCCTTGAAATTCAACAACGAGTGAAACATCAGTTTCAGGAGTTGTTGAATTGGTGCGCAGCTGCACGGAGTGCACGCGCACATGTAAATGAGCGAGTTTGCGAAGCAAACTGCAAGATAAAATGCGCGCGCCATTTCAGACATTTATTTTTATGCGCTTAGCGTGACTCGAACACGCAACCTACGGATTCGAAGTCCGTTGCTCTATCCAGTTGAGCTATAGGCGCCTTTTGGGTGCCTGGTGGGGATTGAACCCACGACAACCAGATCCACAATCTGGCGCTCTACCACTGAACTACAGGCACCGTATAGATTAGACCTATTTGAAAACTTCGTTATCAAACAGGCTGCATCTCTGAAAACTGCAAGGGCAGCGACATGCCTGACGGCGGTCAGAGCATCCAGCCAGTTTTTAGAGGCAACCTAAAAACTATAGCAGATTTTGCGCTCGTTCGTCAAGGCGGGGCGTTGCATATTTGGCGCTCGTTTACTATAATCATAAAATTATGATTGACAAAAGGCTTTTGTGCCATTGGGCAGACGCCATGGCAGATAAAATAATTTCCGAGCGCGGCGAGCTTGCGCTGTACACATGCGCTTCTGGCATTACGCCGTCGGGCACCGTGCATCTTGGAAACTTCCGCGAAATCATCACTGTTGACTTAGTTGTGCGCGCGCTGCGTGACCGCGGCAAAAATGTGCGCTTCATCTACTCGTGGGACGACTACGACGTGTTTCGCAAAGTGCCTGCAAACATGCCGCATCAAGATGAATTGGAAAAATATTTGCGTTTTCCCATTACGCTTGTTCCAGACACGACAGGCAGAAATGAAAATTACGCGCGTCATCACGAGGTTGACATAGAAACAGAGCTTCCGCGTGTTGGCATTTATCCCGAATTTTTGTATCAGGCGGAGCGGTACCGCGCAAACCGATACGCAGAAGGCATGAAAAAAGCGTTGCAAGAGCGCGAGTGCATAAAAGAATGTTTGAACGAATACCGCGACGAGCAGCACAAGATAAAAAGCGACGACGAGTATTGGCCTGTGTCAGTGTTCTGTGCAAAGTGCAATCGCGACACGACGCGCATTACTGGCTATGACGGAGATTACAGTGTGTCGTACACATGTGAGTGTGGCAACAGCGCAACGGAAGATTTGCGCTCGTCAAAGGGATTTAAGCTTGGCTGGCGTGTTGACTGGCCTATGCGTTGGAACGAAGAAAACGTTGTGTTTGAGCCGGGCGGCAAAGACCACGTGAGTCCCGGCGGCTCGTACGACACGGCAAAGCTCGTTTCAAAAAAAGTATACGGTTGGGATGCGCCTATCACGATGAAGTATGATTTTGTCGGGCTTAAAGGGCTTGCAGGAAAAATGTCGTCGTCGAAAGGAAAAGTGATTGCGCTTCCCGATGCGCTTTCCGTATATCAAGGCGAAGTGCTCCGCTATATTTTTGCAGTGAATAAAGTTGATCACGAGTTTGCAATCAGCTTTGACGTAGATGTCATCACTGTGTACGAAGCGTATGACCGCACTGAGCGCATTGCGTGGGGCATTGAGAGCGCAAAGAACGACGACGTTGCTTCCCACGAAAAGCGCGTGTACATGCTCTCGCAGATTGAAAATGGCATGCCATCTGCAATGCCGTATCAGATTCCGTTTAGAATGCTCACAACGCTTTTGCAAACATATTCAGGAAACATAGACGCGGTAATTGCATCACTCGGCAATGTAAAACCAGAACAAGAGAAGCGGCTTCGTCGCAGATGTGAATGTGCCTGGTACTGGGTAACTGAATGCGCTCCCGATGAGTTTACGTTTGCGTTGCGACTTGACGGAAGCGCTATAGATTTGACTGACGCAGAAACAGCAGTTGTCGTTCGCATGCGAGAAGAAGTGCTGCCTATTGTTGACGAAAGCGATGAGCAAACTGTTTCGCAAAAGATTTATGATGTGGCTGTTGGCTCAGGCATAAAGCCAAAAGAGCTTTTCAACATCATGTATCGCGCTCTTATCGGCAAAACGCAGGGACCGCGCCTTGCAAGCTTTATGAAAATCATCGGAAAAGAAAAGCTTGAAAAAATATTGAGCGCGTATTAACGCTGTCAAATGAGGCATGCGCTTGCACTATCGCATTGCATGCGAGCATATTTGCGCAACGTGCGTGCGCATTTTTACGAGTTGCTGTTTTTTCCGGGCATGAGCATAATCAATAAAAGCGCAACTATGTACGGTAGCGAAATCAACAGCGGCGAAGAGATGCGCGCAAATACATTCTGCATGTGTGCTGCAACATATTCTCCTGCACTCATCACAAGAACAGCTGCAATGGTTCCCGTGCACGAGCGTTTTCCCAAAAACACCGCCGCAAGCGCAAGCCATCCGCGCCCGCTTGAAATGTTTGGCACGAATGAAGACAGTCTAAATGAAAGTACGCAGCCTGCGAGCGCGGCGTATAACGCTGCAATGCACCATGCAGCAGTTCTGAAATGCGGCACAGAAACTCCGCGAGACGCGAGCACATCCGAGTCGCTGCCGGTAATCCGCATGTACAGTCCGTGTTTTGTCAAAAATAAAAACGCAATTCCTGCTGCAATAACCGCTCCTGCTGCAATCGTTGTTGCAATGCGCGTTTCAAATGCGGGAAACGCAAAGTGCTCTGAAAAGAGTACGCCGCGCGTGCCGAAAGTCACAACTGAAATGACGGAGATGAGCGCACCTGTGAGCATGTTTATGCCGAGCGATGCGAGAAACGGATTTGCGCGCTCAACGACACGCGATGCGGCGAAGATGATTGCAGTGCAGCACAGGCATGAAAGCAGTACGCCTGCCGCAACTGAATGCATGCTGACCGTGAACGTGTAGCAGAGGAATGCTGACAAATTGATAATGCCGTCAGTAAATACTGCCATGCGCCCTGCATATTCGCTTGTGAGCGCGCCGAATGAAGCGAGCGCGAGCGGAGCAGACAAAATGATTATGTTGCTGATTGCGTCAGTCATGTGCGCATTTTCCTTGCACCGCGCTTCCTTGCGCGCTGTCGTGCGTGCGTTTTGCATCTCTTTTTATATGGCGCAGCGCAATGCAGAAAATGATGAGCCCTTGTATGAGCGCGCCCATGTCGAATCCGAAATTGTTGTTGAGCGCAACGCGCGATGCTGACGTAAACAGCCACGAAATGAATATGCTCGACGGAACGAGCAGCGCAGGATTTGCGTTTGCGATGAGCGCGCACGAAAGCGCATTCCAACCCATGCCGCTGTAAAATCCTGTGTGGCACGTGTAGTATGTGCCGACTACTGCAATAAAGCCAGTGCACCCATGCAGCGCACCAGAAAGCGCGAGCGTGCCGTACATGATTTTTTTTTGTGGAAATCCACAGTACGCTGCGAACTCCTGCGATATTCCCGTAATTTGCAGCGTGCGGCCGAGCGCTGTGCGATACATGACAAACCACGCGCACATGCACAAAAGCGGCGGAACGAGTGCAATCAGCGAAAGTGGAGAAGGGCTCATGATTTTTGGCGACCTCACTGCTTGCGCAATAAACGATGTGGCCAGCAGATTATTCGCTCCTCCGCGAAACTTCCCTGCAATGAGTGCATCGATGAACGGAATCGCCGCGCTTGAAACAAGAAATGTCGTGAGCAGTATGTGCGCGTTTTTAAGGTGCTTGAGCAGCGCGGAGACGAGCATCATGCATGCGGGAACTGCCATTGCAGAAGCGAGCGCGAGCAGCAGCAAAAGTGGCGGCGGCAAGAACGGCAACGCGTCTGTGCCAACTGTAAGAATTATTGCAGCTGTAAAACCGCCTGCATAAATCTGCCCTTCGCCGCCAAGATTGAATTCGCCTGTTGTGAGCATGAACGTATCTCCGAGCGAAGATGCCATGAGGAGAAACGCCGTGTTGAGCAGCGTTCCAAAATAATATGTTGACGTGAACGAGCCTGCAAAAAAATCAAACAACGCATTTGCAATCATGTTGCCGCTCCTGCAAAAAAGTGCCGTTCGCAGCTGGTGTTGCCTGCTGACGCAATGTTTTTGAGTATGCCGCTCTCAAGACGATGCACGGCGTGACAGCATGCTTCAGGAAAATCGGCTGCGGCGAGCACGAGTACAATACATCCTCGTTCTGCAAGCGAAGAGAGCAATGATATGGTGCGCTGTGCAGATGCTGTGTCAAGACCTTGCAGCGGCTCGCACGCAATCAGCAGCAACGGCTGCACATCGAATTCTCGCGCAAGAATCAAACGCTGAAGCATGCCTCCCGAAAGCGTTGCCGCTTTTTCATGCGGCTCAATCGCAACTTCTGCTTTTTTAATAATTTTTTCTACGTATGCATGAACATCGCGCGATTTATGCAGCGCGCACGTAAGCTGTTCAATTGAAAGCGATGGGTGCGACGCGCGATATGTCCTGTTCGACGGAATCATCGCCGTGCGCAGCGTTGTTTTATATCGCAAAAACTGCGGGCTGAGTTTGCCCGATTTTAAATTAATAATTTCTGTTTTATGCGCGTCAGCAATTTTACATGTGCCCGAAACCGACGCCCTTTCCATGCCTGTTACCACATTTTCAAGCGTACCGAGCCCGCTTTCCTGTAAGCCTGTTACAAGCGTAACTTCGCCACTTTTTGCAGTGAACGAAACATCGAATAACGCAGGACGATTTTTCGGACGAACTGTTACATGTTCAAATGAAATGGAATTGCTAATTTCGGGGAAAAGCCTTTCCCCGCGCTCGCAAGCGTTGCTTGCTCGCTCCCCATTCTGCGGGGCAAAACGTATGTCATCATGCGCCCCGCAACGCCCCGAGCCAATGCAGCGCGTTTGAGCGTCGAGCATTTTTTTGCCAAACGTTTTGCTGCTCTCGTAATATTCTGCAACTTTTCCATTGTGCAGCACTGTCACCGTATCTGTGTACAACGCCGCTTCCTGCATGCTGTGTGTTATGACGACGACGTTCATGCCGTTTTGTGCAAGCGCGCGCATGTTTGCATAAAGAGAACGCCGTTGCTCCCAGTCGAGCAGCGCGGACGGCTCATCGAGTATGAGCATGCGCGGCTCTTTTACGAGTGCTGCAATGAGCGATGTGTAAAACCGCTCGTCGCCGCCTATGTTCGCGACGCGCGCATGAAAATCAAGCTGCGGAGCCCACGTTTGCCGTAGTGCTGCTGCTGCACGAATGATGTGCGCCTTTTTCATCTTTTTGCCAGTGCGGTTGTATTCAGCGCCGAGTAAAATATTTTCCTGTACGCTTATGCTGTCTGCAAGCAGCGGACGTTGCGCGACGCACGCAATGCCTATGCGCACTGCATCACGCGGAGAGGTAAAGCGGACTTCGTTTCCGTCAATCACGAGCGTGCTGCAATCCGCATTGCTCGTACCGCTCAAAATAGCTGCTACTGTCGATTTTCCTGCACCGTTTTCTCCGAGCAACGCGTGAATCATGCCGTCTTTGAAAGAGAGCGACACGTCATCGAGAACCGTCTTGTACGTATATTTTTTTGTTGCGTGTTCAAGCAAAACATCCATACACGTATTAATAATCAATAATCTTGCGGAAGCAGCAGCGCGCCGCTTTCAATGCTCGCAACAACTTCCTGCATTTTTTTTCGCATTTCATCGCTCACTGCTTCATTGCGGCAATCTGGCGCGTCTTGCACAAAGCGTACGAATCCTTCAGCCATGCCAACTGTTTTTGCGCTTCCCCATTCAATTTTTCCTGCAAGGTATTCGGCAGTCACTTGCGCAGCCATGTTTCGTTGCTCAAGCACTGTGCATGAGATGATGTTTTCAGGCGCGCGTGAAAATTCTACGCTGTCAAAAACTGCCAGATACATTCCATTTTCTTTTGCCGCGTTCACAACGCCTTGCGCCGCTCCGCCGCATATGGGCAGAATCACATCAACTCCTGTCTTGTACATTGCGGACGCAAGCTCTGCTCCTTTTGTTGCATCATACCAATTTCCGACAATGCGGAAATCAACTGTGGTGCCAGGATTTGCCGCTTCAGCGCCTTCTGCAAAACCTGGCAAAATCACGTTGTTCATCACCGGGTATTCCTGCGCTGTTATGAGCCCAATCTTTTTTGTCTTTGTCATAAGCGCTGCCATATATCCTGTAACATACGACTGTTCGCGCTGATTGTAGCACACTGTGACAATATTGCTGTTCCCCGTTTTATATGCATCGAGCAGAATGAACTTTTGCGCGGGGAACTGTGCCGTGAGCGGCTCGACGAGTTCGGGCAGTGATGGATTGGACGAGATGATGACGCTGTACTTTTGCTCTGCTGCAAGCGCCGTAAGCTTTTGCGCCCATTCAGCTTGATTTGTACCTGCTTCAAGGATTGCAATCGTTGCCTGCTCCGATGCCGCCTTTCCCATGTTGAATGACTCAACACCGTCTTGCACGCCTTGTGCGAGCATCGCGTAGATAGGGCTGTCAGCTATGATGCCCGGCACAAACACTGCGACTGAAGCGGCTATTGTTTTTTTTCCACTGCATGAAGCAGTAAAAAACATGAGTGCTGTTGCAGTCATAAAAATAATATTTTTTTTCATATTTTATCTAAACCTCGTACAGTAAATATAGTTTTATATCAAACTAATGTCAAGTAGTTTTCCTAAAATTATAATGAGTTTTGATAATGTTAATTATTAATAAAAATTTGACAAATCAAAAAAATGGTGCAATAATTAATAAAAAAACAAAATGGAGCATGCAATGAAAACTGCAATTTTTAGAATCATTTTTGCGTTATGCGTTTCGGGAATGCTTTTTGCTATGGGCGAAAAAGATGTGGAAACTGAAAAATCTGTGACGTTAAAGCTCGGCTTTCAGGCAAATACATCTTCAAAAGAATATGTTGCTGCAGAACGATTTGCAGAAGAAGTGAAAGCGCTTTCAGAAGGAACTGTCAGCGTCCAAATTTTTGCTGGCGGTCAGTTGGGCGATGATAGATCCATGCTTGAGCAAGTTGCTGCGGGTGCGCTCGACTTGGTGTATGCGGAAACAGGGCGTTTTGGCTTGTGGGTTGAAGAAGCTGAAATTTTCGGCTATCCGTTTGCGTTTAATGATTTTGCCCATCTGGAGCGGACGCTTGCTTCAGATTACGGAAAATCACTCCATGCAAAATTTCTTGCAAAAGGGTGGCGTATTCTTGCTACTGGATATAATGGCACGCGCCAAACTACATCAAACCGCCCTATCAATTCAATTGCAGATATGAAAGGCATGAAACTTCGTGTTCCGAACGCTGCGGCAAACTTGAATTTTGCAAAGTATGCAGGAGCTGCACCAACGCCGATGGCATTTGCTGAAGTGTATCTTGCACTCAAGACAAACGCTGTGGACGGACAGGAGAATCCGCTCTCGACTATTGATGCGCAAAAATTTTATGAAGTCCAAAAATTTTGCGCGCTCACCGGACATATTTTGAATGACAATAATATTGTTATGAGTGAAGCAGTGTACAAAAAAATGAGCAGGCAGCAGCAGCAGGCGGTTATGGAAGCTGCACGACGAGCGCAAGCATATCAGACGCAACTTTTTACAGAAGATGAAAGCCGTTTGATTGAAGTGTTTAAGTCAAAGGGTATGATTGTCACTGCTCCCGATAAAACTCCGTTCCGCAGTGCATGCAAACCGATGTATGACGAATACGTGGCAAAGTACGGTGTCGCTGCCATAGATGCCATCAACGCGGCGCAGTAGCGCGATGCAGCATCGGATATGCCATAACGGAGCGAGTAAATAAGTTTTCTGTTGGCAGGCGTTCACATGATAAAGAAATTGGAATATTTTGAGCGGGTGCTTTCTGTTGTACTTTTTTTAGTAATACTCGCAATCCTGCTATGGCAAATATTTACCCGTAAAATACTGGGGGCGCCTGCTATGTGGTGCGATGAGCTTGCCCGCCTGCTGTTCGTTTATCTTGGCGCTATCAGCTGTCATCTGGCGCAACGCGACAACATTCACGTGCGTATCGACGTGCTGCTGGTTGCAGTCGGCGAGCGTTTTCGCCTTGCTGTTGAGTTTGCAATCAATGCGGTGATGTCAGGCATTTTCATATGGATTGCAGCAGTTGGCAGCGCTATTGTCAGGCGGACGGGGTCAAAAGATATGCTGGTGACGCTGCATATTTCAGTTGGCGTGCTGAATGCCGCACTGATACTGCTCGGCGTGCTCATGGCTGTAGAACTCATTGCCCAGTTGTTCAACATTATTCATAAAAAAGAGGTTGTCCGCGCATGAGCATGCTGTTTGTTTTTTTGCTATGGTTTATCTTGTTGTTTCTCGGCGTGCATGTCGGTTATTCATTGATAATTGTGTCGCTTGTGTTCTTTGCGGCAACAGGCAACATGCTGCTGCTCCCGTTTGCGCTTAAAGAGATGCTTGCGGGAATTAATAATTTTACACTCCTTGCCGTTCCGTTTTTTGTTCTTGCTGGAAATCTTATGAATGGCGGCGGCGTTACAAACCGCATATTCCGTTTTGCGCGGGCAATGATTGGTCACCGCAAAGGAGGTCTTGCCCATGTAAATGTCATGGCATCTTTGATTTTTTCAGGAATGAGCGGTTCCGCACTTGCTGATGCAGGCGGACTCGGCCAACTTGAAATCAAAAGCATGCGTGATGCAGGTTATGACGACGGTTTTGCAGGGGGCATCACCGCAGCGAGTTGCATCATCGGTCCGCTTATACCGCCGTCAACGCCGCTTATCATTTATGCAGTTGTAGCTGATCAGTCTGTCGAAAAACTGTTTATGGCAGGATTTTTACCGGGACTGTTGGTGACGCTCATGCTCATGCTCATGTGTTCAATTCTGGCACATAGACGCAATTATCCTGCCGAACCGAAATGCACTGCAAAAGAGCGTTGGAATGCGTTTCGCGATTCTGTTTGGGCATTGCTGACCCCTGTTTTCATTTTGCTCGGTATTTTTTCAGGCATCGTTACCCCGACCGAAGCTGCTGTCGTTGCTGCCGCATACACGACGGTGCTGGGTTTTTTTGTGTACAAAGAGCTCACGCTGAAAAAATTCTTTTTGCTCGTGCTTGAAAGTGTCAAAACGACGGGAACAATTGTCATGATGATTCTCGGCGTTACGTTGTTCGGCTGGATTATTGCGCGCGAGCAAATGCCGTTGCGTGTCGCAGCGTTTTTTATGAAATTTGCATCCAACCCGATAACGCTTATGCTGATGATAAATGTGCTGCTGCTGTTTTTGGGAACAGTCATAGATGCGCTGCCGTTGCTTATCATTCTCGTACCGATACTGCTGCCTGCTGTAGTTTCTGCCGGCATACACCCGATACATTTTGGCGTTGTCGTCATATTCAACTTGATGATAGGTATTTTGACGCCGCCTATGGGAACGGCATTGTTTGTCGTGTCGCGGGTAGGAAATATGCCATTCAAAACACTTGTAAAAGGTGTGGTGCCATTTTTAATTCCGTTGCTTATAACGCTAGCGCTGCTTTCAGTTTTTCCAAAGATAACGCTGCTGCTTCCGACATTGCTCGGCGGCTTGTAAAAATGTTGTCAATGCGGAATACGCCTTGCATGAGCTGCGCAATAAAACAGCTGAGCATGCTGCTTTAAATCAGTGCAGTTGCGCATGTGGACGAGTCGAAATTGTTGAGGATGCGCGCCAGGTATGTGCTCATCTCTTTTTGTTCGACTTTTGTAAAGCCCTTATAAAAAATTTTTAATAAATTTTCTGAAAGCGCGGCAGTCATTTTATTGTACTTTTTTCCTTTTTTTGTGAGCGATACGAGTTTGCTTCGTGCATCATCAGGGGAAGGAATTATTTGTATAAATCCTGTCTTTTCAAGCTTGCGCACTAAAACAGTTGTCGTTGACTTGTCTCTATTTATGCGCGTTGCAAGTTCTTTCATGGTAATGGCATTTTGCAGCGAAAGTTGAAATAAAATAAATCCGTGCGATGAAGCAAAATTTGGCAAGCCTTTTTCAGCGAGTTTTGTTGTAAGAAAGTCTGAAGCTTGTGAATGAATGCGCGAGAGCAGCGACATGCTTTGCCGTATATCTGATTTCATAATTGCCATTATACAACTTGTTGCTTCTGAAATCAAATAGGAGTACAATGAAAACATGTATTTATTTTTTATTAAGAAGAATTTTTTTGACGGCTGGGACAATATGCTTTTGCTCTTTATCGTGAACCTTGTCATGCTTGCCGCTGTTGCAGTGCTGCTGACGCTCATCTATGCGGTGCGAAATGTCATGCCGCTTGTAATTGCGCTTATAGTTGCTTCGGGAATGATTATGTCGCTTTTTGTATTTGCATTTGGCTATTCGGCTGCAAACATTGCAAATTTTGAAAGCGCGCATATTGCAGATTATTTTAAAGCTATTCCGCGATGCATTAAAGACGCGCTTTTTTTCGGCATGCTGCTCGGAGCTATTGCCGCAGCATCGTATGTGTGCATCCCGTTTTATTTTGCCCAACAGTCGATGATAGGCGTATTTTTAGGCGCCATGTTTACGTGGCTTGTTGTCTTTACGCTGCTCGCGCTCCAGTGGTTTGTAGCGTTGCGCTCGCTGTTGCACGACAATTTTAAAAAGTGCCTCAAAAAATGCTTTCTCATCTTTTTTGACAACGTTGGGTTTTCAGTATTCATGGTGTTCTATACTGCTGTGCTTGTTGCCATAAGTGTATTTACCATGGGCACGATTCCGTCTGCTTCTGGCATTACGCTTGCGCGAGTCAATGCGTTGCGCTTGCGTCTGTACAAGTACGACTACCTTGACGCACATCGTGAACTGACGGCCGCAAAAGAGCGACGGCGCATTCCGTGGGATGAACTGTTGCGTGATGACAAAGAGCTTGCCGGCTCGCGCTCGTTCAAGTCGTTCATCTTTCCGTGGAAAGATTGATGGGAAAGCTGTATCATTTGACAAATGACTAGCATCAAAATATAATGAAACTGATGTAGGGTACCCCTAAAAATGCTATAATCAAATTCGCGGAAGTGTCCGATAATTGAATATGGCAGTCCGTCTTGAACGGACAATTCCCTATGGATATTTATAGGAGTTTTGCATGAAAAAGGGCGTAGTAGTCTTTATTAATGTTGTGCTGCTTTTGCTGTTGTGCATGCCCGCGTTCAGTCAAACTGCGCAGCAAACGCAACGGAGCGTCGAGACGTTTATTGTTGACAAATTCGACGGTGGAAGCGAGTGGTCGTGGGAAGTAGCTGCAAGTCGCTATATTGCCGACGGCTATCCAAAGCAGGGGTTCTTTGAAGGCATCCCGAGTTCGCTCAAATATTTACGCGGCAAAGAGGAGAGCGACCCGCAAGTGCTCGGCGTTCAAGTTGCATTCAATCGCAAAGGCGACAACTGGTTTGAAATATATCCGGTAAAAGACGGCGAACCGTATGAAATCCCATTTATAGGCACGGTACGCCAAATTGATTTCTGGGTATGGGGCGCAAATTATTTATATTATCTTGACATCATGGTGCGCGATGCAGAGGGGCGCGTCCACATGTTCCCAGTATGCAACATGCTGTTCGACGGTTGGCGCAATGTTGCTGTGAATATTCCCGGCTGGATTCGGCAGCATTCACGTCTGAGCACAGGTTCTGACTCAATGTATTTTCTGGGTTTCCGCATAAGGACAAATCCCGATGAATATGTAGACCAGTTCACTGTTTTCTTTGACCAGATGAAGTATACGACAGATTCACTTGCGTATATCTTTGACGGTTATGAACTCAAAGGTGCCGAGTTTGAAGATGGGGGCGGTTCATCGTCAAGCAACTCATCATCAAGAGCTTCGGAGGGCAAGTAAATGAAAAAGTATATTTTTGCAGTTGTTTTAGCAAGTGTCGCTTGTGTGTTCTCGTTTGCGCAAAACTCGTATATTGCAGAGCCTAATCCTGAAATAATTGGTGCAGATTCTGCTGCTATGGCGTTGCGCGAAATTAACATAGACAAATTCGAGCGCGAAGGTTCGTGGAATGTTTCCATCTCTGCTGACTACGGCATTATAACTGCGCGTCTCTTTGACGGCAATCCGCTTATGAAGGCTGTGCTTGAAGAAGACGAGGGCAACGAAGATGAAGACAGAACAGTGCTCGGTGTTAAAGTGCAGTTTTTCCGACGCGGTGTAAATGAGTTTTATATCATGTCTACACGTCCGCAGCCTGTTGAGGGAATCGTAAAAACTATTTCGCTGTGGGTGTGCGGGCGCAATCAGGACCATAATTTGTCTGTGCTCGTGCAGGACATGTTCGGCCGCAACTATGAGTTGTATATGGGCAGTCTCGGATTCAACGGTTGGAAAAAACTGACTGCTGTTGTTCCGCCTTCTCCAGACGGAGAGCATGGCATTGTACAGCAGAGCGCGTATTACAACAATCGTCCTGGCTTGCGCATTGTCGGTTTTAGGGTAGATTGCAATCCCATGCTTGCGCGCGGCTCATACTACTTGTACTTTGACGCGCTCCGCGTTGTGACAGACTTGTACGACCTCGAGTATCACGACGAGGACGATATGTCTGATAACTGGTAATTTTTGCAAAATTCTGATAACATAAATAAAGCTAGCAGGCTGTCAAAAAGTATCATTCTGAAACTTTTGGACGGCCTTTTTTAATGTTTGCCATTGTGCTGTATGAGCAATGATCAAAGCATGACAAATACATGCGAAGGCAATTATGTATGGATACGCAGAAATTTGGGGTTGAGGAAAAAGTTCCGAACAATTGCGTGTTTGGGCAGGAAATAGATATAACGGCTCTGTATCTTACGATTATTAATAATCTTCAAGATGGCATTTATTTTGTTGACACAAACCGTAAAATTCTTTTTTGGAACAAAGCTGCTGAAAGAATAACCGGCTATTCAGCGGAGGAAATTGTCGGAAAGTGCTGCGAAGATTCTTTGCTCAATCATATTGATGAAGAAGGCAGGCCGCTGTGCACAATGAGTTGTCCGCTTTTTGCAAGCATTTGCGATTGTACCCAGCATCAGGACCATGTGTTTGTGCGTCATAAAGAAGGGTACCGTATTCCGATTTTTGTAAATATTTTTCCAATGCAAGTTGACGGGAAAGTGATAGGAGCGATTGAAATTTTTACAAAACGTTCTCCGCTCGTTTATGACGGCAATCTTGTCGAAAGACTCTCTGAAATTGCGATGCATGACTCGCTAACGCAGCTTGCAAACAGGCGTTATCTTGAAAGTTTTATACAATATAAGTTTGATGAATACAAACGCTTTGGAACTATTTTTGCAGTTTTGTTTGCCGATATAGACGACTTCCGCTATTTTAACAACAACTACGGTCATGAAGTTGGCGATAACGTACTCCTCAATATTGCAAAAAGCCTCAAACAGAATATGCGGCGCGGCGATTTGATAGGCAGGTGGGGCGGAGAGGAATTTGTTGGCGTATACTCGCTCGTCAAGGAAGAAGACGCGCCTGCGCTTGCCGAAAAATTTCGTCAGCTTGTGCTGAACACAAGCGTTACGATGAATGGTGCGCAAATAGGTGTGTCCATATCGGTGGGAATCACTGTCGTGCGCCAAAACGACACAATGTCTTCAATAATCAACAGAGCCGACTCACTCATGTACTCTGCAAAAGAATCGGGAAAAAACCGTGTCAATGTTGGATAGCCTGCTTGCATGGAATTCAGTTTTTGCAGTACAGCTTCTGCAAAAGAGCAGTGACAGGGAAACGCTGATGCGATTTGCACTTTGCCCTTGACTAATCGTTTCATGTCGATATATTATTTTATAATACCATATTGTGGCGAAAGCCAAATTATATAAGGAGTTCAAGATGAAGAAAATTTTTGCGATTTTGATTGGATTGTGTGCAGCAACGCTCGCATTTGCGACAGGAACAAATGATGCAGCGTCGGGGAAAACGCTCCGTGTTGGCATGGTTACCGATGCAGGAACAATTGACGACAAATCATTCAATCAGGGCACGTGGGAAGGTATTTTGCGCGCACAAAAAGATATGGGCATTTCGTGCAAGTATCTCAAGCCTGCGGGTACGACAGAAGCAGATTACCTCAAAGAAATCAGCAACCTTGCAGATGCAGGCTATCAAATGATTATCTGCCCCGGATTCAAATTTGAGACGGCTGTTTTTGCCGCACAGGACAGATATCCGAATATCAAGTTCGTCATCCTCGATGGACAGCCGCACAGCGCAGATTACGCTACGTACAGGACAGGCTCCAACGTAGCCGCCATTTCGTGGCTTGAAAATGAGTCGGCATTTATTGCTGGTGTCGCTGCAGCTGTCCACGTAAAGGAAGGCGAGTTTGGCTTTATCGGCGGCATGGAAATTCCTGCTGTCCAAAAATTCAACTGGGGCTGGCAGCAGGGCATTAAATATGCAAACGAGCACTTCGGTACAAAAATTACTATTCAGGCAAAAAACGTTGTGTATCAAGGTACTTTCTCTGACGTAGCGGCAGGTCAGCAACTTGCTGCCACAATGTTTGACAATGGTGTAAAAGTGATTCACGCGGCAGCTGGTGGCGTTGGCGTTGGCGTTATCAACGAGGCAAAGACGCGCCGCTCAACGGGCAAAGACGTATGGGTTGTTGGCGTAGACGTAGACCAGTATAACGACGGCATGATGCCAAATGGCAAGAGCGCAGTGCTCACCTCTGCAATGAAATTCCTTGACCGCGCTTCTTACGACATGATTAAAGCGGCGCTTGAAGGCACATTCCCCGGCGGAAAAGAGCTTGAGTTCACCGCAAAAAATGACGGCGTTGGCATTCCTGTCCAAAATCCGAACCTCTCTGCAGAAGCGCAACGCCGTGCAAATGAAGCGTTTGAGGCAATAAAATCTGGCAAGGTGACCGTTGCTGCTACTGTTGATGGATTAATTAAATAATTACCTTTGTTCTGAAACTGAGGTTTCAGAACAAGTTTGTTTGTGCAGCTGGTTTACTATTCCAATGCTTGCATCGTAAAAGGATATTAAACCAGACTGCAACACCATTGCAAATGCTGCACAGTGCATTGACATGACGCGACCGATAGTGTATACTTAAAAAACATTTGGACAATTAGCTCAGCTGGTTAGAGTACTTGGTTTACACCCAAGGTGTCGGGGGTTCGAATCCCTCATTGTCCAACAAATACATATGCATATGCGCCGTCCACTTTTTTTTCAATCATGCCGAGGAACGTTCCTCTTTCTGTAAAAATAGCTATGCGTATTTTTTCTGCATTTTTTTTATCTTCCCCATGCACATGATTTTTTGCCGCACTGCGTAATGCAGCGCACTGCTCAAAAAAAGTTGTTTTATGTATGGTTATGCTGTTTTCATATACGAACATTTTTTCTGAAAGTTGCCTTCCGTGCAAAAAATCTGTTTCGTACTGTGCCTGTATATGGAGCACAGCAAATCCGCATGCAGCTGCAAGCGTTTCACTCATAGGTTGAATTTTTTCGCATACACAATGCTGAAGATGCAGCTCTGTCTCATCAATATTGTGCATTGACGCATTCCGTCCACCAGCAATCTCTTCGTACACGCTTGCAATCGTAAACGGTTTAAGCAAGTGCGCTCCTACAGCGTCTTCAAGCACAAAATCACCTACAGAAATGCGACGCAATCCTGCAAGATGCGCTGCACTTTTGCAATATGTGCCAATATCGCGCGCAAGGCTTCTAATATATGTGCCTTTTGAAACAGAAAACATTACGCGTACTGCCCGTACATTGTCATCGTCTTCCAGCAAAAATTCTCGTATTTCTGCACCGTACACGATTATGGCGCGTGAAAGAAGCTCCACTTTTCTGCCGCTTCGCGCAATGTCGCTTGCACGCTCACCGTGTATATGAAGCGCAGAAAAAAGCGGCGGCGTTTGCATGAGCGCACCTGTATGCGCGGCAACCGCTTCTTCTACATGCGCTTTCGTTGGAAGTGGTGCGGTTTTTACAACGCTGCCTGTCCATTCAAGCGTATCAGTTTCATTTCCGAACTCAATCACCGCATCATATGTTTTGTCAAATGCTGTTATATATGAGGCAAGGCGCGTGAGCTGCCCGCAACAGACGACAA
>JAFSRD010000043.1 GCA_017446265.1 Treponema sp.
AAGAGCGTGAATGATTTACGGCAGAAAAAAGCGCGGTCTGCACATAAAAGCAAAAAAGGTACGATTATCGTGCTCGGTTCTGGTCCTATCCGCATTGGGCAGGGAATAGAATTTGACTATGCGTCAGTACAATGCGTGTGGAGTTTGAAAAAACTCGGTTACGATGTTGTAACAATTAATAATAATCCAGAAACAGTTTCTACCGATTTCGATACAGCCGACCGCCTGTATTTTGAGCCGCTCACACCCGAAGATGTGATGAACGTTATTGCTACGGAAAACCCGATTGGCGTTGTCGTTGCATTTGGCGGACAAACTGCTATTAAATTAACAAAATTTCTCGACAAGCAGGGAATCAAAATTCTTGGCACGAGCGCAGACTCGATAGATATTGCAGAAGACCGCGAACGTTTTGAATCGCTGTGTGTAAAGCTCGGAATCAACAAACCTGCTGGCGAAACAATTTTGACGACAGAAGAAGCGCTCGCCGCCGCAAAGCGCATAGGCTATCCCATTCTGTTGCGACCGTCATATGTGCTTGGCGGGCAGAATATGATAATCGCGTGGGGGGATGCAGATGTAAAAGAATACATGGCAATTATCCTTTCGCAAGGCATTGAAAATCCTGTGCTCATCGATAAGTACATGAGTGGCACAGAGCTTGAAGTTGACGCAATCTGCGACGGAAAAGATATTTTGATTCCTGGCATTATGGAGCACATTGAGCGGGCAGGCATTCATTCAGGCGATTCTATTGCCGTGTATCCGTCATGGAACTTAAACGACATTCTACGACAAAAAATTATTAAGCAATCATGGGAGCTTGCACGTGCGCTCGGCACAAAAGGGCTTATCAATATTCAGTACTTGATTTTTAACAATGACTTGTATGTGATTGAAGTGAATCCACGCTCAAGCCGTACTGTACCATATATTAGCAAAGTAACAGGTGTTCCGATGGTGGAGCTTGCAACGCGCGCAATGCTTGGAGAAACAGTACAGGGTTTTGGATATGGCACGGGGTTGTATCACATTCCGCCATATTTTGCGGTAAAAGTGCCCGTGTTCAGTTTTGAAAAACTTATGGATGTGGACACGCATTTGGGGCCGGAAATGAAATCAACGGGCGAAGTGCTGGGACTTGCGTCTACAATGGAAGAAGCGGTTTACAAAGGTCTTATAGGCGCAGGATATAAGATGAAGCGAGGAGGAGGTGTGCTTTTTACTGTGCGAAAAACAGACCAGTTTGAGATTCCAGATATTGCACGAAAATTTTATGACATGGGATTTACGCTGTACGCAACAAAAGGCACTGGCAGCATTATCAAAGACTTTGGCATGGATGTAACGATTGTCAATAAAATTCATGAAAATCCAAACGACAATTTATTAACGCTGCTCGACACAGGGAAAATCAACTACGTCATTTCAACGAGCACAAAGGGCAGAAACCCTCACGCAGATAGCGTGCGAATGCGGCGGCATGCTGTTGAACGCGACATTCCATGCTTGACTGCGCTCGACACTGCAAACGCAATTGCAAACTGCTTGGCAAGCCAATACAATGCGGAAAATGTTGAGCTTGTTGATATTAACAATTTACGCGAATCAAAAGAAAAGGCGCACTTCTGCAAAATGACGTGTGACGGCAACGATTTTATCTTAATTGATGCACGCAAGCAGCCTGTGTCAAATCCTGCGGGGCTTGCCGTTCGTTTGTGTCATCGCCGTACAGGAATTGGCGCAGACTCGCTCGTGCTCATTAAAAACAGCAACACGGCAGACGCGTATATGCAATTTTTTAACCAAGACGGCAGCGAAGGGCGCATGGCAGGCAACGCAATTCGTGCAGTTGCAAAATATCTGTACGACAACGACATCAACAACGTAAAATCAAAAAGCAACGAACATGCGCCAACTGTGCAATTGGCAATTGACACGGCGAGCGGCATAAAATCGCTCGTGCTGTATAAACAAAACGACAATGTTTCGTCAGTCACTGTTGATATGGGAACGCCGCAGTTCACGCCAGAATCGTTGCCAACGACACTTGCGCCTGTTGCAGTAAAAGTTGTTTCCCAACGAGGAACGCAATGCGCTTCCACGCATTCAAAAAAAATGCAGTCCGATTCGACAACAACTGCGCACATCGCTTCTTCAAAAAGCTTTGTGCATGTTGATTTTCGAGCGCAACAAGCGCATCCTGCAAAAGCGATTGTAAATGTGCCGCTCAAAGTTGCCGGCAAAAAATACGACGTTACGTGCCTTTCTGTTGGAACGCCGCACTGCGTTGTCTTTTGCAGCTTTGTCGATAAAGTTGATGTAGCGCATATTGGACCGCAGTTTGAAAATCACGCTGCATTCCCCAACAGGACGAACATAGAATTTGTGCGCATTGTTGGCCGCAATGAATTGAAAATGCGCACATGGGAACGTGGCAACGGCGAAACGCCTGCATGTGGCACAGGCGCGTGCGCCGCAGCGATTGCAGCAGTCTTGAATGGGTACTGCCCTATGAATGAAAATATCACCGTAAAAGTGCGCGGCGGAACACTCATTGTAAAATATACGGGCGACACGGTGTATCTCACAGGGCACGTAGAGCGCACGTATGAAGGCAGCATAGAGATTTGACACGCGTGTTGCCTGCACCGTTATAAGCGCGGCAATGGGGGCTGCCGAACCCGTAGCAGCTGGCTACTCTCGTAGTACGCTTCTGAAAATGCCAGATGTAACAAACAGATTTCCGCGTCGCGTACATCAGTTTTATTGACACGGCATATTTTTCACTATATAGTTTTAGCATGAACTTCTCCAGACTCGTCAAAACACAACGCACATTTTTTCAAAGCGGCGCAACGCGGTCGCATGATTTTCGCTGCAACGCACTCGTAAAACTACAAAACGCGGTGCGCGAAAATGCGCAGCTCATTGCAGACGCAATGCTTGCAGATTTTAACAAATGCAGCGATGAAGTATACATGACAGAAGTAGGTCTTGTGCTCGATGAAGCGCGTTTTCATATAAAACATCTTCGCTCATGGATGAAAAACAAGCGCGTCCGCACGCCGCTTGCACAGTTTCCAGCAATTTCGTTCATGTCGCCAGAACCGCAAGGTGTTGCGCTCATCATGTCGCCATGGAATTATCCCGTGCTGCTCTGCCTTGAACCGCTCATCGGTGCAATTTCCAGCGGCTGCACAGCTGTTGTAAAGCCTTCTGCGTATACACCAAAGACGAGCGCGGCTCTTGCAAAAATTCTTGGCGGCATTTTTCCAAAAGAGTATATTGCTGTTGTTGAAGGCGGGCGCGAGCAAAACGCCGCGCTTCTGGAAGAGCATTTTGACTACATCTTTTTTACGGGAAGCCCTGCGGTTGGGCATCTTGTTATGGAAAAAGCGGCGCAACATCTTACGCCCGTAACGCTTGAGCTTGGCGGAAAAAGCCCGGTGATTGTGGACGCTTCTGCAAATGTAGCGCTTGCTGCACGACGCATTGCATTTGGCAAAGTGTTGAATGCAGGGCAAACATGCGTAGCTCCAGACTATCTCTTTATTCACGAAAGCGTAAAAGGGCAATTCATTGATGCGTTCAAAACCGCGCTTGAAGATTTCTTCCCTGACGGCGACATGAGCGCCATGAACGTGATTGTGAATCAAAAGCACTACGAGCGCATTTGTGGATTGCTCAAAAGCGGCAAGATTGTTGCAGGCGGCAAGACAGATGAAGCGCGCCGCTTTATTGCGCCCACGCTGCTCGACAACGTTTCTCGCACGTCTGCCATTATGCAGGAAGAAATATTCGGTCCGCTTTTGCCGATGATTCCGTTTACTGACATACAGACATGCATAGACTACATCGTACAGCATCCACGTCCGCTCGCGCTCTATTTGTTTACTTCGGACAAAGAAACAGAAGCGCGCGTACTCGGTTCGTGCTCGTTTGGCGGCGGCTGCATTAACGACACGATTATTCACTTGGCAACTTCGCATATGCCGTTCGGCGGTGTGGGCGATTCGGGCATGGGCAGCTACCATGGCAAAGCGAGTTTCGACACATTTACCCATTACAGGAGCATTGTAAAAAAATCGACGTACGTTGATTTACCCGTCCGCTACCGCCCGTACACTGAGTGGAAACGGAAATTGCTCCGCCTCTTTTTGCGATAGCGCAACAACGCGCCACTGACAGTTGAACTTTACAGCGATGTGCGCTACCTGCAATCGAGCTTTAGAGGTGTCAAACAGGTCTATTTATTCGACAGAGTTTAACAACCCTGACATTTTTTGCATTAGGCTTGTTCGTTCGACAACACGTTACGCGCTCCAACGTTCGCTCTCTTTCTGTAAGCGATACATTAATGCATACGAACCTGTTTTTTTCATTAGTTCATCGTGCGTGCCGATGTCTTCAATTGTGCCTTTGTTCAGCACAACGATTTTATCTGCCTGTTCAATAGTGCGCAGTCGGTGCGCAATGACGATGACCGTCTTGTTCTTTACAAGCGTGCTCAAGGCCTCCTGAATAAGCGTTTCGTTTTCTGGATCAAGCGCGGCAGTCGCTTCGTCGAGCAGAATGATTGGCGCATCTTTTAAAAGCGCACGCGCAATAGAAAGCCGCTGCCGCTCGCCGCCTGAAAGCGTGTACCCGTTTTCACCGATAACAGTATCATAGCCATTTGGGAGGCGTTCAATAAATTCGTGGCATTGCGCCGCTTTTGCAGCAGCCATAACTTCATCGTGGCTTGCATTCTGTTTGCCAACGAGGATGTTGTTGTACACGGTGTCGTTGAATAAAACCACATCTTGAAACACGATTGAAAACGCAGTCAAAAGCGTCTCTGGGTCAACAGTAGAAATATCTACACCGCCGACGCGCACTGTTCCGTGCGACACATCCCAAAAGCGTGCGGCAAGGCGCGCGATAGTCGATTTTCCGCAGCCCGAATGTCCGACGAGTGCCGTAATTTCGCCTTGTTTTGCAGTAAAACTGATGTCATGCACGGTGTCCTGTTCTGCGTCGTCAATATATGAAAACGAAACATTGTCGTAGTGAATGTCGTAGCCATTCGGCGTAAACAATTCGCTTCCCTGTTGTGCAGGATAATTGACAATTTCCTGTTGTCGTTCAACCGCAGTGCGTGCATTAAAAATTTCTACAATCATCATAAAGATAGATGTAAGCGGTTCAAAGACGCGTCCCGCAATTAATAAAAACACAAGGTACGTAAAGAGCGTAATTTCTTCGCGTGCAATCAAAATGCCGCCGTATGCAATGACGAGTGGAAAACCAAATCGAATGATTATGATTGCGCCAATCATTGCAGACCCCGAAAGAAACTCCGCTTTAACACTTTCTTTTGTAGAATAATCTATCGTATTTTTTGTGTGCTGCACATAGTCATCTTTTTTGTCTGACGACTTGAGCACTTTTATGTTTTCAAGCAACTGCTGAATCAAGTTGTACACAGAGAGCTTTATTGCCATGATGCGTTTTGAACTTTTCCGAATTAGTATGCGTGCAAAGAGCACTATGATAAAACCAATGAGCGCAAACGTAAAAAGCGCAATTGTCATGCGCCAGTCAAGAAACGAAAGCAGGATTGCAGACACGATAATTGATATAGCGGCTCCGAAAATGTCGGCAGCAGCGTGACTGATTGCGTGCTCAATCGTTGTAACGTCGTTTAAAATTGTCGAAGTTAAATCCGATAAATCTTTTTTGCCAAAGTATGACAGTGGCAACTTGCGAATTTTTTCTGCAAGCATTATGCGCACCTGTGCAGATTCTTCGTAGCATGTGTTGTATGTTTTGCGATATTTCAATTTTTCGAGCAGAAACATGACAACAACGATGAGCACGCTGATTGCAATAAAGTGCCACGCTTTGAGCGCTTCGCCCATGCTGCCGTCAAGCGGTTTTAATAATTCTCGCAGCACAAAAAAAGAAAGACCGAGTGGTGCAATCAAAAATAAATTTCCAATAGTTGCAACGACAATCGCCTTGTTCATGTCGCGCGAACCTTTGTCAGACAATGCAAAATATTTTTTTAACATAGTTCAATTCCTCTATACTTTAACTATTCGTGGCGAGTTTCCAAGAAATGCCTGTTTGAAAATTGTTCCACATGCTTGCGTACACTCCGTTTTTTGCAAGCAGCTCGCTGTGCGTGCCGCGTTCTGCAAGCGTGCCGTCAGTAATAACGCAAATGGCATCTGCGTTGACAACAGAGGAGAGGCGGTGCGCAATCATAATGACTGTTTTATTTTTAAGCAAAAGGCTGAACGTCTTTTTGATTTTGTGCTCATTTTCAGCGTCGGCAAAACTTGTTGCTTCGTCGAGCACAACAATGGGCGCATCTTGCAAAAGCGCGCGTGCAATGGCGAGCCGTTGCGCTTCGCCACCTGAAAGGTAGGTGCCTTTTGTGCCGTACACAGTGTCTATGCCCTGCGGCAGTTTTTCGATAATGTCCATACATTCGGCAGTGCGCAATGCGGCAAGCACATCTTCTCGGCTTGCGCTTTTTTTCCCATAGCGGATATTTTCAAAAATTGTTTCTTTGAAAAGTTTATTTTCTTGGAACACAAAACTCACCAGATGCATAATGTCGTCTGTTTTTATGTCAGCGATATTTACGCCACCTATTTCAATCGCACCCGAATCAAGTTCCCAAAAGCGACCAAGCAAGTTGACAAGCGTTGTCTTGCCACCGCCTGACGGACCGACAAGAGCTGTGAGTGAGTGCTCAGGAACTGTAAGCGTTATACCGTTGATTGCGTTTTTATGCTCTGGTGATTGACTTTCGTGCTTATATGAAAAAACAACATCTTTGAATGCTATGTCGAACTGTTTTGGCAAAATTGAATGAGCGGGTTCAGGCGCAGGCTTTTCGTTTAAAATCGTTTCAATGCGCGTGAGTGCGTCGCCTCCCATGATGTGCAAGTTGTGGGCGAACATAATTTTTATCATCATCGTGTATATGACAGGTGAAAGCGCAAGGTAAAAGATAAAGCTGTACAAAAACTGCGCGTAGCTTGCGCCGCGTCCGATTGTTCCTACGAGTAAAATAGCGGCAGGTACTAAAAATACAAATCCTGCTTTTACCAGTGCAAGGAAAACAGAGTAGCCATTTTCCCACGAAAGAGAATACGCATGCACATAGTCTTTGTAATTCATAATTGACGCGTAAAAATCTTTGAAGCGGTATACAGATTGATTGAATGTCTTTATAACGGAAATGCCGCGTATGTATTCTGTGCCTGCGCTGTTCATTTTTTCAAGCGCATTTTCATATTGCTGCATAAAGCCGTTTCTTACCGACGTACCCATCATCACTGTTTGCAGCAAAAACGCACTCACGAGCGGAATGAGCGAAATCAATCCAAAGCGCCAGTCAAAGAACAGCATTAAAACTAAAATAGCAATAGGCGACACGATATTCTGCGCAACATCCGGCAGGCTGTGTGCAACAAGTTCTTCAAGCGACTGTACGTTTTTTTCAAACACTTTGCGCGTAGTGCCGCTCGCATGCGTTGTGTGCCATCCCACTGGAAGACGCGCAAATGTTTCCGTCAAACGCTTTGTTAAATTGCCCATAAGGTTGAATGCAGTAATGTGCGAACATATGAGTGCGATGAAATACAGCACAAATCCTGCGGCGGCAGAACCGAGTGCGACGAGGCCGTAAAAAATCATGTACTGCATATTTATGGTGTTTCCTGTGGCATACGCAGAAATGATGTCGCGCATGACATAAAAAATAGTAACATATGGAATAAGCATGGCAATCATGCTTACTGCTGACAAAAAAAGCGAAAGATAGATAAACGGTTTATGGTTTCCTGCATATGCTAAAATACGGCTTATCGTACCTGGCTGTTTTGTCTTTTTTTGCTTCATAGCAACCTCCTGATGTAATATGTTTATTAGCATATGCTAACTAATTGTCAATGTCAAGAGTGCGCTGTATATTATTGATAACAAGCGACAACATTGCCAGATGAACATATTCGTGCGCTTGCATATTTTTCCACATTCAAGTAAAACAGATGTATGAAAATTGCACTTGTTGGATATGGAAAAATGGGCCGCCTTATACATGCGGTGGCGGAGCAAAAAAATCATACAATAGCGGTGAGCGTTGATGTTGCAGCAAAAGATGCGACTGTAATTGTTAAGGCAGGAGACGGCGCGGCTGTTGCAGAAGCAGTACGAGCGGCATGCGTTGACGGCATCATTGAGTTCAGCCATCCGCACGCGGTGCTTGGAAACATCAATGCACTCCTTCCTCTTGGCATTCCGCTCGTTGTCGGCACAACAGGCTGGAGCAGTCACCTTGACGAAGTAACACAACTTGCAAAAACATGCGGCGGCGTGTTGCTCTATTCTTCAAATTTTTCAATTGGTGTAAACATGTTTTTTAAAATTGTAGAAGAAGCAGCAAAATTGATGCAGCAATTTTCAGAATACGACACAGCTATTCAGGAAATGCACCATAATCAAAAAGCGGACAGCCCGTCGGGAACAGCGCTGGAACTTGCCCGCCGCATTATGAAAAATAGCCAAACAAAAACAGAAATTGTAGACGATGCATTTCACGAGCGACCGCACCCGTCACAGTTGCATGTTTCAAGTATGAGATGCGGCGCAATGCTCGGTACGCATACGGTGTTTTTCGACAGCCGTGCCGACACGATAGAACTTACGCACCGCGCACGAAGTCGCGAAGGCTTTGCGCATGGTGCAGTTTTTGCACTCGAAAAACTTGTCGATGGCGTGCGCACAGGCACATTCAGACGAGGCAGCGTGTACACGACAAATGACATTTTTTAATTGACTGCCTTGCCGTCATCAATAAAAAGATGCAGCAACTCTGTCGAGTTCGTTGCGAATCTGTATGTGCTGTGGACATGCGTCTTCACATGCACCGCATTTTATGCAGCCCGTTGCAGGTTTTTTGCCGTGTCCGTCTACAAGCCAACTTTCCTGCCGCTTTGCCATTGCTTTGTTGCTGTACAGAATAAGTTCGTTGAGTGCAGTAAACGAGCCTGAAATGCCTATGTTGCTTGGACACACTTTTGCGCAGTAGTCGCATGTTGTGCACGGAACGAGCGGAACTGATTCCAACGCACCGCGCGCTTTTTCAATTGTTTCCTGCTCTTGCGGCGAGAGCTTTGTAAAATGCTTCATAAGTTCTACGTTTTCTTTCAGTTGCTCAATATTGCTCATGCCTGAAAGCACGGTGATAACGCCGTCAAGATTTGCGGCAAAACGGATTGCCCACGATGCGCACGAAGAATTCGGCTCTGCATCTTTAAATAATTTTTCGACAGACGCAGGCGGTGTTGCAAGCATGCCGCCTTTTACCGGTTCCATAACTATTACTGGCATGCTATGCGCGCGCGCAACTTCGTAGCAGCGTCGTGATTGCACTGCGGGGTTTTCCCAGTCGCCGTAATTGATTTGTAGTTGCACAAATTCCATTTCAGGATGATTTATTAATAATTCTTCAAGCTCTTCAGGTGTCGAATGAAATGAAAAGCCCACATGCTTTATAACACCTTCTTTTTTCTTTTGCTGTACAAAACTCCATAAATCAAAGTCATCGAAAAATTTCGTGCGTGCTTCACCCAAATTGTGCAACAGATAAAAATCAAAATATGTTGCGCCTGTGCGCGCAAGAGACATTTCAAACTGAGCAATTGCGTCTTCGCGTGTTTTGCAATTTATCCATGCAGCGAGCTTTGTTGCAAGTTGATATTTTTCTCGCGGATACCGTTCCACGAGAGCCTGCCGTATGGCATCTTCGCTTCCCATATATGCCCACGCCGTGTCAAAATACGTAAAACCTGCGCTGAGAAAATAATCAACCATGCATTTTGTTTGTTCAATGTCAATTACCATTTTATTTTGCGGAAGCCGCATCATCCCAAAACCGAGTTTTTTAATGTCTTCTCCCAGATATGCCATGCTATTCCCCCTAAACAATATAACATAAGGGTGCCTCTAAACGTGAAGTTTAGAGGTTTTCATAAATATATCACATGAATTTGCTTTTTATCAACGCTTCCTTAAAAAATACATGGACTTTTGCATCCTATGGCATTCCTCTAAAAATTGATTTCCATGAAAAAATACTGCAACTTTGAAAAGGCGATATTTTACATGGCGAAATTTTAGTAATAATTCTAAAAAAATATTTGTTGCAAAAATGAAAAAAGCATCATATAATTATTATAATTTAATATAGGAGTATATTATGAAAATTGTTATTGTTGGTACAAACCACGCGGGCATTGCAGCGGCAAATACGCTGCTTGATAATTACAAAGGTAATGAAATCGTTATGATTGACCGCAACACAAATTTGAGCTATTTAGGTTGTGGCACGGCATTATGGATTGGCAGGCAAATCGACTCATATCAAAATTTATTTTATACCAAAAGGGAAGATTTTGAAGCAAAAGGCGCAAAAATTTTCATGGAAACATCCGTAAACGATATTGACTTTGGCAAAAAAATTGTACACTGCCAAAAGGCAGACGGTGCGTTGTTTGATGAATCGTATGATAAATTGATTCTTGCAACAGGCTCGCTTCCTATAGTGCCGAACATTCCGGGAAAAGATTTGAAAGGCATCAACTACCTTAAGTTGTTCCAAGAAGGTCAGGCGGTAGACGCAGAAATAAGCAGGGCAGACGTAAAAACTGTTGCCGTCATTGGTGCAGGGTACATTGGCGTGGAGCTTGCAGAGGCTGCAAAGTTGCGTGGCAAAAACGTGCTTCTGTTTGACATCGCGCCGTCATCAATTGCAACATATTACGATGATATTTTTACAAACGAAATGGACAAACGTTTGCGCGACAACGGCATTGACTGCCATTTTGGTGAAGCCGTTACTGAATACAAAGGCAGTGAGCGCGCGCAAAAAATCGTTACGGCAAAAGGCGAGTACGATGTTGATTTAGTTGTAAATGCAATCGGCTTCCGGCCAAATACGGAACTTGGCAAAGACCATCTCAAATTGTTTAAAAACGGCGCGTATCTTGTGGATTCTCATCAGCAAACGAGCGACCCAAGCGTGTACGCAATCGGCGACTGCGCTACAATTTATTCAAATGCCGTACGCGACACAACATACATTGCGCTTGCAACGAATGCAGTGCGCTCCGGTGTTGTCGCGGGTCATAACGTGGCGGGTACCGCGCTTGAAGCGATCGGAGTGCAAGGCTCAAACGGCATTTGTGTCTTTGGTTACAAACTCGTTTCAACAGGTCTTTCTGTAACGGGCGCTGCAAAAGCAGGCATTGACGTTGCTTACTCAGACTTTGAGGATTTGCAGCGACCGGGCTTCATGCGCACAAACGCAACGGTTAAAATCCGTATTGTGTACGAAAAATCATCGCGTAGGGTTGTGGGTGCACAGATGGGCTCAACGGAAGATATTTCCATGGGAATTCATATGTTCTCGCTTGCCGTGCAAGAAGGCATTACAATTGACAAGCTTAAACTGCTCGACATTTTCTTTTTGCCGCATTTTAATCAGCCATACAATTACATCACAATGTGTGCGTTAACTGCAAAATAATGGCATGTTGTTGCCGTGTTTTTGCACGGCAACAATGTTGGAACAGCACCTGTCAACGGTAAAAATAATCCTCACCGATATTAAAACAGGTTTATTATTCAACAGCATTGCAACTTCCCGTGTTTTACGATACAGTAAGACTTCGTGGGAGGCAGAGATGATAGAGCTTATTACCGGTCCAATGTTTTCAGGAAAATCGACATTGCTTTTTCAAAAAATGGAGCGGTATGTATACGCGCATAAAAAAATAATTTTAGTGCGCCCTGTCCGTGACACGCGCAACTTCTTTTCTCATTCGCCGCTTGACAATGGATTGCAACGTCTTGCTGACTCTGGAAAAATAGAAACGCGAACAATTCCTGCGTTTACTGACGAAACGCGCTTTGACGATTATGATGCGGTTTTTGTCGATGAATATTTTATGATAAAGAATTGCGTGCGTCTTGCACTTGCCTGCCGCACTGACCAAGATGTATATTTTGCAGGGCTGCTTGCCACTTCCGAATGCGAGCTTTTTGCAGAAACAATTCCGTTGCTCCCTTATTGCGATTCAATCATCAAGCTCAACGGCGTATGCACGCAGTGCGGCAGTCAGTTTGGAAATTATTCATATTACATGAAAGGAAAAAAGACAGATGACATTGTTGTTGGCAACGATGAATATACGTGCTTGTGTCGTGATTGCTACATAAAAAATCAAAGCGAAAAAGAAACGCAACTTGTGCTTGAATAGCATTAAAAATCGTGTCGATTCGTGCGGGGAATGCCCGATGCTTGCGGGATGTTGTCGATTGCCATGTGCCGCTGCGGCATAATGTATTCTTTACATTCTTTTAAATCCGTGTATAATCAATAATAGACCTGCTTACTAAAAGGAATGGCAAAATATGAATCAATATAAAACAGCAAACAAATCTACAATGCAGCGGCAACGCTACGACTACAAACCGCAGCTGCCAACAATTTTTTATGCGCCGCTTAACAAAATTGCGCCGAAAGAAGGGCGGCGCGTAAAACCGCAATCTGACCAAGCAGAAATTGCGCGCGTTTTTTCAAAGACATACGGCACGCCTATCATTGAGTTTACAAAGGGCTCTGCAACAATCCCTGCAAAACCGCTTATCGTCGGAATTGTGCTTTCTGGCGGACAGGCACCGGGCGGTCATAATGTTATTGCCGGCATTTTTGATGCAATAAAAAAACAAAATCCGCGCTCAAAGTTGTTTGGTTTTAAAGGCGGTCCTTCAGGATTAATAAACGGAGATTATATAGAAATAAAGCGCAATCTTGTTGATGAATATCGCAACACTGGCGGTTTTGACATGATTGGTTCAGGCAGAACAAAAATAGAAACAGACAAACAGTTTGATGCTTCAATCAATACCGCACGTCGCTTAAAGCTTGACGCGCTTGTCATTGTAGGCGGAGACGATTCAAATACAAACGCAGCTTTTTTAGCAAAGTATTTTTTACAGAAAAATATCTCTACAAAAGTAATCGGCGTTCCCAAAACAATTGATGGCGATTTGAAGAATGAATATATTGAAGCATCGTTCGGCTTCGACACGGCAACCAAACTGTACGCAGAGCTTATCGGAAACCTCTGCCGCGACGTAAATTCTGCGCGAAAATATTGGCATTTTATTAAACTTATGGGACGCTCTGCAAGCCACATTGCGCTTGAATGTGCACTCAAAACGCAGCCGAATGTATGCCTCATCGGTGAAGAAATTGCGGCAAAAAAACTTACTGTTTCACAAATTATCAATGCCATTACAGATGTGATTGTAAAACGCTCTGAAAGAGGCGAAAATTTCGGTGTAGTGCTTGTTCCCGAAGGCGTTGTAGAATTCATTCCTGAAATGGATGCGCTCATTGAAGAGATAAACGATTTGATGGGTTTGCAAGCGTCTGTGTTTGCTACGCTAAAAACATACGATCAAATGAATAATTGGCTTTCAAAAAATCTTTCATCTGCTTCATACAATTTATTCTGCCGCTTGCCAAAATTTATTGCAAAAGAATTTTTAATGGATCGCGACCCGCACGGCAACGTCCAAGTGTCGCGCATAGACACTGAAAAGTTATTGATTTCATTGATTTCAAAACGGCTTGACGAACTTGAAAAACAAGGAAAGTATTCTGGCAAATTTAATCCGCTGTCGCATTTTTTTGGCTACGAAGGACGCTCTGCCTTTCCGTCAAATTTTGATTCTGACTACTGTTATGCGCTCGGTTTTACAACAGTTCTTCTTGCAATGCATGGGTACACAGGATTCATCGCTGCTGTACAAAATCTTACCGACATGCGAAAAAATTGGAGACCGTGCGGCATACCGCTTGCAATGATGATGCACATGGAGCGGCGCAAAGGAAAAATGGTTCCTGTTATTAAAAAATCGCTTGTCGATTTGAACGGCAAAGCATTCAAAATGTTTAAAAAACAGCGCGACTACTGGGCGCTCAATACTGTGTATCGCTTCCCTGGCGCAATTCAATATTTTGGCGACTTGGAAGTGTGCAACATTCCGACAAAAACACTGTTGCTTGAAAAAGGCGACATGCGCAAAAAAGCGAATACGCAAAAATCGCGTGCAGCAGCGGCACAAAAAACACGTGTGCCAAGTACAACAAAAAAATCTTCTAAAAAAACAGGCGCAAAGGCGGGGGTAAAGGCAACAACAAAATCTACTGCAAAGAAAATTGTACGTGGTGCCGCAAAAAAATCGCTCGCAAAAAGCGCGGGCGCAAAGACACGGGCAACGACAGCAAAAAAATCGTCTTTGGCCGGTGGTGCAAAAAAGCAGAATGCAAAAAAAGTGCGCGCGTAGATTTTAAAACGCGTTGTGTCAAAGCAAGCGAGGAACAGTATGCAGGTCAGCAATGAAACGCTCAACAAATTGCTTGCTCCATATGCTGTTCCTAAAATGGTTGAAGTAGCGCAACAGTTTGATTCTTCACACATTCACGATGTTGAAGCAGCAGTACGACAAGAGCTTGCAAGAGAAGAGATTGCTGCATTGATGCGCACTATTCAGCGCGACGAAACAGTTGCAATCACGTGCGGAAGCCGCGGCATTGCGCATATTGCACTTGTACTCAAAACAATTGTAGATGCAGTAAAATCACGAGGTGCACAGCCGTTTATTTTTCCTGCAATGGGAAGCCACGGCGGAGCAACAGCAGCAGGTCAAAAAGAGTTGCTCGCGCTTTACGGCGTAACTGAAGCGAGTGTCGGCGCACCAATCAAAGCGACTATGGAAACAGTTGTTGTCGGCAAAACAAAAACGGGAAAGAGCGTCAATATTGATGCATTTGCCGCCTCCGCGCATCACGTCATTGTGGTAAATCGCGTAAAAGCGCACACCGCATTTACAGGAACGTATGAAAGTGGCCTTATGAAAATGATGGTTGTAGGCATGGGAAAACACGTTGGTGCAATTGCGTGCCATGACGAAGGCTTTGGCATGATGGCAAAAAATATTCCTGAATTTGCTGAAGTTGTTATGAAGAAAGTGCCAATTTTATTTGGTGTTGCGCTCGTAGAAAACGCATATGAGCAAACATGTTTATTAAAAGCGATTCCTGCAAAAAGCATACCGTCTGTTGAACCAGAATTATTACTGTATGCGAAATCGCGCATGGGCAGACTTTTGTTTTCGTCGTGCGACATCCTTATTAATGATTATGTAGGAAAAAACATAAGCGGTGAAGGCGTTGACCCAAACGTTACGGGGCGTGTTCCAACTCCATACTGCGCGCCCGCTTTCACCGCACAACGAATGGCTATCCTTGATATTACGGATGAGTCGCACGGCAACTGCTACGGCATTGGATTTGCAGATGTCATTACGCAACGGCTGCTCGATAAAAGCGACTTGTCGAGCATGTATATAAACGCAGTAACAAGTACAGTCATTCCCGGTGTAAAAATTCCAATGATTTGCGAAAATCACAAACGTGCAATTCAATGCTGCATTGCAACATGCGTTGGCATTGACCGCCATGCGCCAAAATTAATAAGAATAAAAGACACATTGCATGTAGGCACAATTTTAATTTCGGAAGCAATGCTCGACGAGGCAAAGAAAAATCCTGCGTTGCATATTCTTGGTGAACCGAAAGCAATGCACTTTGACGAGCATGGAAATCTATTTTAGAAAACAGCGCAATGTGAGAGGGCATTTTCTATGGTGCCAAACTGTGTCAATATAAACTGCGCCGTGTCAATATCACAAGTTAATGTCTGCGCTGTGTTCTTGACGTGGGCAGCACATCGTGTTATGGTATATTTCATACTGTGTGAAAACGTGCTTATAAAATGCTGTATGCGGAGGAGTGGCGCATGGATTTAACGTATCTTATTTTTGTAATGCCCGCAGTCATGTTGAGCATGATTGCAAGTTTTATGGTCAAAAACAGATTCAACATATACAACAAAGTATTGAGCAAGAAAGGCTTGTCGGGCGCGCAAGCGGCGCAGCTTTTAATGCGTGCAAACGATATCACCGATGTGCAAATTACACATATAAGCGGCTCGCTCACTGACAACTACAATCCCACCTCAAAGACACTCAACTTGAGCGACAGCACATATGCAAGTACCTCTATTGCGGCAATCGGCGTAGCAGCGCACGAAACAGGTCACGCTATTCAACACAAAGTAGGCTATGGACCGCTGGGACTTCGCAGCACGCTCGTGCCAGTTGCAAACATCGGCTCGCGTTTTGGTCCCACGCTTGCAATTCTCGGCATCATCTTCGGTGCAAGTGCAGAATCGTCTGCGAGCATGTGGCAGCTTGTTACAAACATCGGGTTGCTGCTGTTCGGCGGCGCTGTCTTGTTTTATGTGATAACGCTGCCGGTTGAATTTGATGCGTCGCGCCGTGCGCTCAAAATTTTGCAAGAAACAAACACGCTCGACAGCGAAGAGCTTTCTGGTGCGCGCAAAGTGCTCTGGGCTGCCGCAATGACATATGTAGCATCTGCGCTCACTGCAATTGGCAACTTGCTGCGCCTTCTTGTTTTGTCGCGCAATAATAAAAGCAGGCGATAACAAGCAACAGTTTGCATGTTGGCCACGCAGTGCATTTTGCCGTCAGTTAAAATTGCGCTTCTTGGTCAGTTTTTTCAACTGGTACACACACTGTTGCAAACTACTGCGCGCGCAGTTTTGTTCCAAAGCGAATGGCTCGTTCCGTTTTAAGAGTGTCGAATTTAATAAAATAGCAGCCGTCTTTTTTGTTCACGCTGACGATTGTTCCGCTGCCAAATACTGCATGGCTCACACGTGTTCCTGCTTCAAGTAATTCGCCCATACGAGCAAGTTCTGTTTCGCTGTATGCGATAATCTTGTGTGCTTGCGTTATGAGCGTTTTGTCAAGTTCATGTTCAAGCAAAAAATTTTCAAGCCCTGCATCAAAGATAAAGCGCGACGGGTATTTAAAAAGATTGTCATTTGCCGTGCCTTCTGAATCTGACAGAAAAAGCATCTTTTTTGCGCGCGTCATGGCAACGTACGCGATTCTGCGTTCTTCTTCCATGTCTTCGAGGGAAAGCGTTTTGCGCGACGGAAACACGCCCTCGTTCATGCCGCATATGAACACGTAAGGAAACTCCATTCCTTTTGCCGTATGAATTGTCATAAGCTTTACGGTGCTCGTATTTTGTTCACGGTCTAAATCGGTGAAAAGTGCAATATGCGTAAGAAAATCTTCGAGACTTGCATCGTCATCTTGTCCAGCTTTTTCTACAGCGCGGCGGAACTCTGCAACATTGTCGAGACGCTCTTGGTCATTTTGCAAACGCAAATATGCTTCGTAACCAGACTTATCCATTACCGCTTGAAGAAGCGTACCAAGTGGAAGTGATGCATATGTTTCTCGAAGCGATTCAATCGCTTCAATGTAGCGCCGCGCATCAGTGCCGTAAAAAAACTGTGTAGCTGCGAGTGATTTCAGCGCATCATACAGTGTGCAGGCATGTTCCTCTGCAAAACTACGCAACAGCTCAATTTTTTTCTTGCCAATTTTTCGCGATGGCATATTGACAGTGCGTAAAAACGCAATGTCATCGCCACTTGTAATCATGCGAAGGTAGCAGACAATATCTTTGATTTCGCGACGACTGTAAAACTCAATGCCGCTATACAATTTATACGGTACATGCTTTTCAATAAATACTTCTTCAATTACACGAGAAAGATAATGTGCGCGGTACAGCACTGCAATGTTTCCGTAATCAATTCCGTGCGCTGCGAGCGATTGAATTTTATTAAAAATCCATAACGCCTCTTCTGACTCACTTTTGCAATGACTGTAAAGCGGTTTATCTCCCGACGCATTGCATGGCAAAAGCGTTTTTGGATAGCGCACAGCATTTTTTGCAATGAGTGAATCTGATGCTGCAATAATTTCAGGTGTAGAACGATAATTTTTTGTGAGCACAATTGTTTTCGCAGTGGGATACGTTTTGTCAAAGTCAAGGAACAATTTAACATGAGAACCGCGCCAGGAGTAAATCGTTTGATCTGAGTCACCGACAATAAAAAGATTTTCGTGTTTTGCCGAAAGCAGCTGTGCAATGCGGTACTGCTTTTTGCTCACATCCTGAAATTCATCAATCATAACATACTGCATTCGTTCCTGCCACTTTTCGCGCACAGCAGGAAAGTGC
Organism: Treponema sp.; assembly: GCA_017446265.1. GTDB lineage: Bacteria > Spirochaetota > Spirochaetia > Treponematales > Treponemataceae > Treponema_D. Next base: position 18,263 of record JAFSRD010000043.1, read on the forward strand.
TCAAGAATATATGTTGCAAAATTTATTAAATCGTTGAAATCAAGCCCAAAGCATTTTTTCTGCTCATAGATGTAGCGCGCAAAAATGGCATCGTTGCGCTCTTTGAGTATGTTAAACTGCTCGCGCAACTGCTCATTGTTCAAGCGGTAGATGTCGTCAATGTATGTGTCCGCACGCATTTTTTTTGCTTCAAGCACATCATCAATTGCCTGTTGGATTGTCATGTCGCGCAACGTAATGTGCATGTCGGCAAAAATTCTTAACAAAATTTCGCGCTCGTCTTCAACATCCATAATCATAAAATTTTTAGGATAATTCAAAACGTTGATGTCTTCTTTAAGCAGTTGCACACAAAATGCATGGAATGTGCAGATGTAGCTTAAATCAATGCCGCCGAGCAATTTGCGTACACGGCTTTTCATTTCATTTGCAGCGCGATTTGTAAACGTAACGCACAAAATATTTGCAGGCGCAATGCCCGCTTCGTCAACAAGATAGCAATAGCGTGATGTAAGTGCGCGTGTTTTCCCTGTGCCAGCGCCTGCGATGACGCGTACATAGCCTTCTGTTTGAGAAACTGCCGCTTTTTGCTCGTTATTGAGCAAAGAAAGAGTTGATGACATATGATGGTGTGTTCAGTGTAAAATAAAAATGAATGCATTGCAATGAGACGATTTGCAACATGTGCGCTTCCAGAGATATTGTTTCCGTGTTTTTTCATTCGTTGTTATCTGACACGTTTTTTTCGTTTGGCAAAAACATATGCAAACGCAAAAAGTACGCCGCTCAACGTTGCCATAGCGCCCGCAATATTGCCGTCAATGGCAACTGCAAGGAAGTAGCCGCCGACTGACGCCACTGCGGCAAGTATGACGGCAAGCACGAGCACGATTTTTAAATTGTTGCTCAAAAGCAATGCAGCGGCAGGCGGTGTAATCATCAATGCGGTAACGAGTACAATGCCTACGGAGTCAAACGCACCGACGCATGTAATGCTTGTGGCGAGCATAAGCCCGTAATTAATGCCGAGAGGAGAAAAGCCAAGATTGTGCGCTGTATCTGGGTCGAACGTTGAAAGCTTCAGCTCTTTAAAAAACAGCAGCAACAAAATGACATTTGCCAAAAGGATTGTGCCCATGACGACAGTGCTTCGCGGTACACTTATTGAAAAGAATGATATTCTGTCAAATGGTGCAAGTCCTATTTCTCCGAGTAGAACTGCATCTATGTCCAAGTGCACGTGCCCTGCGTACAGTGTAATGAGTATAATGCCTATGCTGAACAGCGTTGGGAATACGAGAGCGATGGCAGCATCACTTTTAACAAGTTGTGTTTTTTGAACGCATTCAGTGAGCGCCGCGGTGGCAAGCCCTGCAATCACTGCGCCAAAAAGCGGTATGGGAGACGACAAATCTTTTACGAGAAAGAATCCGATTGCAATGCCGAGAATGACCGAGTGACTTATGGCATCGCTTATCAATGCCATTTTTCGAAGCACTAAAAAAACACCGCAGAGCGAGCATGCTGTAGAGACGATAACTGCAAGTATGATGATTTCCGCTGTCATGTGAACGCCTCCGCTGCTTTTTTCATATGCGTGTGCTTTGCAGTACAGAGCGCCCGTTGCACTATTCCACGATGCGGGCTGAAGAGCAGCGACAAAAACGCATAGCTTGTGGAAACGAGCACTATTACAGGACCTGTGGCAAGTTTTGCCGTGCATGAAGAAATAACCGAGCCAATGACACCCGAAGAGCCGCCGAAAAACGCTGCGAGCGCGCACATGACTCCGAGCCGATGCGTCCACTGTCGTGCGGCAGCGGCAGGGGCTACTAACAACACGCTCATAAGGATGACGCCGACAGACTGAATGCCCGCGACGATTGCAGGCACGACTAATGCGACAATGAGCATTTCAATTTTTTTTGAAGAAAACCCCATGACTGTTGCGATAGTCGGGTCGAATGTGGTGATTTTTAATTCTTTCCAAAAGAGGAACACGCATGCGAGAATCAGGCATTCAACGCACGCAATCAATACGACATCGTAGTGCATGATGGTCGCAGCCTGCCCGAAGATAAATTTGTCAAGCCCTGCCTTTGCCGCATCAGGAGATTTTTGCACATGTGTCAAGAGCAAAAATCCAAGCCCCAAAAAAACGCCAAGTATGATTCCGTGCGCACCGTCTTTGTCAATTTTTGTAGTACGCGTGAGAACCGTTATGCAGAGCGTGCCAATCAAGCTGCTTATTGCGCCGCCCGTGAGCAGTATGCCGATTGTCTTTGTGCCTGTTAATAAAAAAGCGATGACGATTCCCGGTAACGCTGCGTGAGAAATAGCGTCTCCGAGCAAACTCTGCCTACGGAGCACAATAAAACAACCGAGCACGCCTGAACCAATTCCTAAAAAAAGCGTACCGAGCAGTACATTCCGCACTGTGTAATCTGAAAGAAAAGCAATAACAGCATGCATGGGCTTCACCTTATGCTGACGGCAGCACGGCGCACGCAACGCCGTATGTTTTTTGAATATGTTCCGCAGTAAAAACATCGGCAACTGCGCCTTCTGCAATGCACTGTACATTGAGCAACATGACGCGGTCGAAGTATGCGACGACTGTCTGCAAATCGTGATGCACGACAACGATTGTCTTTCCCGTATTTTTCAATTCTTTTAAAAGCACGATGAGCGTTGCTTCTGTTGCTGCGTCAACGCCTTGAAAAGGCTCGTCCATAAAATAGATGTCTGCTTCTTGCACAAGTGCACGCGCCAGAAAAACGCGCTGTTGCTGTCCGCCAGAAAGCTCACTTATTTGTCGATGTGCATAATCGCTCATGCCTGTTTTTTCAAGTGCAAGAAGTGTGCGCTCTTTTTCAATTTTTCCAGGACGCTTAATCCAACCGAGTGAACTGTACGAACCCATGAGCACTACATCGAAGACAGTCGTAGGAAAATCCCAATCTACTGCACTCCGCTGTGGCACATATGCAATTCGTGCGTGCTGCCGTTTGAATGGTTCGCCGCACACGAGAATCGATCCGCTCATGCGCGGCACGATTCCGAGAATCGCTTTTAACAATGTTGATTTGCCCGCCCCGTTGGGACCGACAATCGCCTCAATCGTTCCCTGCGGAATACTGACAGCTATGTTTTGCAGTACTGGCTTTTCGCGATATGCAACTGTCAAGCCGTCTACGTATACCGCAGGAACAAGTTTTTCGTTTTTCATTGCGCCGTTTTTATTTGCTCAACGCAGAAACAATCGTGTCGATGTTGTGTTTCAACATGCCAATGTATGTACCGTCGAGCGTGCCTGCGTCGCCCATTGCGTCTGAATACAGTTCGCCGCCAATAGACACGGAAAATCCGCGTGCCTGCACTGCTGCCTGCAACGCCTTGACGTTTTTGTGCGGAACAGAACTTTCAATAAAAATAGCGGGCAACTTCCGCTCGGCAATAAAATCTGCCAGCTGTTGCATGTCGCGCGTGCTTGCTTCTGTTGCTGTGCTTACGCCTTGCAATCCCCGTACTTCAAACCCGTATGCGCGGCTGAAGTAGTTGAACGCGTCATGCGCGGTGACTAGCACGCGCTTTGATTTTGGAAGACTGTTTGTCCGCTCGCGAATGTACCTGTCAAGTGCCATTAATTCGTTTTGATATGTGTTGTATCGCATGGTGAACGCATCTTTGTTTGCGGGAACGAGGCGGCACAAACTGTCGTACACCGCTTTGACAACATGATTTGACCACAGCATAACATCAAACCAGACGTGCGGGTCAAATTCACTTTCTTCAAAAGGCAGACGGTTTTCTTTTGCAATGTCTTCTGCTACGGCAACGACAAATCGCTCTTGGGCAAGTTTTGCGAGTACGTCGCTCATCTTTGCTTCAAGATGTAAACCGTTGTATAAAATTAAGTCTGCACGCTGCAATTTTTTAATGTCGCCCGCAGTTGCTTTGTACAAGTGCGGGTCAACGCCTGCTTTCATCAGTGCAACAACATGCACGTCGTTGCCACCAATATTTTTCACCGCATCTTCTATCATTCCGATTGTAGTGACAACGAGCGGCTTGCCGTCCATCATCTCCATAGAATCTTTGGAGCCGCCAGCACTCACAGATGCCGCTAATAAGCACAGACACATTGCTATGCTAATAAATCTTTTCAGTTTCATATGACCTCCATAAAAAATGATTTTTATATATAATAATTTATTATTTGGTATATCAAAAAAAATGAATGCTGTCAAGAGGTTGTATTCGTGCGGAGGGTTACATGTATCACTTCGTGATACGAACTGTAAGGAAATTATTTAACTTGTCGCTTACGCGACTAGCGTATACCCCGATGCTCTGCGTCGAAGTATGGTGATTCTGAATGTGTGCGCATTTGACAAATCATAGCATAAAAATTACAATGCATTTATGAAGATGCAAAAAACGTACGCGCGTGCTGTTGCAGTTTTGTTCGTTTGCAGTGCTTTATTACTGGCAGTTGCTTCTTGTGCAACAACGAAAACACGCGGCATGCAGTACCCCGTTTACGTGACAAACACAAATGTCATCGATTTGCTTGCGCCAGAATATTTTGATGGCACAGTTGATTCATTGTATTTGTTGAGCGGCTCTTTCGGCGGCACATCGTTTTTTGTTCAGGCATTTATGCAGGCAGACCAAAGCGGCATGTTTCTTACGTTGCTCAACGATTTTGGCGTTGACATGGGAAGCATGACATACACAAGCGAAAACCTTTCGTTTGATTCTGCAATGTTTCCAAAATCGTTAAAGGGGCAGTACATTGCGATTGACATGCAGTTTGCATTTTACAAACCAGAAGCGATTGCTGCTGCATTGCAAAAGTCGGGGCTTGATTTTGTTGTCGAGCAAACAGGCGGCATAGAAATGCGAAAAATTATGAAAGGAAAAAAGTGTATTGAAGAAATTGTAAAAACACGTGGTGCAATACAAATTGTAAATTATTTGCGTGGCTATGAATACAATCTTGTGGAGGCGCAAAATTGAACGCACCTTTGGGGAGCGCGCCTGTCTTTTTTTCAAAGCCTGGCGTTGTATGTGGCGCGGGGAACACTGTTGAACAGTTGTGGACTTCGTGCATTTGCGGCAATCAGTCGGGAATTGACAAAGTGCGTTCTCTTTCTGGAAAAGATTTTTTTGTTGCAAAAGTGAGCGACAATGTGCTGCAAAAAACAGCCGCGCGATTTGACACGCGCCTTATTAGAATTGCAGATGCTGCACTCCGTCAAATAGACGATGTGATTGCTTGCGCAATTTCGTGTTATGGCAGTTCTCGTGTTGCAGTGTGCGTAGGCAGCTGCGACAACGGCACAGAGCTTTCGTTTGCGGCGCACAAGCAATTTGTGGAATGCGGTGCGTTTCCCACAGGTTATTCACTTGAAATGCAAGGCGCAGATTATCCTGCGTCGTTCATTGCAGAAAAATATGGCGTAACAGGTGCGACACTTGCGTTCAGCACTGCGTGTTCGTCGAGTGCCGTTGCAATCATTAAAGCTGCGGAGCTTATTAAAAGTGGATTTGCAGATGCCGTAATTGCAGGCGGTGTTGACATAGTTTCAGACACAGTGTTGCTCGGTTTTGATTCGCTTGAAGCTGTCGCTCCTGAAGTGACAAATCCGTTTAGCAAACATAGGCGCGGCATTACGCTTGGTGAAGGCGCCGCTTTTTTTGTGATGGCAAAAGATGATGCAATCACGACGACGCACATCAAGTTGCTTGGCTATGGCGAGAGCGCGGACGCGCATCACATGACATCTCCAGAGCTTTCAGGAAGTGGAGCTGCAAACGCGATGAGTGCTGCGCTCAAGCGTGCTTCAATTAATGCGCGCGATATTGACTACATTAATTTACACGGCACGGGCACAAAATTTAACGACAGCATGGAAGCAAATGCCGTTGCAAAAGTGTTTGGAGAAAACGTGCCAGTAAGTACGACAAAGCCGCTTACTGGTCATACGCTCGGCGCGGCAGGTGCACTGGAAGCGGCAATATGCTATACTACGCTTGTGCATAACGCCGGCAAAACGGATGCCGACGTTCAGCTTCCCGTGCAAATGTGGGATGGTGTGCGCGATGAAGCGTTGCCGTTTATCAACATTGTGAGCAAGGGAACTGCTTTGTGCAAGGAACATGTGCGCATATGCATGTCAAATTCGTTTGCGTTCGGCGGCTCAAACACGTGCTTGATTTTGGGTGTGTAGCGAAAGATTTGCTGCACTGATGGCATGCGTTGCAATGTAAACTACAGGAACACCCAAAGGAATTGTGTATGACAAAAGGCAGCCGTGCGTTGCGGTGAATGCTAAAAGAAATATAGCAGGAGAAAAAATGAGCGAAGTTGCGCCAGAAAAAATGCCGCAGCGCATTGAATACGACACGTTGATTGATTTATTGCCGCACAAGAGCAAGATGTTTTTGTTGAGCCGTGTAACACAGCACGATGTAAAAGCACACACGATTACGAGTGAATACGACATTACTACGGACTGTATTTTTTATGAAGACGAAGCTGACGGAGTGCCTACGTGGGTAGGGTTTGAGTTTATGGCACAAGGCATTTCCGCTCTTACAGGTATTACAAACAAAGAACTTGGTCGCCGTCCTCGTCCTGGATTTATTTTGAGCGTAAGCAAATTTAAAGCAAGCGTTCCGTACTTAAAGAACAGTACGACGATTATGATGAAAATTGCAGAAGATTATCGCAGCGACATGACGTACCGCTACAACTGCGAACTGTATGCTTCGCGCACAGATGCACAACCAGTTGTTACTTCGACAATCACTGTTATGGAAACAGAAGACATCATGAGTCTGTTTGGCAAGTAGAAAGGCGGGCAGTTGTCGCTGCAGTGCCGTTCCTATGAGAACATCATGCCTTCGTTGCCCTCAATGATGTTGGTGAGTCTGCTGTTACGAGCGCCTGCCAATTTTTAAAACCGCATACGACCTGCATTTTCCGAAATCATCGTTATTCTCCGCGTGATGGCTTTGTCACGTCCTACTTCACATGCAGGATTTATTAAAACGCAATTATGTCTGCAACCACCGCAGCGTTCATTTCTTTTTGTAGCACGCATGCGTTCTCCAAATGCTATACCAAAAAATCCTGCACGCGTAATTACGTAATTGCGTGCTTTCAATGTTCGTATTATCGTGCGGAGATAAAACTCATGCGATACAAGCACGCAGCTTTTGCCTTCGCTTTCAAGCATGTCTAGCAGTTTCCCTGCGCGTGCTTCTGTTTGCGATTTTGTTTCTGATTGACGGCTGTCACCTCTGCGCCACTGCCGTTTTGCTCTGCGTTGCCATTCAGCGAGCGTGCGCAGTTTTGAATCGTCAGTAAACGAGCGCAATGCTACTTCGTCTAAAAGCGGTGTTTTTGTTACAGTGTGTACATCAAAAAGCAATGCTATTGTTTCGCTCGTGCACGGCGCGGTGCTGCAATAAAATGCGTATTCACCTCCTGCAACGCGTTGCGCATCAACTGGCAGTATGTGCGCAAGTTTGTATGACTGCATTGCGTTATCATATGTCGCCGCAGTGTAATGCGCTTGCCACTCCATATCTGTTTTAAAATGTCGGATGAGTATGATTTTCATATGTACCGTATATGTTCCAAAAAATCATTGTTCCACATAACTATTGCAACGCAGCGCATTTCAGCGTGTATTTTAAACGTTCGTTAATTTTGAACAGTGAACGATTTTTCAAAAACGGAACTGTTCAAAACTGCGCGTTCGCAATGAAATGAGAACGCGCAAACAATAAGCAAGTTTGCAAAGCAAACTGCAAGTTAAAATACACGCGCCATTTTAGCGTGTATTTTAAACGTTCCTTGAAAGTGCACAAGCGAGCAAGTTTCAACTTGCGAGCGCGTGCACTTGGTGCGCAGATGCACGGAGTGCATGCGCACAGGTAGCTGTTTATTCAATCGTTACGAGCCGATAGGTGCGCTTGCCGAGTCCGATTTTTTCTGCGTGGTCAAGCGTATGCAATCCGTTACGACTTTCAATGCGCGTAATGAGCGAGCCTGAGTCTGCCGCGCTGTACACTAAATCGATTCCTGCTTGATCAACTGCGAGCGGGTCAGTCGAAGCAATAATGCCTATGTCGTGCATGTCAGGTTCTGCAGGATTCCCTGAACAGTCGCAGTCAACGCTCATACGATTGAGCACGTTTATGTACACAATGTTCTTACCGTCGTTCATGTAGTCGGAAATGCTTTTTGCTGCTTCTGCCATCGATTCAAGAAATGCGTTTTGCTCACCGCCCCACGGATTCGTCAAACTTTTACCGCCCGAATGAATCCACGCCTTGCCTGATTTGCCGCTAGATGTGCCGCTGCCAAAGCCAATCGACACGTTTTTTATTGCACCGCCAAAGCCAGCCATTGCATGTCCTTTAAAATGCGACAAAATGATATACGAGCCGTAGTTTTTGAAATTTGCACCAACGTAATTTTCTTTGAGACGACCACCGCCTTTTACTTGCAACGTCATGGTGCCGTTTTCGTCGAGTAAATCAAATGGAAGGTCTGGAAAATGGTCTTTTGCTACTTGCTTGTGTGCAGCGTTCGCGGCGCGCCTTCCTCCGTAAGCCGTATTGCATTCGACAATTGTGCCGTTTACCGACGTAATAAGTTTTGAAATAAGTTCTGCGCGCAAATAGTTGCTTGCCGGTGGCTCGCCTGTGCTGATTTTTACCCCGATTTTTCCTTGCGGGGTCCAACCAAGTGCATGATACATTGCCACAAGAGAATCTGCGGAAATATTTTTTGTAAAGTACACGACAGGAGCTGCTTTGTCTGTTGTTTCGTGCGTTTTGTATAAAGCTGCATTTGGGTTTTCTTTTGCAAACGCAAAGGAAAGCGCAAAAATTGCAAAAATAATGGTACAGAATTTTTTCATGATAACCTCCGAAACTAGCATTGTTTTTATTTTACGAAAGTGCTACAAAAAAGTCAAAGGGCAATCTCTAAAAACTCACAAAGGGAGTTTTTAGAGATTGCCGACGAGTTTTTCGCCTTGGAATTCCACGGCGAAAAACATCACATTCTCAGAGGTACCTCGAAAAACTTCAGTTTTTCGAGGTACCCAAATGTAATTTATACATAATAGAGCACGAAAACGACAAGGAGTTAAGATAATGGCTGGAATAATCCGCCGCGAATTCATTTACCTCTGGTATTATTTCGACATTCAGGTGCGACAGATTTTTGCGTACTGGGTTTTAGGCATCATACTTGGCTCATGCATTTCTGTTTTTGCAAAAGATAAAATTCACGCGCTTACACAGCTGCTTGGGCGAAAGCTTCCGCCTATTGCCGGCATTGTGACGGCAAGCGCGCTTGGCATTGCTTCTCCTTTGTGCATGTACGGCACAATTCCGATTTGTGCGGCGTTTTCGCAAAAAGGCGTTAAAGATGATTTTCTTGCAGCTTTTATGATGAGTTCCCTTTTGCTCAATCCGCAGCTTATTATGTACAGCACAGCACTTGGTCCTGCGATTCTTGCAGTGCGCGTCGTTTCGTGCTTTGCGTGCGGCATTGTGGCAGGATTGCTTGTGCGCATTTTTTTCTGCCGACAGAATGCGGTAGCGCTGGGAGCGGCGGCGGAGCCGGCCACTGGACTGAACGAGGAAGCGAGCGGTGCGAGCGCGCGAGAGAAGGAAGCGGCTGACCGAGAGGGAACCGCGGACATAGCGACCGACGCAACGCGGCGGGACCGCCCAAAAACGTATTTTGATTTTTCCTCTTTTGATGAGGTGCACAATAGAGACGCTGACCCAAATATATTTTTGCGCCTTATCAAAAATATTGCACGGAATGTTAAAGCGACGGGGGTGTGGTTTTTGCTTGGTGTTGCGCTTTCTGCGGTTTTTCAGCGCTATGTTCCAGAAAATGCTATGGCAAAACTGTTTGGCAAAAACGAAGCGTTTGGCATTCTTATGGCGGCAACAGTGGGTGTTCCGCTGTACGTGTGTGGTGGTGGTACAATTCCACTGCTCATTCAATGGCTTGCAGACGGCATGAGCGCAGGCAGCGCGGCAGCCTTTATGATTGCCGGTCCTGCGACAAAAATTACTAACGTAGGTGCACTCAAAATTGCGCTCGGCGTAAAAAATTTTACGCTGTACATTGCATTTGTCATTGTGTTTTCGTTTGTTTGCGGCATGATTGTGAATATGATTTTATAGCGCGTTGTTTTGCACCACAACAAAATTTCGTTTACAACAGTATGTTTTACATCGTGTTTGCTCATTCCGAGCCGCCTTCGCTCGCTTGCGCGCACCTCGTGTGCGCTCTTCCTCGCACCTGCTCGGCGCTCGCTCCGTTTCGAATCCCCGCTATTTGAAAAATATGTGCAATTTGAATGGAGTGACAGCTTGTTCTTTGCTTTTTGTTATTCGGAAAGAGGGGGATTCGAACCCCCGGAACTCTAACGAGTTCAACGGTTTTCGAGACCGTCCGGATCGACCACTCTCGCATCTTTCCAGAAAACAAGCAGGTCTTCAAAAAACCTGACGAGACTAACACGATTCGAACGTGCGACCCCCACCTCCGCAGGGTGGTGCTCTAATCCAGCTGAGCTATAGTCTCATAAATACGGAAGCGACAGGAGTCGAACCTGCCCAGCCCTTTCGGAACTGACGGATTAGCAATCCGTTGTATTACCGCTCTACCACGCTTCCAAACAAGTGCGCGTATCTCTTCTCTGAGCGAGAGGCACAAACGCAGAGCATTCGGAGCGAGAGGGATTCGCTCTCCATTCGCAAACATCGTGTTTGCTCATTCCGAGCCGCCTTCGCTCGCTTGCGCGCACCTCGTGTGCGCTCTTCCTCGCACCTGCTCGGCGCTCGCTCCGTTTCGAATCCCTCTTTGTAAACGAGAGGCACAAACGCAGAGCATTCGGAGCGAGAGGGATTCGAACCCCCGGAGCCTTTCAGCTCAATAGTTTTCAAGACTACCTCCATCGACCACTCGGACATCGCTCCAAAAGTGCTCTATAAACATAACAAAAAAGCAGTGCTGTTGTCAAGCAGTCATAAATTGCGTGTTGCTATGGAGTGTCAATCTAAATACAACTTGATGCGTGCAAATATAAACAACGGCTTTCGGCGAAAACCCGCCAAGCGTTGCACGCAACTTTGTCGGAACGTCGCCTGCGCCATTGCAAGATTTGCATTATTTTTGCTGTTTCAACAAACACTCCATAGCAATATGCATTTAGTGTGCTGTTGTTGCTTTTTAAATTATTGGGTATATTATAAACAATATGAGAAAAACAGATTTTACACTTGGCGTGCTGCTTGCTGTTGTGGCGCTCATGATGATTATTGCTCCAGAACAATGCATAAAAGTTGCTGTTATTGCGCTTGGAATAGAAGCTGTTATAAATGGCATCTTTAATCTTGCAAAAGGCAGGCAACTTATTGCCGATAAAAGTTTTCAGCTCGCTGTTCTCATACGAAGCGTTACGAGCATTGTCATTGGATTAATCGCGATTATTTTGCCGCTTAAATTTGCGGGAACCATGTGGACAATCATGCTGTATATTCTTGCAGCCTATCTACTTGCAGCGGCGGTGCTTCAGCTGTACACTGTTGCAAAATTGCGCGATACAAATATTGAACGACGATTGTATATGATTGAAGTGATTGTCTCGTTTATTGGCGCAATCATTTTGTTTATTATTCCGCAAAAAATTGGGCTTGTGCTTGTCCGACTGCTTGGCGTTGTGTTGCTTGTTGTGAGTGCGGGCTATCTCTTGTTTGAATGGCACAATCGTCCTATCGTTGTCGATGATGTTGAAGTTGTTGACGACACGCCGCCTGTTTCCAATGGAACAGATATATAATGGCGAAAAATAATAATTAATAAATATTGGGAGAACAGTATGGCGCATTGTGTTGTACCAGAAGCAGAGGCAATTTTAGACAAAGAGTATGCTGTGCTTGACAAAGGATTTGTACGGCTTATTGATTATTTGGGAGGGGATGAGCGTATTGTGCAGGCAGCGCGCGTCTCATATGGCAAGGGGACAAAAACAGTATCGCAGGACGGCGCGCTCATCGACTACCTTTTACGCCATCAGCACACATCGCCGTTTGAGCAAGTTGTTATGACATTCCATGTAAAAATGCCTATTTTTGTTGCGCGGCAATGGGTGCGCCACCGCATGGGACGAATGAATGAAGTGAGCGGTCGCTACTCGATTATGAAAGACGAGTTTTATATTCCTACAGAAGATGCCATTGCGCCACAGAGCACGGACAACAAGCAAGGACGCGCATCAGAACCGTTCCCAAAAGATAAAGCTGAAAAGATATGTACGCAGTTTGAAGCGGGACAGACGAACGCATACAACAATTATATGCACCTCGTAGACGACGGCGTTGCTCGTGAGCTTGCGCGAATCAATTTACCGCTTTCGCTGTATACAGAGTTTTATTGGGAAATGGATTTGCACAATCTCTTTCACTTCTTAAAGCTTCGCCTTGACAGTCACGCGCAATATGAAATCCGTGTGTATGCAGAAGTGATTTTAGAGATATGCAAATTAGTTGCACCGCTTGCAACGGCGTCATTTATCAATCACATGAACAACGGCGTGACCTTTTCTGGCGAAGAGATTGACGCGATAAGAAAAATTATTAATGGAGAGCAGAATCCGCTTGAAGGCAAGAAGCGCGCGCGCTTTGAAGAAAAAATAAAAACGGGCGTGCAGTTGTAAAATCAACGATGACGCAAATTTTCTTTAGTTAAAAGATTTCATGACAAATGGACGAATTAAATTTAATAATGTTTAAAACGTATGACATTAGAACGAAAGCTGAAGCAATGGACGAAAAACGTACAAATCGTTTGATGCGTGCGCTTGCTCGTTACATGCTTGATATTGCAAAAACAAAAACAGTTGTCATTGCGCGTGACGCACGACTTTCAGCTCCTGCATTTATGGAAGCGGCGATTGATGTATTTACAAATAGCGGGCTTGATGTTATTGCCGATCCGCTTCAATCTTCAACATGTTTGTTTTATTTTACGTGCCTGCAACATCTTGATGCTGCAGGAGTGATGATTACGGCAAGCCACAATCCAGAAAGTTACATTGGCATAAAACTTGTGGCACCGGGGATGAAGCCTGTTGCAATGGGCTCTGGTTTGGAGGCAATCAAAAAAAATTATGAAGAAGATGCGTTTACACCTTCCTGTAGCAAAGGCCGTCTTGTTCTTGCGTGCATGCGGGACAGCTATATTGCATATTCAATGCAGCTTGCAGGCGTTAAGCGCAATTCTTTAAAAGGGCTTTCTGTCTGCGCAGAATTTCTTTCTGGTTCGGGTGGGTATGAAGTTGTCGCTGCGTTGCAAGAAGCAGGTGCAGATATTTGTGCGCGCCATTTTATTCCTGATGGCCGATTTCTCTATGGCGACCCAAATCCCATTGTTGAAGCGAGCATAGCGCCCGTGCGCCATATGATTGGCAACGGTGCATTTAATTTAGGTTTTTGTTTTGACGGTGATGGAGACAGAATGGATGTGATGAGCAGCGATGGAAATCAAATTGCACCGGGATTTAACATGGCTGTTCTTGTTCCGTACATACTTGATTTATATGGCAGTGCGCGTTCTGGCACATGCTTTTCAGAAAAGGCATGGAATCCTCAGTTTTATACAGATGTAAAATCGATTCCTTCTGCGCTTATCGCAATTGCGCAACGCGGTGTAGGCGTGAATATAATCAGAAATGGGCACTCATTTATTAAAACAAAATTGAAAGAGCATTTTTCTGACCAATTTCTTGCAGCAGTGGAAGAGACTGCGCATTACTATATGAATTATCCTGTAGACATACATGACATGTCGAAAGGGTTTATTGCTACAGAGAATACGCTTTTCTTTGCATTGCTTACATGTCGCGCATTTCTTGAACATCCTAAAGAATATGAAAAAGCCATGCAGCTTCAAAAAAGTTTTTTCCGCGAGCGAGAGTGGTCGCTCTATTTTGAAAATGTATCTGACAAAATGCAAGAGGTTTTAGATGATGTGGAAGCTGCCATGGTGCAACGCGGTGCAAAAATTATTAAGACGATGAGAGATGGCGCTGACCTCGACGCTGTTTTAATGCGTTTCGGGCTTCCTGAAACATTTGATGCATGTAGCAAGCTTTCTTATGAGTGGTGGCAAATTGTACAGCGGATTTCACGCAGCGAAGATGCCATAACGCGATGGGAAGTTGTTGCAAGTTCTGCAGAAAAATGCAAAGAAATCAATGATGCCATAAGAGAAATCGCGGATACATATATTGCATCTGGATGCGCGCATTATTAAACTGTTTTGGCGCTCACTTTTTTACGAGTACAAAATTGCGTTCTGCTTCTTCCATGAACGGTACATGCAATGCAACGATTTCATAATTGCCGATGTAGTTTTTTACACTGCGCATTTCTTCTTCGATATTTTTGCGTTTTGCTTTATATGCGCCAAGCATGCCGTTGCGCTTTGTGAGAGCAAGCAGCGTCTGAGCAATGTGCTCGTCGAATGGACGAAATGCACGAAAAACAGCAATGTCAAAAGATTCTGGTGCAATTTGTTCCGCTTCGCTTTTGAGCACGCGCACATTTTTCAAACCGAGCAACGCAACACAGTTTTCAAGAAATGCGCACCGTTTGTCCATGCGTTCCACAAGCGTAAACGCAAACTGAGGAAAGACGAGTGCGAGCGGAATGCCTGGAAACCCGCCGCCTGAACCAATGTCGCCGACAGAAATGCTGTTTTGTTGCAGGTGCATGTTTTTTACATCGCGTTGAGGTGCAGTTGGCAAGCGCATGACGTCTGCCTGTGACTCAATAATCTGCCATGGCGCAATGCTGTCAAATACGTGGCGCACAATCAATTCTGTACGGTCGCTCGTGTTCACAAGGTTGTATGCGCCATTGAAAAGCTGAAGCTCTTTTACATACGCGTCTATTTTTTGTGAAAGAGATGGAATTGTTGCATCGTCAAACCCAAGCAGCAAAAGGCCGCGCTGCAATATGCCGTCAGCGCTCATGACGTTATTGCGCCGCTCCAATGTCTATCAATAAATCCATGTTGTATTCAGGTTCTACAACGCGCATTGTAACAAGGTTGCCTGTTTTTGTGGCAGTCAAATCTTTGTGTTGTGCAAGTTGGTAGACAAACGAAAACGTATTTTCATAATCTTGCACAATAGCTGGTTCTACTGTATATTGCGTAGAAAACCCAGAACTGCCCACCATTTTAAAAAGCAAGTAGAATGTTTCGTTTCGCGTTTGTCCGCTTGAAATATATTTGCGGTCGCCTGTTAATAAAAATGAACCGTCAGCTTCAATATCGCTAAAATAAATGGTGCGGCATGAAGCGAGCACGTCATAGCCGTTTGCAATGAAGCGAAGAATCGCCGGCTGCGAAGCGCTTGTGCGTGAAACGGGTGCATCTGAAATTTGCGCATTTGCAACAACGGCGCTGTTTTGCCGCTTCAATTCTGCAAGCTCTGATAAAATTTGTCCGAGCAGCAATTCTGTGTTTTGATTTTGTTGCGCATGCTGACCGTACATGAGCGGCGTTGCTGCATCATTAAATAGCGAGTGAAAATTGTTAAGGATGCCGGCGTTTGCAAGCGATGTTAAATCAGATGCAGTGACAAATGAAGGCGTCGTATTTGAAAAATTTTTTTTGCTTGTCATAGTTGGTGTTTGCATTTGTCGCTGCTCCGTATTTGTTTCATTTTGCGGTTCGCTCTGCATTTTGTCAGTTGAGCGTGATGTAACAGGAGGTTGCGGCTTGCCAGGCGTGTAGAACGGCGTGCCAAACGATGGCGCGCTAATGGCAGGCATTGAAGGCATGGACGGCATTTGCAGCGCGGACGACTCGCTGTCTTCTGTGTTGGGCGAAGAAGTTTGCGAAAATCCGAATTGCAAAATTATTAAAAATGCAGCAAGCACGCTGTAAACGCGTGCGCTGTATTTGAAAACGCTATAAGTTCCCAAGTGCTACCTCCACAAATTCGAGCCGCTTTTGGAGCTGTTCAATAGTGCGCTCAATGCGTTTTTTTTCTTTTTCAAGCATTGTTTTTTTATCGTCAACATCGTCGCTTTTCTTGCGTTTCATCTGTGCTTTTACGCTTACGGGGCTTGTACCGTTTAAAAGCTGTTTTTCCGCCGCGCTCCTGTCGCCGAGATTTTTGAGCGACGCGACAAGCTTCATGTTGTCGTAGCCAAGCGCAGGATTTATATTTTCCATGCCAACATTCCTAATGTCATGTGCAACGATGCGCGGCAAGCAGAGCACGCGGTCAATATAGTCTTCGTAACGAATGTCTGCTTCTTCGCACAGTTCAAATGCCTTTTCAAGAAGGCGACCGAATTTCTGCATAAGCGCACCGTTTTTTGCAAGATACTCTGTGCGTATCTCTTCAGTGAGCTTTTCAAGCTCTGGCGAAGATTTTATTGACAGCGCATAATATTTTTTCTTTTCGGCGGTAATTAATAATTCATTGAACTTTACCCAAAATGCCTGTGTATGTGATTTTGCATTTGGCAGCACAGTGTTGCCAAAATTATTAATAAATTCTTCTGTCATCAAATGATGCGCATATTCATGAATTGCCGTATAGATGATGCCGTTATCGCTTTTGAAATTTTTATTGTGCAGGATAATTTCGTGTGTTTCTGGTTTGTACAGACCGTTTACGCGACGGCTCTCTTTTCCAGATTGAATCACGGTAAAATCAAGCTTTGTATCTTGTAAATCGAGCAGCATCAATTTGATTTTTGCATTATCCATACGCTCGGATTATAGCACATGTGCATATAAGTATAAAGATGCGTACAATTGCCTTTTTTGCGACTGCTGTTGTATACTTGCCGTATGAATATTTGCCTGTTTACCGAAGATGAAATAGTAAAACCGCTGCCGCTACATGATGAACGCGCAAAGCATATTATTAAAATTCTTCATAAAAAAACCGGCGATACATTTGCCGCAGGGATTATCGGAGGAAAAGCGGGTAGGGCAAAAATCACTGGCATTGATGAAAAAAAAGCGGCGTGTACCGGTGAATTGCGTTTTTCTTTTACACCTGAAACAGAAGGAAAGCCACCCCATCCTCTCGTACTGATAATTGGGTTTCCGCGACCCATTCAACTCAAGCGGCTTTTGCGCGATGTTGCAGGGCTCGGTGCGTGTGCCGTGCACCTTACAGGAACAGAACTTGGCGAAAAATCGTATTTACAGTCAACGCTTGTGGAAAGAGGCGCTGCGTATAAAATGTTGCTTGATGGAACGATGCAGGCGGGGAGCACGCACGTGCCGGAGCTGTACATGCACAAAATGCTTTCAGATTGTTTGCAATCAGTCGAAACCAACATGGCGCAGAACAATATGAGCGAGCTTGCAAAAAATGCGGGTGGCGCGCAGCCATCTGTGGAACGGCGCAACAGGACAACTGGAAAAATAAAAATTGCGCTCGACAATGCTGCAAGCGAGCGGCTTACATCATTTCTCAAAAAAAATGTGCACAACGCTTTTCCCAACACGGAGAGTACATTGTTGCGTACCACTGTCGTTGCAGCAATAGGAAGCGAGCGTGGCTGGACAGACAGCGAACGCGCGCTACTTGAACAGCATGAGTATGCACGGTGTTCTATGGGCGCACGTATTTTCCGTACAGAAACAGCGGCAACAGTTGCATCGTCAATTATACTGGCGTATCTGGGGCATATCTAAAAAAATGCGAGAACAGTGCGTTGGCGCATAGTAAAAAATGCTGCGAGGGCAACATATCCAACAAGATGGCATTCTCTTTCATAGACAATGATTAAATTTTTATTTATAATATCTCGTCGTCTTTGTTTCAGCAATGTAGCGAATAAGCGCAAAACAGGGATATTATGGGGAAAAATTTTTTGAATAAAAATGCATTGCGTCGTCTTTTTTTCTACGGCGGACTTTCAAAAAATATTTACATAGAAATAAAACCGCGAATTGCTATGGCAAACTTTGAAACCCTAAAACGAACGGCGACGTTTTGTATTGTGTATGGGATGATATATACAATATGTGCGGTTGCTGGGATTTTTGCACGTGCATTATTAATACCGTATTTATATTTGTTAATTTTTTCTGTTGCGTTTTACACCATAAGCATAACCGTTTTGAAAAAACATAAAAAAATTATCCTTGTCATATTTTATCTGCTGCTTGTCAACATTTTTGTTTTTTCAATTTTGCTTGGCACTGTTTTTGCATTTAATGCATCTGCAACGGCAGTGACATTTCATGTATTTCTGTTTGCGCTTCCGTTTTTAATTGTTGACGTTCCTATCCGTTCAGATTTATTAATTTTTGGCGTTGTGGCATTGTTTTGTTTTTTTGCAATGAAATACAAAGATGCATCTATACGCATGTCTGATGTATCGAACGCAATCAGTTTTGGCATTTTGAGTTGTGTTTTGAGTTGGGTATTTTCACGGCGGTTTATGCAGCAGTATGCAAATCAGTTGTTTATTGAAAAAGAGCGTGACACAGATGGATTGACGAGGTTGCTTACAAAGAACGCTTCAAATATATTGATGGAAGCGTATTTAAATAGCGGCGCGTATGGATGTTGCCTCATTTTAGACCTTGACAATTTCAAGGCAATAAACGATAGATTTGGTCACTTGTATGGTGACGAGGTTTTAAAACGAATAGGGAAATGCATTGTGAATAACACACGCCGTGTGGACATCGTAGGAAGATTTGGCGGCGATGAATTTATCATTCTCTTGACAGATACAAATGTACATGAGGGCATAAAAAAAGCATATATAATAATGGCAGCAATAAAAAAAGAATTTGAGCGTGATGCAGCACATATAGAAAAACCAATAACATGCTCAATAGGCGTGGCAGATTCAATGCGCCACCAAAGCTACGAGCAACTCTTTAATGCCGCTGACAAAGCATTGTATAAAGCAAAGAACGCAGGAAAGAATCGCGTTGAAAAAACGGAATAAGTAAAAAATATATTAACAATTTTGGAGTATGCTATGAAATATTTTATCATATCTGACGTTCACGGAAGCGCAGCAGCATGTAGAAAAGCTCTTGCACAGTTTAGCGCGCTCTCTTGCGACCGTATTATTTTGCTTGGCGATGTGCTTTATCATGGACCGCGAAATCCACTGCCTGAAGAATACGCGCCTTCTGCCGTTGCAGAGATGCTCAACCAATTGACAGGCAACATACTTGCGTGTCGTGGAAACTGCGACAGCGAAGTTGATCAAATGGTTCTTTCTTTTCCCATTATGAGCGATTATATTTGTATTGATGTTGACGGCATGCAGCTATTTGCTTCGCACGGACATATCTATTCGCCTGAAAAAAATGCAGACAGTACTCATATAGATGCTTCATTGGCAAATGTCTCGCATCTGAACACAGTGGAATGTACGCCGATTGTCGGAGGGAGCAGGCTTCCTCCGCTTTCAAAAAATCATATTGTGCTGTTCGGGCATATTCACGAGCAGCATTTATATAAAACAAAAGACGGGATACTTGTGTGCAATCCAGGCTCTCCATCACTTCCAAAAAACGATTCTCGTGCTGGTTTTGCTGTGTATGAAAACGGTTGCATTACACTGTATGATATTGACGGAAATGCGCAATTGTCACAATGCGTAAACTAAAATGATTAGCGAGGTTTTAAAATGAAAAAATTGTTTGCGTTTGCAGCAGTGCTGCACAGACTCGTTAGAAAAAAAAGCATTACCGGTATAGTGTTTTTCGTAATTGCTATAGGTACGATTGCAGGTGCATTTGCGCGCGGCAAAACAGATGGCATTTCTGCCGCAAGTGCATCACAGAAAAACAAACCGTCTATGAATGTTGCGCAGCAAAATATGCCGCTTGTGCTTGCATCAACGTCGTGGACAGCTGCGTTTGCCGATATTGCAGGAGCAGATAATGTAGAAACAATTGCACCGGCTACACTGCGGCATCCGCCTGAATATGAAGTGACTGTAAGCGACATTCAAAAAATTAATAAAAGCGATTTTTTTGTGTATGCGGGTTTTGAGCGCATGATGCAGACGCTTGGCACTGCGGTGGGAAACACACGTATGATACAGATTGCAAATGACAATTCAATTGCAACTGTTACGAGCGAAACGTCAAAGATTGCCCGCCTGCTTGGTACGGAAGAAGAACATGAAAAACGGCTTGCATCCTATGTAAAAGCGATTAAAGACGCACGATTGGAAATTGAAATGCGCGGCTTAACAAATGCAAAAATACTTTGTAACAGAAACCAACGCTATCTTGCGCTTGATTTGGGATTTACTGACATTACGCTTTTTGGGCCTGGCGAAGTGACGGCAGACCAGATTGCAGATGCAAAGAACGGCGAGTATGACATACTTATCGACAATGTGCATAATCTTGCAGGCGGTCCGCTTGCAGAGGTTGCTCCGAATGTGCGCTATGTTGTTTGGCGCAATTTTCCTGAAAAAGTTGAAAGGAACGCGCTGTTGCATGTTGTGCAAGAAAATATTGCCGCGCTTTTGAAAATGTTATAGCACGCATGCGGTGCTTGTGCGAATGAAATACAAGGTGCATGTTTTTACAAGCAGCTATTCACCAGTTGCGCTGCTGTTCATAAAATCATTGCACGGCTTGCGATAGCTCACCGCTTCTTTTATGTGCATGTCTTGAATTAAATCGCTGTCATCCATGTCGGCAATTGTTCGCGCAATTTTCAAGCAACTTGACACAGCGCGCGCTGAAAAGCCGTAGCGAAGCACCGCATTGTCGAGGAGTGTTCGCGCTTCTTTTGTTGTGCGACAGTGCTCGACAACTTCTTGTGGCATAAGGCGGGCGTTACGGCAGCCTTGCCGTCTGCGCTCAGTTTTTATCGCGCGCGCAATTGCTCTGCGTAACTCTGCTGTTGAAACGGTACCTGACTGCGTGTCGCTTGTTTTTTGTCGTGCGGCAGCATCTATGTCGATGCAGTGGGCAGAAGCGGCGTGCTGGAGCGCGTTCTGTGCATATTCATTGTTTACAGGAATGCGTATATCTATACGGTCTAAAAGCGGCGCAGAAAATTTATTCCAATACAGTTCAACGGCGCGTGCACTGCATAGGCACACTTTTGATTTTGAACCGAAATTGCCGCACGGACACGGATTCGTCGCAAGCAGCAGTTGAAAGGATGCGGGGTAGACTGTGGAGCGACCTGCGCGAGCGAGCGTAATGCGTCCTGTTTCAACAGGTACACGCAGCATTTGGAGCACAGATGTGCGGAATTCAGCCGCTTCGTCAAGAAAAAGAACGCCGTTGTGCGCAAGCGATATTTCTCCTGGAATGCAATGGATGCCGCCACCGCACATACCTTCAATCGTAGCAGTTTGATGCGGCTGACGGAACGGTGCAATGCGCACGAGCGGCTCATCGCGATTCATAAGTCCTGCAACCGAGTAAATGCGCGTTATGCTTTGTGCTTCTTCTACAGTAAGCAGCGGGAGCAACGCCCCGAATTTTTGTAATGCCATTGTTTTACCGCACCCAGGTGCGCCGACAGCAAGTACATTGTGTCCGCCTGCTGCAGCAATTTGCAAGCCACGCACAAGAAATTTTTGTCTTATGATTTCTGCAAATTCATCGCAGTCTGTTGCAGGCGGAAAAAGCACGCCATCCACTTCTGTGGCTCCGTCAGGAACAAATGCATGTTCAAGCGACTCGCCGCGCTCGGTAAAATATTCAGGGTGCGTGAGCGCGTCAAATGCGCCTTCAAGCGTGTCTGCACCGTACACTTTCATGCCGTCAACTTCGCGTGCTTCGTCTGCGTTTGCACGGGGCACAATACATTTTAAGATGCCACTTGATGCCGCAGTAGCTGCTGCTGCGTGAACAGCGCGAACGCTTCGCACGTTGCCCGAAAGCTCAAGCTCGCCCATGACAAGAATTGCATCAGCACTAAACAGAGTGCCGTGCCGTTCGTCTGCTTTGTTGTAAGACATATTGCTCTCTGTTTTGTATGCTGCAGCCTCATCTTGCAGAGCGTTGTTTTTGCGCACGGCACATGCAGTTGCGCCCTCTGCCTGTAGAACGGTGAGCGCAATTGCCAAATCAAATCCTGCTCCTTCTTTGCGCAAATCTGCAGGTGACAAACTTATCAAAACGCGTTCAGATGGAAACGCAAATCCTGAATTCTTTACTGCGGCGCGCATACGTTCGCGCGATTCCTTTACCGCACCGTCTGCAAGCCCCACAATATCAACAGCGGGAATGCCGCGCCGAATGTCTACTTCTACAGTGACAAGCGCACCTTCGTATCCAAACGGAGAAAATGAAAAAATCTGCATACTTTATATTGGCAAAGAATGACGTTTTTACGCGTTTTTTACTTGCAAAAAATTGCTGATATGAGGCAAAAGTTCATCATAATAAAATGAGTCGTCAATCTTCTTGCCATCTGATGTGTGCCCAAGTTTTCTGTCTGTTCTGATTTTTTCTCCGTGAAAATCGCTGCCTGCCGTAACGAACATGCCATGAGCACGTGCAAGCTGTTCCAGCCGTTTGCAATCTTGCAGACGCGCGCCAGGATGATATGCTTCAATGCCCTCAACACCGCGTTCGTGAATGTCGTCAAGAATTGCATCAAACTGGCTCCACGATACGTGCAGTGACAACGGATGCGCGATTACAGGAATGCCACCAGAGTCGTAGATTGCTTGAACTGCTTCGTCGAGGTTTCCGCCAATGCGTGCTACGTACCACGGTCTTCCTTTTGCAAAATATTTTTCAAACGCCTGCTGATTTGTCTTGACAATATTCTTTTGCACGAGATACTCGGCAAAATGCGGACGGCCTATTTCACGGTTTGGAAAAAGCGAAAGCATTTCTTCATATGAGAGCGAAAAACCACTTTCTTGCATTTTTTTTATAATTTGCATATTGCGTTCTTTGCGCTTTTCATGTAAAAATATAAGCATATCGCATAGGCGCGGAGACGTGTTTGTCAGTCCGAGTCCGAGCAAATGAAATTCACCTGTTGGCCATGCAACAGCAAGCTCTATGCCGCGGACAAATGTTATGCCTGCTTTTTTCGCTTCGCGCGACGCTTCGTCGAGACCTGAAACAGTATCGTGGTCAGTGACAGCTAAAACTGTTACGCCAGCGTCACAAGCCTTTCTAACAAGTTCTGACGGAAGATATTGACCATCTGACGCAGTTGTGTGAGTATGTAAATCTATCATAAAAAAAGCATAGCACAAATAGCGTTTTTATGATATAATAGAGTATTAGAGGATTTTATATGCCGAAAGCGATGCAATACACAAAAGGCTCGATTGTTTATTTTGAAGGGGACAAAGACGAACGTATTTTTATCCTCCAAAAAGGGATTCTTGTCCTTACAACAGTCGATATTGAAACTCATCAACCTGTTACGGAGCAAGTAAAGAATGGAGAATTTTTTGGTGTAAAATCATCGCTCGGTCGCTTTCCACGCGAGGAAACAGCTACCGCGCTTACAGACTGCGTTGCCGTTATTCTCAACGGGCAAGAGTTTGAACAGATTTTCAGCAGCAACAAACAAGTCATTATGAAAATGCTCCGTGTCTTTTCAAACCAGTTGCGTCAAATACACAAAAAAACAGAAGCGATTCTCAACAATATAACGGAGGACCGTCAGAGCGGTATGATTGCCGTTGCAAAAAGTTTTTATAACGACGAGCAATATCTATCATGCTGTGACATCTGTGTAAAATTTTTATCGCTGTATCCCGACACAATGAAAAAAGAAGAAGTTGCAAAACTGTATGCAGATGCCAAACTCCGCAACGATAAAGCGCTTGAGCGGGCAAAAATAAAACGGGAAGATTCTTTGGGCGAAGAAGAAGAAGCGCCAGGTGCGCTCAAACAGTTTGCGCTTCCTGCATTCAAGCGGTTTGCAAAGCAGTATAAGCCAGGCAATGTTATCATTAGCGAGTTTGAACCGGGCAATTGTTTTTATCTAATTCAATCAGGGAGAGTGCAACTCGTCAAGTGCGTCAATGGTGCAAAGAAAAATCTTGACATTATGAAACCCGGCGAATTTTTTGGAGAAATGGCAATACTCGACAATTCTCCGCGTTCTGCCACATGCGTTGCAATCGGCAATGTAGAGTGCCTTGAATTTAATAAAGAGAATTTTGAATTGCTGATTACAGGCAATCCGCAGATTGCAATTATCTTGTTAAAGCTTTTTTGCAAACGCATTTACGACCAGAAACGCCGCTTCCGCACGCTTGCAATTAAAGATTTGCAAGCCCGTATTGCAGATGTCTTCCTCATGCTTGATGAAATGTATCCTCCTGTGAATGCGGCAAATCGCCAGCGTAAGTTCAATGTAACGATTGCGGATATAGCACATTGGGCGGGGCTTTCACTTGAAACGACACGCGATGAGGTTAATAAATTTGTCGAGAAACGGAAAATTGAAATTTACGATACCTATATCGTTGTAGACAATATTGTTGACATGAAGCGCATTGTAGACACACGTGGCGACGTTATTATGCAACGCAATTCGTAGCACAACTTGTCGGTAGCGCTAAATAATGCTTTCCGCTATGCAAACGAACATGCCAAAACGAACACGCCCTATTGCAATGCGCTGATATTTTTGATATAGTTATATAATTATTTTGCCAACTTAGCTCATCCGGTAGAGCATCGCATTCGTAATGCGGCGGTGATCGGTTCAAGTCCGGTAGTTGGCTGTAGCATCATATTTTTTGCACATCATGTCTACGCATATTTATACTCTTATGACAGAAAACAGCTACGGACTTTCTTGGATTGACGTTCCCGAACAAGCAGACACAGACAATGCAACACTTGCGCTTGTATCAGAAAAATGTATTGCTTGCAAGAGCATGCCGCACAACGAGCTTGACGCGCAACACATCTTCATTGAAGGCGACAACTATCCCGCGCTCAAATGCTTGCGTACAGACTGGAAACACTCCGTAGATGTGATATATATTGACCCGCCGTACAACACGGGAAGCTCTGCGCTCACGTACAATGACACGCGATTTTTAAAAACGTTTCCCGACGGTACGCGAGCGAAAAAAAAGCATTCTGCGCGTCACAGCGCGTGGCTTTCATTTATGCACCGCCGTCTTTTGCTTGCACACGAACTGCTTGCGCAAAGCGGTTGCATGTTCATTTCGATTGACGACACTGAATACGCGCGTCTGCGGCTTTTATGTGATGAAATCTTTGGCGAAGAAAACTATGTGAACGATTTTTTGTACTTGCACGGTAAAGGCAAAAAAGATGCGTGGTCGCGCACAATGACACAACATACAGTGTGCTACGCAAAAGACAAGGCATTTCTTGCACCTTTTGAAGCGGTCGAAAAAGCTGATTGGGCAATGGCAAACGCAGACGGCGATGAGCGTGGCGCGTGGTTTTCGGGCAGCATCTCGTTCACAGAAAAACGCTCTAATCCCAATCATGTAAATTATTTTTCGATTACATCACCCTCGGGAAAAACGTGGACGCGCCAGTGGCTATGCAGCAAAGCGGAAATGGATGCGCTCATACAAAGCAACCGCATTTACTGGGGCGCGAACGGTACGAGCGTGCCGCGTAAAAAGATTTTCAATGGTGAGGAGAGCCGTATTATTCCAAAAAATATTATCGTTGCAGACACTACGCGCAAAGCACAACGCAAGCTCGACAACATGCTCTGTGTAAGGCATGCGTTTGCCAATCCCAAACCGGTGAATCTTATTGAGCAGTTGCTCACTATGACACAGATGAAAAATTGCGCAACAGTGCTCGATTTTTTTGCGGGAAGCGGCACCACGCTTGAAGCTGTGCTCTCTATGAACGCACGTGATGGCGGAAAGCGGCGGTGCATACTCATTCAGTCGCCAGAAAAAATTGCATGCGCAGAAGCACTTGCGCAAAATATTTTGCCTGTGCCGTTCAACACGATTGCAGACATTGCATATGAACGCGCAAAACGCATCATATGCGGCTACATTGACAGCACAGGAAAGCATGTTGCAGGATTTGGTGGAATGCTCGCATATTATGTGGTAAAACCAAGTTGACAGTGCAACTGTCTTACTATGGCAAGCGATTGCCTCTGTGCGCAGTTACGCGCCGTGCACCTGCGCACTAATTCAACAACTCCAAAACAGAAGTTTCGTTTGTTGTTGCATTTTTAGGAATGTTTAGAACGGAAAAACACGCTTACTTACCGACGCAAAAATTGCTGAATACGCTGTCGAGTATGTCGTCGGGTGTCACTTCACCTGTCACTTCTCCAAGTGATGCAAGCGCATCTTCTAAATCTTGTACAACTGCATCAAGCGTATACTGTGCCCCGTTTTCCTGCGCATGCTTGACGTTTTCAAGTGCGTCGGCAACAGCCGCTTTTTGACGCGCAGAGCCGAGCCCCGCTTGCACGCGCTCTGTAATCATGCCAGCGGTAAGTGTTGCGCGTACTGCTTCCACGAGCGCAGCGATGTTTGTGCCGCTTTTTGCACTCACAGCGACTTCATTATGCAGATTTTTTATTGATTTTTTTTGCGCATTAGAAAGGCGCGGTAGATTTTGCGCAATGTCGCATTTGTTCCATACGACAACGACATGTTTGGCACATTGCTCCAAAAACTGCGCATCGTCTTTTGTATATCCTTCAGTGCTGTCTATGAGATAGAGCACAACATCTGCGTCATGTGTAAGTGAATGCGCAAGTGCAACGCCTTGCTTTTCAACTTCGTCTGCTGTTTTGCGAAGCCCTGCCGTATCAAACAGGCGCACGGGAATGCCTGAAAAATCTGCCCAACTTTCAAGCCAGTCGCGCGTAGTGCCTGCAACATCAGAAACGATGGCGCGCTCTTCTTTGAGCAACGTGTTGAACAAGCTCGACTTGCCTGCATTTGTCTTGCCGCACAGCACAACCCGTGCGCCGTCCTGATAAAGCTTTTCGCTCTGCCATGAATCGACGAGCGTTTGCAGACGCGCCTGTGCTTGTTGTATGTCGGCAGTGTCAAACGAATCGGCAAGCGTCTCTTCGTCTTCAGGATATTCTACAGCAACTTCAATTGATGCAAGCGTGTTGATTATCAATTTTTTTATTGCATCAATTTCGTGATAGAGCGAGCCTGCAAGCCTTTCTGCCGCATGCCCACGCGCCGCGTCCGTGCGGCTTTCAATAATTTCACGCACAGCCTCTACTTTCGTTAAATCTGCTTTGCCGTTCACATATGAACGAAATGTGAACTCTCCGCGCTCTGCACTGCGAAATCCATGCAAAATTAATAAATTGTAAATGGCTGTTAAAACAGACGGTCCGCCGTGACATGAAATCTCTGCCATGTCTTCGCCGGTAAAACTCTTTGGAGCACGAAATACAGAGACGAGCACTTCGTCAATTTTCTGTGTACCGTCTGCAATCCAGCCATATACGATTGAATTTCCTTGCGCTGTGCCAAGCGCTTCTGGACGCGAAAACAATTTTGCCAACCGCTCAATGCAGCCATTTCCAGAAACACGCACTATTCCAAGCGCGCTCGGTGCAAGCGGTGTTGCAATCGCAGCAATAGGTTCGTCAGGCGAGTATGATTGTACCATCGCTTTTACCGCCGCTGTTTCATAAACGGTATGTACAGGAATGGTGTGTATTGCGTGTCGTCCGCTCTTTTTCTTCTATCTTGTTCACGCACTGAGTCGAGTACAGAAATCGTTTCATCAACAAATGGCGGCTTTTTTGCGCTTCCAATTGCAGGCTTGCGAAATCGCCTATCTGCTTCCGGCGTTGTGCCGATATATTCTGATTCAGCTGTTATGTCCGGGAGCACATTGTCGTAATCGCCCATATTATTCCAATACAAATAGCCACGGTTTGCTGCATCGCGTACGCCGAAGATTTCTTTTTGAATATATTCTTTGCCATAATGCTGGCGGTCGTAACTAACATTCAATCTAAACGCTTGAACCCACGGTCGTGCAATTGCTCTGTTGCGCATCATCACTGACGTACGGTATGTACCGTAATAATAAATTCGGTATGTGCGGTCAGCATGCGGCGCATAATTCATAAACGCTTGTTCAAAGTGGCTTGGATAAAACATGGGCGAGATGACATCAACATATTCACAGAGCATCTCTGCATCTTGTCCAGTACGTGTGCCGCTTCTGTACCAACCGTTTGCGCCATAGATGTCAATGCCAATCGGTGCGTCAATGTTTTCGCGCGCATATGAAAGGAATGAAATGAGCGCACTTTCTTTTGTCATGCCTTTGTCTTGCCAGCGATACGAAGCGCTATTCAAATTTATTCCATCTGTTGGAAAGCGTATGTAATCAAATTGAATTTCATCAAAGCCACGATTTATTAATTCTTTTGCAACAGCAACATTGTACTCCCATACTTCAGGCGAATACGGGTCAACCCAGTTTTCATCATAATATGTTGGAGTTTTTCCTGTCACAGCTCCCGTTGCACTGTCTATTACATCTTCATATGATTTTATGCCAACCCACACTTTTTTTTCACTGCTGTCCCACACTGCATATTTGTTGCCAGAAAAAGACGCAAGATTTCTGTCTTTAAACACGACAATGCGCGCAATAAGATATACGTTGTCTTTTTTAAATTCAGACACAAAATGATCGAGTTTCACTGCATACTGTGAAATGCGGCATTTTTGCAACACGAGCGGGTCGCGCGTATCGTATCGCAAAAGGCCGTAATCATCTTTCATATCTATAACAAGTGCATTTAAATTATTGTCTTTTATTAATTTTCTAAACTTATTAATGCCTGCCTGTTCGCTGCCGCGGTTTGGCGGCATGTACACGCCCTTTTTACCATCTGCAGCAAGCGCATATGGCGTATTTATTGTGCCAGGGTAAAGCATCCATAATTCATTGAGGAGAACGCCATCTGCAAAACCGCTCCTGCTTTTTGGAATCCACGCAGCATTTACCATTCCTGGAACACATGAAAAATTTTTTTTCCAATCTTCAAACTTGGCAGGAAGACCGGGACTTTGAAGCGTATTTAAATTGATTGCGCCAAGCGACTCAATGCATGTAAAAAGAAGCGAGTCTTCAATCCGAGAGATGCCGTCAATACTGTCTGCTGGCTCTGTGCCTTCGTAGATGCACACGCTCTTTTTTGTTTCCCAGTCAAAGCGATAGATGCACGGAAGATATGACTGCGAAAAATATATTTCAACATATTTTGTTCCGTTAGCGCGTGTTCTAAGCATTGGAAAAATATCTGCAATTTCGTCGGGCGAAGAAAGCGACTGCATCATTTTAATTCCAGCAGGCACATCGTTCCACTGCGCATTTTTTGCATAGGGAAAAATATACGACAATCCAAAAATAGGATGTGACTCAAACACGACGACAGCGCTGTTTTCCATAGTAGCAACAGCAACAGCTTTTATGCCTGGCGTCAATTTGCTTGTTGAACCGAGCGATTTCCATGATATGCCGCCATCGCTTGTGATGTACACGTTGTTTTCTGTTGCAGTGACAAGTCGCTGCGGGTTGAGCGGGTCGGCACATAAATCTTTGAGCATTGGCACCTGCTTGACAAGCGTCGTCGTTGTGCCATCGTATTTTTTTATCATAAACGATTCTATGCCGTCGTTGCGTAGCTCAAAATTAACAAGGTCTTCGCTATAAAGAATGCCTTGCGATGTGCGGAAGTACCACAGCTCTTTTATTGCGCCATCGTCATCAATCGTTTCAATGCGTACAATTTGTTCAACTTTTCCTTGCGTCCATAGCGGCATAGCAGTGTTGTTGGCAGTAATTCTGTATAATCCTTTGTCGCTTCCTGCAAGATATGTCTGCGACGCTTCCCCTGATGCAATTTGTTGCGCAGGCGGCAATTGGTACAGCGGTTTTATCTCTTGAGAATAGATTGCCGTTGGTAGAGAAAAAAACAGCGAGAACATGAAAAACAAAATGGTCATATTGTGATTATCGGTATTATAAAGAATAAAGTTTAAGCAAGGGCACATGGCATAGCAGAGCCGTTCCTGCATACAAGCGCAGTTTTACCGTAAGGCAAGATAAAATCTCATTACCGCTATTTTGCCATCTGTTCATCGTTTATCTTGAACTGCGCAACTTCCTTTTGAAGCGTAGCTATATGAGCAGCGTTTTCCGTAGAACTTGCATTCAGTTTATTGCTTGCATCTATAATTATCTGCGTGCCCACTTGCATCTCTGTAACAGCACCGTTAATTTCTTCTGTCAGCGACATTACTTGTTTCATGCGGTCCGCCACTTGTCCTGAACCAGTTCGCATTTCTGCAGAACTGTCTGAAACGCTCCTCATATTATGCTGCATTGTCTTTATAGCATTGAGCACTTGCGTACTTCCGGCAGATTGCTCCTGCATGGCATCTACAACAATTTGCTCTTGTTCTGCAACAGTATTTGTCAAACCATAGATAACAGAAAACTGTTCCTGCACTTGCCCAATGCCGGCATTAATTGTTTCAATTGCATTTTGCAGTTTTTTAAGCTGCTCGGTAATTGCTTTTCCTTGCGTATTCGACTGCTCTGCAAGTTTGCGGATTTCATCTGCAACGACGGCAAACCCTTTGCCTGATGTTCCCGCATGGGCTGCTTCAATAGCGGCATTCATTGCCAAAAGATTTGTCTGCTCCGCAATGCTTTGAATGATTGTGCTTGCATCCAAGAGACCATCGCTTTCTGCCATGATGACGCGCATCTGTTCTACCGCATACTCTACGCTTTCCTGACCAGAATCAGACGCACGGGAAAGCCGTTTTACCACCTCCGCATTTTTATTCAATACTTCAGTTACCGAACGAATGTTGGCAACCATTTCTTCTACGGCAGTTGAAGAGTCGGAAACAATGTGCGATTGTGTTCCTACGTTCGCCTCCATTTTTTTCATTTGTTCAAACATGTCGAGAATAGTCGCCTTTGTTTCCTGTACGCTTTTTACCTGCATGTCAATGCGCGTCTTAATTGAATTGATATTTGCCACAATCTGCGTAATTGAAGATGAAATTTCTTCCGTATTTTTTAATTGCGTAAAAGATGATGTAGATGTCAAAGAAAGCGCTTTTCGTACAGAGACGAGCAATGCGCATGTGGCACCGTAAAACCCATTCATGTCGCTCATAAGAACGCCAATATTGTCACGGCTGATTACATTGAGTCTCTCAAGCGTATAATCGTATTGCTGTAATTTATCTGCAAACGCTGTCACTGTCTGGATGCGCGCTGTCGTGTAGCGTTGCAGCACAAAAACAGTGAGCATGCAAATCAACACGCCAAACAATGTGCACGGTATTACCCGCATCATAAACAGTCTCGGCAAATTGGAAAAAACAGCGTTTTTTGCAATAAACGGAGAAAGCACTAAAAACGCAAGCCCTACCGAACTGAAAAACGATGGGCACAGATTACGCATCATATGCGGCATAGTCATGCTGTGTTTCGTAACAGGGATGGAAGAAACATACGCTTCCAATTTTTCTACAAATATGATATACGGCAAAAGCCCCATAGTAAACATAGTGCCGAATCCTGTAAGCACAAGCGCCACCATTGAATAAGGGATTCTAAAGCGTACACAAGCGATGACATGCACCGCTATCATGGGAACAGTCATAAACGCCACATATCCGATATATCCCATTTCTAATGTTTTCAATGCGGCACTTGCACGCGCAATCGATGGTTGCGAGCCGTCTATCACTGTAATCTTGCGCCAGCACAGTTTTAAAAATAAAAATGGAATGAGTATCATGCAAATAATTGCTACAGAACCAGTTAACGGGCTTGTATAGATTATTACAGTTTCGCTTAACGAAAATTCATTGATAAGCAAAAGCACAAATATATATGTTGTTCCTGGCAAGAGCGTTGTTAAAAAATAAGGAATTAAAATGGAGATGCGGGGGAATGGCATTTTATAATACCTCTCAACTCTTTGGGTAACACGTTCTTTGCATGTGTTATGATTATTATATATAGATTATTATAGGTGTCAATAAAAAATAACAAATATAACAGTATTATTAAAAAATTAATTTTATATATCGTACAATACAGCTTTAAAATGAACAAGATAATCGACAAACGAGATGTAACATAGCGCAAGACTGATGCACGCCATTGCAAGCGCACCATTCTGCCATGCAATGAAATTGTGCATAACAACTGTCACAATGCCGCTGCTATTTTTATCGCATACCCACAGGCGTGCGGCACACTCAGCCATAAGGCACACAAAGCTCGTTGCAACGTAAAATACTGTTTTCAGCTTGCCGCCCTTGCGTGCAGCAATTGCCGTTCCTTTTTTTATTGCAACCATGCGTAAAAAATTTTGAGCAACTTCTCGATATAAAATTAATAAAAAAATAGGAACAGGGATATACCACATACGCGCAGCGGCAACCGTATTGATGCGTGAAAGAACTGTATGCATAAAACACATGAACGTTGTAAGGTGCACAACAACGTCTGCAAACGGGTCGAACAGTTTTCCAAAGTCGCTCACTTCGTGATTTTTTCGTGCAAAATAACCATCAAAAAAATCGGTAATTTCCATGCAAGCAAGCAATGGAATAAGGATATATGCTGATGGCGCAATAAATCTTCCTGTCCAAATCGGAATAAAATAAATGAGAAAAAACACAGGCGCAAGCACAATGCGCGTTAATGTAAAAGCGTTTGCAGTTTTCATGCATACAAGTATCTTTTGAAAAATATATATTGTCAATATACGCGGAAACTACAGGGAATGATATTACTTGTATGCATGAAAGTCTTGCACAATGCTCACCGCAGACACTGCCGTGTAGCCAGGCATTGCATCTTGTGCAAATGAAAGCGCCTGCTCTACAATTGACGGCGACTCTGCAACACCGTGCAACGTTACCATGTTGCCGTCAATCACTGCGTGTAAAAATTCAATAGCAAGTTTGTGCTCAAATATAAGCTTGTTCACAAGGTGCTGCGCGTCAAGAAGCATCTTTATTTTTCTGGTGCCCGCTTTGTCGCACTCATCAGTGACGAGCGTTCTAACAAGATTTGCAATGATTGTACCGCCTTGCTGCGCGTTTATAATGCCTGTGTTCATCACAAAGTGGAAATGAGTTGCATCATCAATGTCAACGCCAAAAAAGCTTTTGTCAAAACCGCGCCTGTTGCTGTCACTTTCATCAATTCGTTGCTGTGCTTGCTTTTCGTTCCATGAAAATTCGCGCTCAAGACGTTGCAAGCGAATTGCATCTTTTGCAACAAACCGCAACGAAATTAAGCTCGGCACATCTTCAAGAATGATGTGTGCACCGCGCCCAATCAAAATGCAGTTGTTTTGGGCAGCAAATTCAAGAACGGCAGTTTGCAAATATTGAAGATATTCGTCGCGGTCTTTTAGAAGTGCTGCGAAAAATCCAGGTTTTTTTTCGTCATACTTGGCAAGCTTTTCTTCCGAAAACCCAAGCGCAATGATGCGCTGTTCAAGTTCGTGCTTGCAAACAAATTTATATCCAAGCTTTTGTGCAGCGACAGCGGCTATTTCATCTCCGAGCGCTGCTACTTGACGTGAAATTACAACGACGGCCATGCTGTATCCCCTATTTTAAAATTTTTTGAATATATAGTATACTCAATATTGCATAAAAAAGAAAGATTGATGAGGCATGGGCATGAAGCAAGAAGATGAAGCGCTTATATGGCAAGAGAACGGAAAACGAGCGCTGCTCACAACTCCAGTATTCACTGTTTTTGAAACTGACAGCATTGCAAGCGATGGGCAAAAAGGCAGCTACGTAATTGTGGAGCCAAAACACGATTGGGTTATTGTTGTGCCGACAGTTGACAGCAAATTTCTCATGGTAAAGCAGTGGCGGCATGCACGGCGTGCACTCAGTATGGAATTTCCCGGTGGCGTTATGGATGATGGTGAAACACCTGAACAGGCAGCTGCACGCGAGCTACGTGAAGAAACAGGCCGCTCGGCAGAGCATATGACATTTCTCGGCACAATGAGCCCAAATCCTGCGCTCATGTCAAACAGCGTACACTTTTTTCTTGCTGAAAATTTGCAGCAGATTTCTGAACAGCAGTTAGACAGCGATGAATATATTCACTATATGGAAATTGAGCAAGAAGCAGTTATCGAAAACCTTGGCGCAGAAGAATACTCGCACGCGCTCACAGCGGCGGCGTTAGCGTTGTACATGCGCAAAAAAAAGAATATGTGCCACACGGCGTAACAGAACAAAAGAAATTATTTGACTTGTCGCTTACGTAACTAGCAACAACCTCGCCGCTTGCGGCGAGGTTGTTGTTTGATTAAGGGAAACGTTGATGTAACTTACCGTTGCACATTGTACGGGTCATACGCTTTTGCAGGGTCGTATACGCCTTCACGCCGCTCGCCAGTCAAACTCGGAATAGACATCTTCATGCCCGGCAGAATGAGATTTGGGTCATTGGGGCGCGGAATATTCGTTTTGTTCGCCTGATACAGATTTTCCCACAGCATCGGATTGTTGTATACATATGGGCGGCCGGAAATGTTCCAGAAGCAGTCTTTTGTCTCTGCCCACGGACGCACAATGTAAAACTCTGGAAGCGGTGTTATTGAATAAATGCCATCAAGGGCGGCAATAGACTGACGCGCATAATCTGCGGCGGCTGCATAATCCTCGCGCCCGTATGACGTTTCTGCACTCGCATATTTATCTTTTGCGGCAGTATATGCCATCGGGAAGTTTTTGTCTGCTTCAATACTGTCTGCATACGCAATTCTGTTTTGCGCTTTTTTCATTTCGTCTTCAGCTGTTTTTTTGGCAATCATCATGTCAATGTACGCACGTGACAGAGCTGCGTTTTCTTCAGCTTTTTTTGCAAGCTCTACCGACTCGTCATAGCGACCAGCATTGAGTGCGGCTTGCGCTTTGCGTGTATACTCATCGGCAAGTTTTTGATATGTGTTGTTCGTATAGCTTGCTGCAAAAAGCACGGTGCCCGCAAACAATAATGCGGAAATAATCATTATTAATTTTTTCATTTTGCTGCCTCCGCTTTTACCGCATCAATAATCGTGTCTACGATAGTTTCTGGAAGCTCTTCGACTGCTTTTTCAGGGTCATCGTATGTTGTCTCCTCAAGCAATACTGCATTTGCGTCTTCAATGCCTTCAATGTTTTCACCAACAAGAGGGGCGTCTGTGTCTGCCTGTTGCGCATACGCGGCTGTCTCTGCTACACGCGCTTTCGCTTCATCAATTGCTTGTTGTGCAAGCGTGCGTTTTTCAGAAATTTCTTCAAACAGCGTTTGGAATATTTTATGAGAACTGCTGTAATTGTTGAACGCCTGTTCCATATCTTGCAGCGCATAGGTTTTATCTCCGTCACGGAACAACTGTACGCCTTCCTCGTATCGTGTTTTTTCTGCTACCGCAGCATATACGCTGTCTGCATCGCGTTTTGCGGTAAACGCCGCTGTGCGCTCTTCGCGTGACCGTGCTCTAAATCCTGCAAAAAGTACTTTTGCATACGATGCATTTGCGGATGTTGCCTGCGCAAGAAATTGCGCCCCTGTTGTATTGCTGTCGTCGAGCAATGATACAAGCGCATTGAGCGCGTTGTTTCCTGCATCGTAGTCAGGTTGATCGTATTTTGCAAAGTCAAGCTCATCGATGCGATTTTTTGCGGCAATCGCTTTTGCGTATTGCTCAAGCGCGTTGTACCGCGCACTTACATCAGCAAGTTCAAGATTGACATTTTCGCCGTTGTTGTTTCGCGCAGAAAGCGCATTGAGTCGTGAATCAGTATCTGCCAGTTCATCAGGAGCAACTCGTTCTGCCCCCGCTTCAATTGCAGCTTTGCGTGCCGCCTCTGCTTGCGCAAGCGCATTCGTATTGTCAGGTTTCGGTTGTTCGTCAGGCTGCTCTACCACTTGTTCTTCCATATCTGGTTTTGGCGATGATTTACACGACATAAAACCGAGTATGAACGCAACAGTGATAAGAAGTATATAGCGTTTTTTCACGTCATGCCTCCTATACATATTCAATTATTCCTATATTTTACTGCATATTTTAAATTTTCGCAATGGTTTATTAAAAAAAGTCACAAAAAAACGCGTAAAATGTGCTACTATGAGCGATATATTATAAAACTGGAGGAACAATATGGCAGATGATTTTACTTTTGAAATTACAAAACAACTCGGCATTGTTTCAGAAGGCAAAGGCGGTTGGAACATGGAGCTCAACCTCGTATCCTGGAGCGGTCGCCCCGCAAAATACGACATTAGGAGCTGGTCGCCTGACCACAAAAAGATGGGCAAAGGGATTACGCTCACGCAGGAGGAGCTTGCGTCGCTTGCAAAATTGATTGCTTCGCTCGGCGAGTAGCATGATGCGGCAGCGATTGGAGCCGCGCAAAACATGCGTGCGATTTGCCAAAATGCGCATTTTGACAATTTTCGATACTGTCTGATTGCACGTTTTGCGTCCCGCAGGGATGGAGTGAAACGGAACGGCGGAAAGCGCGCCCCGCTGCGTTGCAGCGGGGCCGCCCAAAAAAATTATGAGAAAATGCACGGATCGACAAGCAGCAAGGCTATTTTCCGAATAGCGTGTTGACAAGTTCTTTTATGTCTGCCGTTTTTTGCGCGTCGCCGTTTTCATCTGGTGCAACAATATGCGTGAATCCCATGTTCTGCGCTGTCTTTACACGCTGTGCCAAACGTGGCACGGGGCGAATCTCTCCTGCAAGGCTCAACTCGCCGATGATTGCTGTCTTTGCATCAATTGCAACATCTGTGCGTGCAGAGTACAATGCTGCTGCAAGTGCTGCGTCAATTGCGCTTTCTGTAAGGCGCATGCCGCCTGCCACATTGATGTATATGTCGTTGTCTGAAAAGCGCAAGCCCGTGCGTTTTTCTATAACTGCTGCCACGCGTGCCACACGCGCTGAATCTATTTTGTCGCTGTATACGCGCGAAAGCGACGCTTTTGCAGGCACGGTGAGCGCCTGTATCTCAACAACAAAAACTCTGCTTCCTTCAAACACGGCAGTGCATGCAATGCCGGGCGGCTGATTTCCGTTGCGTCGCGTAATGAAAAGCGCAGACGGGTCCGCAACTTCCGACAACCCGTTTTCTGTCATTTCAAAGATGCCTATCTCATCGACAGAACCGAATCTGTTTTTTGCCGCGCGTAAAAACCGGTACTCGTCGTTGCTGCGCTCAAACGAAACAACTGTGTCAACCATGTGTTCAAGCGATTTTGGCCCTGCAATCAATCCCTCTTTTGTGACATGCGCCGTCATCAGCAAAACGGCATCGCGCTCTTTTACCCAGCTTATCAATTCGTTTGCGCAATATTTGAGTTGATTCACCGTACCGGGCACAAGCCCCGCCGCTGCGGAATACACTGTTTGAATTGAGTCGATGATTACAAGCGTCGGGCTTTGCGCGTCGAGCGCGTCGAGCACATCTTCAAGACGCATGGTGCATAAAAGCTCAACGCTATTTGCTGCAAGCGAGAGTCGTTCGCTTCGCTCTTTAATTTGCGCAGCAGATTCTTCGCCCGACACATAGAGCGCACGAGCATTGCCATTTGCACGCAGCGCATGCGCGGCAGTTTGCAAGAGCAGTGTTGATTTGCCAATGCCCGGCTCGCCGCCTATTAAAATTGCAGAACGCTTTGCAGCTCCTCCGCCGAGCACGCGATCGAATTCTGCAATGCCGGTGGCAAGGCGCATGTTGTTTTGTGCGTCAACTTGTGAAAGCGGCACGGGCTTCGCTTTTTCGGAGATGGAGTTGCCAAGCCCTGCGGGAGTGATTGCATGCGCGTCAATGATGCACTCTTCAAGCGTATTCCATTCGCCGCACTGCGGACAACGGCCGAGCCAGCGCGGTTGCGAATAGCCGCACGACGAGCACTTGTACATAATTGTGCCTGATTTTTTTGCCATAATAATCTCCTTTTTGCGCCGCACCGTTCCCGCACAGCTAGAACAGCCGTCGGCATTCAAGATAAAACCGCTTTTCGTCTGCTTCGCCCATAGAAAAGCTTTTGCGAGGAAGCGGACC
Organism: Treponema sp.; assembly: GCA_017446265.1. Lineage (GTDB taxonomy): Bacteria > Spirochaetota > Spirochaetia > Treponematales > Treponemataceae > Treponema_D. The sequence continues at coordinate 56,424 of JAFSRD010000043.1, forward strand.
GCACGCGCTGATTGTTGCAAAAAAACTGTCTTTTGCGATTGGCGGCAACATGATTCCCGTTGCATTTTCCTGCATGCCAAGCTTGCATGCTTCGTCGCTTCCGTGGATGTAGTCAATTGAAACTGATTTTCCCGCGCGCACTGCTTCGTCTATATATTCGTCAACAACAGGTTGAAAAAGTGAAACAGCGAGCGTTGAAATTGTTGTTTTTAAAAGCGTATAGGATGTGCCATTGCCTGTTTTACTCACAAAACCAAACGATGCTGTAGAATTTTTTACCGCATCTTCAAGTTCTTGCTGCGACTGGCACTGCACTACATCGCCGCCGAGCGTTGCAGAAAGACGTAGCACAAGTTCTGCAGCATCTGCACCAAATACGACGCGGTGAATCGGCTCAAATGTAAGACCTTCGTCGTATATATTAACAATTTCAACGAGCGCATAGCGTACGCAGCTTGTTGCTCGTTCCTCTTCGGAAAGCGTCACCTTGTATTCGTCCCACACCGCTTTTGCTGTTGCAAGCGAGTGATTGCCATCTCCTGCCGCGAACAAAAACACGTCGTCGGTCCGTGTTCCGACGGGAGCAGCCGCTTCACGCATTGCATTCGTGTCATGCGCCGTGTTTGCATCACGTGCTGCATTCGCGTTGTGTGTTGCACTGTGCATGGCGCGTGCAGTGCGCGCCATGTTTGCGACAGCGGTGTTTGCAGCAGCGATTTTTTCAAGCGCATGCAGCAGCGCGCCATGGTGCGATTCTGGAACGAGCCACCCGGAGATGCTGCCGCCATTCATCATAAGTTTGCCAGAATACATGCTTTGCGCACCGGATGCCTTTACCGCGTTTCCCGTCTCTTCAACGAGCGTGCGTGATGCGTCATTTACGAGCAGCATGATGTGTGGCGTTTCAAGCGGCGCGCCGTTTCTGATTTCTTTGCGAGGCGGAATGCGGGAAGGAATTGTGGCTTCAGTTGCGCGTACAAGCGATGTTGCAAACGGCTGCCATTCATATGAATCTAAATCAAGTGCAACGACAAGCCCGCGCCGAAGCCGCCCATATGCTGTTTTCCGCTCTACGTAAACAAAACCGTGCTTTTCTTCAAACAAGTCGTCGTCGATGTAGCTTTTCATTGTCGATTTGATTGCCGCAATACGCGCCGCTTTATTGCCATCTTCAAGATACACTTCCGGCAAAATGAGATTATATGCGCTCGGCTTGCTCGCAGCGTTTTTTTCAACGTTTTTCCAATACGCCCTGTCTTGCGTATACTGGTCGCATGCGATGCACGACCAGCTTTCAACAGCAACATGTTTTGGCAAAAGAATGTCGGGAACAGCAATGCCGAAATCAGAAAATGTTTTCATAATAGTCCTCCGTACCCTTTTTCAAATATTTTTTTCATGCATCGTGCATTGTATAGCAACTTTACCGTTTTGTCATGCAAGCGCACTGCGGCTTTTTCAGAGCAACCGCATTATTGCTAATATTTTAAACTGCTTTTATACTGTCTGTATGCCAGAGTTTTCATACGGACAAGTTCAGCAAGCAGCTCAAGTGCAACGGCAAATCCTCTCGCAAAAACAAATCCAGTCGCTCGCGTTGCTTGCAATGAGCAACCAAGATTTGCATGCAGAAATTCGCAAAGTTGTCGCTGAAAATCCTGTGCTTGAAGTTGTAAATGAGTCTGTGAGAACTGCAACAACATCGCGTGTATCGCAGCCATATGATGGCACGCGCACTTCTTACGCAACAGCTGCAGGAAACGAAGCGTCTCAAAAGTTTCAAGAAGCATATGAAAACGCGGCAGACACGCGCGAAACGCTGCAAGAGCATCTGCTGTTTCAACTCAACATGATGAAGCTTTTGCCTGATGAAAAAGCGCTCGGAGAGGCGCTCATACGAAATCTTGATGAAAAAGGCTGGCACACGCTTGCACCTGTGTCGCTGCTCGACAAGTCGCGGCCGCTGCAAAATCTTGCGATGCTCAATAAAATGATGGACGCAATACGCCGCATGGACCCTGAAGGCACATGCTGCAACAACATGGAGGAAAGTTTATACGTGCAGGCGCGCATTGCAGGCGACGCGCCGCCGCTTGCGCTTTTCATACTCGACGGCCATATAGATGTGCTCTATTCAACAGACAGCGCGCCAGACATAGAGCGCATCAGGAAAAAAATTAATAATTTGCTTGAAGCGCAAAAGAAGCTCGTCTTTCCAAAACAAACAGAACAAACTGCTGCGCAAACGTTCGACGCAAGCGGCATTGCTGCTGACGATGTAAAAACAGCGATAGCGTTTATAGCTCGTTTGAATCCGCACCCGGCACAGGGATACAGCAAAACGACAACGCAGTATGTAAAAGCTGACATTATTCTGGAAAGAATCGAAAACGAAATGCCCCAAAAAGCAGAGGAAAACGAAATACTCATGCCGTATTCAGAAAGCGCGTACTACCGCATTGCGCTCGCGCCCGGTACGCTTCCTGATATACGCATCATTGCCGATATTGAATCAGAAAAATATAAAGGCCTCAAAAAAAATATAACTGCAGCACGGCAGTTTCTCGACATGCTCGCGTATAGAAAATCGTTCATTTTGCAGTCGTGCGAAATTATTGTAAAAACACAGTTCAATTTTTTTTCTTCCGATGGGCATGAATATCTTGAGCCGCTCACACAGAACGCGCTTGCAAAGATGCTTGGCGTAAACGAGTCTACTGTGTCGCGCATGGTAAACGAAAAATTTTTGCAGACGCCGTGGGGGCAGCTTTTTCCACTCAAATACTTTTTCACAAATTCACAAGACAAAATAAAGCACGCTATGCAAAAAATCATCAACACCTATACAGATGCAAAGCCGCTTTCGGATAGCAAACTCGCAGAAATGCTTGAAGCGCAGGGCATTCGTGTAGCTCGCCGCACTGTTGCAAAATATCGTGCCCAACTTGCAATAGGCTCGTCGTATGAGCGCAAAAAATAGCAGATAGAGAAAAAACTTTTGCTTTTTTCTCTATCTCGTTGTATACTGTAAGTAGCGGTGAGTTGCTGCTGCGTCTGCGTGTCAGGCGAAAATCACACTTTGCGAGGAGCTATGCAACCTGCAGTTTGTAGCGCCGCGTACGAGAGATGTTGGTGCATGCTCCAAGTAGGCGGAGTTTTACAGGAGCCATGAATGACGAAAACTATTTCAGCAGTTGGATTTGATTTTGACCAAAAGCAGTCAGATTTTATCAACACAAAAATGAAGCGCATAGCATATGCAGAAAATTTGATTGTTGATTTAACCATGCGCGTAAAGCATGATAAAGCGTACTCGTTTGACACGACATTTAATTTCCGCTGGGGCACGCAAGGCCACGTAACATGCGAAGATTTCAATTTCACTGCGGGAGTAAATAAGCTCATGGACATGCTCGACACAAAAATCAAAAAAGAAAAAGATAAGATTCAAGAGCACAACAAATGATGCTGCTGTGGACGGCATTGCGTCTCAATGCAGCGTGCGCGCAGGCAACATGCATTGCAAATTTATCGATATACGTGTATAGTAGTGCTTATGGTCGATAAAGCGTTCACAGTACTTGATTTGCTTGAACTTGATTTGCCCGGTCACGATGCGCTCAATCTCACGTGTATTGCAGGCAGGCGTGGATTGCCGCGCCTGCTCTCTGTACCTGATATTAATAGACCGGGACTTGCACTCACAGGCTTCTACGAGTCGTTTGCATATCAACGGGTACAACTTTTTGGACACGGCGAAGTCGCGTACCTCAACAAACTGCACGAAAGCGGCAGTACTGCAACGCTCAAAGCGCTTTTTAAATACGACATTCCCTGTTGCGTTTTTTCGTATTCGCTCAAACCGCCCGAAGAATTTCTTGCCATTGCAGAAAATATGTCGTGCCCCATACTGCAAACATCGCTTGAGTCAACAGAATTTTTAAGCCGTCTTGTCCGCGTGTTGTCAAATATTTTTGCGCCTAAAAAAACAATGCACGGGGTCCTTGTAGAAGTGTCAGGCATGGGCATTTTGTTAATAGGTCACTCGGGCGTTGGAAAAAGCGAAATAGCGCTTACTCTCATAGAACGCGGCAATCGCCTTGTTGCAGACGACATAATTGAGTTGCGGTGTGTAAACGGCAACACGCTATTTGGACAAGGGGCAAATACGCTTATAAGCCATCACATGGAGATACGCGGGCTTGGCATTATTAATGTGGCGCAACTGTACGGCGTAGGAGCCGTGCGCAATCAAAAAGAAGTGCAACTTGTTGTCAAATTGGAAGATTGGGACCCAAATAAAACATACGACAGATTAGGCACTGACCAAAAATATACGGACATACTTGGTGTAAAAATTCCATTTATAGAAATACCTGTCAGGCCGGGCAGAAACCTTCCTGTCATTATTGAAACAGCGGCAATGAACGAACGGCTTAAACGCATGGGCTACAACTCTGCGCGCGACTTCAATCAAAATGTCTTGCGATGGATTGAAACGGGAGAAGCGCAAACAGCATATACGAGCGACGAAGATTCTTATTAATTTTTAGAGGGATTGCAATATGATTGAAAAGATAATTGTTGTTAAAAATCGTGCAGGCATCCACGCACGTCCAGCTGCGCTTATTGCACAAACTGCAAATACATATTCGTGCGAGATAACGCTTGCGCACGGAGAAACAACTGTAAATGCAAAATCAATTATGGGGGTCATCACAATGGCAGCGGGCTACAATACGCAATTAACAATTACCGCAGATGGCGCAGATGAAAAAGAAGCAGTACAGGCAATTGAAGCGCTGTTTGAATCAAAATTTACGGAAGAATAGCGTATGAGAAAAATTACAGAGCGGCAACAAGAAGTGCTGACGTTCATTTCAAATTATTCAGAAAATAACTGCTATCCGCCGACAGTACGTGAAATAAGCGGACATTTCGGCATTTCGGTGCGCGCAGTGCAAGACCACATCGCCGCGCTCCAAAAAAAAGGCTTTTTGACGCTTTGCGAAAAACGTCCGCGCTCAATTCGCGTTATTGAAGATGGAAAGCCACGAGGTTCGCGTCCATTTTTCAGCAAAGTGCCGTTGCTCGGTACTGTTGCAGCAGGCAAGCCGCTCCTTTCAGAAGAAAATTTTGATGGCTACATAAATCTTACCGAGCCATTCGTGCGACCAGATAAAAAATATTTTGCACTGCGCGTGCGCGGGCAAAGCATGATAAACGCAGGCATCCTTGAAGGCGACTTGGCGATTGTCGAACAGCAACAGACAGCAGAAAACGGGCAAATAGTCGTAGCAGTAATTGATGATGCAATCACAATCAAGCGGTATTACAAAGAGGCAACGCGCGTGCGCCTTCAGCCTGAAAATCCTGCGTTTAAAGCAATCTATTCGCAAGATGTGCGCATTGTAGGCGTGCTGTCAAATATTGTGCGCACATACTAGACGGAAACTGATATGGAAGCGCCGCTTTACATATACACTGGTCCAGAATTTGGTGAACGCGACGATGCTGTTGCAGCAGTCAAAACTGCAATGAAAAAAAAATACGGCGCGCTTGATGAATATCTTTTTTACGCAGGCGAAACGTCTGTTTCAGAAATCTTAACAATTTTACAAAGTTCGGGGCTTTTTACAAGCGCGTCGTGCGTCGTGGTAAAAGCTGCTGAACTTCTTAAAAAAAAAGAAGATGTGCAGGCGTTGTGCAACTGGGCAAAGACGGCAACAGAAAATGCAAATACGCTCGTGCTCGTATCGGACGAAATTGCATTAGATAAAAGCCTTGAAAAGGCTGCGCCTTCCTCCCATAAAAAAATATTTTGGGAAATGTTTGAAGACAGAAAGGTTCCATGGCTTGTTAATTTTTTTAATAAAAATGGTTACCGCATAGATGAGGGCGCAGCCGCAGACATTCTCGACATGATAGAGAACAATACGCGCTCATTGCGCAACGAGTGCTCGCGCTTTTTTCTGCTTTTTCCTAAAGAGCATGAAATCACTTCGGAAGATGTAGAGGCTGTGCTCGCACATAACCGAACTGAAAACGCATTCACGCTGTTTGACACAATGACTGCAAACGAAACGACTACGCGCCGTCTCGAACTGTCGCTTGATGTGCTCCAAAAAATTAGGCTTTCGAAAGACGCTTCTTCCGTAATGATTATAGCGGGACTCACCTCATGCTTCCGCCGCTTGCAAACATGGCACACGCTTGCCTCTTCAGGACAAAACGATGACTTCAATCTAAAAACACACGGATTTTCAAGCCGCAAAGCAAAGGCGCAGTACAGCAGAGCGTCAATAATGTGGTCATCCGGACAAACTGCGGCAATTCTTGCAACGCTCGCTCAAACAGATATGGACATCCGCTCAAGCGGCGCACTTCTTGAAGACACAATGCTGCAACGCGCCGTCTATGAAATCGTTGTAAAAAAAGGCGGCTCATGCAGCGCATACGAAGCAGGCTAACCGTACGGAACTGCATGCAAAAGCGTGCAATCAGACCGCACCGACGACTGCACGCGCGACAGCCTCCAAGCATCTAACTGTTTTGCAAAATCATCAGTGATGAAACAGCCGCAATCCCGTAAACGCCATGACCATGTTGTATTTGTCGCATGTGGCAATCACCTCGTCATCGCGAATTGAGCCGCCAGGCTGGGCAACTGTTGTGGCGCCGCTTTTATGCGCGCGCTCAATATTGTCGCCAAACGGAAAAAACGCGTCGCTGCCAACTGCAACATCAGTATTTTGTGCAATCCACTGCTGCTTTTCTTCGCGCGAAAAAACAGGCGGCTTCGTTTTAAAAATCTTTTGCCACGCGCCGTCAGCGAGCACATCCGTACATTCGTCGCCGATATACACATCAATCGCGTTGTCGCGCTCTGCCCGCGTTATGCCGTCAACAAACGCCAAGTTCAAAACGCTCGGTGACTGGCGGAGCCACCAGTTGTCCGCTTTGTTTCCCGCAAGACGCGTACAGTGCACGCGCGACTGCTGCCCCGCACCTATGCCAATTGCCTGGCCGTCTTTCACATACGCCACGCTGTTGGATTGCGTGTACTTGAGCACGATGAGCGAAATGAGCAGATTCCGCTTGTCGTCACCGGAAAGCGTTTTGTTTTTTGTGACGAGCGTTTCAAGACACGAACTGTTGATGCGCGCAGTATTGCGCCCTTGCTCAAACGTTATGCCGAACACGTTTTTTCGCTCAATCAATTCTGGCTCATATGCTTTGTCAATCTGGAGTATTGTGTACGCGCCTTTCTTTTTTGCACAAAGGATTTCAAGCGCTTTTTTTTCGTACGACGGCGCAATGATTCCGTCAGACACTTCTTTTGCAATGAGGCGCGCAGTGGGTACGTCAACAGCTTCAGAAAGTGCAATAAAGTCACCGAACGATGACATGCGGTCTGCCCCGCGCGCACGGGCATACGCGCACGCAAGCGGAGAAAGTTCTACATCTCCCGTAAAATAGGCGGCTTTGAGCGTATCCGAAAGCGGCAGTCCGAGAGCTGCTCCCGCAGGTGAAACATGCTTGAATGATGTTGCAGCAGGCAATTCGCTCATTGCAGCAAGTTCGCGCACAAGTTGCCAGCCGTTCAATGCATCAAGCAAATTGATGTAGCCGGCGCGTCCGTTCAGCACGGTAATCGGCAATTCACCGTTTTCTATGAACACGCGCGCAGGGGTTTGATTCGGATTGCACCCATATTTGAGCAATAATTCTGTCATTTTACATGGTACAAAAATCTGTTTTTACGCTACAATTACCCGCCTCGCCGCAGAGCAACGAGGCATATGCCAGTCGCGTAAGCGACGAGTCAAATAATTTCCTTACAGTAAACGACACGAAGTGGCGTATGGTGTTCTCTAAAGGTATTGCAGGCGGTTTTCATACCTTTTTTACAATGCAGCGCATCGGGGGGTATGAAACCATCCGCACAAATCAGCCTGTGCGCAGTTACACGCCGTGCATCTGCGCACTACATGCACGCGCTCGCAAGATTTAACTTGCCCGCTTGTGCATTTTTTAGGAGCCTTTTTCTGCGCCAGTAAAAATTGTGTCAATTTCATAATTGGCAATAAAATCTTGCACATCATCGGAACTCATCGTAATACCGTACGAAACATCATCGCTAGGCTTTATGTCGTGACTCAAACTTTTGAAATCCGCATAGCTTACTGCAGTACCTGAAAGCGCCCCTTTGTCTGCGGCACGCGCAAAACCAGATTTGCTATTATAATTAATATAAATGTCACTCATATTGTCCGTACCCTCAAAATATCAATTAATGCAATAAGTATACACGATTACAGCAGATAAATCAAGGATTATTTTTCTTTTTCGCCAACTGGGGAAAGAACAAAACGTGCCGTTTTTTCCTCTCCCCAGCCCCCTCATCTTTTTCGCTAAACAATTCCCTGTGCAATCATGGCGCGCGCCACTTTTATAAAACCCGCAATATTTGCGCCTGCCACATAGTCGCCTTTTACGCCGAACTCTTTTGCCGTGTTATACGCGTTGTCGTGAATGCTCGTCATAATGTGCTTAAGACGCGCGTCCACTTCTTCTGCGCTCCACGAAAGACGCTCGGAATTTTGGCTCATCTCCAAGCCAGAAACAGCAACGCCGCCCGCGTTCGACGCTTTGCCAGGCGCAAAGAGCACTGCGGCTTTTTGAAATTTTGCAGTCGCTTCAAGTGTACACGGCATGTTTGCGCCTTCTGCCACAAGTTTTACGCCGTTTTTAATAAGCGTTGCAGCATCTTTTTCGTCAAGTTCGTTTTGTGTTGCACATGGGAACGCGCAGTCAACTTTTACTGACCACGGTTTTGCTTTTGGCGTAAACTTTGCTTCACTAAATTTTTTCACATATTCTGAAACGCCCTTGTGCTGCGCGCGGAATTTTTTCACAAAGTCGAGTTTTTTTTGCGTAATGCCCGATGCGTCGTAGATAAAGCCAGTTGAATCGCTCAGGGTAACAGGCTTTGCGCCAAGCTGAATGAGCTTTTCTGCTGCGTACTGTGCAACATTGCCGTCGCCAGAAATAGCACACGCTTTGCCTGCAAGCGACCCACCTGCTTTTTCAAACATGCGCTGCGCAAAGTAGATAAGTCCGTAACCTGTTGCCTCCGTCCTGATAAGCGAGCCGCCAAAATCAAGCCCTTTGCCAGTGAGCACACCGGTGAATGTATTTGTTATGCGCTTGTATTGCCCGAACAGGTATGCAACTTCGCGACCGCCAACGCCTTTGTCGCCTGCCGGCACATCTGTGTTCGCTCCTATGTGGCGATACAATTCCGTCATAAATGATTGGCAAAAGCGCATCACTTCTGCGTCAGATTTTCCGTGCGGGTCAAAATCGCTTCCACCTTTGCCACCGCCCATAGGCAGCGTAGTCAAGCTGTTTTTAAGCACTTGTTCAAAGCCTAAAAATTTGAGCACCGAAAGATTTACTTCCGGACTAAAACGCAAACCACCTTTATACGGTCCGATTGCGCTGTTGAACTGCACGCGGCATCCGCGGTTCACATGAGCTTTGCCTTTGTCGTCTGTCCACGGCACACGGAACATGACAACGCGTTCTGGCTCCACAAAACGCTCGAGCACTGCAGCCGCTTCAAGCTCTTTTTGCATTTTTGCAACAACAGGTTCAAGAGTTGTTAAAACCTCTTGCACGGCCTGAAGGAATTCGCTCTGCTCGGCATTCTTTGCTTGAACATCGTCCCAAATTCGTTTAACATATGCATTATTCATGAATATTCTCCTGCCCACCGGAGTATGAAATTAGACTGAAATATTGTAGCAAAAATAAAGACATGTGTAAATATGGCGAATTCTATGTCTTTCATCGTTAAATATTTAATATGAACGATACAATAAATCAACAGGTTGATGTTCTGAATGTTTTGGCATAAAACCACGATATAAAAAATCATCTTGTGAAAACTCCATGCCCAGCGAATCAATCTCACTAATTGAAAAGGCGAGAGATTTAAAACAGCGGTGCGCCCTGCTAACGATTGTGCAATAGCCGTTTTTAAGTTTTGTTGAAAACGGCCTGTCAAGATGAACTGTCCTTTTGTTTTGGAATTATCTGCCAGCACCTGTATTTTACTTAAAAGTTCTGGAACTTTTTGAACCTCATCAATAATAACAGGAAGTGTTGCCATGTTAAAAAAAGCATTGCTGTCAGTTGTGGTTTGATTTCCGATTTTGATATGATGTAACAAAAAGAGCGCCGTAGCGCCCTTTTTTCATCTGTTTTATTTATATTCTAAAAGAATATAAAAGCATTTTGCGGAGTCAAAAGACTCCTTGTTAGCAGGTTGACCAAATAAACTAACCAGTAACAATAGTATAGAGCATTTTAATATGTTTGTCAAATTCACAAAATCATATTTATATGGTAGAATTGTTCTATGAAGTATCGTTTAGGTTTAGATTTAGGAACAAATTCGATTGGTTGGAGTGTTTTTTCGTTAGATGAAGAAAATGATGTTTTAGAACTTGTTGATATGGGTGTGCGTATTTTTTCCGATGGCAGAAATCCACAAAATGGTGAACCGTTGGCATTAGAAAGAAGAACTGCACGCCAACAAAGAAAATTGCTCTATCGCAGAAAACTCAGACGCAAGCAAACTTTTAGATTATTGCAGACACAAGGCTTATTTCCAACATCAAAAGAAGAATGTCAAAAATTAAAATTACTAAATCCTTACGAGTTACGAATAAAAGCGTTGGACACAAAACTTGAACCGTATGAACTTGGACGTGCGCTGTTTAATCTTTCTGTTAGAAGAGGATTCAAAAGCAATCGAAAAGATGCAAGCAGAGAAGAAACTTCTGAAAAAAGCAAATCAAAAACATCTGACGAAATAAAATCGCAAAAAGAAAAACAAACAAATCTTGAAAAAGCAATGCAAGAAAATAATTGCAGAACAATCGCAGAGTTCCTTGTAAAAAAGCAGGCAGAACACCACGGTCTTAGATTTGTATCCGACAGAATGCCGTACTATCCAACTCGAAAAATGTACGAAGACGAATTTAAACTCATAAAAGAAGTGCAACAAAAACATTATCCGCATATTGAGTGGGATGCAATTCACAAAGCGATATTTTTTCAGCGCTCACTAAAAGCACAAGCGCGTGGATACTGCACTTATGAACCTACAAAAGAGCGCACATTCAAAGCCATGCCTTGTTCGCAAAAACTCAGAATTTTGCAAGACATCGGAAACCTCGCCTACTATGATTCATCGAAAAATAAAATTGAGTTGAATGATGACCAAGATAAAGTTTTGTATGAATTATTAAATTCAAAAAAAGAAGTTTCGTTTGACGCGATGAGAAAAAAGCTAGGTCTTTCTTCGAGCAGTACTTTTAATCTTGAAGAAAACCGCAAAAAATTAATGGGAAATTCTACCGCTGTAACAATGAGCAACGAAAAACATTTCGGAAAACTTTGGGATGAAATTCCGCTTGAAGAACAGGACTTGATTATAGAAACAATCATCACAGCAGATGAAGACGAGCAAGTTTACGATGTTCTAAAAAAATATGAACTTACACAGGAGCAAAAAGATTCCATTGTAAAAATAAATCTCCCAAGTGGCACAACAATGCTTTGCAAAGAAGTTTCAGAAAAACTTGTAAAGCGAATGGAAGAAATAGCAGATTTAAAATATCACGAAGCAGTTGAATCACTTGGGTATAAGTTTTCTGATCAAAGTGTTGAAAAACAAGACGTGCTGCCCTATTACGGAAAAGTGCTTGCAGGTTCTACGATGGGAGTAAATCTTTCTGCTCCTGAATCAAATCCAGAAAAAAGATATGGAAAAATCAGCAATCCGACTGTGCATGTTGCTTTAAATCAGACGCGGGTTGTAGTAAATGCACTTATTAAACAGTATGGAAAGCCCCTTCAGATAGCTATTGAACTTTCCCGCGACTTAAAGGCAAGCCGGGATGCAAAAGTTGCAATTTTGAAAAAGCAGAACGAAAATAAAAAGCGAAATGAAATCACAAATAAAAACATTCGTGATGCGAATCCAAATATCCCATATCCCAATCGCAACGACCGTTTAAAATGGCGTTTGTGGGAAGAACTTGGAAATGGGGGGCTTCCTCGAAAATGTCTCTATTGTGGAAAAAATATATCAGGTGCAGAACTCTTCAGCAAGAATATTGAAATTGAACATATTTTGCCATTTAGCAGGACATTGCTTGATTCAGAATCAAATCTGACAGTTGCACACTCTTCTTGCAATGCTTTTAAGGCAGAGCGTTCTCCGTATGAAGCGTTTTCGTCAAATCCGAAAGGTTATAATTGGGATGAAATTGTTCAGCGGGCAAATCTCTTAGAAAGTACATCAAAGAAAAATAAATTTTCGCCAAATGCAATGGAAAGTTTTGAGAAAGATTCTAGTTTTATATCACGACAACTTACAGATAATCAGTACATTGCAAGAGCGGCTTTACGCTATTTAAAATGCCTTGTTGATAATGACGCTGATGTATGGGCAACAAACGGAAGCATTACTAAATTGCTTCGCGATAAATGGGAGATGGATTCAATTCTTTGTAGAAAGTTTACAGAAAAAGAAGTTGTTGCTCTTGAACTAGATTCTAAACAAGTTGGAAATTACAAAAAGAATCGGTATGATCATCGTCATCACGCTGTTGATGCGGTAGTAATTGGGCTTACAGATAGAAGCATGGTTCAAAAAATTGCAACAAAGAATTCTCAAAAGGTGAACAGAATAGAAATTCCAGAGTTTCCAATTTTCAGACAAAATTTAATTGAAAAAGTGAAAAATATAGTCGTAAGTTTTAAGCCTGACCATGGTTCTGAAGGAAAACTTTCAAAAGAAACATTACTTGGCAAAATTAAAATACACGGAAAAGAAAAGTTTGTATGTCGTGAAAATTTAGTTTCCCTTACTGAAAAAAATCTTGATAATATTGTGGATGAAAAAATAAGGGAACGAATTAAAGAATATGTTTTGAATCACAAGGGTGAGAAAATTGAGACGGTGTTAACTAAATTTTCAGAAGAAACTGGAATTAAAAAGATTCGTTGTGTAAACAGAGTTCAGACTCCTATCGAAATTAATTCTGGTGCTGTTCCTCGCTATCTTGCTCCTGAAGATTATTTTGCTGCTGTAATTTGGGAAATCCCTGGCGATAAAAAAATGTATAAGGCTCAGTATATACGGCGAGATGAAGCCGAGAAAAATGATAAAAGGCGAGATATTGTAAAAACTTCTGTTATAGAAAATGGGAAGCCACATCCTGCGGCAAAACAGATTTGCATTTTGCATAAAGATGATTATCTGGAATTTAGTGATAACGGGAAGACATATTTATGTAGAATAGCGGGGTATGCAGCAACACAAAATAAAATCGATATTCGACCGATTTTTTCAGTGAGTGATTGTAGAGACTGGATTTGCTCGACAAATGAAAATATGCTTACAGCCTATTGGAAACCACAAAAAGGAAACAATTTTATTTCAGTTAATGTTCTTTTTGATAAACTCAAAGCACGATTTGTAACCGTGAATCCAATTGGCAGAGTTTTTAGAAAGTAAAATTTTTTGTACAAATTACTGCCACTCCGTTGCGTAAATAAATTAACTACTTGTGCCGATAAATTAGTGTGCTTAATAGAGTGTTAGAGATTGCAGAAGAAAATCGCTATCTTTCTCTAAAGCGTGGCTTTATTGTTATCCAACACGGAAATGAAGAACTTGGTTCTGTACCATTGGATGACATTGCAGTTTTGTTACTCTCTGCGCAAGGCGTAACGCTTACAAAAAATGTGTTGAATGCTCTTGTCGAGCGAGGATGTATTAGCGTTTTTTGTGGAAAAAATTATATACCATTGAGCATGGTTCTTCCTATTGCAAGCCATACATATTTTACAAAAATCTTAAAAAATCAAATTAATGCATCTGTTCCTTTTAAAAAAAGAATTTGGCAGCAGATTGTTATTCAAAAAATAAAAAATCAAGCATTGAGCTTAAAATTTTGCGAAAAAGAAAAAGATGTTAAACTAATTGAAAAAATCGTACTTTTAGTAAAATCAGGCGATCCTGATAATAGAGAAGCATACGCTGCAAAAATGTATTGGAAAGCATTAATGGGGGATGGGTTCATTCGGGATAAGGCAGGCGATGGAGTAAACTCATTATTAAATTATGGCTATGCTATTATGAGAGCTGCAATGTGTAGAGCACTTTGTACACACGGATTAATGCCAGCACTTGGTGTTCATCATGACAACAACTTAAATCAATTTTGTCTTGCTGACGACTTATTTGAAATCTATCGTCCCGTTGTTGATACATTTGTTTACCGTCTTATAGAAGATGGTGCAACTGAAGTAAATCCTGAAACAAAAAAAGTTTTGGCAAATTTATTAAAAGTAAAAGTTCATACTTCTGAGGGCGAAAGTCAAGTTGTTCAGAGTATGAATTATGTAGCATCCTCTTATGTAAGAGCATTAGACAGTGGGAGTCCAAATATTGAGCTACCGCAATGGGAAGGAAATGAAAATGGAATTACCCTTATTGAATAGGTACGAACTTATGTGGATGCTTGTTTTATTTGATTTACCAGTTGTTGAAAAAAAAGAACGTTTAAAATACACGCTGAAATGGCGCGTGTATTTTATCTTGCAGTTTGCTTTGCAAACTTGCTTATTGTTTGCGCGTTCTCATTTCATTGCGAACGCGCAGTTTTGAACAGTTCCGATTTTGAAAAATCGTTCACTGTTCAAAATTAACGAACGAAAAGAGGCCACTGATTTTCGAAATTTTCTTCTTGATAATGGATTTGGAATGGTTCAATATTCAATTTATACAAAACTTTTTTCTGGGAAAGATTCTTGCGAAAAATATTATCGTTTAATAAAGCAAAACTTGCCGAACAAGGGAAAAGTTGATATTATTACTATAACGGATAAACAATATGGAAACATTATCAGTTATACCGCATCAAAAAAAGTCGAAAAAAAACAACCAGAACAACTGCTTTTATTCTAAATATTTGCCAAAAATAATACATCCAACGCAACCTTATTTCTTGTTTTACAAGGATTTACGTTGGATGTATTATACCTGATTAGTTTGTTTGGTCAACCTGCAACAAGCAAACCGAAAGTAATTTTACCTGTAAATTATACCTGATTAGTTTGTTTGGTCAACCTGCAACCGACCGATTCGCCTATCATCGCCGAATCTATTATACCTGATTAGTTTGTTTGGTCAACCTGCAACTGGTGGCCGCTGCTTAAATTGTGTTGCGGGATTATACCTGATTAGTTTGTTTGGTCAACCTGCAACTGTCCGACATGATGAATGCTAAAATGCCGGATTATACCTGATTAGTTTGTTTGGTCAACCTGCAACGCACAGGGTCTTGAACGGCAAGACGTTTGGATTATACCTGATTAGTTTGTTTGGTCAACCTGCAACTTTATCCTGCGAAGCAGCGCAAGCAGGACTATTATACCTGATTAGTTTGTTTGGTCAACCTGCAACCGTAGCCGTATTCATCCTGCAGCACAAGCCATTATACCTGATTAGTTTGTTTGGTCAACCTGCAACTTAATACCTAACTTCACACGCTCACCAAGAATTATACCTGATTAGTTTGTTTGGTCAACCTGCAACTTACCGTGGCCAGCCCTTTCAGTGACCTCAATTATACCTGATTAGTTTGTTTGGTCAACCTGCAACCTGGAGTGGTGAAGACCAATGGTACCTATGATTATACCTGATTAGTTTGTTTGGAAACGACAACGCTAAAACGAATCTTAAGAAAAAACTCCTTACGGACTTTAACCTACACACCGTTATCCGAATGCCGCAAAGTGTTTTCTCGCCATATACAAGCATTACTACAAACATTCTTTATTTTAACAATGAAGATCCAAGTGGAAAGATTTGGTTTTATCGTGTGGACATGCCAAAGGGTGTAAAGCATTTTAGTAAAACAAAGCCAATGAAACTTTCAGACTTTGATGATTGTGTTGCATGGTGGAGCGAGCGCAAAGAAATCATCGACCAAGATAATAATCTAAAATTGCGAAGAAAAGCGAGCGAAGTTAAATGCCGAAATAGATAATCTTCTATTCCAGATTACAGAACTGCATCAAAAAACACAGAAAGGAGAGCTCTGATGGCTAAAATAGTAAAAGATACAATTCATGCAAAAGGAATTGAAATTGGAATCTATACAAGCGATTTTGAAAATGAGTTTATTTCCCTTACAGATATTGCGCGTTATAGAAGCTCAGATCCTTGTATAACTATTCATTCATGGTTACGAGGGCGTGATATTGTAGAGTTTTTAGGTTTATGGGAGTCCCTTCATAATCCAGATTTTAAACGTAGCGAATTCGATACGTTTAAAACTGATGCAGGAACAAATGCATTTACATTTTCTATAAAAGAATGGAATGAAACATTACAGGGAAAGGGCATCATTACAAAATCTGGTAGATATGGCGGCGGAATATTTGCGGCAGCTTACACAGTTCGGCTATCTTGAGTCACTGGGTGGAAATAAAAACAGAAGATATAAGTTAAAGGAAGAGGAAGCAAAATGACCGCCAGAGAGTTAAAACAAAGCAAGGCACCAAAAGATGCCCTTTCGTTGCCCCTGGCTGATAAAAATCAGAACTCGGACTTAAAAAAAACAGTCCGCGGTCCCTGCGTCATCATACGATGAACCACCTGCTCAATGCAGGGAGAAGGAATCCCGCGGCTTACGAGAGTAATATACTGTATTTTTCCCAAAAAATCAAGTAAAATAGAAGCTATATGAACCAACAGCAATTTGACAGCATAGAAAATACACTTACACAAATTCGTTTGCAAGTGTATGCTGGCAACACAAATGAGATGACGATAAACAATTATTTGAACAATATTGAAAGATGCCGCTCTTTTTATCCTCTGCTGCATTTTTTTGAAGTAAGTCTTCGTAATGCAATAGATAAAGCTCTTACAGACTGTTCGAATGGTCAAGAATGGATGGATATTCTCCCTTTAGACTCAAAAAGCAAACTGAGAATCTTTAATGCAAATCAAACCATAAAATTACACCGGCATTATGTATTACGATACGCTTTTCCGAATTGCCCAAAATATCTGCGTACTGCAAAAAATATGCAAAAGCGATTTGAAAACTTTAGAATTCTCCGAAATAGAATTTCTCACTGTGAGCGTATAAACCATTTTAAAAATCTTACGATTTTACACACTGAATTGTTAGAAAGTATCGGCTGGATTGAAAAAGAAGTCGCCGACCTTGCTTCCAAAATGGATAGTGTTCAGACCTCACTAAATTTTAGGATAAACCTATGACCGCAAAAGATTTGAAAAACGCACTTTTACAGGAAGCCGTTCAGGGAAAACTCGTTCCGCAGATAGCCAGCGAAGGAAACGCGCGGGATTTGCTGGAAGAGATACGCAAGGAAAGACTGTCACACGGATTTGCAAATTCCTACGGAATTTGCGATGGAAAGAATAAAAAAACTAAAAAAAGTGATTTACGTAGTAAATCACAAATCCGTGTGACAAAAAAAGAATTGTCCGAAATTACAGAAGATGAGATTCCTTTTGATATTCCAGAGAATTGGTGCTGGTGTCGGTTGGGGGAGATTTGTAATCTCTATACAGGAAATAGTATTAATGAGACAGAAAAAAACTTAAGTATATGAATTTAAAAGAAGGCAGAAATTATATTGCAACTAAAGATGTTAGCTTTGATAATACAATCAATTATGATAATGGTGTAAAAATACCGATCGATAATGAAAAATTTAGACTAGCCCCAGAGCAATCAATATTAATGTGTATTGAAGGTGGCAGTGCTGGGAAAAAAATTGCATTCACAAATCAAATTGTTTACTTTGGAAATAGACTATGTTGTCTTGATTCTTGTGTTAAAACGATTAATTCTTTTATGTATTATTTTTTACAATCCAACATTTTTACGGGTTTATTTAAAGACAATATGAACGGTATTATTGGTGGTGTTAGTATAAATACATTAAAAACGATTCCAATTCCTCTTCCACCACTTGCCGAACACACGAAGCAAGCAGGTGCGTGGCGTCGTGGCATAGTCGCTGCAATCGAAAAAATGTTGCCTTTGTGCGCCCGCCTCTGCCTGTCCTGTCCGTCCCCTGCCTGGCGGCAGTCAGGACAGGCGGGCGGACAGACAGGTGTCGAGCGGACAGGAGAAATTGGGAGATAAAAAAATGTCAGATAAACATTCATACGAACTGGACTTTGAGCAATATATTCGCAATGCAGAACCTGCAAAAAAAGATAAAACTTATGCATGGTCAACTGCCATAGGCTTACAACAGGTCGATGGACTTACTCCGTCGAAATATCTTTTTGATACTGCAAAACGCAATATCGAAGGTGAAATCACATTTGATGAAGCTAAATCTCTTATCGATGCTTACTATGAATCAAAAACAGAACGCATTGATGATTCTCAAGAAAGAACGGAAGAGGCAGATAAAGTGTCTTCAAGAATCGCACAAATTTTGAGCGAAAAATCCTTTAATTTTTCACCTTCGCATTTGATTGCGATTCACGGCCGTCTTTTTGAAGGAATCTTTAAGTTTGCAGGAAAACTTCGTGATTACGATATTTCAAAGCACGAATGGGTTCTTGATGGCGATACAGTTATGTACGGTGCTGCCTTTGAATTGAAGATGGCATTGGATTACGACTTTGAGCAGGAAAGAAACTTTAATTACAGGAATTTGAGCATGGACGAAATTGTGAGGCACGTTACATTCTTTGTTTCCCGTCTCTGGCAGATTCACGCATTTGGAGAAGGAAATACAAGAACAACGGCTGTTTTTACAATCAAATATCTACGCTCTCTTGGATTTAATGTAAATAACGACATCTTCGCGGAAAATTCATGGTATTTCAGAAACGCCCTGGTTCGCGCAAATTACAACAATCTGAAAAAAGACATTCATGAAAATCCAGAGTTTCTGGAAAAGTTTTTCCGCAATCTTTTAATGGATGAGCATAATGAACTTAAAAATCGCTACTGTCACATTCGTTACAAAGAGCAAGCAGCGATAAAATCTGAAAAAAGTAGCGATAAAGTAGCGATAAAACAAAAAAGTAGCGATATAATTCTTGATTATCTTCGACAAAATGATTCAATCGACAATCAGAAAGGAAGAGAAATCACAGGTCTTTCATCTGCTGGTGTCCGTAAGATTTTTAACAGGCTTGAATCAGAATGTCTTATTGAAGGCTTCGGAGAGAAAAAAGGCAGACGCTACAAACTAAAATGATAAATGCTATCTTTGTGCACCCGTCTCTGCCTGTCGGACAGACAGGTGTCGAGCGGACAGGAGAAACTGGGAGAATAAAAATTATGACTGCAATAGATAAAGCCATTTTGGGTGCTGATACAAATATTTGTAAGAATATTAGCAAGTTTGACGATTCTGAGCGTGGGCTTTTAAGCCAAAATATCCTAAGCCAATTAAGAAATTTTGTTGAATATATTGCAATGAAATTATGTTCTGCAAACAAAGATGTTGATCCAAATGATTACGATGAGAGGGTTAGACTTCTTAAAGTATTAAAAACAAGAGGGGATTTAAGGTTTTTATATAAATTTCATGAATTGTTACAAAAGTCTGCTTCACATTATACTCTTGATGAAAATGCATCTGAACGCTTGATGTTGAAATATTATGAGTATTTACTAAAAATAAAAACACTTTTGTCTCAAAATTGTAATCTACAAGTCTTAAAAAATATAGAAGATTTTCCAATTGATATGGACAAAGACATAAATGAATACTATCAGAAAATTGCTGAAAAAATAGAGACTTACTCTTTAGTATCAGATACTATAGATTATAAAGAACGCTTATATATTCAAAAAATAAAGCCATTTTTTATAAATGAGAAAATTTACTATGAAGTAACCCTTACAGTTGCTATAGATAATGTAAGCAAATTTGACCGCGCAATTGCGTTTACATCATTGGATATACTTGAAAACTATGCAGTAAGACTGTCGATGCATAAAGATGTAATCAACATTATAAACAATAAGATGGAAATCCTTATAATTGATTCTTGGCGAGCTGCTATACGACCTTGTGAGTTAAATCACTTTGGGTATATTATTTCAGGAAAATCGGAAATAAAAAGTAATAATCTAGTCTATGATAATCTTATGAACTTTATTTCCAAGACAGAGACAAACTTGCTTGATTTGCTTACCAGTCCTGATGATTTTTATAATTCTGTCAAAGCAATAATAATTGAACGAGCTAAAAACACAGCTTTATTCGATATTTTTGATGTTTGCAGAAATATATTAAAAAACAATTTAGCGGGTTCGAATATTCTTCGCTATTTGCTTTATACGATGAATAATTCGATTATGAAGAATCAAATTAAATGGGATGGAACTTGTGAAAAATTATCAAGTTTACATTTATCTTACGGATGCAAACCATTTGATGAAATGCCTTTTGCAACTTCATTGATAGGACATAATCCTCGTATATTTGATTTATTGGACTGTATTCCAACTGTTAATCATGAAGAAGAGTTTTTAGCCCGCTTTATAAAAACAAATACAGAACGCAACAATGTTTTATTCACAAAAGCAAGTGATTTGGAGGCATTTGAGAATATTGATGATTTGATTGAATCATATAACCAAAAACTGTATTACAAGCATGTAAAGACACGTTCTTTGAAGGAATTTTCTGATTCAATATATATTAATGAATATGCAGATGACTGTTCAGAGATAATAAAAAAGTTTAAGGACTTAACAACTGCAGGCCTTAAAGGATATACAGCTTTTGTTCAGGTTTGGTTAAATAATAATCCTGATAAAATTGACGATGAAATAAAAAAACGGGCACTTTTACAAATGTTTTCAAATTCTCATGTTGCTTTTATTTATGGTTCTGCAGGTACAGGAAAATCTACATTGATAAAACATGTTTCAGAACTATTTGCAGCACGAAGCAAACTATATCTTGCAAATACAAACCCGGCAGTAGAGAACTTAAGAAGAAA
>JAFSRD010000005.1 GCA_017446265.1 Treponema sp.
AAAAACTCGTTTTGCCGGGCTGCTTTGCAAAGAGCACGATTCCATTTGGATTGCAGCGTTCAGACATCTGCGTGTGTTTTTTCAAGCTCGTTCAACTTTTGCACCATTTCAAATCCTTGCTTCATTGCCGTATCGACATAAAACGTAAGGTGCGGAAATTGCCGTATTCGCAACTTTTTTGCAATTGACGACTGAATGAATCCTGCCGCGCTGTTCAAGCCCTCAACGCCGCGCTTTACTTGTGCGTCTGAAAGAAAGCTCGACACATACGCCTTGCCATGGCATAAATCTTTTGAGAGTTCAACGCGATTCACTGTTAAAAACGTTGAAACGCGCGGGTCCTTTACTTGACCTGTGATTATCAGTGTGGCAATCTCGTCACGCAACTGGTCGCCGAGTTTTTCCATGCGATAGCGTCCCATAGTTACGCCTCTTCTTTTTCCTCTTGTTCATCTGCAATTGAATCGCCGAGTTTCCGTGCAACTTTAATAATTTCTATCGCTTCAAGCACATCGCCAACTTGAATGTCTTGCCAGTTTTCAAGACCGACACCGCACTCAAATCCTGCTGCAACTTCTTTCGCGTCATCCTTGAAGCGTTTGAGCGAAGAAATCTTTCCGCTGAATTTAACAATGCCATCGCGAATAAGATTTACGCTGCCGCTCCGTTTGATTACGCCGTCAGTGACGTAGCATCCTGCAATCACGCCGATTTTCGGCACTTTAAATGTGTCGCGCACTTCAAGTGTACCGATAGTCTGCTCTTTGGTGTCAGGCGTAAGCATGCCTTCCATTGCAGCTTGCACTTCTTCAACAGCTTTATAGATGATTGAATACTTGCGAATGTCAACGCGCTCTTGTTCTGCAAGTGCTTTTGCCTTGGGGGTCGGGCGCACATTGAATCCGATGATAACCGCACTTCTATCTGCTGAAGCAAGCATGACGTCGCTCTCATTGATTGCACCCGCAGAGGAATGAATGACGACAAGACGAATATCTTTTGTCGAAAGCTTTTCGAGTGCAGTTTTGAGCGCTTCTGCAGAGCCTTGCAAATCTGCCTTGATAAGCACGCGAAATTCTTTTACATTGCTTGCATCAATTGTTTGATACAAGTTTTCAAGCGTAACTTTTTTCAGCGAGCGCGCTTCTTCAAATCGTTTCAATTCCTGCCGTTTAAGCGAAACCTCTTTTGCATCTTTTTCAGTTTCAGTTACTTGGAACGGGTCGCCTGCATTCGGCATATTTTCAATGCCAAGCACTTCTACTGGCATTGACGGCAACGCTTCCTGAACTCGTTGCCCGCGGTCATTGAACAGCGCGCGCACATGACCAGAATAAATGCCTGCAACATATGGGTCGCCCTGACGGAGCGTACCGCGCTGCAATATCACCGACGAAACTATGCCACGTCCTTGGTCAACGCGTGACTCAAGTATTTTTCCTTCTGCACGACAACCGTAATCAGCTTTTAATTCAAGCACTTCCGCCTGCAACAAAATTGCATCGAGCAAATCGTCAATGCCTTCGCCTTTGAGGGCGCTTATGTTTACGTACTGCGTGTCGCCGCCCCAATCTTCAGGAGTAAGCCCGCGCTCTGAAAGCTGCGTACGCACTAAATCAGGATTTGCATCAGGTTTGTCAATCTTATTAACCGCAACGATGATGGGAACATTTGCATCTTTTGCATGGCTGAGCGCTTCAAGCGTCTGCGGCATAACGCCGTCATCTGCTGCAACAACAAGCACAACTATATCCGTTACCTGCGCGCCGCGCGCCCTCATCATTGTAAACGCTTCATGGCCAGGCGTATCGAGGAATGTAATGGTGCCTTTTGGAGTCGTTACCGAGTATGCGCCTATTGACTGCGTAATGCCGCCAAACTCTCCTTCTGCAACATGCGAGTGACGGATTGCATCAAGCGTCTTTGTTTTGCCGTGGTCAACATGCCCCATGACGGTAACAATAGGCGGACGCGTTTTTACAGTTGCTTCATTGTCCTTTTCGCTTTCGATAAGTGTTTCATCGTACAAGCTGACGAGGTGAACTTCACAGCCGTATTCAGATGCAAGCAACGTTGCAGTGTCAGAGTCAACAGACTGATTGATTGTCACCATCATGCCCATGGACATGAGCTTTTGAATAATATCAGACGCTTTGAGGTTCATCTTTTTAGCAAGGTCAGAAACAGAAATCGACTCCATAATGTCTATCGATTTTGGAACAACGCTTGCCGCAGCTTCAACTTTCTTTCGTTGCTCAAAAAACTTGCCGTCTTCAAGTTGCTCTTCGTTTTTGCGATATACTTGCTTTTTGCCTTTGAACGCTTTTTTTGCAGGTGCTTTAGGCGGTGGAACAGCTGCTCCCGTTCCAAAACTTGTTGAGCGTGCACCTGCAAATCCGAGATGTGCACCTTGCATGCCTTTGCCGTTTTTATTTTGGAAACCGCCTTGCTTTGCGCCAGACATTCCAGGTTTTGTGCGTCGTACGCCCTGTTGATTTTCGCGCTCTCTGCTCTGATACCCTGCACGCGCTTGCGCACCAGTAAAACCAGTGCTGTCACGATATGGCCGCTGTGTATAACCTGAAGCATGCGAACCTTTCGATGAGTTTCGTGCACGGTCAGAAAGGTTGCCCGCTTTTACATTTGGACGGACTGCATTAAAATCAAATGATTTTTTTTCTGTCGGTGCGACAGATTTTGCCTGCTTTTGCACTGCTTCATTTTTTTCAGCAGCAACGTTAAACGCTTGCTTTTCTACAGAAGGCTTTTCTGGTCTTGCAACAACTTTTTTTACGCCACGCTTTACGACGACAACGCGCTTTTTTTCAGGCACGGCAGGAGCAGTTCCTTTGTCTGGGTTCGTCTGTTTTTTGTGAACTACAAATTCCGGCTTTTTCCCTGATTCATCCGCCATAAATTATTCTATTCCTCGTCCTCTTTGAATTCAAACTCGACACCACACTTGGGACAATGTGTCATGTCAAGCGTAATAACTGCGCCGCATTCAGGGCAATGATATGTTTCTTCAGTACCACTGTCCGAAAGCTCGTCACCAGTGCTGCTCGCTTCTACAAATTCAACGCTGTCTCTGATTATCGCTTCAACAGTGTTAATTTCATCTTCAGTAAGACCTGCAATATTTTTCAAACTGCCATTATCATATGCTTCAATAAACCGTTCTATATCTTCTATGCCGGCAGTTTTGAGCATGTCTGCGACACGTGCATCAACGCCAGGAAGTTCTGCAACAGTTTTAATCTCATCGTAGTTGTCATCGCTGAAAAGATTTTGCGCTGTTTGCATTGTAACGCTTTCGGACAAATCCATCTCAGCTGCTTGCTCTTCTGTCTTAACGTCAATGCTCCAGTCACACAACTTGTTTGCAAGGCGTACATTCTGTCCTTGCTTGCCTATTGCGAGCGAGAACTGACTTTCTTCAACAATTGCGAGCGCCTGCTTTTTCCCCTGATCAAGGATAAGCACCCGTTGCACTTGTGCAGGAGACAGCGCGTTTTTAATGAATGCCGCAGGAGACGGGTCATATTTGAGCACATCAATTTTTTCACCGAGCAGCTCGCGTATAACGTTTTGAATGCGTACACCTTTTAAACCGACACATGCGCCTACAGGGTCAACATCTTCGCGCATTGACGAAACAGCTATTTTCGTGCGATGACCGGCATCGCGCACAATCTTAACAATTTCGATAGTGCCATCGGCAATTTCAGGCACTTCCATCTCTATAATTGAGCGCACAAGTTCAGGGTCGCTGCGCGAAAGAATCACTTGCAGCCCTGTTGGAATGCGCCGCAAATTAACGATGAGCGCTTTTATACGGTCGTCTTTTTCATATTTTTCACGCGGTGACTGGAATTTAAGCGGCAACACGCCTTCAAGTTTTCCAGCGTTGCCCAAGTCAACGTAAATATCGCCGTTACGCTCATATTGATAATAGCATACAACTATTTCGCCCACTTTATTTTTGTATTCATTATACAACGCGTCGCGATAACTCTCGTTAAGTTCTTGGTGCGCAGTCTGTTTTCCTGTTGTCACGGCAGAGCGGTCAAATTGTTTTGGGTCCTCAAGTATGTCTATTTCGTCTCCGACTTCACATTCATCGCTCAATTTTTTTGCATCGTCAAGTTCAATCTCAGTCACCGGGTCATATACGCCGTCTACAACAGTTTTTCGTGAATATATTGCAACATCGGACATGTCATCTGTAAATTTAACAATCGCGTTTTCTGCCGTACCATATGTGCGTTTATATGCTGCTTTAAGTGCATTTTCAATTATTGTCTTAACTGAATCCTCAGAATACCCTTTCTCCTGTATTAACTGTCGGATTGCTTCCGCCATCTCTGACATGGAAAAACCTCCATATAAAATAGTAACTATATAAACTTAGCTTTTGCTATTTCTTCATACGGAACAGAAAACGAACTTCCGTCTTCCGCTTCCAACATTACAGACTGCTTGTCAGAATTAATAATTTTTCCGATGAGCCAATCGTTTGCTTTTTTACTCCACACGCGCACACCGCGCCCTGCAAACAACTCAAATTCTGCGGCGTTTTTTATATTGCGGTCAATGCCTGGTGATGTAAGTTCCATAGATGTATTGTCTGTGCCAAGCAGCGCCTCAAGGCGCGGAAGCAATGCGTGATGCACGCGAGAGCAGTCATCAACGCTTATGTTTTCGTTAACTTCTTTTGGTGCAATCACAGCTGTAATTTTTGTGACCGTCTTTGCAGGAACAATTTTTAAATCGACGAGGCAAAATCCCAATCCTTCAACAAGCGGAGCGCAGTCTGAATAATGGGGAATGTCGTCAAACGAAATATATTCCATGTGCCACCTATAAAAAAAGACCCGTGAGCCACGAGTCCATTCTAAACAATAATTAAAATGTACAATAACATAGTATGATTTTTTCTGAACTTTGTCAAGTGTTGTGTGCGCCGTGCACATTAAAGAGTGTACATTTTCTTAAAATATATTTACTGATTCGACGGTGTTTTATGCGTTCTGCGCAACGATACAAAACACGCATATGAAGGAAAAAATTGTATGAAAAGAATGGTGCATGCACGTGCATTATTTGCAAGCCTTGCCCTTGCAGTGGGCGGGACAGCGTGCAAGAACAACGCAGGTGGCAGTGGTCATCTTGTGTATTATGAATGGTGATGGGATTGGTATGGTGGCTACAGCACAGAGGATGCAAACGACCCGCAGGGTGCCGATTCGGGTCCTGGCCGCGTGGGTTTCCGGCTGGTGCGTTCTAGTTCTTAAGGAAGTATTGAGTAATATTCCTGCTTGCCCGCCTGCCTGACGGCAGTCAGGGCAGGCAAGTGAGACATTAATCAGCACTTCCTTACAAGTACCGAAAACTGAAAGAAATTTATGCGCGCTGTTTTTTCCAATTTTTATCTATTTCCAAAAACGTAAAATCATGGTACACTATATGCAGGTTACCTCTAAAAACAATTTAAATATAGTTTAGAGATGCCCTATTATTATATCGTTTTTTTGGAGGCTTTCAGTGAGCGATGAAAACTATGTGATTGAAATGCTCCACATCAGAAAAGAATTCCCTGGTATTATTGCAAATGACGACATTACGCTGCAAGTGCGTAATGGAGAAGTGCACGCGATTCTCGGAGAAAACGGCGCGGGAAAATCGACGCTGATGAGCATTTTATTCGGGCTATATCATGCAGACAAAGGTAGCATCAAAGTGCGCGGCACGGAAGTGAACATTAAAAATCCAAACGATGCAACGCACCTCGGTATCAGCATGGTGCATCAGCATTTCCAGCTTGTACGCAATTTTACTGTCACGGAAAATATCATTCTCGGCAACGAAGGCTCGTTTGTGCTGCGCCGCGCAGAAGCGTCAAAAAAAATTAAAGCGCTCAGTGAACAATACGGGCTCAACATTGACCCTGATATGAAAATTGAAGACATCTCTGTCGGCATGCAGCAGCGCGTTGAGATTTTAAAAATGCTCTACCGCGATGCAAACATCCTGATTTTCGATGAACCAACAGCAGTTCTTACGCCGCAGGAAATAGATGACCTCATGGTGATTATTAAAAATCTGGTAAAAGAGGGCAAATCTGTCATCATCATTACGCACAAACTTGATGAGATAAAAACTGTTGCAGATAGATGCACTATCATCAGGCGCGGTAAAATGATTGATGTCGTTGACGTAGCTGCAACGAGCGTTGAAGAGATGGCTGCAAAGATGGTCGGCCGTCCCGTCAACTTCAAAGTGGAAAAAGCTCCTGCAAAGACAGGTCGCCCGATTCTTGAAGTGCGCAACTTAAACGTGATGAACGCAAAAAAAGTGCTCGGTGTAAAAGATTTTTCGCTGACCGTGCATGAAGGTGAAATAATTGGACTTGCGGGCGTTGACGGCAATGGGCAGAGCGAACTTGTCGAAGCTATTACGGGCCTCATTCCTATTGAAAGTGGCGAGATTATGATTGACGGCATAGATGCTGCAAAGCTTTCAATCCGTGAGCGCAACGAGACAGGCATAGGGCATATTCCTGAAGACAGACAAAAGCGCGGCATTGTGCCAACTGAATCAATTGCTGAAAATGTTGCAATAAAAGATTTCTACCGCTGGCCGTTCAGCAAGCATGGCATTCTCGACGACAAGCACATTGCAAATTACGCGCAAGACGTTATAAACAATTTTGATGTGCGTTCAGGAGAAGGCACAAAATCTCCTGCAGGAAAACTTTCTGGCGGCAATCAGCAAAAGCTCATCGTTGGCCGCGAGATTTCTGTAAATCCAAAATTATTAATCGCTGTGCAGCCGACGCGCGGGCTCGACGTTGGTGCAATAGAATACATCCACAAGCAGATTGTTGCGCATCGCGACAAAGGCAACGCTGTTTTGCTTGTGTCGCTTGAACTCGACGAAATTTTTAACTTGTCTGACAAAATTGCGGTCATATCGGGCGGCAAACTTATGAGCATTGTGAACACGGCAGACACAGACGAGCACGCGGTCGGTCTTATGATGGCAGGCGTTGCAAAATCACGTGCGGAGGCACAATAATGGCAGAAAAAAAATTACAAAAAAATGGCGCGGCACTTTCCGCACAAAAACATTCAGGCGAGCGCAAAAGCGGTACATTTTTAATAGCGATAAGCGCGGTCGTGCTCGGCTTGCTTGCAGGCGGCCTGCTCATGGCGGCAATCCGAGAAAATCCGTTTGCCGCTTTTTCGTACATATTCCGCGGCAGCTTGATGAATATGGAGCGAGTCGGAAACACACTCGCCACAGCGACGACGCTTTTTTTTACCGGACTTGCCTTTGCGTTTGCATACAAGACAGGCTTGTTCAACATAGGCTGTTCAGGTCAAATGCTTGTGGGCGGCATTGTTGCCACAATCGTAGCGCACTATGTTTTCCTGCCGCGTCCGCTCTATCTTATCGTGTTGATTTTTTCTGCAATTCTCGGTGGCTCGCTGTGGGCGGCAGTTCCAGGATTTTTAAAGGCAAAGTTCAACGTGCACGAAGTTGTCTCATCAATTATGATGAACTGGATTGCGTACTGGAGCGTATACTACTACATTCCCGCACATTTAAAGGGGCCGTCGCTTGAAACTGAAAGTTCTGCCATTGCAGTTACGCAGTCACTCCGCACTACATGGCTCACAAAACTTTTTGCAGGCTCCACGTACATAAACATAAGCATTTTCCTCGCAATCATTGCGCTTGTGCTCGTTCACTTTTGCTTGCGCAAGACAACGCTCGGCTTCGGTTTAAAAGCTGTTGGCGCAAATAAATTCTGCGCAGAATATGCAGGCATAAATGTGCAAGTCAACGTTATGTTGTCTATGATTATCTCCGGAGCGCTTGCAGGTCTTGCAGGGCTTTCATATTACACGGGCTATTCACTCAACATGCAGATAGGCGTTATGCCGTCGCAAGGATTTGACGGCATTGCTGTTGCGTTGCTCGGAGCCTCTACACCTATTGGCGTTTTGCTTGCCTCGCTCTTTTTTGGCATCTTGCAGTCGGGCAAAGGCTTTATGAATGCAATGACATCTGTACCGCCAGAAATCGCTGACACAATCATCGCAGTCATTATCTACTTTACAGCAACAAGCGTTTTATTTGAGCGGCTGTGGAACAGCGTATTTCACAAAATGTACGAACGGCGTGCATCAAAAATTAATAATTCAAATTCGGAGGTGGCATAATGTGGGACTTATTTTTGCAGATTTTTCCATATGTCATTGCATATACAATTCCCATGCTCATCACGAGTTTGGGCGGTCTCTATAGCGAGCGCAGCGGCGTCACAAATCTCGGTCTTGAAGGATTGATGCTCGCAGGATATTTCGGCTCTGCGTTTTTTATTAAACTCACCGCAAGCATAATGCCGCATGGTTTGTGCATTGTGCTCGGACTTATTTCAGGAATCATATGCGGCACGCTCTTTTCTTCGCTGCACGCAGCAGCTTCAATCAACTTGCGCGCCGACCAAACGATTTCTGGCACGGCAATCAACATGCTCGCTGCTGCAATTACTGTGTATGTGGCGCGCCTCGTAACTGGCAGCGGCAACATCCCGATTATGATGGGCATTATACGCGACGACATTCCGCTGCTCTCAAAAATTCCCGTACTCGGTGCGCTCTTTTTCACGCGCTCATACTGGTCTACCTGGCTTGCGCTTGCAATATGGGGCTTTTCATTCTGGCTGCTGTACAGCACATCGTTCGGGCTTCGTCTCCGCGCATGTGGCGAACATCCGTCTGCTGTAGAAAGTGCAGGCGTAAACGTGTACAAGATGCGCTGGTTTGGCGTGCTTATGAGCGGTGCGCTTTCGGGGCTTGGCGGAAGCATCATGCTTGTTACATATAGCGGCGAGTTCAACGGCAGCGTTGCGGGCTTGGGCTTCCTTTCAATTGCCGCGCTCATTTTCGGTCAATGGAAGCCGCTCGGCATTTTGGGAGCCACATTTTTCTTCGGATTTTTTACAACGCTTGCAAATGTGTCGCAGGCAATTCCCGCGCTCAATGTTGTGCCAACAGTGATTTTCAAAGTGTTCCCGTATGCAGTAACGCTCATTGCGCTCGTCTTCTCGTCGAAACGCATGTCAGCTCCTGCGGCAAGCGGTGTACCATATTGAAAATACATCGCAACAAAAGTGCGCATCATATGTGGCACGGCGATGAGCTGTTCGTACCGCTGCAATGACTATTTTTTTGTCTTGAATGTTGCAGATGATTCGGTAGTTTCCAACGCGATGCTGCCATAAGCCTGTCTTGCATGCAAACGCATGCAGCAGCACCGCTATTTTTGCTTCATCAGCTCATACAAAATGACTGATGCAGCTTGTGCCACGTTTAAACTTTGTACTGCCGCTTCGCCGTTTCCCATGTCAGCATACGGGATGACGACGCACTCATCGCAATTAGTGCGTGCCGTTTCAGAAATGCCTGTCTCTTCGTTGCCAAGCACAACGAGCGCGGGCTTCCTGTTGCACAGCACGGTAATCTCTGCTACCGATTTTTTGGCATGCAAGTCAGTGCCTATCCGCGCCATGCGCCCATTCACAGCTTCAAGCAGCCGCGCAATCGACCTGACTGAATAGATGTTCACGAACTCCATGCCTCCTTCCGCAATGCGATAGCTGCTCGTTGTTACAAGCGACTGCGACTCGTCGTTTGCTGTGACAATATGCTTCATGCCAAAAAATGCTGCGCTTCGCACGATTGCGCCAAAGTTGTTTGCGTTGCCAATATGGTCGAGCACAAGCGCGTTTTCGCCGTTTGCAATCCAGCTGTCAACAATATCTGAGTCGAGCGGAATGATGTGCGGCATATGCATCATCGCTACAACGCCCTGATGGTGCACAGTGCCTGAAAGTTTTTCCAAATCACTTGATTTAACAACATTGTAAATGCCGTGATTTTCTGCAAGCTTTTTGCACAGTCCGCCAAAAAGCGGCGCAACTTCTTGTGTAAAATACAAACGGCGAATTTGTTGCCAATTGTTTTTTTCAAGTTTTTTTACGGCAGACATGCCGCACACAGCAAGCTCGTCATTTTGTTTGTTTCGCATCGTTTTACTCGCATTAATAATTATTAATTTTCAAACAGGTTTTCATTGCAGTACAGCGCTTTCCTCTAAAAAAGTTATATGCTGTAGTCAAGCGATTCAGGTTCAACAATAAGTTGGTCGAGTGTAATATTGTCAAGATAATTATTAATTGTTTTTTGCAGGCCTTCCCATAATTTTATTGTGGAGCAAAATGGGCGGCGCTCGCAATTTATTGCATCTGCTTCAAGACAAGTGACTGGCGCCAAATCTCCTTCTGTAATGCGCAAGATTTCGCCGACAGTATAATTGTTTGCTTCACGCGCAAGTTTATAGCCGCCTTGCGGACCGCGCACGCTCTTGAGCAGCCCATATTTGCTTAAAAGCGAGGTAATCTGTTCAAGATATTTTATTGAAATTGCCTGACGTTCGGAAATATCTTTCAGAGGGATAAAAGAATCCTGATTATGTTGTGCTAAATCAATCATGAAGCGGAGCGCATATCGTCCGCGCGTTGAGATTTTCATATTTTCCTACCTAAAAGATAGTGTATATCAATGTGGTAGATTTGTCCAGTTAAATTTTTATTTAAAGGATAATTGCAAGTGGCTGATTTTCGTGATAGTAATTGAATAAAGTTTGAAAATAGTATATTATTAAAGCATGATGTCGCCAAATGGAACAGGTGCCTTGATAGAAGAATTTGTAGATGAAAAAACTGTCAACGCGCTTTCAGCATTTATTGTCTCAAACAAAAAATCTGATTTTAATAAAATGACAGATATTATTGCGAATGCTTTTGGATTTGACGGCAAATCATTTTCGCACGAGAACAGCAACGATGACAAAAAATACATCAACAGTTTTGCAAACAACCTTACGTTGCTTATTCAAAAGACCTGGGTAGAAAAAACAGATGCTGCGTTAAAAGAGCAAGTGCTGTATCAACTTGAGCAACTGTGTTCTGGCGGAGTGGGCTCTTGGAAAGCAATATACGCGCCATTTCTCGACACGCTATATGATGCTGTGTATCTCATGTTCGGGCAGCAGGTAAAAGCAGACGAGTTCAAAGAGTATGCATTGCGCATTGATCCTGAGTTCGGCATTTTTTGGTGGTATGTAAGCAGCCTTCCACACGATGCAGATTGGGGCGAAGAAAAATGCCGTGACGCAGTTTTGCTCGGTATGTATTTCCTTGCAAATTACTAATCATATGATAAACATAGATGCAATGTGCGCTTCTTTGCGAGAGGGCGCAGAAAAACTTGCCGCGCAAACAGCGGCGCAAAAAAATCGTGCGCTTGAAGAAGTTGCGCGTTGCATAGAAGCTGACCGCGACGCAATTCTTTCAGCAAACGCGCTTGATGTTGCAAAAGCACAACAAGCAAGCATGTCTAGCGCGCTCGTTGAACGGCTTTCCCTCGACAACAAAAAAATTACCTCAATTATTGAAAGCATGCGCGTTGTCATCAATCAAGCAGATCCGATTGGCGAAGAAGTTGCAGGTTGGCAAGTGCAGAACGGCATGCAGATTCGCCAAGTGCGTATGCCGCTTGGTGTCGTAGCAATCATTTACGAGTCGCGTCCGAACGTTACAGTAGACGCATTTTGCCTTGCATACAAAAGCGGCAATGCTGTTTTATTGCGTGGTTCATCGTCTGCGTTTTTGTCAAACAAAGCGCTTGTTGCATCAATTACGCGCGGCTTGCAAACATGCGGCATTGCAAACGCAGTTGCACTTGCAGAGAGCAACGGTCACGAAGATGTTGTACAAATTTTACATGCTGTCGGCAAAATTGACGTTGTTGTTCCACGTGGCGGCAAAAAACTCATTCAAACAGTTGTGCAAAATGCACGTGTGCCCGTTATCAAAACAGGAGATGGCGTGTGTCACCTCTATGTTGACGATGCAGCTGATTGCGACATGGCTGTCAGCATAGCAGAAAATGCAAAACTTCAGCGACCTGGCGCGTGCAACGCAATTGAATGCATTCTCGTAAACAAAAAAATTGCCGGCGAGTTTTTGCCGCGCCTTGAAAAGCAGTTTGGCGGTCGCGTACTTATGAAAGCAGATGGTGTGTGCTATGCTGTACTCAAAGCGGCGGCAGATAGCGATGCCGCGCTTGCTGGAAGCAGGTACGGCAGTTCATGCGTTGCGCGTGCAGAACAAAGCGACTGCGGGTTTGAATTTCTCGATTACGTGTGTACTGTGCGTGCGGTTGAATCTATTGACGAAGCGATTGCATTTATCAACGCGCATAACACAAAGCACTCGGACTGCATTGTAACAAACGACAGGGCGCACGCGCGCCAGTTTCAGCAGTACGTGGATGCCGCATGCGTATACGTAAACGCTTCTACGCGCTTCACGGACGGCGGCGAATTTGGTTTTGGCGCAGAGCTTGGCATAAGCACGCAAAAGTTGCATGTGCGCGGTCCTATGGGGATAAATGCGCTTACAACAACAAAGTATATAATTGACGGAGACGGACAAATACGGTGAGTGGAGCAAATGCAATTTCGCAAACAAGCAGCATTAACATTGCAAAAATAATCAAGCAGTCGCGGAAAATTGTCATCAAAATTGGCAGCAGCACGCTCGCAGATGAACGCGGCGTTCCGAACATTACGTTCATGGAGAATCTTGCACGTCAGTGCAAAGCGTTCATCGACAGCGGCAAACAAATTGTTGTTGTGTCGTCAGGCGCGCAGATAAGCGGGCTTGCCACGCTCAAAGAGTGGTCGCGAAAACGAGATGTACACTATCGGCAGGCGTTATGCGCAATCGGTCAAGTGGAACTTATGGACAAGTGGCGCAGCGCATTTAATAAATTTGCGCTGCACATAGGGCAACTGCTCTTAACAAAAAATGATTTTGCAGACGCGCACTGCTCGCTCAACATTCGCAATACTATTTTTACGCTCGTTGACGAAGGCATTGTGCCAATCATCAACGAAAACGATTCTGTTGCATTTGATGAAATCAGCATAGGCGACAACGACAATTTGAGCGCGCTTGCTTCAGTTTTGTGGAGCGCAGATTTGCTTATTTTGTTTAGCGACATAGACGGCGTATACACCGACAATCCTAAAACAAACAAGGACGCGCAACTTATAGAAACGGTCACAGACATTGCCGCGCTCCGAAACTCAATTACAATCGGTGAAGCAAACTCATTCGGCACTGGAGGCATAGAAACAAAACTTGCCGCCGCCGCTCTTTCCACATCGTTCGGCATTCCGCTTCTGCTTGCGCGCGGCACAGAAAACGCGCTCGAACATCTTGCGTCGGGCAACGCGCATGGCACGCTCTTTTTGGCAGACGAGCAAAAACTCATGCAGGACATCAGGCGGTATTGAAGCTAGCGAGTCTATTGTACTGTTACTCGACAAGTTGCTTTGCCGCAGTTTCTGCACGGAACCTGTTGTCATACAGCCTGACCGCTGACTCTGGAAGCCAGCCTGAATTGAATTTATACCATGTGCCGCTGCCTTTTATTGTTGCGCTGCCTGTTACTTGCAGTATGTCGCCTTTTCTACAGTAACTGACAACGCGGGAATCCCATGAAGTTGTGTCGCGGTATGCGGCGTATGGGTCGAGCACGACAGCCCACGTCACGTCAGGTGCAAGTGCGAGCGGCTCTGAGTTGTCGAATTGTATTACGTCATCTGATTTTTTGCTGCACGAGAAAAAAACAGATGCGAGCGCGAGCAGTGCGCAGAGAAAATATTTGCTTGCGACAGGCAGTGCGTGTGCCGCACGCGTTGTGCGCTTTACGCCGCGCATTGTTTTGCACGCATCGCTTTTACTGCATTGCATCGTTTACGCTTCCTACAGCAGCAGCACATCTGGAAAGATAAAATGGAGCACTGCCGCCGTCATGCTCACGTAGCCTGCATATTTGCGCCTGTCTATAAAAATAGCGTTGACAATATGTGGCAGCGAGAGTTCCGCCGCCGAATTTGATTTGTAGCATTCTATGAGCAGACAGCCGCCGCCTAAAAATCCTGCGAGTGCAGGAAATAAATCGCCGACAACAGGAATGTCGTTCCGTACAACTGAAAGCAACTTCATAATGCCAACAAACATGGTGAGTACGCCGAGTACGAGGCGGAACGTCTTGTCGTCAAAAAATGCGTTTTCGCCGAGTATGCCGCTCGCTTTGTTTGTACTCTCAGCTTTTTCTCCAGTGATGAGATTTTTGCCAAATACTAAAATCATGCCTGTTGTGAGGTTTAACAAAATTGATAAAAAATAAAATTGCAGCATAGCATCCTCGCGTTTATTGTTTAATCACTTTTGCAGTGAGCGTTTTCGTCTCTTTGCCGAATGTCACTTCTGCTTGCACATGCACTATATCATAATCGGTAAATTTTGTCCGTATGATAATGTCATCTGATTCAAGCGCATGAGCTTCGTTATATGTAGCGATGACCGCGTTTTGATTGTCTATTGCGGTGATAATTGCGCTGACAACTGCTCCATACGGTATTTTTTCTGCGCTTGCATTTTTTGCACTCATGCTCACGTACACGTCATCGCCGTATGAAAAAGCTGCGAGCGTCATTTCAACACCGCCTATTTTTTTTTGATACGATTTTTCACCTATGAGCGAGTACGCGTAGATGAACGCGCAAAAAATGGCGATTGCAAAAAGACCAAAGCGATTTGCTTTTGTAGCGGTGAGCGATTTCAGTATGCCTTTTGGCGGCTGCGGTCCTGCTCCGTTGTAAAAGTCTTGCACATTTTGAGGCGCGTGCTTTATGCGCTCTTCGTGATTAAAGTAATAGTGCAGCGCTTCTTCGCCATCTTCATGTCCTTCGTCAATAGCGTTAAAATCCATCTACTTTTCCTTTGTCGATTATGACTTTACTATCGCAGCAGTCAAAGAATCTGTACGCCACCATACGACACGCGCTTTTTCTTTTTCTATAAATAATGCTGAAATGATTCCTGCATCTGAAAGCGACAGTGAGTAATATAAAACATTATTGCGCTGTATGTCAAAATGGCGACGCAATATTTTCTGGCTTGAAGGCTGCACCATTTCCACATTGAATCCTGTGTTGGTTGTAATGATGAAAAAAAGCCAGCCACTCGATGACACGCCGAGAAAATCATACGGCAGGCGGAACACGAGCTTGCTGTAGTCGGCGGAAATTATCTCTTCATATGGAGGAACAGTGATTGCGCTGCGGTATCGTCCTGTTTCTATAACAAGCGGAAAAATATTTGTCTGCACATAATCTATGCCCGACTCAATTTTTGAATCTTCATCAATGTGCGGCGTGTAATAGTCAACTTTGACAAAAAGCGTGCGAGACGAGCAATCGGGAATGGCATCTGCCAGTACGGGAAAAAATTCTGTATGGGCGCTTGCATCCGGCATTGACGGCACATCATTTGTTAAAAGCGGGATTTTATACATGAGCGCGCCATTTGCTGAAAACCAAAATGCAAGCAGTCCTTCTGTTGTTATGCATATGACAACAAGTTCGTCGTTTAAAGTTGTGTATATATTTTTAATAAACGGAAACGGCGTGCCGCCTATGCCTTGCTGCCCTATGTAATCTTCTGAAGCTCCCGTGCTTGAAAAGCGGAGAATGATTTGACTATATAAAAGAGAGCCGCTTTCATCTTTTTCTTGCCTGTCTTTAGGCATTTCGCTCACTACATACATGCGCTTGCGCGAATCGACAGCGACAGCTCCCGGATTGTTGAACGGATACGCGATTGTCTTTTTAGGCGCAGTGTTGTGCAGCTCGGGTGTTGTTTCTGCGTCAGCATTTTCAGCGTATTCTTCATTGCAGTACAGCGTGAGCAAATCGCCGTATGAATTTAGTTCCATGATTTTTCCCGCTTCGCCGTTTGCAATGTAAAAAAAGCCGTCGCGCATCGTCATGTTCGTGTAGATATTGCCGATGTCTGAAATGCTGAACATGTTGAGTTCGTCATCAAAGTAGCCGTATGAAAGCGAAAAAAGTTCTGTCTCTTCGACAGATTCTATGACATTTGATTTGTTGCAGGAAACGGCGAGTGCGGCAAAAGCGAACAGCGCGCTGAACGTGAGTACATGCAGTATGGTGGAACGCAGCACGATTTTTTTGAAGCAGATAGTGTCCATAGGCACAGCATAGTTGTTTAAGTTGCGCGTGTCAATTATTTTAACACGAATTGCGGCATGACATATTCTACCCACGAACGCTTTGACTAGACTGCGTAAATCATATATATTTAAGGATATGTTTATCGATAAAATTCTTACGTTTTTCTTCGGCTCGCAAAATGAGCGCGACATCAAAGCGCTTAAACCTGTTCTTGCAAAAGTAAACGAAAAAGAAAGTTGGGCACAATCGCTTTCTGCCGAAGATTTTCCAAAGCAAACTGCTATTTTCAAAGAGCGTCTTGCAAAAGGTGAAACGCTCGACGACATACTTCCCGAAGCATTTGCGCTTGCGCGCGAAGCGTCATTCCGCGTGCTTGGCGAGCGTCCGTACGATGTGCAAATACTTGGTGCGCTCGCGCTTCACTCAGGGCGCATATCAGAGATGAAAACGGGCGAAGGCAAGACGCTTATGTGCGTTGCCGCAGCTTATCTCAACAGCCTTTCAGGAGACGGCGTGCACATCGTTACGGTGAACGACTACCTTGCAGAGCGCGACGCTGCCTGGATGCGTCCAGTGTATGCGTACATGGGGCAAACTGTCGGCTCAATTCTTTCCAACATGGACAACGAGGCGCGCAAACGTGCGTACAACTGCGACATCACGTACGGTACGAACAACGAACTTGGCTTTGACTATCTTCGCGATAACATGCAGTTGGAGCTTTCGCGCAAAGTGCAGCGCGGCTTCAACTTTTGCATTGTTGACGAAATAGACTCCATATTGATTGACGAAGCGCGCACTCCGCTTATAATCAGCGGGCAGGGCGAGGACGACACATACAAGTATCATGAAGTAGACAAATATGTGCACCAGCTTGTCGAAATGGAAAAAGACCCCGTCACCGGTTTGTATCCTGACGAAGTGAATATGACTCCTGACGAGCGCAAAAATCTCAAGGGCGACTACAAGCTCGATGAAAAATCAAAGCGCGTGTCATTTACTGATGCTGGCATGAATCACATAGACGCAATCCTGCATCAACATAATTTGATTACGGGCACCGTGTTTGACGAAAACAATTTTGAATACGTGCACTACTTTACGCAGGCAGTGCGCGCTCATCAACTGTACAAAAATGATGTTGACTACCTTGTGAAAGACGGGCAAGTGCAAATCATAGACGAGTTTACGGGGCGCATCCTCGAAGGCAGGCGTTATGGAGACGGGCTTCATCAGGCAATTGAAGCAAAAGAGCATTTGCGCATTGCGCAGCGAAACAGAACGCTTGCAACGATTACGTTCCAGAATTTTTTCCGCATGTACAAAAAGCTTTCCGGCATGACGGGAACGGCTGCGACGGAAGCTGTTGAATTTAATAAAATCTACCATCTCGACGTTGTGTCAGTTCCTACGAACAAGCCTGTCATCAGAAAAGATGAAAACGATGAAGTCTATTTGAACGAATCAGACAAATGGGAGGCAATCTGTAGCGAGATTGCAGCTGCACATGCAAAAGGTCAGCCTGTGCTCGTGGGCACAATCTCTGTAGAAAAGTCGGAGGTGCTTTCATCGCTCTTGACGCGCAAAGGAATTCGCCACGAAGTGCTCAACGCAAAAAATCACGCGCGCGAAGCGTTAATAATTGCGGAGGCAGGCGCAAAAGGTGCTGTTACTATTGCAACGAACATGGCGGGGCGCGGCACGGACATCAAGCTTGGCGGAAACCCCGAATTTCGCGCGCGAAAACGGGCTGGCACAAACGCGACCGCAGAGCAATTTGACGCGGCATATAAAATTGAGAAAGCGCAGTGGCTCAAAGACTATGAGGAAGTGAAAAACGCAGGCGGGTTGTACGTCATAGGTTCGGAGCGTCACGAAAGCCGCCGCATAGACAATCAGCTGCGCGGTCGTTCGGGCCGTCAAGGTGACCCAGGCCGCAGCAAGTTCTACATTTCAATGGATGATGATTTGATGCGGCTTTTCGGCGGCGAGCGCATGAAGACGATGATGAGAAGAATAGGTATGAAACCTGGCGAGCCGATTGACCACCCGTGGCTCAACAAGGGCATAAAAAAAGCGCAAGAAAAAGTTGAAGACCGCAACTTTGAAATACGTAAAAATCTTCTTGACTACGATGACGTGTTGAACGAGCAGCGCAGCGTTGTGTACAATCAGCGCGACGCAATCCTTGCAGACGAAAACCTTTCCGAGCGCGTGTTGAACAACGCAAAAGATGTCGTGGATGATTTATTCGCTGCGTATGAGGCCGACGCGCGCAAACGCAAAGACGAAGCGCTTGCAGAATTGAACGAAAGCGTGCGCAGCTTGTTCGGTTTCCAGCTTGCTTCCGAGCAGCTTTCACGCGATGCGCTCATCGCAATGTTGCAAAACGACTTGACAGAAAAAGAGCTTCTCACAGGCAAAGAAAATTTGAACATGTTCATACGCTATCAGTATGTGCAGACGATTGACAAAAAATGGCTCGACCAGCTTGAAGAGCTTGAAAGTTTACGCGAAGCAGTTCACTTGCGCTCATACGGCAGCAAAAATCCGCTCACCGAATATAAAATAGACGGCTTCAACATCTTTGACGAGATGATGGATTCAATACGCACTACAGTGATGTCGCGCGTGTTTAAAGTGCGCGTACAGCTTTCTCCCGAAGCGATTGAAGCGCGACGCCGCATGAATGCTCGCGACATGAATGCGCAGCATTCTGAAGCAGCGTCGTTTGCAAGTGCAGAAGCGCAGCGTTCTGCAATGGTGCAAATGAGCGGCGACATGGCGCGACGGCAGGCGCAGGGCAGTGCGCTACAGCGGCACACGCAGGGACAGTCTGTTACAGTGCGGCGCACTATGCCAAAAGTGGGAAGAAATGACCCGTGCCCGTGCGGCAGCGGTAAAAAATACAAGCAGTGTCACGGAAGAGGGTAGGCTGTTTTGAAGAAAGCATTGAAAGCGGGGTTGATAGTTTTTGTTGCTGTAGTTGCGTGCATGCTTATTTTTGTGAGCGGCATATGCTATCCCGATGGAAAAGCGTCTGCGTCATACGAGCCGCAAAATTGGATGAGTGCGCTCGACGGCAGCAAAAAACTAAGCGAGTTGAATATTCCCGGCACGCATGACAGCGCAACACGCTACATCAACTTTGCGTATTTTCTCCAAGACCAGAATACAGACATACGCGCGCAGCTTGAAAGCGGCTTTAGGTACTTTGATTTGCGTGTCAAACTTGCAAAAGATGCATCTGACTTGTACATGTGTCATAATTTTGGCGACTGCCGCACGGGAAAATTTCTGTTTTCAAAAAAATTATTATTTAAAGATGTTGTTGCTGTTGCTGCGCGCTATCTTGCCGCGCACAGTTCTGAAGCAGTGATTTTTGCTGTAAAGCCAGAGAATGCTGCTGATGATATGGCAAAAGTGACAGAATTAATAAATTCATGCATTGATGAAAATGAGCTGCTCTGGTACGTAAAAAATGATATTCCGACGCTTGACGACGTACGTGGAAAAATTGTCCTTGCGCGACGATATGATGACGAGCGTGGCATCGACTTCCAGTGGAAAGATCAAGGCGATTGCAAGATGCCCACAGCATACGGCGATGAAGCAACTATAACAGAAGGGGTTTCTCTTTTTGTGCAAGACTGCTATCGTTATGATGTTGCTGATAAATGGCGCGCTGTTGAAACGGTACTCGACTCGTGCGCTGCCTCCGACACTGCTTTTTCGCTAAACTTTTTGAGCACTGTTACGCACGCGCTGCTCCCGCATCCGAAAAAGTATGCTATGCAGATGAATGCGCGCTTCTTGGAAAAGCAGCTGCAAAAAGGCTCGCGCTACGGCATTGTCATTTTTGATTTTGCAACAACAGCATTGGCGCAGCGCGTTATTGAGAGCAATTAACAATCTGAAAATGCATAAAAAGAAGCGCTTAAACACTGAGTTACGCGGCTGCTGTGCTGCTCTATATTATTCACTTGTTTTGTGCTATACTGTGCGGCATGTTCAATAGTCTTACGGGAATCATTACAGAAAAAATGTCGTCTGCCGTCTGCATAGATACGCACGGCATTGAATGGCAGCTCATTGTGCCAGGCTCTGCACTCGATGCATTGCCGGCGGTGGGGCGTGAAGCGCGCGTGTTCACGTACCTTGTGCACACTGATGACGTTATGCAGCTTTACGGTTTTTCGTCGTACGAAGAGCGCGCGCTTTTTCTCAATTTAATAAAAGTTGACGGCATTGGACCGCGCGCCGCTGTAAAAATTCTTTCACATATTTCTGGAAGCCAACTTACATCTGCGCTTGATGGCGGGGATGTTGCGTTGCTTGAAAAAGTTCCTGGCATCGGGAAAAAAACCGCTGCAAAGATGATGCTTGCGCTCAAAGGAAAGTTGGCGTTCAGTGAATCTCCTGCTGCTGCACGCCCATCGTCTCGTCCGTTTGAAGCGGTAATCGTGTCGCTTGCGTCTATGGGCTATGACAGGCGCAACTGCGAGCAGGTTGTTGAATCTATTGCTGTTGCTCTTGCAGGTGAAGATGGTTGGGAAGTAAAAAAGCCTACTGAAAAAGAAGATGCCGTATTCCG
The DNA here is from genome assembly GCA_017446265.1 of Treponema sp. Lineage (GTDB taxonomy): Bacteria > Spirochaetota > Spirochaetia > Treponematales > Treponemataceae > Treponema_D. The sequence continues at coordinate 20,777 of JAFSRD010000005.1, forward strand.
CCGTGCGCTCATAGAACTTGCGCAATGAAGAAAAATGTGATACATTAATAATGTTAATAAAATATAACATGCGGATGAGTGGGCATATAACATCATAAGAGGTAAAAATGAATTCCGCTCTTTCTTCCGCAAAAATCAGGCGCTCGTTTTCCATTCGTACAAAATTTATTATAAGCCTTGTTGTTGGAACTATTTTGTTAATTGTGGCGCTCTGCGCTGGCATTGGCATGCAAATATACAAAATAGATGACGAACAGTTTAATCAATCTATTGAGCAACAGTTTTTTTCAATAAATGAAACTATTCAGGTTTTTATACAGAATAGCAAGAATGCCATTTTACTGCTTTCCGAGCATCAAGCAGTAAAAGCTGCTGACGACACGCTGTACAATTACACGGCAGAGAATCAAGATGTTATTGTGAAAGACACAGTTAAGAGTCCTGTTGAACAGGAGATGGTTTCACTTTTTAAACAGTTTGAAAAAAATTATCCTGAATTCACCGAAGTATATTTCGGCTCGCAATGGGGCGGTATGGCAACATCGTGGGATGGCGCAGTTCACGCACATTACGACCCGCGCGCACGCGAATGGTATGAGCATGCAAAAGCTGCGAACGGTGAAGTGATTGTGTCTCCTGTGTTTTATTCGGGAATTGATGTTCCGTGTGTTTGTTTTTCGCGCCGTGTGTTGTCACAAGACGGTGAGTTTGTTGGCTGCGTGGCAATAGATATAGCATTGTCACAGTTGACTTCATTTATCAACAGCAGCAAGGTTGGCGAAACAGGATATGTCATGCTCGTGCAAGATGATGGTATGATTCTGGCTGACCCTCGTCACCCGGAAGTAAATTTCAATATGCTGTCAGATGCGGAAATTTCTGCATTTGCACAGTTGGCGCAAACAGATGAAGTGCGTGTGCCTGTTGTAATGGACGGCATAAAATGGAATGCGCATATTTTTTCAGTTGACGGACTGCCGTGGCAAGTTATTGCGTTCATAGAAGAATCGGAAATTCGCATTGCGTCCAAACGGCTTATTCAAAATATGCTCGGCATTGGCTGTGTACTGTTTATTGTCGTACTCGCCTTTTTGTTTTTATTTTCTAACAAGGTGACGACATACTTTGACAAATTGCAGTCAGTTTTCGTAAAAATTGCTTCAGGAGATATTACAGACAGAATACACTACAAGAATGATGATGAAGTCGGTCGTCTCATGCGATATTTTAATAATATGATGGACAATATGAGCCGCATGCTTCATTCTTTCATAGATGAATCGCAAGTTATGAGTAATATTGGTGAAACACTGTCAACTAGTATGAATGAGACGGCAAGTTCTGTGGAGCAGATAAACGACGAGATTGCGACGATAAAAGAACAGATATTAAATCAAGCTGCAAGTGTTACTGAGGCGGCTGCAACTACGGAGCAGATTATTAAAATCATAAAGCAGCTGGCTGACAGTATTGAAGCGCAAGTATTGGGTGTTGATAAATCTTCTCTGTCAGTAGAAAAAATGGTTGCAAATGTCAATGATATTTCAAATACGCTTGAAAAAAATAATATGTTGATTAAAGAGTTGTATGATAAAACTATAATAGGCAAGGAAGGAGCGAAAAGCGCAAACGCTGTTGTTATGCAGATAGCTGAAAGGTCTGATTTGCTTTTGGAGGCGAGTCTTGTAATACAGAATATAGCGAGTCAGACAAATTTGCTTGCGATGAACGCCGCAATAGAAGCCGCTCATGCAGGAGATTCAGGAAGAGGATTTGCTGTTGTTGCTGATGAAATTCGCAAGCTGGCAGAAGAATCAAATGAACAAGGAAAGCGCATAGGATCAGTGCTGAAAGAGTCGACAGAAATCATCAATCACTTGATTGCTGCAGGAGGCGGAGCTGAGAATGCGTTTGGCGAAGTGTATGAGTTGACAAACCACATTTTGCAGCAGGAAAGTTTTATTACTGCTGCTATGAAAGAGCAGGCTGAAGGAAACCGTGACGTGCTTGAAGCTATGCGCAATATTAAAATAGTGACAGAAAAAGTAAAGATAGGTTCGGGAGAAATGCTTGCAAGCAGCGAAAATATTGCGCAGGAAATGCATAAACTAGACGGACTTACACGCACAATAGCAGATAGCGTAAATGAAATGGCTGTCAGTTCAGAACAGATAAACAGCGCAGTGCAGGAAGTGCATGTGATGACGGGAAAGAATAAAGAGAGCATCTCAAACCTTATGCGTGAAGCAGGCAAATTCACTGTATAGCAAAGTATGGAAAAATACCCTGTGCAATTTTTGCGTTTTCTGCTATACTAAAGTGACATGAAAAGTACGACTGAATCAGAAAAATTTTCCCACATTGTACGCGCCGACATAAAAATCACTGACGACGAGCAGGAAGCAAATCTTCGCCCGCAACTCATGCATGAATTTCTTGGGCAGGAAGAAATAAAACGAAACCTCTCTGTATTCATTGAGGCGGCGCGCGAGCGCGAGGAGCCGCTCGACCATCTTTTTTTAATCGGTCCTCCGGGGCTTGGCAAAACGACTCTTGCCCAGATTACTGCGCACGAACTCGGAGCAGATTTTAAAGTGACGTCTGCTCCCGCGCTCGACAAGCCCAAGGATCTTGCGGGAATCCTTTCAACGATTACGCCGCGTACTGTTTTTTTCATAGATGAGATTCATCGTCTCAAACCCGCAATTGAAGAGATGCTGTACATCGCAATGGAAGACTTTGAGCTTGACTGGGTGATAGGGCAGGGAGCGGCTGCACGTACAGTGCGCATTCCTATTCCGCCGTTTACGCTTGTCGGCGCTACGACAAAAGCGGGTATGGTGGCTACACCGCTTATAAGCCGATTCGGCATTATCCAGCGCTTTAATTTTTATTCGCACGGGGAGCTTGCGAGCATTGTGCACCGAAGTGCGCGCATTTTGCATGTGGGTGTCGATGACGATGCTGCGCTTCTCATGGCATCGTGTTCGCGCGGTACGCCGCGTGTTGCAAACCGCATTTTACGCCGCATGCGCGATTTTGCACAGGTGGAAGGAAACGGACGTATTGCAAAAAAAATTGTGGAAGCAGGGCTAGAGCGGCTCGGCATTGACAGTCTTGGTCTTGAAAAATACGATAGGGAAATCCTTCTTTCGATTATTGAAAATTTTAGCGGCGGACCTGTGGGGGCTGAAACGCTTGCCATTTCCATAGGCGAATCAATCGACACGCTTGAAGATTATTATGAACCGTATTTGATTCAATGCGGGCTTTTGCAGAGAACGCCGCGCGGACGAATTGTTACAGAAAAAGCATATGCGCATTTGGACATTGTCGAAACGCGCCGCGCGGACGAACGACTCTTATTTTAAAAACCAGTTACGCGCTTTCTTATTGCGATGCTGCTTATTTGGAACTTTCGAGACGATACAGGATTGCGCTAAAAACATATGAGCTAGATTTGCAAAAGGCAATTACTGATACGGCATACTGAAGCATGTGTTGGCTGCAAACGAAAACAGTGCTAGTTGAGCTGCGTGCGCGACTCATTTTATATCTTTTCATTTTATGATACACTGTCGCCATGCTTACAAGAGATTTCTACTTTGATTTACCTGAAGCGCTCATTGCGCAACGGCCGTCGCCTGTGCGTGGCGAAGATAAGCTCATGGTGCTTGACCGCTTTACTGGAAGCGTTTCCCATTGCGTAATGGCAGAACTTCCTAACTTCATTAAAAGCGGCACGCTCATGGTGTTTAACAATTCGCGCGTTCGTCGTGTGCGCGTGTATGGCATAAAAGAGACAACGGGGCGCGAGCAGGAATTCATGTTTTTGAATCAGCTTGATGAATCGGGTGCGCTTTGGAATGTTATGGTAAAAAATGCAAAAAAGCAAAAAGGCGGCATGCGCTATGCGTTTCCTGATGGCTCTGTTGGCACAATCATAGAAGATGCAAAAAACGCAAGAACAGAATTTCGTTCGTTACGTTTTGAGCGCGCACTTAACGAGGCGTGGTTTGAAAAAAATGGCCACATGCCGCTTCCGCCGTACATAAAGAGAAGCGATGAGCTTTTAGATGCAGAGCGGTATCAAACGGTGTATGCGAAAGAGACAGGAAGCGCGGCATGCCCTACCGCAGGCTTGCATTTTACGGAGCGCATGTTGCAAACGCTTTCTCAAAACGGCATAGACATTGCATGGGTGACGCTTCATGTGGGGCTTGGCACATTTTTGCCGGTGCGTGAGACAGAAATCGAAAAGCATAAAATGCACGAGGAAATGTACACAATCCCTGAAGAAACAGCTTCAAAAGTAAATGAGGCAAAGCGGGAAGGGCGCACCGTTCTTGCAGTGGGTACGACAAGTGTTCGCACGCTTGAGTCTGCGTGTACAGAAAACGCCATAGTGCAAGCGGGTACGGGAAGCACGCACATATTTATGTATCCGGGATACACGTTTAAAGTTGTAGATGAAATGTTCACGAATTTTCACACGCCTGAATCAACGCTGCTCATGCTCGTAAGCGCGTTTGCAGGACGAGAGAATATATTGAGTGCATACAAGGAGGCAGTTGCAAACCGCTATCGATTTTTTAGCTACGGGGATGCAATGCTTATTACGCATGGAAGCGCACGGTAACGCGCAGTACGGCTATCACTTTCAAGCGTTGCAAATTCGACAAAAACTACGCTAACTGTTCAAGTGAATAGCGCGTAAGATTAATAAACTGCTCTCGCAGCATAAGGTTGCAGTTCTGGCTTTCCGCAACTTTGTCAAATTGCTTTGCGGCTATTTCAACACGCATTGCAATATCTTTAAGCGATAACGGCAAGCGCGTGCCGATGAGCCTGTTTTCAAATTCAAGACAGCGTAACGAAATGGGGCCTGAAAATGCAAGCTTTATGTTTGTGATTGCATTCTTTTCTGTATCAGCGAGAAATGCAAACGATGCGCTTGTGTCTGTAATTATATGCTGTGGACCAAACCTACGGAACACTGCAATGTCCCATTCGCTGAGCGGAATGCGGATGTTTGAAAGTATTGCGCCGTATGGAATCTCTGTAAAGTTGACGAGCGGTACATACGTCGTATTTGTCTGACTGCGGAATTCAAGGCGCGTGTCGAGTGCGAGCAACGGCGCATACACAGTTGACTTTATGCCGCGCGCGCATATGCTGCCGCCAATTGTTGCAATGTTGCGCACAAAAGGATTTGCAATGCTCCATATTGCTTCAAGAAAAATTTCGGGCACCCGTGCGCGCGCGAGCTCAATGATGCGAGAAAGTGTGACGCCCGGACCGCAGTCAAGGTAACGTTCATGTTTTGAGATGACTGCCAGATCGGGAATGCCACGTATGGAAATCACTTTGCTGACGTTATCGTCAAGGCGCGTGCAACTGCCTGCTGCTTGAAGTCCTGCAACAGATTTGAGTTGATAAAACAGTTCGGGAATCGTTTTTGCAAAGAAAAAAGTGCGTGCGCTATTTTGCATTTTTTTGCGCTCCCATCCGTTGAACTTTGTAATCAAATGCGTAGAAAATTCCGTTTACAAGCAAATCACTGTTTGTGCAACATGCAGAAAGTGAGCGCACCTGTTCAAGTATTTCTGCTCTATTCGGCCTCGTTGTCGTGTTTAAAATATCCCATGCAGCAAATATTTTTCCTGCGTTGCAAAATCCGCACAAGTGAATGCCTGCTTTGTTGAATCCTTTTATAATATCGCTGTAATCATCGCTCTTTAAAAAATATTCGAGCGTCATAACAGTGCCATCGCGTACAACAGCAATGGGCATGATGCAGCTCGGAACAGGCTTTCCGTCAAGTACAACAGTGCATGCGCCGCACATGCCTTTGCCGCAACCACATTTTGCAGACAAAAGCTCCTCTCGTCTGAGCACGTCAAGCAGCGTGTCATTTGGATTTGCATCAAGCACTATTTTTGAATTGTTGAGTGTTATGGGAATCTTCATTCATCACCTCGCGGACGTGCAATTGTTTTATACAGCGTTTCAAGCGTGCATGGAAGCTCGTGCACTTGCGAACTGAGTGCGAGCGAAAGCGCGGAAGAAAATGCTGCGGGAATGATGTTGTGTACGAGATTGCCAATTTGCACAGGCGGAATATCTGATTGAATGAACGAAATGTGAACCCTGTCGCACGTAATTGTTTCATTTAGAATGAGCTGTGATAATTCTTGCTGCAGTGAGAGCCGTATTGAGTTTTCCGCGTGACGCACGTCAAGCACATGCCCGCAGTCTATTGCAAGCCAGATGCCTTTGCTGTGCACATTGTATGTATATGGGTCTATAAGTATCTCGATGACCGCGCTGCCGTATGAGACAGAGTAAAACGGTGTGCCGCAAAAGTCATATCTGTTCCAAAGTTTTTTTATTGTCGGAGATATTCCTTTTTTTACAGTGAGCGGCGAAACGTGTTTTGTCGCTGCGCGCTTTTTTTCAAGTTCACGGCAGCAGCTGTGCAGCAAATATGACATGACGCTTATGTTGCTGTATATGTTGTCGTGTCCTAGTGATTTTTCATACAGCACATTGTCTGGCACAATTTTTACAGACGAGGCAGGAATGGCAAGCATTGTAGAAACCGTATGCGTCCATATGTCTGCAATTTGCGGCGAGGGCACTGGCGAATGGATGGAAACGCTTCCGTCTTCATTGAGTGTAATGGCAATCTTTTGGGAAAAAAGTTCGTTGTTCAAATATGTTGCGCCATCAAATGCGCATGCAATGCCTATGCCGCGTACGGGAAGTGAAAAGTGACGCGGAGCAGAACTGTCATGTTGTAAAGCATCTCTTTTGAATGATGTGTATTTGCGACAAAAATCGCTCGTTGCAAGAACACGTGCAAGCGCGGCATGCATGCGCTCTGTGTGAAAAAGAAATGGCGTTGTAATTCTTTTTTGATTTTCTGCAATATTTTTTACGCGAAGTTCATGAGGAAGCATGGCTAGTTCATTGGCAATTTTTTGCAAATGGCTTTCAATTGCAAAGAACGATTGGCTGTCTATTGCATCCGGAAATACCGATGTAGGCGGTTTTGCTGACGAGACTGCTTTTGCATTGATGCATATGTTTGGAATATTATAGACATTGCATGCGGCAATCGCAAGCCTGTCGAGAATCTCTTGTGCAAACGGATTGCAGCTGCCGACATCAACAGTGATTTCAATGTGCATTGCAGTGATGGTGCCGTCTTTTTTTACTGCACTGCGGCAGGTGATTTCGACAGGTATGTTTGATTTCATGTACGCTTCCTGCTCTGCTCTTGAGAGCGTAAGTTTTACAGGCTTTTGCGTAAGGTATGAGGCAAGAACCGTTTGAATGGCAAGCGTTTCACTGCGCCACAGCTTGCTTGCACGGTGACCGTATGTATTTGTCGTTTCTACGATGATGCGCTCTTCATCAATGCCGAGCGCGCTTGCGGCAGCAGTTTTCAAGTGCCACGACCATTGCACAGGTGCGAGAATTGTGAGCATGTTGTTTTCCATAAAACAACATGCTCCGTTCGTTTCTGTCCATTGAGCGTCTGCAATAGTTTGCGACCACGTTCCAGAAATGTCAAAATCTGCTGATTTGAAAATTTTAGTGATCGCCGTTTTTGAAGCAGACAAAAATGCACCCGTTTTTACTGTGCGCTCGGCAACTGTTTTTGAAAGTTGTGCGACAAGTGCATCGTGCTGCCCTTCAAATGTCACTGCTATTTTCTCTGCCATGTTGCGTGCATACATTTCGTCAGGACAAACAATAATGCCGAGTGGTTGACCTTTATATGAAACATTTTCTGTGCAGAAGATTTCTGTATCTGCTCCGTTTGTGCGCATGCTGTTTTTGCCGGGAATGTCATGAGCGCTAAAAAAGAAGCAGCCGTCCGGTAAATCTGGCACAACAACGTCTGCTATTGCACCTGTTGCTGCGGAACTTCTTACAAGCGCGGCATAGAGCATGTCTTTTTTTACGTAGTCACTGTAAAATTCCTGCATTTGCAGCGGTAATGCTTTTGTGCTTTTCTTTTTAACCATGATGCTGCGCTCCTATTTCTTTTACCGCATTGATGACATTTTGCACCATGCTATCGCTCATATCAGGCCACAGCGGAAGCGATATTGTCGCAACATACTGTTTTTCTGCGTTGGGAAAATTTTGCGAAGTAAAATCTGGTACATATTTTTTCCAGTATGTAAAATGAAAGAGCGGAATAAAGTGTACTGAAATTCCTATGCCGCGCTCTTGTAGCTTTTTTGCAAAACTGTCGCGAGAAATTGTTAGTTTTTCTGGCACAATGCGCATAAGGTACAAATGCCACGCGTTGCCGACTTCATCTGGCGGCAGTGTGATAAAGTCGCACGAGGAAAACGCTTCGTTGTATATGTACGCAATGCGCTTTCGTTTTTGGAAAAATGCATCTGCTTTTTTTAGCTGCTCAATGCCGAGCGCGGCAAGCACATCAGGTAGGTTGAACTTGTAGCCGCATTCAATGATGTCGTATTTCCACGAGGCGTGGCTTGAAGTGTAGCGGTTCCATGCTGCACGGTCCATGCCGTGCAACCGCATGGAAGCGATTCGCTTTGCAATGCGTTCATCGCGCGTACACACTATGCCGCCTTCTGCCGTTGTTATCGTCTTCGTGGCATAAAATGAAAACACTCCAACATCTCCTATAGTGCCAGCATAGCCGAGCGATGTGGGCGAGGGGAAGGCGTGCGCGGCATCTTCAACGACGCGCACGCCGTACGTTTTTGCAAGCCTGCAAATTTTTTCCATGTTGCATATATTTCCCGCAACATGCACTGGCACAATAGCCTTGACGCGCGGACCGTTGTTGCTTTTGAGTATGTTTTCGATTTTTTGCACGTCTATACTGTACGAGTCGCGCTCTATATCCGCAAAAAATACATCTGCACCCACATGCCGCGCGCAAGCGGCGGTCGAAACAAATGTGTACGGCGTTGTAATGATAGCATTTCCTTTTGCAACGCCACATGCGTCAAGCGCCAATATCATGCCGCTCGTGTTGCTGTTTACAGCAAAACTCCGTACAGCTCCTGTGTCAAGACCGAGCGATTTCCGTGCGCGTTCTACATCGTTTGCAACATCGTTCATCTTTACAGAAAAATCATTTTCAAATTGCAGCGCTTTTTCCCCTGTTGTAAGCCAGCCGCTTTTGAGAACTGCGAGCACTGCTGCTTCTTCTTCTTTTCCGATTGACGCACGGAAAAACGGAACTGCATGATTAGACAAGGGCTGCCTCCGTTCCTTTAAGCGATGGAATATAGTTGCATAACACTGAAATCAACTGTGCTTTGTCTCGGTATGCGCTGTGTGCTGTGCCGTTGCAACTGCATATAGGCGAAAGGCGAGCAATCAGCTCTGCAAGTTTTTCATTTGCAAACGGCGTGTTTGTTAGCTGCAATATTTTTTCGTATGCTGTCTTTTGTGGACACTCCTCACTGCTCCAAAGCGGCTCCACTGTGCGCTCTCCTTTTCGCACGCCGATAAATTGAATGTCTATGTCTTTGTACGGCTCAAATCCTGAAAAGCGAATGATCTGTTCTGCAAGTTCTGCAATTTTCACTGGCTGCCCCATGTCGAGTAAATATGATGAACCGTTTGTGCCAACGCCTCCTGCCTGCAAGACGAGCGAGCACGCTTCGGGAATCGTCATAAAATACCGCTCCATGTTTTTGTCAGTTACCGTAACAGGTCCGCCGTTTTTGATTTGTTCCATAAAAAGCGGCAAGATTGAGCCACGAGAGCCCAAAACATTTCCAAAACGCACGAACATGAATGCGTTGCCGTCTGCTTTTGTGGCAGCTTCCAATAGGAGTTTTTCACAAATCATTTTTGACGCGCCGTATATGGATACAGGCTCAACTGCTTTGTCTGTTGAAATAAGCACAAAGCGCCGCACGCGATGGGCAACGCATGCGTCAAGCATGTTTTTTGTGCCGAACACATTGTTCTCTATTGCCGCAACAGGATTTTCTTCCATGAGCGGCACATGCTTGTATGCTGCGCAGTGAAAAACAACATCGCATTTTGTGCGCGAAATGATGTGGTCAATATATGCGCTGTCCTTCATGTCGCCTATAATCGGTACAATCGTTGCTTTTTCGCCTACTCCTTCTTTTTGCAAAAGATGCAACTCACGGTCAATGCGGTAAATTGAATTTTCGCCGTGTCCAAAAAGATAGAGCCGTTCCGCTCCTCCTGAAAGCAACTGTCGAGAGAGTTCCGAGCCTATGGAGCCGCCCGCACCAGTAATTAAAACGCGTTTTCCGCGGAGATAGTAAAGGCTCTCTTTGAGCGAAACAGTGACAGGCGTTCTTCCTAAAATGTCGAGCGGGTCAATCTCTCGCGCCTGTACAAGATGCGCTGTTCCGTTTACAATCTGGCTCACGCTTGGAAGAATCTTTATGTGCTTGAAGCCGCCTGCTTTAAGCAGTTCGTAAATAGCCTTTATGCGCTCAACGCTTGCGCTCGGCGTTGCGATAATTGCTTCGTCGCTGTCTGTGCAGCGTAAAAGCGACGCAATGTTTGCAATAGGTCCTATGACAGGAATGCCATTGAACGTTTTTCCGATGAGATTTTCATCATCATCGAGGAACGCTGCAACTTTGCCAAATATTTTTTTTCGTTTTATATCGGCGGCGATTGAAATGCCCGCAAATCCTGCGCCAATGATATACAAGTGTTTGTCAGATGCGTTCACGATATTTCAGTATAGCACAAGTGGCAGTACATTTCAATGAAGTGTGGCAAGAGGGCAAAGACCGCTCACGTAAAAAATCTCCTAAACACTGTCATATTTTTTTCCGATTATTAAAATGTACGTTTTTGGGAGGATTTTATGATGCGACGGTATATTTCTCTGGCAATTGCTTTGTGTTGTTTTTCTTTTTGCTGGGGTGCTGAAATTTCTTTTCAAGTTGTCCAGCATGACGATGCTGTAAGCGAGGTGCGTGAGCAGACACTTATTATTGAAGACGCAATACTTGAATATTTTTTTAATAATGGCGACATTGTGACAAATGAGCCTGCTGTTGCAGCAACTGAAAAAGAAGCAGACAAAATAATAAAAATAGCGCTTTCATATGCAGCAGACGGCGGCGCACAGTATTTTGTGCAGCTTCGACTTTTTTATGATGAAAGCACGCCTTCTGATTTAACGCATGTATCGCTTGCAAATCTCAAACGCGTTTCATGGGCTGTTGCTGATGTTGCAACGCGCAAAGAGATTACAGAGGGAAAAAGCAAAGTGCCGCGCGCTGTGTCTGGCAAAGCAAACGCTGACGGCGTAAAAGAATATGCTGCATCCATTGCCGCCGA
>JAFSRD010000044.1 GCA_017446265.1 Treponema sp.
CACGCTCTTTGCGGACAACGATTTTTTGCGTGCAGCAAGAAATTGCGCCGCTTCGTTTTCTTTGTCGTAGCCACTGTAAAAATACGGTGTTTTTGTGCGGAACTTTTTGCTGCATGTGTCAACTATTTTGTATGTAGCAGAAATGTGCGCGAGTTTTCCCTGTTGCACAAGCTCAGCAACTTTTTTCGCGTCTTTGCGTATTCCCTGTGCACCGGGAATTTTTACGCCGCTCAATTCTGAAATCACTTTATCGGGAAAGCCCTCTTTTTTTGCTTCAAGATATAATGACGGCGTAAGTTTTTGTTTGCTGTTTTTAATTGCAGAAAGTTGCAATTCGCGAAATGCAAGATGTTGTATTTTTGCCAAAAACCACATGTCAATTTTTGTGATTTTATTAATTTCGTCAATAGACATGATGCCGCGCACAAGCGCTTCATATATTGCAAACAGGCGCATGTCAGTGCACTCTTTTACACGCTTTTTTATGCGTGCATCGCTTTCATTTGCAAATGCTTTGAAACGCAAGCTGTCTGTGCCAATTTCAGCACCGCGCGCCGCTTTCATAAGCGCTTCTTCAAACGTATGCCCAATAGACATTACTTCACCAGTTGCTTTCATCTGCGTGCCAAGCTCACGTTGCGCATACACAAATTTGTCGAATGGGAAGCGCGGCATTTTTACAACAACGTAATTGACAACAGGCTCAAACTGCGCGGCGGCAAAATGAGGAATTTCGTTGAGGTTGTAGCCAACTGCAATGAGCGTTGCCACTCGTGCAATCGGGTAGCCTGTTGCCTTTGACGCAAGCGCAGACGAACGCGACACGCGCGGATTCACTTCAATAACAGCGTACTCAAAATTTTCTGGTTTTACGGCAAACTGCACATTGCAACCACCTTCCATGTTGAGCGAATTGATAATATTGAGCGCGGCAGAACGAAGCACGCGGCACTCATCTTCTGCAAGCGTCATCGTTGGGGCAACAACAAGAGAGTCGCCTGTGTGCACGCCAACAGGGTCAACATTTTCCATTGAGCACACGGTGATTGCATTCCCCGCGCTGTCGCGCATCACTTCAAACTCAATCTCTTTCCAACCGGTAACGCATTTTTCAACGAGTATCTGATGAATGGGCGAGCGATGCAATCCATTCTGCGCAATCTCTTCAAGCTCGCGTTTTGTATGTGCAATGCCGCCGCCTGTTCCTCCAAGTGTAAATGCAGGGCGCACAATCACCGGATAGCCTATCTCGTTATCTGCATATGCAAGCGCGGCTTTGAGCGTTGTCACCACTTTTGACGGAATGCACGGCTCGCCAATTGCAAGCATCGTATCTTTAAAAATCTGCCTGTCTTCCGCTCTATCAATTGTGTCGGGGCGTGCGCCAAGAAGTTTTACGCCGTGCTTTTTGAGGAATCCAGATTTTGCAAGCTCCATGCTCAAGGTTAAACCTGTTTGCCCGCCAAGCGTTGAAAGCAAACTGTCGGGCTTTTCTTTTTCAATGATTCGTTCAATTATTTCGGGAATAAGCGGTTCAATGTACACTGCATCTGCCATTGTGCGGTCAGTCATAAGCGTTGCAGGATTTGAATTGACAAGCACCACATGCAATCCTTGCTCTTTAAGCGCTTTGCATGCTTGCGTTCCGGCGTAATCAAACTCTGCCGCTTGACCAATAACAATTGGTCCTGAACCGATAACCATAACTTTGTGAATAGATTTGTTTAAAGGCATTGTACTTCTCCCGAAAAAAGGCGCATGCTTTTTTTCGTGCAGCAAAAAGCGTGCGCAAAAAATTACTAATTTTGCAAGGCCGTAAGCCGCTCGTCAAGCATTTCTATTATGCGCCCCTTTTTAAAATGTAATCGCTCTGATGTGAGCGCGTCGAACACGGCAAACATCTCGCAGAGAAAAGCTCCTGCTTTTCCCGGCAAGCGCACGTGCCCGTCGATTGCAAACTGTGAAAGAAACACCATTCCCACGAGTATAGCGCTTTTGCGCAACCCTGTGAGCAGCGCATCGAGCGTAATTTTGAATGCGCCAATTGAAAACAGAATTTTTCCAGACGGAACAAACAACGCAAAAAACGTGATGCCAAGCGTTATAAAAAGCGATGGAAGAAGCTTGATTTTTCCACGCTTTTTGACTGCTGCCATAATAAAAAAAATTGCAACGAGCGTCCATGCAATGCACACGCGGACAACATCGCTCACAGAATGCAAAACAAACGAAATGATGTGCTGATGAAGCAAAAATAGCGGAAGTAAAACCATGGCAACAATTAACTGCGCGGGCAAGGAAACATCGTTTTCTTGCCCGCGCAGGGAACCGGGCTGAAGCGAGAGAAAAGCTTTCCCCTCAAAATTATTAATTAATAAATTATGATACCACGTTGATTTTGCACAGAACACGTTTGCAAAAATGCCAAGTATGAGTGCTGTAACAAGCCCTACTGCAAAAAGAATTGGTGCAATGTATCGCGTATTTTCTCCAAAAATCATAAGACGCGCGACAGCAATTTGCGCCGCATTATTTGCAAGCGCACCTGCAAGGCTTACTCCAATATGTGAAATGTGGTTTGTCTTATGAAAAAGCGTATAACATGCCAGCATCGCAAATCCAGAGGCAAACGAGCCAGCTGCTGAAAAAACAAAAATATATGAAAAAAGCGTGCCTGAAATGAGCGCTTGACCGAATACTTTAAGCGTAATTAAAAGAACGGTGTCGCGCTTGCTCATTGTTGCAAAAGAAATAAGTACAGGAAGATTTGCAAGTCCAAGTCGCATAAACGGCAGCGGTTTTGGAATAGCGTATTCAATTGCTGAAAGAAAAAGACAGAGCGCGGCAAAAAACGGAACACGAGATTCTGATGGATGTAACATACTCACACTTTACTGTTATTTGCCAAATTTTCCAAGTGCGCAGATATGGCAAACTGTTGCACACAGCGCCACGCTACATGAGCAGTTCCAAATCAATTTCGCAAGCGGTACATGGCATGGTGACTGCCCAGTTTTCGAGCACCTGCGGATTCACTTCGCCAAATGCACCTACTTCCACACCGTTCACAAAAATTGCAGCTTGCCTCCCTGCAATAAAACGCGCATCGGAACTTTCGCGCACATTATACGTGTGGTCAAGGAAATAGAGAAGCGCTGCCACTTCGCTTGCAGCGTCGTTGAAGTTTGCGCTAGAGCCAGCAGTTAAAAACGCAAGGTGTTGTCGTGTGCGTGTGCCGGTGTTTTCTTCTTCGCACAGATACGCAACTTTTCCAATTTCAAAAATCTTGTGTGGGAACTGCGCGTTTGCCGACTTGCTTTCTGCGCGAAGCAGCGATGAAATTATCTCTGGTCTGATGAATTGATAATTTTCGCTCATCGGGTTTGCAATTTCAATAACGCGCGCACTGTCGAGCAGCATGTTGTCTACGTAGTCTCGCTTGCTGCCCACGTAGTTGAAAATCATCTCTTGATAGCCCAAACCCACCATGAGCGTTTTTGCTTTGCGGCTGAACTCTGTTATTGGCAGCAAGCGGCCAATCGTAAAGTCGCTCGGAGCCTCTGGTTCAAACGCTGCCACATCGCGGCCAATCATCACATCTTCAATAACGTCAACTTCGTGCAAAAAATCGTTGCGGTACGGCGGTGGCGCAATCGTCAATTCAATGTCGCTGTCAGAGCTGCTTGCAACAATGCGCGCCTCAACGACAGAAACGCCCATACGATAGAGCGCATCTTTTACTTCGCTTTCTGTAAACGACGATCCGAGCATTTTGTTGATGTGAGATAGCCGCGCGGTTGTTGTCGGCTGAAAATAATACGGGCACACGACAGATGTGCCAAGTCCTGTTTCGTATGGATGGTCAACGCGCACAGGCAAAATCTCGTAGCCATTGTCAGCAAAATCGCATGCCACAATGTTTGCAGAGAGCATGAGATTTTCCATGTTGTCGCCTGTAAGCTCAACCATCAAACCTGTGTCGCCAACTTGCACCGCTCCGAGCGTTGCACTGTTGATAATTGGCGCCATAGACATGACTTCGCCTTTGTCGTCTATGAGCAACGGGAACTTTTTCATGTCTTGCAAAATCCAGCCGTAGTCGCGCCCTTTTGGATGCTCTGTCAAAATTTGACGACACGTCATAGGCTCGGTGCATTGCAGCGGCACGAATGACGTTGTGTCTGGGTCAACAGCTTTGTAGTGCACGGGAAATGCAATGTCTGCAACGCGATACACACCCATAGAAATTGATTTTCGTTTGCGCCCAAAATTCCACGCAAGCTTTTCCTGCGTTTGAATAATATCTTTGAGCATTGCGTCGTCTATAGCTTTACCAGAAATGACAAACGCAACCATAAACGGACGAATATTTTTAAGCTCAGCGTCTACAGTGACGACGCGGTTGCCGACATCTTTTACGCTGCCGCTGCGCGAAAGGAACACATCGTAGTTTGCATGCTGTGCGCCTGCATGAAGCGCAAGCTGCCGTGCCACGCCGTTCGTTGACCATAAGTCAGGGCGATTTGTGTCGTTGAGTTCTATTTTGAGCGTGCGTTCCGACTGCGGCACCGATGTGTCGGGCTTTTCGTCAAGTTCCGCTTTTGCGCACGTAAGTTTTGATTCAAGCGTGTCGTAATCGTACTTTTTTCCGAGCACATTGAAAAACATATTTTCGTTTACTTCAATTTTTGGCATAGTTGACCTCGTACAATCACGCCGTGCATTGCATGATGAGTGCGCAATAAGCGACCGTATTTTACTCGCGTGATTGTGACATTATAAAAGATGTCTGTTTTTTTTTCAATGAGATTTGTTCATATCCAATATGCCGCGCGCCAACTGCACCGCCTCTACGAGACGCTCCTGCCAGTCGTCATTGTTTGCGTACCATAGCTCCGTCACATAACGGCGCACGCCGAGCGACCAGCTTTTTGCAAGCAGCGTTTTAAAATCGACATGGCCTGTACCAAACGGAATTTCGCGGTATTTTCCAGGAACAGTCTCTTTGATGTGAACGCCTGCAAGTGCGCCGCGTCCGCTTTCCAAGTCATCTACAGCGGAAGTGCCATAGATGCGCGCGGCGTTTGTGATGTTGCCCAAGTCTGGATATATCTGCAAATATGGCGAGTGCACTGCATCAACATGCTGGCGCGCTTTTGCAACGGTGTCCATAAATGGCGTTTCCATCGTCTCAAACGCGAGCAGCACGCCTGCACTTGCGGCCATCTCAACGCTTGCGCGCACGTTGCGCTCAAAGCGCGCCGTTGTCTGCGCAGTAGATTCTTCGTAATATACATCGTAGCCTGCAAGCATGATTATCCTTATGCCAACATCTGCTGCAAATTGAATCGCTTTTTGCATAATCTCAAGGCTGCGCTTTTCTGTTGCCGCGTCACCGCTTCCAAGCGGGTATTTTCGGTGACCGCTTAAACACATTGAGCGCACAAAAATTCCCGCAGCCTCCATTGTCTTAATAAATTCAATGCGTTCTGAAAGCGACATGTCAAGGCGCGCGAGTTTTTCATCGGTCTCGTCAATGCTTATCTCTACAAAATCATAGCCGGCATTTTTTGCCGTTGATAATTTTTCAAGCCACGTCATTGATGACGGCACTGCTTTTTCATACATGCCCAGTTCATATGCGTGTGTCATAGCGAAAGCTCCGCGATTGTGTGTTTTATTTTCGGCATGTTGATTGCGCTCATACTCAACCCACGTACGCCGCATTTTAAAAGCTGTTCGGTAAATGCAATATTTCCCGCCATTTCGCCGCACACGTCAACAGAAATGCCCGCGTTGTTTCCAGCACGTACAACATTTTCAATAAGCGCAAGCACGGCGGGATGCGCTTCGTTATACAGCGGCGCGATTGTTTCATTGCCGCGGTCAACCGCAAGCGTGTACTGCGTCAAATCGTTTGTACCTATGTTGAAAAACGCCGCTTCTTTTGCAAGCTGCTCCGCCATGACTGCTGCTGCGGGCGTTTCTATCATAATGCCGAGCGGCACATTTTCTGCTACAGGTATATTGCTCGCTTTGCAATCTGCAACAATGTCTGCAATGAGCGATTTCGTCTTTGCAATTTCTTCAGACATAATAATCATCGGCAGCATAATGCGCGCGTTGCCGTACACAGCGGCACGGAGCAATGCACGAAGTTGCGTACGGAACACGTCTGTATGCTGCAAACAAAAACGAATGGCGCGCAATCCCAAAAACGGATTGGCTTCTGGAGGAATATGCAACGCTTCAATATTTTTGTCGCCGCCTGCATCAAGCGTACGGAAAATGACAGGTTTGCCTTCCATTTTTTCGAGTACATATTTGTACGCTTTGAATTGTGCCTCTTCAGACGGCAGCGAAATGCCACCGTTTTTCATAAAAAGAAATTCTGTACGAAAAAGCCCTATGCCGTCTGCCTTGTTTTCAAGCACTTCGTCTACGTCTTCTTCAGAACCTATGTTTGCGTAAATTGCAACAGCGGTACCATCTTTTGTGCGTGCAGGCTTGTCTATGTATGCTTTGTCAGCAGCAGCTTCTTCTGCAAGCGTCGCAATTTTTTTGTGATATGAAGCAACAAGTTCTGCTGTCGGCTCGTAGTACACAACGCCTGCTTCGCCGTCAATAGCGCATTCCGCGTTGTTTGCAAGCATCGTTTCAATATGCTCAATACCTGAAACCATCGGAATGCCAAGCGCGCGAGAGAGGATTGCCGCATGTGATGTTTTGCTGCCACTTTCAACGAGAATGCCGAGCAGCAATGATTTGTCTATCGCTTCCATGTCGGCAGGACCGATTTCTTTTGCCGCAAGAATAAATTTGCTCGTGCGCGCAACAATACCTTCGTCCCCGTGCGCAGCCATTTTTATCAATCGGAAAATCTGTTTGAAATCTTCCGCGCGCGCTTGCAAATACGCGTCGTCAATTGCAAGCATGTCTTCTACATATTGTTTTGCAACATCGCCTACAGCCGTATCAAAATTAACAAGCTTGTCTTCAATGTACGTAGCAATGTCGTTTTGCAATTCCTCGTCATTGATGATTTCAAGATACCCTTCAAAAATTGCATACGCGTCTTTAGAGCCTGAACCGACATTGTGTGCAATGAGATTTTTCACACTCTCTTTTGCTTTCTCAAGTGCGCGTGCAAGCGTGCGTTTTTCTTCTGCAACGCGTTCAGCAGAAATCGCAACGCGCTCGCATTCAAGCGAAAGCGTTTTGTACACATACAATTGCCCGACTGCATAACCATTTGAAACAGGTGTACCTTGAATCGTTTTCATAAAAAACCTCGCTTATTCGTGCGGAGGGTTCAATGTATCACTTCGTGATACGAACTGTAAGGAAATTATTTAACTCGTCGCTTACGCGACTGGCGTATACCCCGACGCTTGCGTCGTAAAAAAGGTATTGAACCTGACTGCAATACCGTATGAGAACACCATACCCCGCTGCCGCTTGAAGCTACGCTGCGAAGCTGCGGCGAGGTTGGTGATTGCATGCGCACTGCATATCTGCGCAAAATCACTCTGTCAAATTCTTAACGAATTCAACGAGCGAATCTATCGCTTCTTTTTCATCTTCGCCCGATGCTTCAATTGTAATTTCATCGCCCTTTGAAATGCCTATCTTCATCACTTTGATGATGCTTTTTGCGTTTGCCTCTTTGTCCGCCTTTTTAAGCGTGACATCAGACGCAAACTTTTGCGCAAGCTGTACAAACTGCGTTCCTGGCCGCGTATGCAATCCTGTTTCGTTTACCACTGTCACTGTTGCACTTGTCATACTTCCTCCTCAAACATACGTGCGCTTATTGCACGTTCATCGCTTCCACTCTGTCAAATATGATGCGCAAATCAGCTTCGCCTGTTGCCTTGCGCAAATCTGCCACAATATCTTCATTTTCAAACAATGTCATCACATTGATGATAACATTGTTGTTCAAATCGTCTTTATCTTTTGCGCTGATGCACAGCACGATATCTACCGGGTCGTTGTCGGGACTTCCAAAATTGACGGGCGTTGCAAGCGTAACGAGCGCAAAGCCTGTGTCAAGCGCGCCAGATTCCGGACGTGCATGCGGCATGGCAATGCCTGGTGCAATGACGTAATACGGACCGTGTTCTTTTTTTACGTCGAGCACTGCTTGATAATACCGCGCTTCTGCTGCACCAGCTTGCACAAGCAAATCTGTACCGAGCTTAATCGCCTCTTCGCACGTGGCAACATGTGCTCCAAGAACATACGCATGGTTGCCCATTATAAAATCTTTCAGTTGCATAAAACCTCCATTTTACGTGTGCATTCAAAAATCTCTTTTGCCTGCGCTCATCTCATCCCCAAATATAAACTGATGCACGCCTTCAGCAAATCCGCCGTCGTTGTTTGTCTTTGTCGTCACACATGTGGCAGCGCGCTTTGCATCATCAGTACCGTTCGCCATGCACACAGAAATACCCGCACACGCAAGCATAGAAATGTCGTTCGTCGTGTCGCCGAACACGCATACGTTCTTCAGTGCAACACCAAGGTGTTCTGCAAGCTGTTTAACTGCATTGCCTTTTGTTACTCCAGCGGGCATGATGTCGAGCACATCTACAGTTGACGGCACGCATTCAATAGTATCGACGCGTTGCAAAAAACGCGCAATGTGCTGCAAGTCGTTTCCGTGCAGTTCTGTAATCAGTATTTTTGTTATACGTTTAGAAACGAGTTGCGCCGCATCCGCAATTACTGTTAGACTTGCTTCTTCACACCCGGTTTCACGCGCACGCTCGTTGTACGCATGAAACACCTCGACACGCTTGCTGTTTGGCGAATAAAAAACAGTCTCCGCTGTGTACGCAAGAAAATCAAGCTTGTGTAAAAAACTGTATTCAACAAGCGTGCGCAACACATCTGCTTCAAACGTATGCGCCATGAGTACGCTTTTTTGCTGCGCGTCGTATATAAATCCGCCGTTGCAGCCGATTACAGGAAGCGTTACATCCGCCTGTTTCATGTACGCCGCAATCATTGCAACAGGTCGCCCTGTACAAAACGTAAATTGCACGCCACGCTCTTTCAGCAACTGCACTGCTGAAATATTTTCTACAGGAACAGACTTGTCGTCAGCTAAAAACGTACCGTCTAAATCAGAGACTACGAGCTGTACCTTTGCGTCACCGCTCATCGTATTGCCTGTTCAAATCGTTCACGCGTGCACGCGCTTTTCAAGTTCAGCAAAATCATACGGCTTGAGCTTTTCAGTTATCTCTTTTTCGTCAAGCAAATTGCGCAACGGTACAACGGCAACGCCTGCCTCTGCCGCTTTTGCAAACGTGTCTTTCAACGCTTCAGAGCACACAATCATGTGGTACTGCGCTGCTGTTGATTTTGCTTCGCCTGCATTTGTGTGGTGAATGTCTGCCTCCACGCCAAGCGCCTTAAAAACTTTTTGCAGCTTCATCTTTATCATCATCGATGAACCCATGCCGCTACCGCATGCTGCAATCACTTTCAACATACCGATACCTCCGCTATCTGTATCTTACACTATTTAGAAAAAACAGACCGCCCGCAGTTACACGGGCAGGACTGCTGCACGACAGTGCCATGCATACAAGCATTTGCAAAGCACATAACTGCATGCTATGTGCTTTGCAACGCTGAATGCACCAGTTTACGATTGCTTCACGGAGTCGTAATCTTCAACAACTTTCCAGTATTTTTCCCTGCGGTATTTCCCAAAGAAATATTCAAGCTGCGGGATTGCAAGCAGGAATACGATACAAATGCCAACACCAACGTATTTCAAATTCTTCATCAATACGCCGAACACTGGCCAAACAGTATCCCAGTCAAAGTTGCCGTGCCATCCGCCAAACTGCGCAAGCTGGAAGTAGTGCGCGGCAAACGCACCGCCGAGCACTTGAATGACGCCGGAAATGAACGTAACGATTATTGCAAACGTCAAGCCGCGCTTTTTGTTCGCAAACACAGCAAACGTTGCGTTGTCAAAGAACACGGGCACAAATCCCGTGATGATGAACACAGGGCTTTTGAACACGATAAGACCGATGATTGCAAGGAACTGTCCCAACGCGCCGAACAAAAAGCCAATGGTAACTGCATTCGGATGACCAAAGCCGTATGTGGCAGCGCAGTCAACGGCAGGAACAGAACCAGGCAGCAGCTTGTTTGAAATGCCTTGAAACGATTCAGTGAGTTCTGCAACAAACAGGCGTACACCGAGCTGCAGGATTTGCAGGTAGACGGCAAACGTAAACGCTTTTTCGATGATATAAAAACCAAAATTCTGATTTGCTCCAAAACCGCCGTCCATCTTGTGCATGGTGTCTTTTCCTAGAATAATCATAATCACGCCAAAGAACAACGTCATCAAAATAGATGTGGCAACAATATTTTCGTTGAAAATTGAAAGGAAGCCGGGCAGTTTCATATCCTCGATTTTTTTCCCTTGCGAAGTACCGCTGCCTTTTTTATTCAATGCGTCGCCAATTTTGTCGATTGCCCACACGCCGAACATCTGCTGATGACCGACCGCAAAGCCACCGCCATTTGTAAGTTCTTGCGTTGCGTTTACCGTCATGTTTGTGGAAACTGCCCAATACGTGCCGAGAAACAAACCGAGCATTGCCACAACGCCTGGGTCACGAAGACCAGGGAAGCACAGCAGAACAAGCCATAATGCTGTCGAAGACTGCTGCACCATGATATGCCCGGTAATAAACACGGTGCGCACTTTTGTTAATTTGCGCGCCATGACAAGCACAAGATTCCAAAGAAATGCAATGAGCAACACCTGCATCATCATAGTAAATGAGCGGCCTATATTTTCTACCGCAGCTTGCGCAGCAGCTTGTCCAAAATACGGATCAATGACAGCAGCATTCAAATTGAAGCGCTGATTCAATCCTGCGAGGATGGGGCGGAAATTTCCGACCAAGCCGCCAGAAGCGACATTCAAAATCATGTAGCCGACAGTCGCTTTAATAAATCCTGCGAGGGCTTCGTAAAACGGTTTGCGCAAAAGCAAATAACCGAGAAATACGATGATGCCGACAAAAAACGCAGGCTTTGTAAGAATGTTGTTCTGGAAAAATCCCCAGATGCTCAACAACACATGCATACTTGTTCCTCCTTAAAACGTAGCAATGCTCGTTTCAGCTTTTTTTATTTTCAATAGCACAACGCTACTGAGTTACCGTGTACATGGCAATTTCGTCAATCTCTCTGTTTGCAGAAATGATGATGTCTTTGCCGCCTTTAACAAAGTGAAATACGTTTGCGCTGCCGCAATCGACATCTATCACTTCGCTTGTGTATGAACCTGTAGCAACGTCATACGTATATGCTGCAAGATTCCGCTTGCCGCCTCGATGACCGACTACAACACGCGGTTTGCCACAAATGATGCCGCCGCACAACGCGTGAAGAAACGGCATTTTTTCGGGACACGTATATGTCGTTTCATATGATACGTCATTTTCTTTTAGAATGCTGAACGTGTCGCCGTGAAACGGTGAAAATGCCGCAAGCTCTTTTTTGCCGTCTTCGTCCAAGTCGAGCAGCACTGCGTCAGACGTGGAAAGGGGCGAAAGCTGCGTGAGCGCCCAAGAACTGCATTCGTCTTCAGGCGCGCGCACGGTGAATATGCCGTTCGCCGCAGACACAAGCGCACTCTCGCCGTCATCGTTGCGGTAGTAGCCGTGATTACGTAAAAGCCCGTCTTGAATTACAGAGAGTTGCAGCTGATTGTGCTCGTCGAACATACTCAAGTCATCGGGCAGACGCGCTCCGTATATTTTCCCGGGCGTGCGCCAGTCGTCTTTGTATGCGTGCGCGCTTTTGAGCGTACACGCTATGAGATAGCGTTTTCCGTTGCGTGTCAAAATGTCAAAGCGATGCACAAACGGCAGGTCAACAAGTTTGCGTCGCTGCCATGTTCCGTTGCCGCCTCTCGTGATAATTGCAATATATGCAGCAGCTCCATCGTTCGGTGAATAAAACTTGTGTGTTGCAAGAAACTGCGCGCTTGTATTAGGCACTTGCACCATAGACATGACGCCGCCCGGCTCGCTCCACACTGTTTCTTTCTCGTTGCCGTCGCTGTCGAACAAAATGCAACGATTCACTTTTTCTGCTGCCACGAGGAAACAGTTTTCACCGTTATACACAAGCGGCGCAATTGAGTAGCATTTTTCAAGATGACCTATTACTTTTTTTTCAACGTTCATACACGCACCCTATTTACCTGCCGCGTCTAGAGCAGCGATCGGAATGGCACATTCGGCTCGTCAGTGAAGCAATCCTCAAATCCTCTGCGATAGTGATACTGCGTTTTGTCTTTGTCGAGCGGCCATATATATTTCCCGCCGACATCCCAAATGAACGGATGAAACTGATACTGCAACACATCTTTTTTGTAGTTGTACAGCAGCATAATTTCTTGCGGGTCTGCTTTAAAGTTTGTCCATACATCGTGATGAATCGGAATGACGACTTTGCAACGGAGCGCTTCCGCCATGCGCAAAATATCGACAGATGTCATCTTGTCTTGATTGCCAGCAGGATTTTCACCATACGAGCCGAATGCAATGTCAATGTCATAATCTTTGCCGTGTTTTGCAAAATACGTGCACATATGCGAATCGCCAGAATGATACACAGAACCGGCAGGCATTTTAATAATATAATTCACCGCTTTTTCGTCCATGTCTGTAGGGCACACGCCGCGTATGTCTTTTTCCACAGTAACAATGCACGTGCGGTCAAACGAATCCACAACGATGATTTCGGTGTCTTTAATTTTAACAATGTCGCCGGGCTTTACTATTTTGCAGCGATTTTCAGGCACGCCGTAGCTGAGCCACTTGTTCACGCTTTCGCGCGGTCCGATAAACGGTACATCGTCTGAACAATTTTTCAAAACAGCGGCAGCAAAAAACGGGTCTATGTGGTCGTTATGAAAATGCGTCGAGAGAACTGCGTCAACTGTCGTCACCGCAAACGGGTCAAACACAATAGGCGCGGCACGAAGATTTGGTTGCGTCATTCTGCCGCCTGTCATATTGCGCATTTGATGAAACGGTGCCATCTCTTTTGTTTTTTGCGTGCGTTTGCCATTTCCAAACCACAAATCAATCGCAATATTCGTATTGTTCTCTGTCTTAAACCAGATGCCCGTACAGCCAATCCACCACATGGCAAACGTACCTTTTGCAACCTGTTCAGCGTCAATCTCTTCATTGAGCCACGTGCCCCATTCAGGGAACGCTCCTAAAATCCATTTTTCCCGCGTGATTTCATCAACTTTGATCATAATAAGTCTCCTGACTTTTGAATGATGTATTTTATTAATTATAGGAACGAAGTTTTTATTCTGTCAAACTTTTTATGTACGGTTTTGAACATTTTTTCATTCGTTAGCCGTGTTTTATGAACGTTTAAAATGCGCGCTGTAATGGCGCGCGCATTTTAGCTTGCAGTTTGCTTCGCAAACTTGCTTATTGTTTGCGCGTTCTCATTTCATTGCGAACGCGCGCTTTTGAACAGTTCAGATTTTGAAAAATCGTTCACTGTTCAAAATTAAGGAACGTTTAAAATACACGCTAAAATGGCGCGTGTATTTTATCTTGCAGTTTGCTTTGCAAACTTACTCATTTACGTGTGCGCGTGCACTCCGTGCATCTGCGCACTAATTCAACAACTCCTGAAACTGATGTTTCACTCGTTGTTGAATTTCAAGGAACGTTTAAAATGCGCGCTGTAATGGCGCGCGCATTTTAGCTTGCAGTTTGCTTTGCAAACTTGCTCATTTACGTGTGCGCGTGCACTTTCAAGGAATGTTTAAAAAATCATCAGAATGTCAGACAAAAGTTTTACTTTTTGATATAATCAAAGGGCATTTTTTAACAAGGAACGAACATTATGGAAGAAATAAAAACGCCCGAAGGTGGCTCTATCATAAAAATTCCGATCGAGGCGGAAGTTAAGCAAGCGTATATCGATTATTCAATGTCGGTCATTGTGCAACGAGCCTTGCCAGATGTTCGAGACGGTTTAAAGCCAGTTCATCGTCGCATTATGTATTCAATGGATACGCTTCATTTGGCAAGTGGCGGAAAGACTCGTAAATGTGCGACCATTGTAGGCGAAGTGCTTGGAAAGTATCACCCGCACGGGGACGCTTCTGTTTACGATGCACTTGTTCGCTTGGGTCAAGATTTTGCACAGCGCTACACGACGGTAACGCCACAGGGAAACTTTGGTACAATCGCTGGTGACCCGCCTGCAGCCTATCGTTACACCGAAGCAAAAATGTCTCGCATAACGGAAGAGATGGTTTCAGACATTTCGAAAGATACAGTCGATATGGTCAGAAATTTTGACGACACAACAGATGAGCCTTCTGTTTTGCCGTCGAAGTTTCCGTTTTTGCTTTGCAACGGAACAACGGGTATTGCTGTTGGTATGGCGACAAATATGCCAACTCACAATTTACGCGAAGTGGCTTCGGCAATTAGTGCATATATCGACAATTCTGAAATCTCTATTGATGAACTTATGCGTCATATAAAAGGTCCCGACTTTCCGACAGGTGGAATTATTTACGGTCGAGATGGAATCAAAAAGGCATACAAGACAGGTCGCGGTAAAATCACGATTCGCTCAAAGTTTACGATAGAAACAGACAGAAAGGGGCACGAGTCTATTGTCTTTACAGAAGTGCCGTATGGCGTAAACACAACAAATATTATTCGTCGCATTAAGGAACTTATTCGCGACAAACAAATTGAAGGCGTTTCAAATGCGAACGATGAATCTTCCGATCGCTCTGGAATGCGAATTGTCGTTGATTTAAAACGAAATGCAGTTACGAAACTAGTGCTTAATCAACTTTTTGCAAAGACAGATTTGCAATCGAACTTCGGTGTAATAAATCTTGCACTTGTTCCTGTTCCGCTCGAAGACGGCAGGCGATACTTGCGACCAGAAGTGCTAACGCTAAAGCAGCTAATCGAGCATTTTGTTCGCCACAGAGACGAAGTAATTACAAGACGCACGCAATACGATTTAAAAGTCGCTCTTCATCGCATGCATATTTTAGAAGCACTGATTACGGCAATCAACAATATTGACGAAGTAATCGAAATTATCAAGAGTAGTCAAAATACGGAAGAAGCAAAACGAAAACTCGAAAAGCGATTCAATTTTGACGAAGAGCAATCGCAAGCAATTGTCGATATGCAGCTTAAGCGTTTGACTCATCTTCAAATAGAAGATTTACGAAAAGAAATTCGCGAGTTACAAGCCTTAATCGATTATTTAAAAGACTTGCTTGAGCATCACGAAAAAATTTTATCACTCATAAAAGACGAGACAAATGCTTTGGCAGAAAAATATGGTGATGACAGGCGAACCGACATTGTTGCCGACGAAATTGAAGAAATCAACATAGAAGATATGATAAAAGAAGAAGATGTTGTCATTCTTGTTTCAAAACTCGGTTACATTAAACGATTGGCTGCAACGCAATACAAGAGCCAGGGACGCGGTGGCAAGGGAAGCTTTAGTGCAAATCTTGTCGAAGATGATTACATCAATCAAATTTTTATCGCATCGACTCACGACTACATTATGTTTATCACAAATGAGGGAAAGGCATATTGGATAAAAGTTCACGAAATACCAGAAGCGTCAAAGGCAAGCCGTGGCTCGCACATAAAAAGTTTGCTCGCAGTTTCTGCCGACGAAGAAATTACTACGACTGTAACGGTAAAAGAATTTAGCGAAGAAAAATATGTGCTAATGGCAACAACGAACGGTGTCGTAAAAAAATCAACTTTAAGTGATTTTGCAAATGCTCGTACAAAGGGAATTATTGCAATAAAACTTGACGGCGGCGACAAATTAGTTAGTGCAATTCTTACCGAAGGAAATGATGATGTCTTCTTTGTTTCTCGTCGTGGAAAGGCACTTCGCATTAGCGAAAACGATGTGCGTCCAATGGGGCGAGCAAGTCGAGGAACACGCGGAATGCGACTTGCCGAAGGTGATGAAATTGCAGCAGCTGTCCGTGCAGAAGAAGGAAAGAGCATTTTACTCGTAACTGAAAAAGGGTACGGAAAGCGCGTAAATCCTGACGAGTTCCGCTCGCACGGACGCGGCACTGGTGGGCAGCGCTGTTATGGCAACACGGAATCTCGTGGCGAAATTATCGGTGCTCTTTCTGTTGCAGACGGAGACGAGGTGCTTTGCATTACAAGTCAGGGAAAAACGCTCCGTGTTGCCGCAAAAGATATTCGCGAACAAGGCAATGCATCTACTGGCGTCGCAGTCGTAAATGTCGATGCACCAGATTATCTTGTTGGCATTGATAAAGTCGCAGATGACGAAAAAGAAGCGAAAGAAGAAAAGAAGTAACGTAAAAACTGTCAAGTTCACTAACACAAGAGTGCTACCTATTGGCAGAAAACACGACAAAGAAAATATAAAGGAGGCAAAAATGAAGGTAATTCTTTTTAACGGAAGCAGAAGAGAAAAAGGGTGCACATACACCGCTCTAAATCTTATTGCAGAAGAATTAAACAAATCTGGAATCGAAACAGAATTTTTTTTCGTTGGTAAGCGTGCGGTAAACGGCGACATCGAAAATCTTGTAAAAGAGGCTATCGAAAAAATAAAAGAGGCGGATGGAATGGTAATAGGTGCACCCGTCTACTATGCATCGCCTTCGGGCGAGATGATTGCCTTTCTTGACCGACTTTACTGGCAAGGCGAGGACTTTCTTCGATTTAAGCCTGCTGCGGCGGTTACATCAGCACGTCGTGCGGGAACAACGGCAAGCCTTGATGTGCTAAACAAATATATTACTTATGCACAACAACCTGTAATTACATCGCGTTATTGGAATATGGTTCATGGCTCGAAACCTGAAGAAGTGCTTAAAGACGAAGAAGGTGTTCAAATTATGAAGACAATAGGCCGTAATATGGCATGGATTCTAAAAAGCATCGAAGCGGGCAAAAAGGCTGGAGTTGAACAACCTGTCGCAGAAAAAAAACTTTGGACAAATTTTATTCGTGCGTAAAGAATAAAAGAATGTGCGTAAGGCTCGAAATAAAGTTCTAACTAATCTCGTATTTGCAACAGACCGAACAGCCTGTTACGACTACATGTTTTTTTCCGTCTTTTGTCTTATTAAAAAGTCTTGAAACAAGATGTCCGTCTTGCGGAACATTTTTATGACAGACGGGACATTTTCTAGAAAGACCTGTTTCTGTTCTAGGATAACAGTGTGGGCATCCTAATATTATGCAGCGTTGGTCGCTCACTGTCATAGGGCGGAAAACTTTGGAAAATAAATCTTCTCCTTTTAGAAGAGGAGTTTTGCATAGCGGACAATTCGATGGTAAAAAAAGGTCATTGCGTTTTCCGCCTTCTTGCTCTCTTGCATTTTTTGTGGAAAATTTTTTCGAGTGATTATTTTTTGCAGAGTTGTTTTTTATTCGAATAAAAATTTGTTAAAGTAAAATAATAACAACGAGGGCAAGAGCCATGACAATG
>JAFSRD010000006.1 GCA_017446265.1 Treponema sp.
GACGTTCAACTTCACGGGCACGGCGAATGGAGGAGCGACTGGAAGCGGGAGCGTGACTGGTGCGACGGTGCGGATGCTTGACATGGACGGAGACGGGCTTGCCGACCAAGTGCTGAGGCTGCCTGGAGCGAACGGGAGCATCTACGTGAAGCGGAACCTCATGGGAGGCGCGAACCTGTTGAGCGTGATAAAGAGCAGCACGGGAGCGCAGTGGGAGGTGGAGTACGGGCTCAAGTACGGAACGCCGCAGATGCCGCAGGCAAAGCACGTGATGGCAAGGCTGACCGTACGCGACGGATGCGGTGAGCATGGGCGCGGAACAATCCCGCACGGCGAGCACTCGGTGACGACAAGGTACGAGTATGAGGACGGGTACCTTGTGAAAACAACATACCGCATCGCTTGCAGCAAGGCTGTTGTTTTTTCTGAGTAGAGACAACTTTTACAGATTGTTAATTATTAATTTCAAACGCTCGCGATATTTTGTCGCACTGAATTCTGCCACGCGCGCAACGCCTTCATCAAATGCTGCCTGCGCTACTGCTGTTGCCACATGTGGAAGCACGCGCTTGTCAAATGGATTCGGAATGACGTATTCCTTGCCAAACGCAAGCCGCTGTACACCGAGCAGTGCGCATATTTCAGACGACACTGGTTCTCGTGCCAAACTTGCCAACGCGCGTGCTGCTGCCATTTTCATGTGCTCAGTGATTTTTTTTGAGCGCACATCAAGCGCGCCTCTAAAAATTGAAGGAAAACCTAAAACGTTGTTCACTTGATTTGCGTAATCGCTTCTGCCAGTTCCGATAATAGCGTCATCACGCACAGCCCGTATATCTTCAGGAAAAATTTCCGGTACGGGATTTGCGAGTGCAAAGATAATCGGATTTTTCGCCATAGATTGTATCATCTCTTTTGTTACAATGTTAGGTTTGCTCAAACCGAGGAACATATCCGCATCTTTGAGCGCATCTGCAAGCGTGCGTTCATTTGTTTTGCATGCGAATTCTTTTTTTTCTTTTGTTAAATCTGTCCGTTCAGAATGGATAACACCTTTTGAATCGACCATAGTAATATGCTGCGCGCCAAGCGCTTTGTACATTTTTGCGCAGGCAGTGCCGCTCGCGCCACATCCGCTCACTGTTATTTTCATATCTGCAATCTTTTTGCAGGTGATTTCAGCCGCGTTGATGAGCGCTGCACTCGTGATGATTGCAGTACCGTGCTGGTCGTCGTGCATTACAGGAATGTCAACAGCATGTTGCAACTCGCGCTCTATTTCAAAACATTCAGGTGCCTTTATGTCTTCAAGATTTATGCCACCGAATGTAGGCGCAATCGCTTTGCAAATTTCAATAACTTTTTGTGGATTTTTTTCATCTATTTCAATGTCAAAGCTGTCTATACCTGCAAACTTTTTGAATAGAACCGCTTTTCCTTCCATAACAGGCTTTCCTGCACAAGCTCCAATGTCGCCAAGACCAAGCACAGCGGTGCCATTGCTAATGACGGCGACTAAGTTTGCCTTGTTCGTGTAGCTGTAAATGAGCGAGCTGTTTTTTTTTATCTCTTTACACGGTTCTGCAACGCCAGGCGTGTAGGCGAGCGTTAAGTCTGCAAGTGTTGCACACGGTTTTTTTATCGTAATGCCGATTTTTCCGCCTGCATGATAGGCGAGTGCGCTTTCTTTTAGATTCATATGCAGTCCTGTTTTTATAAGGAGCTCCTAAAACCTGCAATTTTTAGAAGCAATTCTGAAAATTAATATTTTTTGTCCGCATAGCCTATCCAGCCGTCGTTTTCGATGAGAGCCTTTTCAAATTCGTTGAGCACAAACTGATAGCTTTTTGAAAGGCTTCCTGCAATGAGTTTAACTTTTGCGCTGCCGTCGTCGTTCTGCACAATCTTGCATTCTGTTTCTTTGCCTGCGAATGTACGGAACATGTCGTCGATAGATTTTTTGTCAAGCTCAATTGCAAGCATGCCGCAGTTGAACATGTTTTGCTTGAAAATGCGCGCAAAGTTTATTGCGATAACTGTATAGATGCCGTTTACTTCAAGAGCCCACGGCGCATGTTCACGCGATGAGCCGCATCCGAAATTTTCCCGCGTAATAATCACTTTTTTTCCAGCGATGTCCTGCTTGTGATTGAAGCCATCGAGTTTTAAATCTTCAAGCAAATACGGCGCAAGCGCCTGCTTTGTGTTTTCCGTGAGATACTTTGCCGGAATGATTTCGTCTGTGTTAATGTCGCTCCTGTCGAGAAAGAGAACGTCGCCGCCAAATTGTTTCATATGTATTTCCACTCCTATAAAGATGCTTGAAGCACCGCTGAAAATAGTGATCATGCAATGCCGCACAATTTTTTGTTCTGCTTATATAATAATGCTTCTTTTTTGAGTTTTCAAGACATGATTTTTGCGAATGCATTGCATCTTGAAAACAATTGCTTTAAAACTCGTACCCTGAAAACAACGGCGAATTTGTTATGGTGCCAGAAAGAGCAGTGGCAGCAGCAGTCGCGGGACTCATCAAATGTACCATGCCGCCTTTTCCCATGCGTCCGTTGAAGTTTCGGTTTGTGGTTGCTGCGCACACTTCGCCAGAGGCAAGCACTCCGTTCGACATGCCGAGACACGCGCCACATGTGGGGTTCGTCACGCAAAAGCCTGCGTCCATGAATATGTCTATGAGCCCTTCTTTGAGCGCAAGCTTGTAAACGAGCGGCGTCGCCGGGCTCACGATAGCTCGAATGCCCGCTGCAACACGTTTTCCTTTGAGCACGCTTGCCGCTATGCGCAAGTCTGATATGCGGCCATTTGTGCAGCTTCCAATGTACACTTGGTCAACTTTTGTGCCGCTCATGTCGCGCACATTTTTTATGTCGCTCGGCTTGTAGTTCACTGTACATACAGGCTCTATATATGAGCAGTCAAGCTCAATTACGCGCTCATATATGGCATCTGCATCGCTGTGCCACTTTGCAAAATCAGCAAGCGCTGCATCTTTTGAGTCATATTCGTCTTTGATGAATTCCCACAAGTAATCGACAGTATGCATATCGGGCGCGCATATGCCTGATGTTGCACCTGCTTCTACTGCCATGTTGCAAAGCGTCATGCGCTCTTCCATGTTGAACTGTTCTTCAATAGGACCGGTAAACTCAATGACGCAGTTTGTTGCACCGTTTACGCCGATTTTTGCGATGAGCGAAAGAATCACATCTTTTGCAAAGACGCCTGAACGCAACTTTCCGTTCAAGACGCATTTGAGCGATTTTGGCTCGCGGAATGTGCATACACCTTTTAAGATGCCTACTTCAATATCTGTTGTGCCGACTCCTGCGGCAAATGCACCGAATGCGCCATGCGTGCATGTGTGGCTGTCTCCCATAATGACGGTGAATCCCGGACGGATGAATCCCTTTTCAGGAAAAAGCGCGTGGCATACGCCGTTTTTGCCTATGTCAAAAAAGTCTGCAATGTTGTGGCATCTTGCCCAGTCGCGAAGGATTTTTCCCTGTAGTGCGGTTTTGCTGTCTTTTGCAGGCGACACATGATCTATGACCGCTTTGATTTTTTCTGCATCGAATACGCGATTTTTACCGCGCTCAATTAAATCGTTAATTGCAAGTGGCGTCGTAATCTCGTGGCAAAATACACGGTCAAGTTTAAGCACATATATTCCGCTGCACGGCGTGTCTATCACATGCGCGTCGAAAATTTTTTGCGCAATTGTTTTTCCCATAGTCTCACCTTGTTTTAATTAAGCTGAATAAATTTAGTATAAATAAAAAGCGGCACATGGTCAATAAGGTAGATATGGAGTGAGGAAATCAGTTTAAAACGTCAATACCAGCACTTATTATCGCGCTGTTTATAGCATTTTCTATGTCTGCTGTGTTTTCATCAAAGTCCACGAGTACTTGTGCTTTTGAAGCATTGGCAGTGACTTCGGTAACACCAGCAATAGCGCGGACAGCTGCCTCTACTTTTGCGGCAGAATCATCATCAAACATGCCTGCAACGTAAATTTTTTTCTGCATTCAATACTCCTGCTTACAATATAATGAAAATGTACACAGTTTTCAAGTACTTGTTTTGCCAAGTTGACCGCATGCACCTGCTATATTTTTTCCGCGATGAATGCGTACTGTTACCGGTATATGTGCGTTTTCAAGCAGAGATGCAAAATCAGCAGTCTCTTTTGCAGAAGGCGTTTTAAATGGAATGTCTACAACTGTGTTCCATGGGATGAGATTTATGTTCACGTTGATGTCATGTGCAAAAGCGATAAGCGAATCTGCTGCTTCTTTGCTCGTGTTTATGCCAGAAAGCAGCACTGCTTCAAGCGTAACTCTTCTGCCGCTTTTTTCGCTATAGTGCGCAATCGCGTTTTTGAGCGCTGCAAGCGAAACTGCTGCGCCAGGCATGAGCGTTTTTCTTACCGCTTCATCGGCAGTTACAAGCGAAACGGCAAGACGCACGTGCGGTCCGTTTTCTGCCAAGTCGTAGATTTTTTCGATGATGCCGCAGGTAGAAACTGTAATGCGCCTAATGGAAAGATTTCTGCCGCGTTTGTCAGTGAGCACGGTGATTGCTTTTCGTACATTTTCAAGATTTAAAAGTGGCTCGCCCATACCCATGAACACAATGTTGTCGAGTGAACCCGCTTCTTTTTCCAAAAATAAAAACTGCTCTACAATTTCAGCGGCAGTAAGATTGCGCGCCAATCCAAGCGTGCCCGTTTTACAAAACGCGCAGTTCATTGCACAGCCTGCCTGTGACGAAACGCACGCCGTTTTTCTTCCTGCCTTGTCTGTGAGCAGCACTGTTTCAACTGCAAGCGCATCGTTTGTTGCAATCTGCAACTTGATTGTGCCATCAGTATCGCGCAACATATGTGAAACAGTACATGAATACAGTGTTGCCTTTTGTGCAAGTTCATTTTGCAAATCTGCGCTGATGTTCGTCATATCGTCAAATGATGTCACGCCTCGCGCAATCCACTTGAAAATTTGCGTGCCGCGGAATTGCTGCTGAAGCGAAAACGTCGAAATTATCTCTTCAGGTAAAAGACTTGCAAGCGCAATTTTTTCCATATGATGAATTAATAAACAGGCTTGTTGTTTTTGAGCTTGTCGAGCATGTCTGCAATAGGCGGACAGCGAATGCCTTGTTTTTGAAAATTCTCAAGGCAGCGTATTGCATCTTGCTTTCTGTTGAGCTTTATGTAGCAGTCAGCCAAATCTATATACAGCCGATAATTTTTTCCGTCATCGCGGATAAGGCTTGCAAGTCTGTCAGCTGCTTCTTCGTACTTGCCTTCGCCTTTGCAGATGAGCGCAAGCCCGAGCGCAGCGTAAATGTCAAACGCAATATCGAGCGCCTTGTTATAGTATTCAACAGCAGTTTTGTAGTCGCCCGTATTTCTGTATGCATCTCCTGCACGCGTGAGGATGACTTTGTTATTCGGGTCAAGTTCTAAAATCCTGTTCCAGTATTCTATTGAGCGGTACTGCTGGTTTATGCCGCGGTAGCAGTCTGCAAGTCCAAAGAGCGCGTAAAAATTTTTCGAGTCCATTTCAAGCGCGCGCTTGAAATACGCAATGCCGTTTTCAAATGTCTTTAATTTTCTGTGGCAGTTGCCTATTGATGTGAGCACGCGGATATCGACTGCACTTTCGTTGAGTTCAAGCATTTTTGTCTGGTAGTAGAGCGCGTCTTTGTATTCTTTAAAATCGTAGTGCAAGTGTCCAAGCCCGATGAGCGCATACGCATTGTCGTTTTCCATGTCAAGCACTTTGAGATACAGTTCTTTTGATTTTTTGAAGTCGTGTGTTTTACGGTACGCATCTGCAACGCGTGTGAGTACGGTGATGTTCCTGTCGTCATGAACAAGATACTGCTTCCATATCTCTATTGCTTTGCTATACTGATTGAGCGCTTTATAGCAGTCTGCAAGACCGAACAGCGCATAGTTGTTGCCCGGATGATAGGTAAGACATGTCTTGTAATATGTTATGGCCTGACTGAAATGATTGCTCTTACGCTCAGAGTCACCTAAACCGACAAGCGCATAGTTGTTATTGCTCTCAATGTCGAGGATTTTCTGGAACATCTCTTTTGCCTGTGCGCTGTTATCGTTTTTTAAAAATTGGTAGCCCGCTTTTGAAAGTTCTTGAATTTTATCAACTTGCGGCGACACCTCCATTTCAGAACTATTTTCTGCAGGAAATGAATTCTGGTCTTTTTCAATTTGCTGGTTTTCAAAATTTTTTTCCATAAAAATAAATCTCCGTTTTTTTTACTGCATGTATTTTTAAATTATTTCAACATGCTTGAAATAATTTTTGCAATATCTTCATAAATTGGTTCTGATTTTTTTTTATTATGTGCAAGCACATATTGTTTGAGCGCATTTATGCTCTCATTGTTTTCCATGTATTTATCTCCAACGCGCGTCAATCCATCGGAATATCCTGTTGTCGTAAAAATACGGCGCGCACTTTCAATGTCGCCTTCATTGTACAACGCGTTTCCTTTGCGATTTAGGAGAACTTTTTGCTCATCGGTCAATCCAGAAACGGGGGAATCTGTTACTTTAATAAATCCTTGTTGACCTTGTTTTTCGGCAATTTGTTTTTTTAGTTCATCAGTCATCCGATTTTCCATTTTTATTTATTATAGCAAATTTTATCCTCATGTATTTTAATATATTCATTCCAACAAGCCATGCTATCATATTTCTTTATAAAAATCAAGGATTGATCTGCCGTAGGCGCGCGTGTCTATGCGGCGCAGCATTCCTACTTCATCGCTCATTTTGTGCTCCTCTGGGCGATGCACGACAATCGTTCCGCCTGAAAGAAGCATGTTGTTTTGCGCAGCTTTTATGAGCAGTTCTTCATGAAATTTATATGCAAACGGCGGGTCAAAAAAGATGATGTCAAAACTGTCTTTGCATCGTTTAATAAAATATTCAACAGGCATAAAGTGACAACGTATTTTTATGTCAAGCTCGTTTTGCACAACTAAAATATTTTCGAGTATGACAGGTATTTTGAGCTTGTCTTTTTCACATAAATCAATTCGTACAGCTCCACGCGAAGCTGCTTCAACAGCCAGCATGCCAGAGCCCGAAAACAAATCGAGGAATGATTTTCCCGTCAAGTCGCCGAGTATGCTAAAAAGCGATTCTCGCATCCTGTCCATAGCAGGACGTATGATTCCCGGAGGACATTTGAGCGTTCTTCCTGTAAGCGTGCCGCCTGTGATGCGCATTATCTGCCTGTGTTGAGCGACCAGTAGATGTCGTCATGCTCAAGCGCTTTGTTATCTTTTGCAAAGTCGAATGCGCTGTGCCCATCTGCTGTACGTGCGGAAATAATTGCGCCGTTTTTAAGCAGCATTTCAATGACTCGTGTGGAACTGCACGCGCTTGCTGCGTGCATGAGCGGCGTTTTCCCTTCCCAAAAGCGATTGAGCGGTGTGCCATTATCAATAAAAAGCTGCACTTTTGCAATTTGAATTTGTTCAGATGAAGGTGAACTTGTAAGCGCATAGACGAGCGCTTTAAGAACGGCATTTTCTCCTGCAGGATAGCTGTTGAGCAGGAGCGACAGTATGTTGGGATTTTCAGAATACTGCGCTGCAAGCGTAAGCGGCGAAATTCCGTATGCGTTTTGCACCCCAACAGCTGCACCTTTTTCAATAAGCATCTTTACGAGCGAACTGCTGTTTTGATAGCGCACCGCATACATGAGCGGCGTCCAGCCTTCGTTGTCGCGCGCGTTCACATCTGCACCGCAAGCAAGCAGCGAGTTGATTGCCCAATCGTTTCCGCTTTTAATTGCAGCCATGAGCGATGTAACGCCGTTTTTATCAGACTCATGCACATTAGGAAATGCTGTTGTTGGCGGCTGTGTTTTTTCAGGTGAACTTTGTTGCTCTGCATAGTCGTAAAGATATGTCTTTCCGTATGGGAGCGTATTTCGCACAATAGGTTGCTGCACAAGCGCAGGCGGCAACTGCACTGCTGCATTATCCTGCGCCAATTCTTCATGTTCTGATTTTTGCGGTTCGTCAGGCAGTTCCTGCGGCATTGCTTCCTGCGAAACTTTTGGCAATATGTTTTGCGTTTCTGCTGTTTCGGGAATGGCTGCTTCATGTTGCTGCATGTCTTCGTGCCCGCCTGTTTGTTCGCCGTGCGCTTCTTGTGCCTGTGCGTCTTCGTCGTGTTCTGAAGGCATGTTTTCGCTTTCGTCAAGCGGCGGGGAGGACGGCAACTCTACGCCTTTTGCCGCCAACAGATGCGGCACTCCTCCTGCTGTATTGCTATTGAGAACTAGCACATCGTCAGCTTCTAAAAATGAGACGACTGCTTCATGGATTGCGCTCGTATTGTTAAGCTCTGCGTATGCTGCTGCGTATGTATTTGTCTTATCTTTTTGCATAAGGTGTTTGCGTATTTTGCGTTTTGAGGCGTCGCTTTTAGAAACAATACGAATAAACGTATCTGGATCGGTGCAGTAGCGACACGCATATGAGAGCGCTGACTGTCCATATTTATTTTTTTTAGGTATGCTGACTCCCGCTTTGAGCAGCAGCTCAATGACATCGCTTTCTCGATTGTATAGCACAGCACGCATGAGCAGCGTGTCTTTTTCTTTGCCAAGCGTGTACGTAATTATGTCTCCATTTTTTGTGAGCGCTGATTTGATTTGAGCGAGTGTTCCTGTTTTCATAAGCGTGTCGTATTTTTCGCTCGTGCCTGTAGCAAACACAGGCATTTGTGTTAAAATCACTACAAGAAAAAATACCGCAAAAGCAGCGCGATATGCAAAAAACTTTGGACTGTGTACTGTCGAAAAAAAACTCATATGTAAAGTATACATTATTGACGAAATTTTATCAATCTGATAATATAAACAAACACCCCTGGAGCAGATGCTCCCAGAAGACCAGAGGAGGTTCTATGAGAAAATATGAGCTTATGGCTGTTTTCCCACTTGATGAGGAAAAGTCAAAAAAAGGTTCTGCAGATGTTCGCACTGTCCTTACGCAGCATGGCGCACAGATTGAAAGCGAAGAGCCGTTTGGAGATCGCGATTTAACGTATGAAATTCAAAAGCAAAAGCGCGGTCGTTTTATCCTGTTTACTATGAAACTTGACCCATCAAAAGTTGCAGACATTTCGCGACAGTTTAAATTGAATGCCAATTTGTTTAAGTTTCTCTTCGTAAAGCTTGACGAAAAAGAAGCGAAGTAACATATGGCGGAGGCCGAAGTATGACAGATATGAATCATGTGTTTTTAATTGGGCGTCTTACTCGCGATATTGGTGCCGACGAGCGCTCGTTTGCGTATGTAGGAAATAGCCAGCTTGCACGCGCGAATATCAGCATAGCTGTCAACAGAAGCAAAAAAGAAAACGACCAATGGGTAGATGACGTTAGTTATTTTGATGTAACTATTTGGGGAAAGACGGCAGAAAATTTGCGGCAGTATTTGCTCAAAGGCAAGCAGATTGCTGTTGACGGCTACTTGAAGCAGGACCGTTGGCAAAAAGACGGACAGAATTTTAGCAAAATTGTCGTTGTTGCAAACAGCGTGCAGCTGTTAGGCGGAAAATCTGAAAGCAGCCAGATGGCTGGGGGCGCTCCGAGATTTCAACCAAAAGCAGAATATAGCGCGCCTGACGTGCCTGTGCAAGACAGCGGCTTTCCCGAAGACATTCCTTTTTAATTTTTGGAGAATACTATGGCAGATGAATCAAAAGATGCAGAATTTGAAGCAGAAGACATGACAGAAGAAAAGATGGATGAATCGCATCTTGACATGGGCATGACTGAAGACGGCTCTGACGATAAGGGCGCAGGTCGTGTCAAGGGCAAGGCGTATTTCCGCAAAAAAGTGTGCCGCTTTTGCGCAAATAAAACTAAAATTGATTACAAGGATGCAGACAATTTGCGTCGTTTTATGACGGAACGCGGAAAGATTCTTCCACGCCGCATCACTGGTACTTGTGCAAAACATCAGCGGCAACTTGCAGCGGCAATTAAACGGGCACGCAACATTTGCCTTTTGCCATTTGTAGCAGATTAAAATTTTACATCGGGTGCGCGATCCAACTCCTGGTGACGTGCCCCGCAACAACAAGAGGAGCTTGATATGAAAGTCATTCTTAATGCAGACATCAAATCGCTCGGCGAAGAGGGCGACGTAAAAAATGTAGCAAACGGATACTACCGCAATTTTCTCGGTCCGCGCCGTCTTGCAGTGCCGTACAATGAAGTTACCGTAGCGCTTTTTGAAGCGCGCAAAGCGGAAATTGAAGCGCGCAAAGAGCAAAAGCGCAGAGATTCTGCAAGCCTCAAAGAAAAGCTTGAAGCACTTGCGCTTGAAATTACTGTGCCGGCAGGCAAAACGGGCAAGCTGTTCGGCGCGGTGAGCGCGCAGACAATTGTCGATTTGCTCGCAAAGCACGGGTTTGAAATTGAGCGCAAGCGCATTGAAATTCCTGGCGTTGCAATCAAATCGGTAGGCAATTATCATTTTACAGTGCGGCTCTATGAAGCACAGACGGCAGAAGTGAAAATTGCAGTGCATGCGCAGCAGGAAGAAAGCGCAGAAAAAGAAACAAAAGGCAGAAAGCCTCGAAGCGAGCAAGCGCAAAAAGATGTGCAGGAAGCAGCGCAGGAAGAAGTTGTTTCTGAAAGCGAAACGCCTTCTGAATAAGTTGCTGCGCATTTTACAGAACAAAGCCGGACAGTCGTTGCAAAGCGACAGCCGGCTTTTATCGTCTCTAGTCATGTACCTGTGGACAACTTGAGCATAACATGTGCATATGTTGTTGACAAATAGGAGCACGCTGTGTTTCCTTGTACGGCGGCCAACGCCACGTTTTTTAGGAGCGTCGTATGTTGTTGAAAGATACAGTTCCACCGCATAGCGCAGAAGCTGAGCAGGCAGTGCTCGGAGCGTTGCTGCTCGACTGGAATGCTATGGCAGACGTTTACACGATGCTGCGCGCAGATAGGTTTTATTCGCTTCAAAATCAAATTATCTACGAGGCAATGACAGCTCTTTTTTCACAGAGCGTAAAGGGAGACACGCTCACTGTCATACATCAACTTACAAAAGATGGCAACCTTGAAAAAGCGGGTGGAGCGGGGTACATCGCAGAACTTACAGACAAAGTGCCCACGAGCGCAAATGTCGCTTATTACGTGAGCATTGTACTTGATAGGGCATACCGCCGCGACTTAATAAAAATCTCTTCGGAAATGCACGCCTCGTCGTATGACGAAACGCATGAAAGTCAGACGCTCATAGAAGAAGCAGAGCAAAAAATATTTGCGTTGTCGCAGCGCAACGAGACGACAAAAGTGCACAACATGAACGATGTTGTTGCGACGACAATAGATTTAATCGATAAACGCTACAAAAGTAAAAACGCTTTTACCGGCATTCCGTCAGGATTTGCAAAGCTCGACACGATGACAAGCGGCTTTCAAGATTCTGAGTTCATCGTCATAGGCGCGCGCACATCGATTGGTAAAACAGCCCTTGCTCTTTCAATGATGGAATATATCGCCATTGAAAAAAATATTCCGTGCGGTTTTTTTTCGCTTGAAATGTCGTATCAGACAATAGGGCAGCGTTTGCTTTCGCAGGAGTCGCGCATTCCAAGCACAAAACTGCGTTCAGGATTTTTACAAGTAAAAGATTTCCAACGACTGCAGGACGCTGCAGGACGTTGCTATAATGCGCCGCTTTTTATTATAGACACGCCAAACATGAAGCTGCTCGATATTCGTGCAATGGCGCGTCGCCTTGTTGCAAACCATGGCGTAAAAATTATCTTCATAGACTACATAGGGCTTGTCACAACTGACGACACATCTGCACCTGTGTACGAGCGTGTCGCAGAAATCTCAAAGTCGCTCAAAGCTCTTGCACGAGAACTCAACATTCCTATCGTGGCGCTTTCGCAAGTGTCACGCGATGCAGAAGGCGAGGAGCCTAATCTTGCGCAGATACGCGGTTCTGGAGCTGTAGAGCAAGATGCAGATTTAGTCATATTTATCCACCGTGACAGAAAAAAAGATGACCCGGTACAAGATGCAAAGCTCATTGTTGCAAAACAGCGAAACGGTCCTACAGGAAATGTCGATATAGTGTATGTGCAGGCATGCGCAAAATTTGAAAACAAACAAGAATAAAAAAACGCGGTCGTCGTGACCGCGTTTTTTTCACATACGCTTACTTTGCGTCAGCGGCATTGGAGGGCGTTGCAGCTGTAGTCGTCATCTCAGTCAAATCACTTTTGTTGAGCAGTTTTATTCTACCGTTCGAGCCTGTCACAACAATTCCTTCGTTTGAGACAGACACTGGAGAACTTGACATGAGCGGCACGGGCGACTTCTGGAGCAAATTCAAATTTTCATCGTATTTGCCGAGCACCCAGCTGTTTCCGCTCTGAATGACACAATAATAGTCGCTTCCGTCTCGTACGAGCACAGAATCTTCTGCAACAATCTCATTGCTTTCGTTTGTAATTTCCATGTTTGTTGCGTCAAGCGTAACAAGTTTGACAATGCCGTTGCCAATATTTTGACCCGCAATAGCTATGAAGCCATCTCCTGCTGCGTGATACGTTCTGTTGCGGATAAACGTAACGGGAGAAGCGTGAATAACTTCGCCAGTTGCGGAATTGACTTTTACAAGGCCCGAAAGCATTTCGCTTTGGTCGGTAAGCTGCATGCCGTA
Source organism: Treponema sp. (assembly GCA_017446265.1). Taxonomy (GTDB): domain Bacteria; phylum Spirochaetota; class Spirochaetia; order Treponematales; family Treponemataceae; genus Treponema_D. Next base: position 12,775 of record JAFSRD010000006.1, read on the forward strand.
CACCGCATCTGCGCGCGCATTCGCTGCCTGCCGTTCAAGCACTTCCTGCTGGTCTTTGGCAATTTCTTGTCGTTCGCGCTGCGCTTCTGTTTCTTTTCTATCTGCAAACTCTTGCGCTTCCCGCGCTTCTTCCCGTGCTTCTTGTGCACGCTCGCGCTGCTCGTCAGCTTCACGCTCTGCTTTTTCTGCTTCCGCTTGAGCTTTTTTGTCGTCAGGATTTTCTTCTGCCTTTTCACGCGCCTCTTCTGCCTTGCGCTCTGCTTCGTCAAGGCGACTCTGCTCTTCTGTAGCTCTGTGTTGCGCTTCTTGCGCGCGCTCTGTGGCATCATCAGCTTCGCGCTCTTTGATGTCTACCATCTCCTTGCGGCTGTCTATATTTTTGTCATCGTCTTCCTGCATTGATTCAACAACTTCTTTGTCGCTGATAGTAGTTGTATCGACAGTACTCAATCCGCCTTTTACATCGTAGAGCGGAATGACAATCTGCGTGTTGCCCGGCCACTCAGAGTAGCGCGTAGACATACCGCAACTTGAAGTGGTGAGGTTTTGAATAACGATGTTTTTGTATTTTGCACGAAATGCATTCATGTTGCCGCGATACACCGCGTTGTACACTGTAATGAAAACGGCAAGCGTGTCCGCATCGCGTTCCGAGTAGCTGTATGCTGCAACGAGGTATGCAGAGATGATGCGCCGCACGTTTACAATGTGGTCAACAGTTGCATCGCGCCCTATGTACAGAATGTCTGCATCTAGTTTGCCTTGCTCGTTCGGGTCCACAGCGTGAACAACGTAATATCTGTTGCGCTCGCCTGTAGTCGTATATGACTCCGGATTGTGCGCAATAACGCGACCAAGTCCTGCACCGATTTCTTTAATTGCCGCAAGCGAATCGATTTTTGCATGAGGGCCGACATAATTGACAAATTCGACAGTGCCGGACACGCTCTGCAATTCAGGCTCGTTCACTTGTGCCGCTATGTTTGATATAAAAAGCAGACCGCACGCCACAAAAGCCGCAATGCTGGAAAAAGAAAATTTCATCGTATATTCCTCCGCATATGAATATCGACATAAGTATACCACATCTTTAGCATTCGCGCTACTTGTATTTTAATTGGCGCGGAAATCAATTTTCAGAGGAGCTATCGTTTGCCTGTATTTCAGCTTTTGCCAAATCAGCTATTTTTCCAATTGTGTCGAGCGCATGCGTGCGCGTTTGCTTGCTGTATTGCGGGTACAGGAGCCGCGCAAGAATTGCTCTGCCGTGTACATATGTGTCGTGCCGTCCCATGAAGCAGCATATCTTATACACAGCATCGCAGAGCGCGGCAAGCGCAGCATCATTTTTTGCAGCGATGATGTGCGCTGTGTTGTCAAGCGCGTCTATGAGCACGCCGTCAGGGTCATACGCGCATTCTCCTGCAACAGTGATGAGCGTGAGCGCGTGGTTGCCGCTCTTTTCTGCATCAAGCAGCTTTGCAATCATCTCTTGAAATGTTGTCGTACCATAATATGCAAGCTGCCTCATCATAGCGTCCGTGCCCGTCAAATCTTGCGCAAAGAGTGAGCGGGGAACTCGTGCGCCGCTTGTTGCAATTTTTTTTTGCTCCAGATACATTTCGCACGCGTTGTTGAGCTCTGTCATCCACTCCATTTCTTTTTCGCCATACATGCCTTTTTCAAGCGCAGCCGTCCGCTCTTTGCCGCGCAATCCGCTGCCAAGCATTCCTTCAATTTCGTATGCTTCAAAGAGCGGGGTCACTGGTTTGAGGAATGCGCTGTAGTCTCCCGCATCTTGAAGCGAAATGGCTGCTCCACCAACGCTTTGCACAACGCGGAAGCAGTCAAGTTCCCACGATGTTTTGCATATTGTCAAGTAGCCGCTTGTCGTGTAGATGAGGTAGTTCCAGCTGGTTGCACCGTTTTTTTTCGGAAGCTGCGCGCTCCACACGCGCTCGCTGCGTTCAGTGCAGTAGACTGCGGTATCTGTGTCTGCAAAAAGCATGCCGCGCAAAAACGGTTTTACGTAGCTTATGTGATGCACGTCTATGTCCGGCACGCTGTATTCAGTTGTAATCGTGCCGTCAGATGTCCGTATAAAGCGCACTTTTGCATTGTTCCCGTCAGGCTGGATGAGTGCCGCTCGTGTCGTTGAATATGTGATGAAAAACATATCATTTTTGAAGTCGCCTGAAAAGATTGGGTCGCCTGCAGGAATTGACCACACTGTTTGAACAATGCGGCTTTCGTCAGGAGCGCAAAGGCACACGCCACCGCCAGAAAGGGTGAGGAGCATGCCGTGCGAAGCTGTTTCCCACGATGTGACGGCGCCAGGAAGCACAATGCGCTCAATCACTTCGCCGAACGGCGAGACGCGCAGCGCAACAGATTTGCCGTTTTCAGTTTGCGCGAGCATGACTGCAATTGAACCGTCAGGAAATTCTTGCAGCGGAAAATCCTTTTGCTCGTCAGTTTTAATGCTCCACTTGCACACGCCTTTAATGCTCCAGCACGCTATGTTGTTTTTGCCGCGCGCAAAGATACGTGCGTCGCGTCCTGGCGTTGGTGCATCGACAATGGCAAATGGAGTGCGCACGTGCCACAGCGTGCGCCCTTCAGGATTTATGAGCGTGAGCGTTGTCTTGCCCGATACAGTGAGTACAAAGTCGCCGGGCAGCACGGCAAGGTATGGATTCGGCCGTCCTTTTACAGTGCGCTGCCAGCGGATAGTGCCGTCATCCATAAAAGCGGTTACTGTGCGCCCTTCATTTAAAACGACAAATCCATATGATGTCGCTTCAGGCGGGCAGACAAGTTCTCCTGGAAGCACGCGCGTCCAGGAAGCTTGCTGGCTTGTCAAGTCAATGTGGCGCGTATATGACTGTGCAATGACAGTACATGGTGCCAAGCAAAAAGCTAGAAACAGTGTGAAGATGTATACAAAATTAGACTTTTTTTTCATAATTTCTCCCTTTTTCACTATACATCTGTGAAAGATATTTTTTTGAGTATAGCAACACTTTCTATGTGGCTTGTATTTGGATAAAAATCAAGCAAAAACAACGATACAAGCGTATAACCAGAATTTACGAGCGCAGCTACATCGCGTGCGTGCGTTGACGGGTTGCATGAAACTGAAACGATGTGCGGAATGTTGCTTGCACACAAAAAATCGCGCACAGTTTTTTCCATGCCGCTTCTCGGCGGGTCAACGACTGCAACATCAAACGCGCGCTCGGCAGAAAATCGCGCCGCCCATGCATTCCCTGAAATGCCGTAGCTTGTGTAATTTTTGCCGCGCATGTTGAGAGAGGCAAAGACGAGCGCATCTTTGTTGCGCTCCACGAGCGTTACGTGCTCAAATGCGTCTGCGAGAAAGCAAGAAAATGTACCGCAGCCTGCATACATGTCGAGCACATTCTTGCCGTGAAAGTTGCCGCATATAACGCCGAGCGATTTTTCGAGCATGTCCATATTTGACTGGAAAAATCCGCGCACATCAAACGCTATTTTTTTTCCGCAAAGCTGTATGGTGACTGAAGCTGCGTCTGAGTTTACGCAGGAAACTTGTTCGTCTCCATCTGCGGCTGCAACAACGCGGGCAGTTGTTTTGTCTGCGCAATCTGCACGTGGCATAACGCGCGAATCGCCGAACACATGCAGCGTGCCGTGCTGTCGTTTTGCGTGAGGCGTAGCGGCAAGCCATGCGTTCACTTCATCTGTGGCGCATACGCATCGTTCTACCGGTACAATCGTGTTGCTGTTTTTTCCAGAAAGTCCGCCGTCATGCAGCGAAAATCGCGCACGGTAGCCGAGGTCGTTTCCGTGCAGCACGCGTATAGTCTGTGCTGCAACTCCTGCCCGTACAAAACAGTCTGCAAGAATTGACGTTCTCATAGTGCGCTGAAAACGTGCGTCTATATGCATCATGTTGCAGCCGCCGCACACGCCGTAATAGCTGCACGCGGGCTGCACGCGATGCGCAGATGCAGCGATAACGGCAACAATTTTTGCTGTGTCGTAGTCGCGTTTTGAGGAAGTGATTTCTATTTCAAGCGTCTCGCCTGGAACTGCATGCGGAATAAACACTGTTTTTCCGTCTATTTTTGCAATGCAGTCGCCGCCCGCCACCATTTTTTCTGTCGTGACTCTTGCCATTGCGTTTATGATACTATCCGATAAAAAAAGAAAAAGCTAGAGAGAATAAGATGGCAATCAGTATGAAATAAAAGTGTCAGTCTCCATAACGAGACACTTATCGCATATTTTTTCTATGATGGCTTTTTCATGGCTGATTACGATGAGCCCCAGATTACGCGTGCGGGCAATCTCCAGCAGGCTTTTCCAGATGGCTGCCTGCGTAATGCCGTCCAGCATGGTGGTCATTTCATCTGCGACAATGTACTTAGTATGCGGATGCAACGACCTTACGATAGAAAAGCGCTGTAGCTCACCACCTGATAATTCAATCGGGTAACGATCAAACCACTCGTCTCGGATGCCGAACGTATCTAACAGCGTCTGATCAGGCGTGTAGCTTTCTGTGAGAATGTCTTTCATCCGCCAGAGTGGATTCATCGTTTTTTCTGGATGCTGAAAAATCAACTGCACTGGACGGAAACTCCGGCTGTGGTGCGGTTCTCCGTCAATCCGAAGCTCGCCTTCTTTTGGAGACAGAAAGTCGGCCAAGACTTTAGCCAGACTCGTTTTTCCGCAGCCGCTGTAGCCGAAGATTCCCATTCGTTCACCCCTGTCCACTTCAAAGTTGATATTTCGAAAGACCCATTCATTTTGATTGTAATAAAAGCCAATATCATGTGCTGTCAGCGCCATTTATTCCACCGTTATAAACTCATTCTGTGGCAAAGAACGCCACAACTTGCGCGAATATATCTCTGTCAGGCGTTCTCCGTTTCCGCTGAAAAAGTTTGCAGGAACAGTCTCGAGGGTTTTGCCGTTTTGAAATACAGAAATTCTGTCTGCAATCTTGACAGCGGAGACGATATCGTGGGTAATCAGCATGACGCCAATTCCATTATCAGCAAAGTTCCGTAATTGCCGTAGGACCAGTTCCAAAACAGCCTGATGGATGCCTGGCGTTGGCTCATCGGCGATGACTAGCTCAGTGTCTTTTCCCATGCTGGTAGCAAAGAGAACTCTCCGAAGCATGCCGCCTGACAGCTGGCAAGGATATAGCTCTCCGTCAGATTTCTTTAATCCGAATTGTTCAAAAAGATTTTCCTGCATTGCGCATCGCGTTCGTCTGCTATGGCGCAGTCCGAGCCTGACTTGGTGCTTGACCTTCATGGAGGGGTCGAGATAGTTCACGGACTGGGGAATAAATGCTATCTGTGCACCTCGGTATTTTTTTATGCGCTTTCCATCAAGGAGCCTGCCGTCATACAGTATCTTGCCGCCGACAAGGGCATTGGGCGGCAGTATTCCCATGACTGCATGGGCAAGCAGGCTCTTCCCCGAACCGCTGGCTCCAACAACCGCGAGAATCTCGCCCCGCTGGATTTCCACATTCAATGCCTGAATGGGGGTGCTTGTGAAGCACTGCAATCCCCGCCCATATTGCTCAAAGGCAATAGAAAGGTCTCTTACTTCCAACAAAGGTCTGCTCATAATCATCCTCTACTGATAGCGGGTCAGCGGATTGTGAAGGATTCGCAGCGACTCGCCGATATTGTCAAAACACTTTACCAGAAGGATCAGGGCAAGACCTGGCAGTACCACCGGCCACCAGTTCCCGAGTGAAATATACTTGGCGGCCTCTGAAAGAATAATTCCAATGGATGGCTGCTGCGCGGACAGACCAAAGCCCAAAAACGTCATAGATGCCTCGTGCAGAATTACATGGGGAAAGAGCAGGACGAAGCCGATAAAAATCTGGGGGAAAATGAGAGGAAAAATGTGTTTCCTGATAATAAACCACGAGCTTTTACCCGCGTTTCTGGATACGAGAATGAACTCCGCGTTCCGAACATTGTTGACCTCGTTTCTGATTACCCGTGCTAGTGCAGGCCAGTGGGTTATTGCCGTTGCAACGATGACACCGGCGGCACCTTTTCCTACGGCAAAGGAGACCAAAATCATAAAAATCAGGTGGGGCATACCGATGAACATATCCACTGCCCACATGATGATGGTATCTGTTTTTTTGCTGCTGACCGCTGCCAGAACTCCTAGCAACAACGCGATGGCAACGCCAATAGTGGCACCGATGATGCCCACGTACAAAGAGAAGCGCAGCCCCTTAACCGTTCGTGTAAGCATATCGCGCCCAAGTGAATCGGTGCCGAATAGGAATTTTCCAGATGGAGCTAGATTTTTTACAGTATTATCTGTTTCCAATCCTTTTTCGCCCAACGTAAAACTCAAAACAACAATCAGCACAAGGAACAAGAGAGAAACCACAAGCGAGACAATCACCCTTTTTCTTGCATCTGTTCTCCTCATACCTGCCTCCGCAACGCTGGATTCAGCAGGCTGTTCAGTACATCCGCAATAGTGTTTCCCCAAAAGACAAATACTGCGCCGATGATCACAATGGCCAGCAAAAGAGGCGCATCACCTTTCAGTCCAGCCTCTGTCAGCGTTGAGCCAAGACCCGGGTAAGAAAAGACCTCTTCAGCTAGTACCGAGCCGCCGAACAATTCACCAAAATAGGAAAAATGGATTGTGATGGCAGGAACGACAGCATTGCGGATGCAATGATTTCTAAAAATCTGAAAACTGCTTTCGCCTCTGGCTCTGGCAAAGATGACATATTCGCTGTTGAGCACATCAATCATTTTCTCTCTGGTGTGGAGCGTAACATTGGCAATTCCCAGTACGCTGAGCGTAAAGGCAGGCAGCATCAGGTGATGAATTTTCTCTGCAAGCGAAACATCTGCGCTCAGTCTCCCTATAGGCACGGAAATACCAATGGGAAACCACTGTAGATATACAGAAAAAATCAACAGAAAAATAAGCCCTATCCAAAAGGTTGGCACGGTCGCCTGCACGTAAGAAAACCATTTGATAAGGCTGTCCCATATTGTTTCTCGCTTGAACGCTGCCACCGTTCCCAAGAGAAACCCAAGCACGCCTGAAATGATCCAGGAGACGCCCATCAGCACAGCGGAAGCTCCTGCCCGTTGCCGTATGATTTCGCTAACGGCCTCCCTGTGGACCAGCGACATTCCCATGTTGCCGCAGATGAAATTCTTTAGCCAGATAACATACTGCATCGCCACAGGCTTGTTCAGTCCATAATACGCTGCTATCCGTGCATATTGCTCCGCTGTCAGGTTTGGGTCGTAATTGACGCTTGCCAACACAGGGTCCACGGGCGATATCTTCAAAAGGGTAAAAGACAATATAGATACTCCCAACAGCAGCAACAGACACCGCAGGATCTTCGTCAGTATAATTGACAAAACATTTTTCATACAATAGGCACCTTTTGCGTAAAAGAGCGCACATTTTTAGAATTTTCTTGCGCGCTGTTGCCGATAGTTCTGTGTTAATGCATGTCGCCGAGCCATGTCCATTCGGCGATGTTGGCAATCAACGACCAATCGTGACCGTGGCTGTGGATACCTTGATTGCCAACGTCAATGCGGGCATCTCCCACATAGGTATGGTTGATTCGCACAAGCCAGACATACGGCAGGTCACCTCGCACGGAGCACCCAGTGTGCCCGTCCCACTGGGCCAGCTTCCAGTAGCGCGTTGCCTCGTCTAGATCGGCGGAATTCATCGCTTTTTCAATGTATTCCGTCACCTGCGGGTTGTTGTAAAAGGTGACGTTTGTCCAGCCGCGCCCCGCTGTGTCAGGATGGTGCGACTCATAGAACGGGTTGGGGTTGTGCCTTCCACCTGCGTACAGCAGGGACACTTCATGAGACTTTGTCATCATCTCATCCCAGTTGCTGCCCACCAGATTTATCTTTATTCCTAGCTTCCGCGCCTGATTAGCAGCTTCCACTGCAACATTTGTCCGCAACTGATCCGCTGTAGGATAATACAGATCGAAAGCCGCTTTGATGCCGTTTCGCTCGCGAATGCCGTCTGCGCCGAGCAGCCAGCCGCCTTCCTCTAGAATCCGCATGGCGTTCTCTGTATCGTTATCTGCGATCATGGATTGCGAATTCCAAAACGGCATGCCGTCCATCACCGAGTAGGCAGGCCTTCCGTGTCCGTTCAGCGCTATATCCACCACCTTCTGACGGTCCATGCCTACATTTAGCGCTCTACGGATAACAGAATCGCTTGTGACATCATTGCCCACCTGATAGCCATCGGGAGAATTCGTAATTACCCCCCGCTTTACATAAGGCATGGACAGACCGCGCACATCATTGGCCTCAATATCGAAAAGTTTACACCCTTCAATGTGTTTGTCTGCCAACTCAGGTGTGGCATACACTATATCCACGTCACCAGACTGGAGTGCGGCAAGCGCGGCGTTTTCATCCAGCAGCACCCAGGTCCATTTTTTAAAGTACGGTTCGGCTCCGTGCCAGTAAGGATTTACAACGAAAATTGCCTGCTCACCTGGCTGATACTCTGCCACCATATAGGGGCCAGAGCCAATGGGGTTAAACTTATAGTTGTCATTGTAATGAGACTTGGGAACGATGGGCACCTCCACCAATTGGGACTGGGCAAATGTAGAGCGGGGCTCTTTCAGGATAAAGACAATCCGATTAGACTGGGGAATGTCAATCCTGTCAATGAAGTCCATGCTCCAGTGCCGTCCATCTGCAATCAACATCTCATAGGAGAACTTCACGTCCTCAACCGTCACCGTCTCCCCGTTAGAAAACTTAAAATCATCGTGAATGTCAAATGTCCAGATTAAGCCGTCCGAAGATATGTGATAGCTCTTTGCAAGGTCCTCCACAATTTCCAAATTTGCCGTCCTCCGCAGCAGCGTACTGTGGGTGATATGCGCTTCATTGTACATGCCATAACGATCCTTGGGATCAAATTCGTGGGGAATCCTTGCGCCCATGGATACCACAAGTTCGTCTGCCGCCCGCCCTTTTCTGTTGCGCGCAGCAGAGGATTGTTGTTGCTTTTGAACGCATGCTGCCAGTTGCAGTGCGATAATCAATGCAAAAACGGATGCCAAAACTATGGCATGATTTTTTTTCATTTTTTTCATTATAGAACCTTCTTGTTGTCGAAATTTATATTTTTCAATAAGTTAGTTAATATGTATTATTAAGCCAAATAATAGTTAGCTTAAACTAACTGTTGTAAACTATACCATGTTCCATTATGTGTGTCAAGCAAGAATTGTCGTGACACGCTTTTTTGTATATATGCTTTTTTTGCAAAATGTGGTATACTTTGTTTTATGACAACACAAAATTTCTTTCAGACAATGAGCGACGGCATTGAAATTGCAGTGACGCGTTGGATTCCTGACGGCGACATCAAAGGCATTGTGTTATTGAGCCACGGCATGGTTGAGCATGTATTGCGCTACGACAGGCTTGGAAATGTGCTTGCTGAACATGGCTGGATTTTGCATGCACACGACCATCGGGGGCACGGCAGGACTGCCGAAAAGGCTGTGGCAAACGGTAGCGGCATGTTCGGCATGCTTGCAAAAAAACATGGGTTTGAGAGAGTCGTCGATGACGTTCGTGAAGTACTGCAAAAGGCAAAGGCAGATTTTCCTGGCAAAAAAGTCATTCTGCTCGGTCACTCATTCGGCAGTTTTGTCGCTCAATCGTTTATTGAAATGTATTCTGGTTATATTGACGGCTGCATTCTCTGTGGCACAGCAGGTCCACGCAAAGCGCTTGTTATGGCAGGCAATGCGCTTGCACATGTCATTGCATTGCTGCGCGGTAAAAAATATTGCTCGCCGTTTTTAAAGAAGATGGCGTTTGGTGCGTATTCAAAGCGCATACCCGACGCGGTAAACGGGCAGGAGTGGCTTTCGCGTGATGAAACTGCCGTTCAACTTTATATTGACGACACATGGTGCGGCTTCAATCCTACTGCAAGCTTTTATTGCGACATGATGCACGGACTTGCAAAAATACACAGCGGTGCAAATATGAAAAAAATCCCAGTCAATCTGCCGCTTTTAATCATTTACGGCGGAGATGATCCTGTAGGCGATTACGGTAAAACGGTACAGCAGTTGTGCGTCATCTACCGCAAAAACGGCATGACAAATGTGACAGTAAAAGAGTATGCAGGCGCGCGCCATGAACTTTTCAATGAGACAAACAAAGAGGAAGTTGAAGGCGACGTCATTTTGTGGCTTGCACAATTTATCAGTTAGACATTGGGGAATCTATTGTGCTGATTCGTTACGGAACTGATGCAAATGGCAAACCGGTAAAAAAGGCCATCATTTACACAAAACAAGAACACGGTATTGTCAAGGAAAAAATTGATAGCGACGCATTGAAAATAGTTGAGCGGTTGCGAGATGCAGGTTTTGCCGCGTATATTGTCGGCGGGGCAGTGCGCGATTTAATCGTTGGAAACATGCCAAAAGATTTTGACATTGTTACAGAAGCAACACCGTTGCGGATAAAGCGGCTTTTCAGAAATTCGCGCATCATTGGCAAGCGATTTCGCCTTGTGCACGTCATAGTGGGTCAGAAAATTTTTGAAGTGAGCACATTCCGCTCAACTGCAGAAGGTTCTACCGGAAATAATTTTGGTTCTATGGACGAAGACGTGCGTCGGCGTGACTTTACCATAAATGCGCTCTATTATGACCCGTCTAAAGAGCACGTAATTGATTACGTTGGCGGCGTACGCGACATAAAAAAGCAGGTGCTCAATCCTGTCATATCGCTCGACAGGATTTTTGTGGAAGATCCTGTGCGCATGATTCGAGCAATAAAATACTCCGCGCTCGCCGATGTGCGCATGTCGCTTTCGTTGCGCAGAAAAATACGCCAATCCGCAAATCTTTTGCAAAGCGTTCCACCGTCGCGCCTTACCGAAGAATTATTAAAAATTATCAACAGCAGCCACATGTACGACATTGTGCGCGAAGCGCTCGACACAGATTTGTACATATATCTTCAACCCGCTGCCTCGTCATTCATATACGCAGATAAGAATTTTAAAAACGCGTATCTGGAAAGCCTCAAAAATCTCGACTCGTTTACTGCGTGCGAGGGCAATGCTCGGCTCGGACGCAAGCTTGCTTTTTTACTCACTGATTTTATCAGTACGCTCACTGACTGGCAAAAAGAGGTTGCCATGCATACGCCGTCATATGAGCTGTATGCGCATACATGGCGCGAGTGCCGGCACTTTGTACTTCCTATGAATCCACAGCGCACTGAACTTGAATTTGCTGTGAAAATGGAACTCATTGAGCGCGGTGTAAAAGTGCAGGGAAAAAAACGAGTGCGCGCACAAACTGCCGCTGAAGAAAAACTTCAGGATAAATGAAGCTACGCGCGCTTTGAAATGCTTTCAATAACTTTGTCTATGATTATGTGCACATCCTCTATAAAGATGCCTGACGTGTTTTCAATGTCGCTTATTATTTTTTTTTGCATCGCGTCAACTCGTTTTGTAAGCGGTACACTCGCTTCATACTGCGATGCCGCCGGCATGTCGAGCGTGATTGTTAATGTATAGCCACGGCTGTCTGTTGCGATTATTATTTTTTTTACGCAGACTGCGCTGTCAATCTCGCGAATGCTTGCAAGCGTCATGTGCGTGATAGCCGCTTCCGATATGTGCTGACGCATCTTCTTTGAAAACTCAGGCTGCACAATAGATTTTTCAACTACTTTGTTTTCACGTACAAGCAGGCGAAGCGGATTGAGACGGTGAAATGTAAATCGTATGCCGCTTGCAAATATTTTTGGATAGCGTTTTCGCACTTCAGTTGACGCGACAGGAATGATATGCTTGCCTTCAATCTGTCGCGACTTGAGCGCAAGTTCTATCATCTCTTTTGACGAGATGTCTTCTATGTAGATGATTTTTGACGGTGGTGGAAGCTGGAGTCTCGCTGCAATACGCATAACCATTTTTTTCGATGTGCCTAGTATGAGAATGCGTCGTATGCGGTGTCGTTTTATTTTTCTCGCAATTTCATCGCGATGCTCTTTGTCATCAAAAAGCGCAACGCGCACTGCTCCTAAAAACGACTGCTCGCTTTTTGCAGAATGACCTGCAAGAATTTTATCTGCCTGAATGAGCAATCCGTCGTCTATGATTGCGTTCAGTTTATACCGCTCTGCAACAAGTTTTGCATTGTAGCTTTTGCCAGTGCCGCTTGCACCGACGAGCGCATAGATTGTATCTGTTTTAAGCGACCTGATAAAATTACCTATCGCTTTTTGAATTGACTGCACGACACAAGTATAAACTACTTGCGCCCGTTTAGCAATATTTTTTTGTTCATCTGCATAAATTCGTTTGGAAGCGGCGCTTCAATCTCATGGGGAAGTCCCACAGGATTTTCTCCTATGATGATTTTTTGCGCGTGCAAAAATAGCTTCTGATTGTTGTAAAGCGCAGGGCTGCCGTATGCAGTGTCGCCTAAAAGCGGAAACCCGTGGAACGCTGATTGCGCTCGTATCTGATGCGTGCGGCCTGTTGCTATCGTAAAGTTGACGAGCGAGACGGGCGCATCTTCATACATGCCCGAAGCGATTGCATGCGCGCGCGTCTGTGCAAGCCGCGAACCTAATTTTGCTGTACTGCTTACGCGCACTGTATGAAAGGCAGCGGTTGCTTCAGTTTTTTTTATAAAATCTTTCCAGATGCAGGGAGCTGGCATGATTCCGTGAACGAGCGCAACATACTGCTTTTCCAATGCATGCTCTTTGAGCGCTCGCGAAAAAAATCGTGCGCCTGTTATGCTCCATGAGAAGAAAAGCACGCCTGTCGTTTTTTTGTCAAGGCGGTGGAGCGGACCTGGCAAAAATGACAAGCTGCTGTTTTCACGGTGCGCATTGCAGTAGGCCGCTACTGCTTCTGCAATTGAATTTTTTCCGTGCACGGCAACATCGTACGGCTTGTTGATGATAAGAAAATGCTCATTGTGAAAGATAATTTCATATGGAAATGATTCCCGTGCTTTTATCGATTTTTTTTGCTGTTGCGGAATCAAAAATTGCGCAACTGAAATGACATCTCCTTTACGCACACGCTCGTTTGTTGCCGCCCGCCTGCCGTTTACGCGTATGAATCCTTTTCGCAGTGCGCTGTACAGCGCGGAAATAGTTTGATGTGACAAAAAACGCCGCACTATGCGGTCAAGCCGTCTTCCATCATCATCTGCGCCCGCTTTATACTGTACAAAATCCATGCGCACAGTATAGCTTGAAAAAAGTGTTCGTGCTACTAGTAAAAAAGAAATCTACATGATAAAATACGCGTATGGTTTTGTCTATAAAAGAACAGCTGAAGTTGTTGTTTACCAATCCGGTGTTTTTGTCTTGCATAGTAAGCTGGTTTTGCGCTCAGTTTTTAAAAACGATTATCGCGCTCATATATCATAGAATTCGCAATTTGCCTGAACTTTTTGAAATGATGTTCTGGCGCACAGGCGGCATTCCTTCAAGCCATTCTGCCATTATCTCCGCGTTATGTACGTCAATCGCTTTTCGCTCTGGCATACATTCTGATATATTTGTTTTGTCGTTTTGTTTTTTGCTTGTCACTGTGCGCGATGCGCTCGGCGTGCGCCATGCAAGCGGCATTCAGGCGCGTACGCTCAACGAAATAGGCGGTGACCTCAATCGCGCAAAAATTATTAAATATACACCGATTAAGGAAGTGAAAGGGCATACTCCGTTTGAAGTGATAGTAGGCATTTTGCTCGGCTTTTCAATAGGATGCGCTCTGTCAACGTTGCAGTAAGACATGGATATTTTCAAAAAATTAGCAATTTCAATTTGCGCAGTTGCAGTCTCTCTCACAGTGCTCTTTCTGTTCAGGACAGTTCCGTCAGGCAAGTTGTGGGAAAGTTATAGAATTGTGTATGTTGATGACACGAGCGACAGCGGGTACACGGAGCAGGTGCTTGCGTCTTCAGGTTGCAAAGATGTCATAAGCATGGCGCTGCAGCGTTTTCCTCTGCTGCTTCCCGCATTGTCGCCCGAAGTGTCGTTTGCGCTTGCAGATGCAGAAAGCGACAGCTATCTCTCTCGGCGCAACATGTATTTTTTTGACAAAGGCGGTCAATATCGGCTGTACTATGTGCCGAAACAGTATATTGATGAGGCGCGTACAGCTGTCGCTGTGTTGCAGCGCGAAAATATTGTTGCAGGTATAGACACGCAGAGCATGTATCCAATCCTCATTCCGACAGCATGCATCATTTTTACGCTTGTACTTTGCGTGTTTTCTGCCCACCGTGCTATCTTTTTATGCGCGTCAGTGCCGTTTTGTTTTTTTGCCGCATGCGTTCCGTTTTATCCTGCTGCATCAAGCGCATGCCTTCTGCTATACGCGCTTTTTCTTGTCATGCAGGTGTGGCAACGGCATGGCGCATTGCAATTTATTTTAACAAATGGTACTATTCTTCTGTTTGCATTGGCAGCATATGTCATATCGTGGGCAACATCTGTGCGGTGCGGCTTGCTTTTTATGCCTGCGCTTTTGGGCTCTGTGGCAACGCTCTATGCGCTTTCGCTTGCGCAGCGCATACACGAGCAGAAATATCATTTTGTCGGCGTGTTCATTCGGCCTGCGCGCGCAATGCCGTTTTGACAAAAAAATCAATGAGTGCAATGGCTGCGTGCGCTTCAAGCATTGTGTTGCTCATAGCTGTTTCGTTGTTTTCAATTGATTTTTCGTACGCGTCGCCGCGCTTGCCGCGTTTGCAACTTCCGTCTGCGACAAGCGGCAGCATTACGGAAAAATTTCCATCGCTCGACGAATATGTCGCGTGGTGTTGGAATACAAAGACAATGCCGTACCGTTCGTTGCATGAAGCGGCGGCGCGTACGGCAATGCACCCAAGAGAAGGCGACACTGTTGCCTTTCCGCAGTATGCTGATGGCGAAAACGGCATTGCAGAAACTGTCGCTGTGCTCACATACGACAAGCAGTTTTACGAAACGACTGTTGCTCAAATCGATAATCTTTCGTATCCTGCCATAGAAAAACTGCTCAAAGCGCAAGGAACGTCATCGAGCGCAGGGTATTCATTTTTATCTGCAGGGAGCGGTGGCGTGTTGCATATTGCGCTTATGGTCGTTTCGTTGTGCGTTCCATTATTCTTTTATGTGCGGAGTAAAATGCGATGAGAATCATTCCTGCAATATATACAGGAAGCGGTCAACTGGTAAAAACTGCTGTGAACGGATTTTTACAGCGTACCGTTACAATTCCACTTTCTCAAGAAGACGGCAGCCGTTGCACATGTCTTGTCAATAGAGGCGATGTCGTAAGCGAAGGGCAAGTTATCGCTGAACCTGCCTCTGAAAAATACGGTGCAAAAATTCACGCGAGCGTTCCCGGCATCGTAGAAGATATTGTCTCATGTACCTGTCCTGACGGAACGCAGGAAGATGCGGTAAAAATACGCTTGTCGGGGGCGTTTTCATTTCTCGGAAAAAAACTCCGCGCTGAAGATTGGCAGACATTTCCACCACGTATAATCGTGCAAAAGATTGCAGATGCAGGAATAGTCAACACGTTTAAAACAGCCGCTCCTGTTTCGCTTGCAATGCAGCTTGATTCAGTGAAGACGCGCGGCAACAGGCTCCTTGTCGTGCGCCTGTATGACGACGACCCATGGAGAATGACAGACTCTATTCTTTCGTCAGCGTTTGCAGACGACGTACGAACAGGCGCACTCATCACTGCGAGAGCGTTTGATGCAGACGGCATTGTGTTTGCGTGCGATGCCAAATCTCCTGTACCTGAAAAAGATGAAACAATACGGCTTCCACTATGCTTTGTGCAGATTGACATAGCGCAGTATCCATCGGGCTTTAAAGAAGAAATTATGCTCGCAGTAAAGGAGGCTGCAAAAGAAGCTCCTTTCATCGATATTTCGGAAGAAAGCATTTTTACTGACGCGACAACAATGCTCTCGGTATGCAATGCTGTCAAATACGGCGTGCCTGCTATAGAGCAGTATGTGTATGTTTCAGGCGAATGCATTCCTGCCATAGCTTTCATCAAAGTGCGTACTGGCACGACTATGGAATATCTTGCCATGCAGTGCGGCGGTTTTGAAAAAACGCCTGCTGCTGTCGTGGTGAATGGATTCATGCTTGGCAGTGCGGTAGGAAACCTTGACACGCCAATAACAAAATACGTAAAGTCAATTTCGTTTATTTCGCGGTCGCACGTGCCTCATCAACGGCAGTTGCCGTGCATGAGGTGTGGATGTTGCCGTGTTGTTTGTCCGAGAAATCTTTCTCCCGATATATTGTACCGTTCTGCTGCAGGTGGCGCAAAGACGAGCAAAGCGTATGTACGCTCATCGTTGCTGTGCATAGATTGTGGCTTGTGCAATTCAGTTTGCCCGTCGCGGCTTCCTATATGTCAGGCAGTAAAGCTGCTTCAAAAAGAGGTGTAATGTGAACGAACCCATGCACAAAAAAATAATTATACGCCCGTTTATCTATAACGCCGCTTCTGCAGGCGATGTCTCGCTTGCACTATTGATTCTTCTTTTGTTGCAACTTATCATGCTTGTTGCCACACGCAGTTACAATGCGCTTGCAGTAATTGGTGCGTCTCTCATAGGCTCGCTGTGCGCAGACAGCGTAAGCAAAGCATACCGCACCCCCTATCTGTTTTCAGTGCGCATGAGCGCGGTGCAGGGGATTACAGCTGCAATGCTGCTGCCCGCAACTTTTCCGCCGGTAACAGTATTTTTTATTGCGTTCTTTACGATGATGCTTGTAAAATATATGGCAGGAGGATTTGCGTACAACTGGATCAATGCTGCTGTCGTTGTTGCAGCGTTTGCATGGATAGTAGGCATGAGCGCGTTCCCCTCTGTTATGGCAACGCACGATATTCTGCAAATAAAAAATCCGTCATATATCCTCATTCAAAGCGGCGCGTTTCCTATTTTGAGATTTGACCCTCCTATTACCGAAGCGTTCAACAGCATGATATTCAATTTCATAAACATATCTATTCCCGAAGGCTACATCTCTCTTTTATGGGACACGAACGCGATTATTCCTGCATTCAGATTCAACATGCTGACGCTGCTTTCTTCTATTGTGCTTTTTTCAACAGGGATGCTCAGCATGATAATACCGTCGTGCTTTGTCGTCGTGTACGCGTTGCTTGTACGCTTTGCAGGTCCGCTTTTTTGCGGCGGCATTCCCGGACAAGGCGACATGATTTTGGCGCTGCTGACAGGCGGCACGCTTTTTTGCGCTGTATTTGTCGTGCAATGGTACGGAACCGTGCCGCTTACTGCATGGGGCAAAGCTGTATACGGAGTATTGTGCGGCATACTCGCATTCTTTATTGCAGGTTGCGGTACTTCACCCATAGGCATGGTTTTTACTGTGCTATGTGCGAATATTTTTTCACCACTCATACAAATTTCTGAAGACAAAAAGAATAAAAAGAAGCTTGATGCGCTGCTTGCACGCCATTTTATTGAACAGGAAGCAGAATGATGGAAACAGAACGCTCTTGGGGATTGCTTGTACGCGAATATGGCATTTGTGTCGGTTGCATGCTCGCCGCTTGCGCGCTTCTTGTTGTGACAATTGTTTTTTCGAGAAACAGCCAGCGCGCATCACTCAAAGCGGATGTTGTCGCCGTGCTTGAAGAAAAAGTACCAGACGTATGGGAAGTAGGGGAGTATGTGCCGCTCGATTCTCCGATTGAATTGAGCGCGTCGTGCTTTGCCGCGTCTACTGCCGCTGAATCTGGATATGTGCTTATCATGCGCATTGAAACGCTCTATGGTCCGTTTCCTGCGGTGTTCACATACACAGAGCGGGAAGGTACGCAGTTTGTCGGCATTGCGACGCTTCACGGGCGGATAGCGACGCTCATGGAAAACGGCTCGCAAAGCAAGCAGCTCCAGTATTGGAAGGCGCGCGTTCCTTTGCTCATTGCAAACATACAGGAGAAAAGACGATGAATAAAAAATCAATTTATATTTATATCTCTGCAACGCTTGCAATGCTTGTTCCCGCGCCGGGACGCTTTGCGTGCGGCATTATCCTTGTGTTTGAACTGTGCGCGCTCATGTTTTTTGGTACGATTTTGCGCGAGGCTATCAAGCGTCTCAATATAACGCATACGGGCACTATGCTGCTCATTGTGCTGCTCGTCTCGCTTACGATGCTCATGCGGCAGCTCGTTGCGTTTGCAGTTCCCGTTGCAGCTTTGCAACTCGGATTTGTCATGTATTTGCCGACGGTGTCTGCGTTTCTTATCGGCTACCTGTTCAGTGACGAGCAACTTGCGTTTTCGCAAGCGATAATGCGGAATATGAAGCATGTTGTTTTATATTCGCTCTTTGCGCTCTTTTTCTTTTTGTTCAGAGATATTGCAGGATTCGGCACTATTACATTGATACATGGCCGTCATATTGTTGAAAAAGTTATTTTCGATTCAGAACGAATTACCCTTATGACATTTTTTGCAACTATTCCAGGCTCGCTTATCTGCACGGCTGTTATTCTCATGCTGTATGTGCATGTTGTTTCAAACGTAAAGATTGTAAAGAACGCGGAGCAGCAACATGATTGACGTAGCTTTTTATTATATTTTCTATTGTTCCGCAGTGCTTTTTTACGGCATAGGAATGAATCGAGAGGCTATTTTTAGTGCATCGCTTGACAAGAACCTTTGCAATTTGATTATCAAATGCTGCATTTCTACAGTCTGTTCCGTTACGTTGACATGGATTGTCATCATGAATGTGCTTATTCCCATGCATCTTGTAGAACTTTTTCCGCTCGTTGCGCTACTCGTGTTCATAATAATCACTGTATTCGTGGAAATGATTACGCACATTACGACAAGCTCTAAAACAGCTGAATTTGCCGTGTCATATCTTATTGCGCTGCTTGCGCTCAACGAGGCGGCGGGCATTGTCGAAGCCATGGTAATTGCAGCAAGTTGCATGATTTCATTCGTAATCATTTTGCCGATTTTATATGCGCTTCGCAAGCGGATTGATATTGCTCGTCCAAGAAACGATAGAATAAATAGAAAAACGCTCATCATGCTTGCAATGGCTATGCTCATTCTTTGCTTTTCGGTATGGAATGTTTCATGGCTTTCGGAGGTTCGGCGGTGATTGTTTCGATAGTTCTCATCATATTGATTTTTTGTTTCTTGCATTTATTACTTGAATTGCCAAAAAGGAGTCAAACAAAAGGTGGATAGAGTTTGTATTTGTTTCGGCCTAGAATCGCTTTCTGACAGTGCGTTGCTTTTAGATAATGAAAAAGAGTATCAGGACGTATACCGCCCAACTGCAAAATTTTTATATGCTCACCCTGAATTTAGCATGACGTTTTCTTTTAGCGGAAATGAGTTGCAGTTCCTTAAAAAAAAACACCCTGAATTTTTAGAGCTTGTTCAGCAGCTTGTGAATCGCAAGCAGATAGAAGTGCTCGGCGGCGGGTTTTACCAGCCTGTCTTTCCTATGTTGTATGCAAAAGACAGGACTGACCAAGTGGAGCTTTTGTCAGTGGAACTTCGTCAGACAGTTGGCAAACGCCCGCGTGGCATGACGCTGTACGCAGACGGATGGGATGCATCGCTTGTTACAAGTTTTCAAACATGTGGCATGGAATATGTGTTGCTCGATTCATCTCTTATCCGTCCATCAAAGCTTTCATATCTTCCGCTTATCATGTCTGATAAGGGAAAAAATATCATCGTTGTTCCTGTATATCGGAAACATAAGCCGGGAATTGCCACCGCAGAAGAATACCTTGCATCACTGTTTTCGTTTATAAAACGAAGCGTACGTGGCGACGCATATGATGTAGAAGCAGATGAGCGAATTGTGTGCGTGCAACTTTCGCACGGCGAATTCCGTGCATTGTTACAGTCAGAATTTTTTCTGCAATTATTACATGTTGCAAACGAAAAATTTAGCGAGACAATACGCTTTGCCTTTCCTGCAGCATATTTAAAAATGCAGCAAGCACGCGTTCCTGCGTTTATAACCGCAGGATTAAATGCTGAAATTGCGCAGTGGGCAAAAACACCGTATACGCCGGCAATGCTAAAGAACGACGGCTATCCTGTGACGATTTATGATTTTTTACAGACGTATCCGCAGAGTCAGGCGCTATGCAGCAGAATGCTGTATGTGAGCATGCTTATCAATCAATGCCACGGCGACAAAGCACGCAAAAAAGCGGCACGCGAAAAACTGTGGGCATCGCAGAGCGGGGAAGCGTTTGTGTGCACGGCTAACGGCGCTTTTCCAAACGCGCTGTATCGGCAAAATGCATATGCAAAATTGAACGAAGCTGAAAAGATTGTGCGTGATTGTGGCAACTTTGAAGAGTCCACTGTCCGCTTTGATTACAACGGCGACGGCAAAGACGAATACATATTCCGTATGGGCGCCTATACTGCATGCATCACAAAGAATGCAGGAGCGTTATGCGAGTTCAATGTGTTGCAAAGTTTTGCAAACTATGCAGATAATTTGAGCCGCATTGAATCATTTGACGGGTGCAATGACAATTACTACCGCGGGCTGTTTGTTGACCACGTATTTACTGACAGAGACATAAAAAATTACGTACAGGGAAAGCCAGCAGGAAGCGGCATATTTTCTGAAGTACCGTACAGCGAGCAGCGATTTTCAGCGCAACATAAAGAAGTCATTCTTGCCGCTTCAGCAGAATTTGGCGAAAAAAGACAGCTGTTGCGTTTGCGCAAAAAATATGTCGCTGCGGCTGCATCAGTTTCTGTGCAATATATACTCAAAAATGAAAGTGCAGAGCCGCTGTCAGCCTATTTTGCAGCAGAGTTAAACTTTTTGCAGGCAAATTTCGGTGCGGCAGATTTTGTGCCGTACAGCGTAGAAATAGTTTCGGGTAACGAAAAAAAGGTTGTAGATACAACTACGTCATCGTGCAGTATTGAGCAGACGGGCCGCATGACAGATGTTGCTGCTGTCCAGCTGTCAGACAGCAATAATATGGTCTCATTTGTAGTTGAGCCGAATGAAGCGTGCGAGTTTTGTTTTATGCCGATTATATTTAAACGTCCCGATTGCTCGGGAGAAAAAAACGTGCCTGCCGCAATGACGTTTTCTGCTGCGTTCATTTGGAACGTACAGCTTGAGCCTGGCATGGAGATGGAAAAGACAGTCAATTTGAGCATTATCAGCACAAAGCGCAAACGCGCAAAACAAAAAAGATAGCTGGCAAACCGCATGTGATTCTTTTGGACAGCCCATCCTTGCAACCTGTTTAACAAAGGTATGAAACAAGTCTAGCGTTTGCAGCAGTTTTTTGCTTGCCTCCGATTGCCTAATTCTTCAAAAAAAATTATAATCACGCTATGAATAGAAAACTCATCACTTCAGCACTGCCATATGTCAACAATGTTCCGCATCTTGGAAACCTTATTCAAATGCTTTCCGCAGATGTGTTTGCACGCTTTTGCAGAAGTCGCGGCTACGATACGCTCTACATTTGCGGCACGGACGAGTATGGCACTGCTACAGAGACGAAAGCGCTCGAAGAACATACAAGCCCGCGAAAATTGTGCGACCATTATTACAAACTCCACACGGAAATTTACGACTGGTTTCACATTTCGTGCGACAAATTCGGCCGCACGTCAAACAAAGAAATCACAGAAATAACGCAAGAGATTTTTGCAAATCTTGATGCAAATGGATTTATCAAAGAGCACGAAACAGAGCAGCTCTTTTGCCCGTCGTGCAATATGTTTCTTGCAGACCGCTATGTGCGCGGCACATGTCCGAAATGCGGCTATGAAGATGCGCGAGGCGACCAGTGCGACAAATGCGGCTCGCTTTTAGACCCAACAGATTTAGTTAAGCCCACATGCCACACATGCGGCGCTACACCACATGTTCGAAAGACAAAGCACTTGTATATAGATTTGCCTGCAATAGCGCCGCAGCTTGAGTCGTGGATGCAAACGGCAAGCGCAGAAGGGAAGTGGAGCGCGAATGCAATCCAAATGACTAAAGCGTGGATTCGAGACGGCTTGAATGAACGAGCTATTACGCGCGACTTACAATGGGGCATTCCCGTGCCAAAGCCCGGCTATGAAGACAAAGTGTTTTACGTGTGGTTTGACGCTCCAATTGGCTACATTTCCATAACGGCGCAGCTTGCAAATGAACTTGCCGCAAGCGGCAAAAAATCGTTCGACTACAAAAGCTGGTGGCTGCCGTCGGAATCAAATGAAGCAAAAGATAAAGCGCCTGTAGAGCTTTTTCAGTTCATCGGCAAAGACAACATTCCGTTCCACACCGTTGTCTTTCCGTGCAGTTTGCTTGGAAGCGGGCGCGACTGGACGAAGCTTTTTCATATGAGTTCGACAGAATTTTTAAATTATGAAGACGGCAAGTTCAGCAAGTCAAAAGGTGTTGGCGTATTTGGCACAGACGCAAAGGAAAGCGGCATTCCTGCGGACGCGTGGCGGTTCTACATTTTTTACAATCGCCCGGAAAAATCAGACTATCAATTCACCTGGAAAGATTTTCAGGAAAAATACAACGCAGAACTCATCGGAAATCTTGGGAATCTGGTGAACCGCACGCTGCTTTTTGTGAACAAATACTATGGCGGAAAAATTCCTGCCGCTCCCGTAGACGAGGCGTTATGGACGCAGGTAAAAGCAAAAGAGCAAAAAATCACCGAGTTGCTTGAATGGGCAAATTTAAAAGATGCGTTCCATGAAATTTTTGCCATAACCGACATGGGCAACAAAGCATTCCAAGCGGCAGAACCGTGGAAGACGAGAAGCACGGAGCCAGAAAAAGCTGCCAAGCTCATCTACAATTTATGCTACGTCATCAAAGACGTGATGATTATGATTTTTCCATTTTTGCCGCAATATGCGCAAAAAGTCATGTCGTTTTTTGGCAAGACGATTTTTGACAGCCGCGTGGACAAGCCGTGCGATGAAAACAGCCTTTCATGGAACGATTTAGGAAAACTTGAAGGCCTTTCTGACATAGGGGAGACGAGCGTATACTTTACGCCTATGGACAATAAAACGATGCTTTCTTTTCGTGAAAAATTTTCGGGCAGTCAAAAATTGCGCACGCACGATGAGAAAGCAAAAAAGCAAAGTGCAAAAAAAGAACGCCTTCCGCTTGCAGAAAATATGGCAGAGCATTTTAACAAATACGTTTCGCTCAAAGTTGCAAAAATCATTTCAGTCGAGCGCAATCCTGAATCAGATAAGTTGTACATAGAGCGCCTTGACGACGGAAGTGGAAATGAG
The DNA here is from genome assembly GCA_017446265.1 of Treponema sp. Taxonomy (GTDB): domain Bacteria; phylum Spirochaetota; class Spirochaetia; order Treponematales; family Treponemataceae; genus Treponema_D. Next base: position 36,175 of record JAFSRD010000006.1, read on the forward strand.
CGCGTCATTCAAAGCGGACTCGTGCCGTATTTAAAAGAAGACGAGCTGCTTGGAAAGCATATTATTCTTGTAGAAAACTTGGCGCCACGAAAAATGCGCGGTGTTGAAAGCCGCGGCATGCTTCTTGCGGCAGATTACACAGAAAATGGAGAAGAGCGCGTGGAGCTTATTACTGCACCGTGGGCAGAACCAGGCACGAGCGTTATCCTTGAAGGTGCAGACGAAAATGCTGCAAAAGCAAACGAGATAAGCGCGGACGTATTTTTTCAGATAGAAATAAAAGTAAGAAATCACGCGGTGACTATTGCAGATAAAAAACTGCTCGTACTCGGAAAAGCGCTTGTAACAGAAAAAACAGAAAACGGCGAGGTGCATTAAGTTTGTGTTTTCTTTTACGATAACTCCGTGCGCACTGCACGATGATGAGCGCGCGCCTTTTTTGCAGTCGTCGTTTTGGGCTTCGTTTAAATCGCGACACGGCTGGAGCGCGCTTTGCTTTGACGTACAAGCGCATGCGCAGACGAGCAGTTGCATGGCTTTTACCTGCTCTGTGCTCACACGAAAAATTGCAAAACGCTTTTCGCTTGCCTACATTCCCATGATGCCGCCATTTTTTAAGGAAGGCGGGCAAAGGGAGGCAACTGACGGGCAGATAAGCGACTATACGCACTTTCTCATTGAGTTTGCACATGCGCTAAAACCCTTTCTCCCGCATAACACATTGTGCGTGCGCTACGATGTGCCGCTTGACTTTACTTCTTGCAGCGAGCGCGATTTTTTTGTAGACGCTGTAAAGACGCTTGCGTTTGCAGACAGATTGAACATTGTAAAACCTCGCGTAGACATTCAGCCGCCCGACACGGTGCTGCTTGATTTGCAAAAGAGCGAGGATGAGCTGCTCAACGCAATGAAAAGCAAGTGGCGCTACAACATTCGTTTGGCAGAAAAAAAAGGCGTTGTCATAACGGCATACAGGGCAAACGACATTCATAGTGGTGCAGGCAGTGAATCAAACGGCAACATTGATGACGCACTCACCGTTTTTTACGACTTATACAAAACAACAGCGAGCCGCGACGGCATTGCAATTCACGCAAAACGCTATTATGAAGATATAGTGCATGCAAGCGCGCAAAGCTGTTCACACAACACGAGCGAACAGCATGCAGGCGCACCACAAGGAAGCGCAAGCGCGCAGCAAGCAAAACCCGCAGGCACCGCGCCGCTTATAAGTGTGTATGTTGCTTCTCACGAGGGCGAGCCGTTGGCTGCAATCATCACGCTGTTTTCAAAGCACGAAGCGGTGTATCTTTACGGCGCGTCTTCAAACGTTAAGCGCAATTTTATGAGCACATATCTTTTGCAATGGAGCGCAATTAAAGACGCAAAAGCATACGGCAGCAGCGTATACGATTTTTACGGCATGCCGCCAACTGACGACAAAAATCATCCCATGCACGGACTCTATCTTTTTAAAACAGGATTCGGAGGCGCCATTGTGCATCGACCGGGTAGTTTTGACGTGCCGCTTTCAGTGTGGTACAAACTGTACGCGCTTGCGGAAAATGTCAGGGCATTCTATCATAAGCGGATAAAAAAAATACTGGCAGGCAGAACATGAACATGGAAGCATTTATATTGGGGTGCGGCGGCATGATGCCGTTGCCATATCGTCATCTTACTTCAGTGCTTTTACGGCGCGAAGGCGAGTTGTTTTTGTTTGATGGAGGTGAGGGCACGCAAGTTTCTCTTCGGAGGCTCAACCTCAAGTGGAAAAAAATCAACGCTATTTTTGTGTCGCACACGCACGCAGACCACGTAACAGGTCTTCCCGGCATCATGATGCTTTCTTCACAAGTTGACCGCACTGAGCCGCTCTACATTTACGGACCGCCAAAAATTGCGGAATATATTGAGACAAGCCGCAAAGTGCTCGACATGTACATAAACTATCCTGTCATTGTAAAAGAGATAACAGCTCCATGCATTGTGCATGGAGGAGACGGATTTTACATACGCGCGTTTCCGCTTGTGCATACAAAAACATGCGTGGGCTATACGCTCGAAGAACTTGACAGACCTGGCGAGTTCAGCCCTGAAAAAGCAGAAGAATTGCATGTTGCGCGCGGACCGCTTTGGGGAAAATTGCAAAAAGGCGAGAGCGTCACTGCAATGGACGGAAAAATTATTAATCCTAGCCAAGTGCTCGGTCCTGCCAGAAGCGGCAGAAAATTCAGCTATGTGACAGACACGCTTTACAAGCCTTCCATTGCGCAAGAAGTGCGCGGCTCCGACTTGCTCATCTGCGAGGGCATGTTTGAAGATGCGCTCATTGATCAGGCACGCGAAAAAAAGCACATGACAGCAAAACAAGCGGCAACTGTTGCGCGCGATGCAAACGTAAAACGCATGGCGCTCATTCACTACAGCCCGCGCTACACAGACAGGGAGCTTTCAGTGCTGCTTGATGAAGCGCGCACAATTTTCCCTCTCGCAGAACTTACTAAAGATAGAATGCACTTTGACATTCCGTATGTTGATTGATGTTGGCACACTTCCTAGAAACACTCTTATTATGTATACAATGATGCACAGCTCCTTGATTGCCGCCTAGAAACATCCTTATTGCGTGCACAATCGTATACAGCATGCGCGGCATATTACCTAGAAATGTTCTTATTATGTGCATAATTTTACACACATTCTTTGTTGGCATCGAGAAACAGTCTTGCCATCTCTATAAACAAGCGTTACAGCACAGAAAATAGTGCAACCGAAACGATATTATACGCAAAATGCGCTGTAAAACTTGTCCACACAGTTCTGCTTTTTTTGCACGCCGCCCTCAACACTATGCCTGCAACAAGCGCATTGACAACAGATGCAGTTCCAAGATAGCGGTGGGCGAGTGCAAAGAGCAGGACGCTTGCAGTTTCAGAAACGAGTGTAGCGGTACGACATCCGCGTTCTGTAGTGCATATGCGCTGCAAAATCACCTGCATTGTTTCTGGCATGTAAAGGCGGTAGAGCGCTTCCTCGTAAAACGACGCGCACGCAAAATTGACAATGCAGTACGCTGCTTCCTTTGCCGACGACGGAAGCGCAACAGTGAGAAACTGCGCGCTTCCAAACAGATGAACGCCACGTTCTATGAGAACAGCTGTCAGGCACAGACAGCAGAACGCACCGAGCGCATAGCACAATTTTGTCATGAGCGATTTATGTCCATTCGCTTGCACATGTTGCGCGCACAAAAACCGATAGACAAAAGACGCGAGCAATGCATAGAGCAATGGCAAAACAGGAAATGTCCAGGAGGTAAAAAGCGCTGTTGCCGCGCTCTTTGTAAAAATTGGCGGTATGATGAAGAGGCTGAAAATTGCTATAAAGAAAAGCTCTTGCATAGGTGCTCCTCAAAAAAACTATTTTCAAACGACGCGTTTTATGCTACAATTGCATCAGATTATATAGCAATGAGGGGAAGCGTGTATATTGTTGGAATCGCGATTGCTGCCGTAGTTGTTGCGAGCGGCATAAAATTGTATCAAAAATATCGCGAAAAGATAAATTTTTTTATTACCGGTCTTGATTCCAAATTTTCCTTTCCAGAGCTTGCCCTTTTGTGGCGTACTGCAAAAGTATGCCGTCTTCAAGAACCGCTGTCGCTTTTTTGGTCGCTTGCATCGTTGACGCGGTGCATCTCTGAGATAAAGTCAAGCGTAGACAAGACGAACAACGCAAGCAACCAAAGCATGATGAAATTGCTTACAAAGTTGTACGAATACAGAACGCATATTGACAACGAAGCTGACAAAAAGCGTGGACTTGAGTCAACACATTCGCTCGACAACAACCAGCGCCTTAGAATCATCTTGCCAGGAAAAGGCGTTTTTGCTTCAAAAATTGTGAACAACGCGCGTGAGCTTACTATAAGCGTGCCAACTCAAAATGGGCTTATTCCCATAGAGGGCAAAGACTGGATTGGCAAATCTATAAGCGTATACTTGTGGCGTACAGGCGATGCGCGCTACGTGTTCGATACGACAGTACTCGGCGACGGACTTTTTCTTGGTCACCCTGCGCTTTTTCTCAAACATTCGCAAAAACTGTTGCGCACGCAAAAACGCAAAGCGATACGCGCAAAATGCAGCATATACGCAAGCTTGTTTATTATCAAAGAACGAGTCATAGATTACAATGCGGTAGAAACAAAACAGGGATACCGGTGCCTCATCGAAGACATATCAGAATCTGGCGCAATGATTAGAATTGGCGGAAAAGGCGTTGCAAACATTCAACTTAAGATACAGTTTACGCTTGAAGGAAAATTAATAATTATGTTTGGCGTTGTGCGCACTGTTGAATATAATCAGGAGATTCATCAGTCGCGCTTGCATTTTGAGTGCATGCATGTCGATCCTGTTATGCGCAACGAGATTTTAAGTTTTGTGTACAATATTTTGCCGACGGAAGAGAAAGAGATATTTGACGCGATTTCGCTAACAGGCGAAGACGAGCAAGAAGAACATGAGCGCACTATTGCGCTTGAAGATTTGACTGAAGACAACGACAATATGCTTGAAAACAGCGTATTTGCCTCAGGAGAATCAAAAATTCCTGATACGACAGATATGCTTCTTAAAGAGAAATCAAGCGGCGAGTGAAACAATATATGCAGCTCGTTGTTGTAATATAGGGTAGCAAGTATGACAAAAATGATACAAGCGGGCGCATGCCTTGCAATAGCATTCGTTTTGTGCACAACAGCATTTTCGCAATCATCTGATGCACGGAAAAAATTTATCAGAGGCAGCATTGCAGACAAAACAGCTGCGGTGCGCGAAAGTTCTGAGCCATCGCTTGCCCGCGATGCGCTTAATTTTGCGCTTGCATATAAAACAGAGCTTGGCAATGACCGCGACTTGGACGCGCTCGCTGTTGCAGGCGTGCTTGCGCTTTCTGCAGACGGACTTGATTATGCAAGCAAAAAAGAGATGATAGAAATGCTTTCGCAATTGTTTGCACTGTTTCCGAGCGACACAGTGCGCGTGGCTGTACTCAATAAAGTTGTCATGCTCAAAAATGTCGTTCCTGTCGAGCAGTTTGCTGAGCAGCTTGAATCGTTTTTAGCCGCAGAGCAAAGCGAGAGCATTATGGTAAAAGCTGCAATTCAGACGCTCGGCGAAATAGGTGCGGGCAATTCGTTTGTTGCCATCTACAATGGCAACAGGCAGCAAAAATGGCAGCACTATAAGGCGGAAGTAGATAACGCGCTCGCAAGCCTTGCAGATAAGTCGCTGCCGCACATTCTTGCAATTATCCAGGAAGGGAATGTCAAAGACGGCATTCGCCCGCTGTTCGATTTGTTTGCAAAAAGTGAAAAAATTTCTGCATCTTTCAAGTCTGAGATCGCCGAAAATGTGCTTTCACAGACAATATATATAGCGAATAATTCTTCCGCAGTTACACGGGAAACCGTAAGCTTGCAGATTGATGCGCTCGCTGTAATCGTTTCAAACAGATGGACGCGCGCCGCTCAGTCTGTGCTTGCTTTTTTTGAGCTTGCAGAGCGCGAGTACCGCGCGGGCGTTATGACAGGCGATGAATTTGTTAAAGTGGTAAATGGCGTTGCATCTGTCGCTCCTGTTGACGCTTCCTCACGTCTTTCCTCGTACCTTGCGGAACTGAACAAGCAGACTGAATCAGGCTCTAAAGCGCCTGAAAAAGTTGTGCTTGCAGTAATTGATGCGCTCGGGAACATAGGCGACAAATCATCGTTTGACACGCTGCTGTACGTGACGTATGTGAAGTATCCTGATACGGTGGTTGCCGCCGCCCGCGACGCGCTCGCGAGGCTTAAATGGTAATTGACAAAAGATTCAAAAATCCTCTTGTGTGCGCCGCACTTGTATGCGCAGCGCTCGTGTATTCTGGTGCAGTAAAAGTTAAAGACCGTCACCAGTTTGTTTCGCTCGTAGAAAAGCACGACATCATTTTGTTGCATGGAAAAATCGTCTCAAATCCTGCAAAGCTTTCTTCGCGCGCGTCATACTCGTGCGCATTTGAAGTTCATGCTGCTGTCTCAAAAAGCGGCGTGACAAGCTCATGCAACGGACGCGTAACAGCATTTATAGACGAGGCTATTGTGGAAGCTCATTTTCCAGGCAAATTGTACTCATCATCTAAAGGAAAAGGTGCATTCATGTGCGAGAAAGGCGCGCTTGCTGTACTGTCAGGCTCGTTTAAAGGCGACATATTTTTTGTCAAAAGCGTGCAGAATGCACGTTGGGAACATGACGTGTCTGGACGCATTGCGCATGTTCGCGCGCTCTCACGTCTCCAGTTCCGCCGCCTCATGTACGCGTGGGGAGATGCAGGAGGGCTTTTGCTTGCGCTGCTTTCGGGAAGCAGAGAATACACGGAGCATGCTGTTTCAGATGCATTTAGAGAAGCAGGGCTTTCGCATATCCTTGCGCTTTCAGGAATGCATCTTTCTCTCGTGTCGGGCATTGCGCTTTTTGCAGGAACACGCATGCTTGGAAAAAAACGAGCGTATCTGTTGCAGTTTTGTGCAGTCGTGCTCTTTGTGTGGTTTGCAGGATTTTCTCCGTCGCTTGTGCGTGCATTTTTGTGCAGCGTGCTCCTGCTGCTCTTTTCGCTGTGTTCAGTCCACGGTGCAGATATGTTTGTCGTTCTGTGCATCTCGTTTTTGTGCCACGCATTCATTGCACCGTCTCATTTGCTCAATGCCGCGTTCATGCTTTCGTATGGCGCGCTTGCCGGCATTTTGCTGTTTGCTGAAAAAATCACCGTGCCGCTTGTACGCGCGTTGCCCAAGCCGTTTGCGTCTTCGCTTGCAGCGTCAACTGGTGCACAGGTGTTTACCGCTCCCATCTCGCTTGCACTGTTCGGCGCATTTATGCCTGTAGGCATTGTTGCCGCTGTTGCAGTGTCACCGCTTGTTACGCTGTTTATCTACGGTGGCCTTGCTTGCATGGCCCTATGCCTTACGTGTCCGTTTTTTGTTGGAGCGGCAGGATTTGCCATGAACGCCTTGTATAATGCAATAAAGCTGCTCGTCGTGTTTTTTGCTCATTTTCCAGCAATTCATCTGTAGGAGGTTCCACTGTGCAAACGCCTGACTACAATTCGCCTGCCGCGCTGAATTCACTGCTTGCTGCCCACGGATTTTCAATGCAGAAAAAATTTGGGCAGAACTTTTTGCTGAATGGAGCACTGCGTGCACGTCTTGTCGAGGCGCTTGACATTGCACGCGGCATGAGCGTATGGGAAATAGGTCCCGGACTGGGAAGCATGACAAAGCTGCTGCTTGAAAAAGGCGCGGCAGTAACAGCATTTGAAATTGATAGAGGATTCATACAGCTGCTCGAAAATTTTTTTGCAGATGAAATAGCTGCCCGCACGCTTGCACTCATTTCTGGCGACGTGCTTAAAACATGGCGCGCTGTTTTGCATGACAGCGAGGCACATGTGCCAGAGCGATTTTTTGGCAATTTGCCGTACAACATTGCAGCGGCACTCATTGCAGACACTATTGAAAGCGGCATGCGGTTTGACAAAGCTGTTGTCACTGTGCAAAAAGAAGTTGCCGCGCGCATGTGCGCAAAAGAGAACACGAGCGACTATTCGTCATTCTCCATACTGTGCCAGTGGGCATACGATGTCAAAATGATTTTCGATATTGGTGCAGGCAATTTTTGGCCGCGCCCGCATGTCGCTTCGTGTGCCGTTTCGCTTGCAAAAAAAACTGATTTTCCGCGCTGCAAAAATCCTGCGCTGTTTCTCAAGATGATGCGCGCGCTTTTCATGTCGCGCCGTAAAAATATCCGCAACAACTTAACAGCGTTTTTAGGTGACGGTGAAAAAGCGTTGTGCGCGCTCAAATGCGTCGGCATATCGCCTGCTTCTCGCGCAGAGTCGCTTTCCATTGCAACGCTCCTCCAGTTGTCTGACGCGCTCAATGCCAGTATAATGCACATATGAGCAGCATACAAGTTAATCTTGAAACGATTGCAGCGTTAATACGAGATGCAGAAGCAAAGGCGGGCAGAAAAGAGGGCAGCGTCACGCTCCTTGCGGTGAGCAAATTTCATCCACGCGAATCAGTGCTTGACGCGATTGCAGCAGGACAGATGAGCTTTGGTGAAAACCGCGTGCAAGAAGCGTTTGAAAAATTCAGCGGCATGACGGCGCTTCATCCTCATGTTGCGCTCCACATCATAGGCACGCTCCAGCGCAACAAAGCGGCAAAAGCGGTGAGCGTCGCTTCGTGCATTGAGTCGATAGACAGGTTGGAAATCTTGAGCGAGCTTGAAAAACAATGCGCAAAAATTAATAAATTGATGAAGATTTTTTTTGAATACCACACGGGCGAAGCGACAAAGTCCGGTTTTAAAACATACGATGAGTTGTGCAAAGCGGTGCAGTTTTGCGCAGACGGAAATGCGCCCCACCTTGTACCATCAGGATTTATGACCATGGCGCCGTTTACAGACGATGAAAAAAAAGTGCGCGCCTCGTTTATTATGCTGCGAGAAACTGCGCAAAAACTCCGCGCTCAATTTCCGTCGCTTCCGCTTTCAGAGCTTTCTATGGGCATGTCGGGCGACTACAGAATTGCAATTGAAGAGGGCTCTACGCAAGTGCGCATAGGTACTGCTATATTTGGAGCGCGTGCATGAGGCAGTTTTCAAAAGCAGTGTGCGCGCTGCTCATTGCAAGTTTAGTACAGTTTCCTGTTGCCTCGCAAACCGATTCAACTGCCGACACAACTCCTGAACCGTATGGCGAAGACGAGTTTCCGCAGTTTATGAAAGACATCCGCCGAGCAGAAATAATCTCTTTTGGCGCGCTGCCGTTTGTGACGCTCACTTCTACACTCGTCTATTCGGGCATACGGTGGGGTAGACATAGTTTTGACACAAACTATTTTCCTAATCCGTTTGCAAAATCTTCAGATTCAAACGGTTTTTCGCAACAGGAGCAGATAGGCATTTTGCTCACGTCTGTAGGCATAAGCGTAGGCATAGGCCTGACAGATTTGATTGTCAATGTTGTAAAGCGCAAGGCTGAAAAAAAGAGGCGGCTCCGCGAAGAAGCGGAAAACGCGCCTGTTGTCATTACGCCTATCGATGAAGATGAAAGCGCGGTAAAAATTGCGCTTCCAGAAAAAAAAGATGGCGATACGAACGAAAACGGTGCAGCGCACGATGACGATGATGTGCAAGCAGAAACACAGGAAAACGATGACGGGCAAGTGCAGCGCAGCGAGCAAACAGCAGTGCAGGAAAGTGGAACAGCTTTCGGAGAATAGTCGTGGCGTTTTTGCATGTAAAGCTTCCAGAGTCGTGTACTGCTCCACTGAGGCTCGACAAATACATAGCATCGCTTCAAGACGGCATGAACCGCTCAAAACTGAAAGCAGGCGTTCACGAGATTTTAATAAACGGCAAGCATGGAAAGCTTTCTTCAAAAGTTGCAGCAGGAGATGAAATAGACATTGAATGGGAAGACAACATTCCCGACAACATTGCGCCTGAAAATATCGCGCTCCGCATCGTCTATGAAGATGACGATGTGATCGTCATTGATAAAACGCAGGGCATGGTGACGCATCCTGCATGTGGAAACTGGAGCGGCACGCTTGTAAATGCGCTTTTATATCACTTGCATGCAGATGCAATCCCGCTTGAAAAACATGCGACGCAATCTGAAATGCTCGCGTCGAGAAGGCCTGGCATTGTACACCGTCTTGACAAAGACACATCTGGCGTGATAATTGCAGCAAAGTGCCGCGATGCTGAAACATGGCTCTGCGCGCAATTTAAAGAGCGGTGCGTACAAAAAGAGTACATTGCTATTGTGCAGGGAAAGCCGCCCGCACTCGCAGGCGACATACGCACGCAGATTATCCGCGACCCAAAAAACAGAAAGCGTTTTAAAGCGGCAACGCAGACAGATGACGGAAAATGTGCGCGTACGCTATACCACTGCATTGCAAGTTATGGAAATTATTCGCTTATGCGCCTGCGTTTGAAAACGGGACGCACACATCAAATACGCGTGCACATGAAGTACATAGGCTGCCCCGTGCTTGGCGATGTGATATACGGAATGCGCGATAAGCTTTTTCCAGATGCAACGCTCATGCTTCATGCGCAAAAGCTCGTGCTGCGTCTGCCGAATCAAACAGCGTTCACGACATTTCGCTCGCACACGCCTGCGCGCTTTAAAGCGATAATAAAAGAGCTGCGCAAAAGATATGAGCGCATCGTGATGACATGGGGAAAAAATCATGCAAAGAAAAAACGATGACATGTATGTTGTCCGCAAGCCGAGCGAACGCGACCCATTTTTACTGCTGTGGAAAGCGCGCGGCGTGCCGTCTGTGCCGCACGCGAACAACGAAAAGGGCAACTCATGCGGCGAAGAAGTTTCAGCAGTCTCGTTTGCAAAAAAACTTTTTCCAGAATTGCGCTTTGTAAACACACGTCGCGCTGGCGAATGCGGGCTGCTGCATCGACTCGACACAGACGCGTGCGGGCTGCTGCTTTTTGCGACAACGCAGACGAGCTACGACATACTTTTTGCAGCGCAACGAAACGGAAAATGCCTCAAAACATATGAGGCTCTGTGCACGCCGAACAATGATAACGCTGCGCTTTTAGGCGGATTTCCGCCTCAAACATTACGTACGCTTCAATCACCTGACTCGTTTGTCATTTCATCACAGTTCCGCGCATATGGCACAGGACGCAGGGAGGTGCGTCCCGTTGCAGCAAACTCTCACACTGCTGCGCGCAAAAAAAGCGGCACGCAACAGTATACGACGCGCGTACAGATTGTTGAAGACGCTGAAAACGGCGTTCTAACGCGCTGCTCAATTGCAAATGGGTTTAGACATCAAGTGCGCTGCCATCTTGCGTGGAAAGGGCTTCCTGTGCGTGGAGACAAGCTCTATAACGCGCAGTACGACGGCAGTGCGCTGCAATTTGAATGCGTTGCACTCTCATTTCCACATCCACTCACTGATACGACAGTATGCATTGCAGTGTAAAGCGCGTTATATTTTTTAAATATAAATAATCATCAACCTCGCTGCAAGCGGCGACAGCAAACTCACCGCACGAATAATTTTTGTATCTTTCCTCGTATTTTCCTTGTCATTGCAACTATACATATGACTAGTATTCATAATATAATTTTTTGTAATATAGTTTTTACATAATTAAAATAGATTAGGAAGCGGTTTTACAGCACAGTTTCTGCAAACTGACGGCGCAAGAGGGGAAAACGGCAGTCTTCATTAACGCCTGTGCTTAAACTGAATTCCGTGAACTCACGAGGATTTCTATGAATCGAAAACGATTTTCTATCCGCATCAAGCTTATTATCATTTTTGGCATTTTAATTGTAGTGATAGGGGGCAGCTCTTTTATCGCGTCAGTGAAATTTTCAAAAGATGCAGTAATCGAGCAAGTAGAAGCTCATCTTGTAGATAAAGCTGTCGATACTGCGGAAATTATTGAGGGCAGAATTACTGCATTTATTCAATATCTTGAAGGGTTTGCACGAATGCCCGTTCTACAAAATGCAACGCTCACCGCACAGGAAAAAGCGGTGTATTTGGCCGATCACATATCTATAGACAAGTTTTTAGATGGAGTGTCTTTTGGCGACATAGACGGCATGTTATATACAAAAGGGAAACGCGCCATTAGCATCATTACAGAGGACGCATATAACGTGACCATGCAAGGGAAAAACTACATATCGGAGCCTTTCGTCTCGAAAATATCAAAGAATTTGATTATAGTATTTGCCGTGCCGATATTTGATGCATATCGCAACATCATAGGAATAGTAAATGTTTCAGTGGACTATTTATGGTTGTCTGAAATAATACAAGACATTGTGATAGGCGAAACAGGCTACTGCTATATACTTGGCGCAAACGGCTCTACAATTGCGAAAAAAGATTTAAACCAAATTGAAAATATACCAGAGATGGCACAGACAGATAATTCATTGAAGTCTCTTGCAGCATTTGAAAAGATGGCGATGGAAAATGACGGCACCATAGGATTTTATGAATATAAAGATGTGTATAAAATAGCTTCATTTGCGCCCATAGGAACGACAAACTGGACAGTCATTGTTTCTGCTCCATTTGAAGAGTTTATGGGCGCTTTACGGAGCATGCAGCGGATATTGACTGTAGCAGGCATTATCGTCCTCGCGTTTACACTTTCAATCATTTTCTTTACCGCTCGTGCAATGGTAGTGCCTATTGCAAAAGTCGCTTGCTCGCTCAAGGATATTGCGCAGGGAGAAGGCGATCTGACAGTGCGCCTTCCTGTGCTCGGAAATGACGAAGTGACTGACCTTTCAGAATATTTTAATCAGACAATTTTAAAAATCGGAAACTCAATTAAAACTGTCAGCGGCAGCGTTTCGGATATGCAGCGTATTGGCTCTGAACTTTCGAGCAACATGACAGAAACGGCGAGTGCCATTCACCAAATCAGTGCAAACATAGACGGCGTAAAGCAACAGGCTGTTACACAGGCTGCAAGCATCAACGACACAGCAACTACGATTGAAGATATTATCCGCACGATTAAGCAACTCAATGAGAACATTGAATCACAGGTTGCAAGCGTAGAAGAAGTATCTTCATCAATAGAACAGATGATTGCTAACGTGAATGTAGTAGCGGCGATGCTTGCAAAAAACAATCAACTGATTAAAGAGGTGCACGAGCAGTCTATGAACGGCAAAAACGGCGCACGAATGGCAAATGAATCAGTAGAAGCTCTTGCAGAAAAATCAGATTCACTTTTTGAGGCAAGCAAAGTGATTCAAAACATAGCGAGTCAAACAAACTTGCTTGCTATGAATGCGGCAATTGAAGCAGCTCATGCAGGAGAAAGCGGCAAAGGGTTCGCTGTTGTTGCAGATGAAATCAGGAAACTTGCAGAAGAGTCAAACATGCAGGGCAAGCAAATTGGTGGCGTCATAAACGAGTCGCTGCAAGTCATCAGGCAGATGACAGATGCAGGCGGTAAAGCTGAACAGACATTCGTCCATGTACACGAACTCATAGATCAAGTGTCTGTGCAGGAGAAAAAAATATATGAGGCAATGCAAGCGCAGGAACTTGGCAGCAAAGAGGTGCTCTTGGCTATCAAAGAAATAAATGAAGTGACAACGCACGTGCGCGATGAGTCTGCAAAGATGCTCAACGGAAGCGAAAATGTCGCTACACAGATGCGCCAACTTGACGAGCTTACCTGCATCATTACTGACAGCATGAATGAAATGGCAACGGGGGCAGTGCAGATAGATAATGCAGTGCAGGAAGTGAATGAAATTACGCAGAAAAACAAATGGAATATTGAAAACCTTGCAGAAGAAGTAAAGAAGTTCAAAATTTAAATTAGATTAAAGTCAGTTGCTTCGAAAACGTATATTTACATGTCATGATTAAGAAATTAAAAAAATATGCTGCCCGGAACAAGACTTGAACTTGCATGAGCTTGCACTCACTAGGACCTGAACCTAGCGTGTCTACCAATTCCACCATCCGGGCAATCAAAACAGGTCTATTATAGCAGAACATGCTGCCTAACGTCAACGATGTGACACGACGCGATGCGATGTGACACGACGCGATGCGTAAAAGCGGTTGCTGTTTGTCTTTACGAGCGCCTTAGCAACAGCACGAGGGCTGCAATTACGCTGCCAAGCACCACAATTGTCACTGCATAAATCCACAGTGGCAGCGTGCCATCTCCTTGCATTTTGTCTGTTTTTTTTGTTGTATTGTGAGAAGCGAATGCTGCCTTCAGGTTCTTTTTTTCTGCACGACTCATGCGGCGTTTTTGATTTTCATGCAATAGAGATGACGGCATTCCGTTCAATTCATCGCTGCTCATCGCGTAGCCGCATACGGGGCATCCTTTTTCAAATTTTGAGACAGTGCCTGTTGCGCCACACTGCGGGCAACGCACTGCCGAAAAAAAACGTCCGCAGTGTTTGCACATGCGTGCATTTGAAGGCACTTCCGCGCCACAGTTTTCGCAGTAGAACTTGGCGTTTGTTTTTTTCATGCCGCTTCGCTGCTGAGCTTTAATAAAATTGTCAATCCAGAGCTGACGACTTCTGCCGTGCTGTACGCACATTCGCCGTTGCACTTGTATGAAAACTCATCTATGCAGTCGCCTGAAGAAAGCCCAGATGCAAGCGATGGCACATCTGGTGCAAACTCTACCATGTTGTCGTTTTGAAACGAAACGCTGCCGGTAACAAATGCGCTTGTATTAGGATGCGTAAAGATTGCAGCATTTTTTGCGTGCGGAGCGCTGGCAGCAAATAATTGTGCTGCATCATCTTCTCGCTCTGCTTGCCCGCTGTCTGACATTTGTCTGGTTTCATCGGCACCGAGCGCTGCTCGAAGCGTCTGCAATCCTTCGTCATCACACGAATGAAAAACGCCTGCAACTCCAAGCGCATCTGCTTTTTTTTGCTCTTCGTCAACAAGATGTTCAGGCGCATGCAAAATTACGCGCAGTGTTTTTTCGGGCATGCTGCTCTTTGCATGCTGCACGAAGGTTTTCCAGTGGCGCGGATAGTCGCACGCGTTTATGACTATGACATCAGGCGCTATCTCTTCAATGTTGTCGAGTGCTTTTAAAAGCCAGCGGTAGATGATAGTATCGTATCCTGCGTCAACAAGACATGCGTCGATTTTTTTAATTGCGTTTTCGTCATCTGAAATGATAATCGCTTTCATTCTGTCCCCAGATTAACAACTGTGTAGTCATAAATTTGCCAAATGCCTTCACGCAGGCGGAGGCGGTATGTATAGCTCTTGCGCTCGTAGAATGTGCGGTTGTTGAACCACTCTGTTACGACGACAGTGCCTTCTGTTCGCGAGTACACGGTGCGCTCTATTTGAAACCGCTCTGGAATGGCAACAATGTCGCCGTCTATGCGCGCCTGCATTAAATCTGCTTTGTATTCGTTTATCATGCGCTCGCGCTCGTCCGCAGAGACTGCGCGGTATTTGCGTTTTGCGCTCGGCGTGCGCTCAAGCAGAGACTCTACGTCCATGTACAAAAAGTACTGGTCCCACAACGATTTTTGACGCGCTATGATTGTCTGCTCCACAACTTTGTCAGGCGGTATTTCTTCCGGTTGCAAAATTGTCGCAGTGTCAGCTTGCACGGGAATTGATGAAGACGATGCGGCAGATGGGGAAGGGCGCACTTCAAGCGTGAGACGATTAGATGTAAGGCGCGTGTTGCGCGAGCGATACAATTCAGGATAAAACGTCAGCTCAAGGTAGTAGACTGACGGCGTTGGCACAGTCAGATACTCTTTGAGGTTTTCCACAAAAGAATATTCCTCGCCTGTTTCAAGCGCAATTTCGCGAAAGTAGACCGTTTGATTTGTCGTGCGCTTTCGTATGAGCGTTTCTGTCTGCGCAAGACGGCTGTTTTTTATTGTGTATGCATTGAAATCAATCGAAAACATCCTGTCATCTGCAAGCTTGAAACGCAGCGTGTCTGCACCGTTGTTGCGCACTGTGACGTGAATGAACACGGGATTCAAATCTGCGTCGCCAGGATGGTACATCGTCTTGTCGTAAAACTTTATGGAAACAGATGCGTTTGCAAAATTGCTCTGCTCCTGCGCGCTTGCCATCTGTCCAAACAAAACGAAACATGCTATGATACTAAAAATTGAGTGTTTCAATAAGAGCCTCCCACAAAGGCGTGTACATGCGTTGAAAGCAACACACTTTCATATAAATATCGGAAAGTTTGAATGAATACATTATCGAGAAATTTTGTTAAAGACGCAATACATTCGTGGCGCAACATGCGCGAGGCGCTTTCCCGCCTGCATGATGATTCGTGCGCATTTCCCGTTTCTGTGCGTGGCTTGCACGGTGCGCTGTACAGCTATTTTACAAATGAATACTGCTCTGCACACGCAGTTACGTCATTGCAGCATGCAGGCGGCGTTTCGGTTGATTCAAGCGTTCTCGACACAGTGATTGTTGTGCCTGGCGAGCGGGAAGCGTTCGACGTGCGCACCGATTTGTCAACATCATTTCCAGAAGCTGAAGTTGTTTTCATTCCGTGGTGGGGCGCCATTCCCTACCGACCTGCTGCAAAAGGCGCTGCTGTGTTTGGAGAGCGCGCAGCAGCATTGGCAAAGCTTGCAGTTAAATCAAGAAATGCGCTTTCAAAAACGCCGCGCATTTTTATTATGACGCAACGCACGTTCCAGTCGCCGCTGCCTCCACCAGAGATTATTAAAAGTCACACGTTTGCGATTTCCAAAACGCAAAAGATAGACACAGTGAAAACTGCCAAGACGCTTTCTCTGCTTGGCTACACGCGCGTGCCACGTGTGTATGTGCCTGGCGAGTTTAGCGTGCGTGGAGAAGTGCTCGACGTTTTTGTGCCGGGAAACGACGAGCCTGTGCGAATCATGCTTGACTTTGACACAGTTGCACACATAAAGACATTTGACGCAGACAGCCAGATGACGACGCGCACGCTTGAAGCAGCGCTGATTGCTCCGATGAAAGAAGTGATTTGGGATGACGCGCTCGTTTCTTGTTTGCGCGAAAAGCTTGATGCGTATGAAAAAACTGCGCTTTCAGCACAGAACGTTACGGATGATGCACAAGTTGAACAACAACATGTGCATTTGCCATTTACTGAAAACGCAAAGGCGCATGTTGAGCGCATCATCGCAGAGCTTGCTGCAAGCGGCGCGAGTGAAGGCGAGGAGCTGCTGTATCCTGTGCTGTGGAACGGCGCGTATACATTGCGCGACTATATTGGCAAGAATGCGAGCGTGCTTTTTTTTGATTTTGACAGGCTTATAAATGCAGAAGGCAACATGATGCGCGAATACGAGGGCATGTACCGAAAAGCGCGGCTTGATTTTCCTGCACTTTCGCCGTCATACATGCTCCATGATCTTGCATCACTCCTCGAAACATTCTCAAGATGTCTGCTTTTTCATACACTTTCACATGCAGGAGAGCTTGCAGACGATGAAAGCGCATTGCACAATGATGCAGTTGCTGACACTAGCACGCGCAGCAAAACGAGCGGCATTCTGTTTTCGTGCGAGCCGTCAAGAAGTTTTTTTGGAAACATCACTTTTTTAAAAGAAGAGTTGACGCGACTGCATGACGACGGTTGGAAAATCGCTGTATTTGCTGACGGAGAAAATCAGCGGCGGCGCGTGGCAGAACTTTTGCGCGACATTCCTGACGTTGTCGTTTTCCCTGAAGCTATATCGCACGGGTTTTCAATTCCCGACATCAAGTTGCTTGTCATTCAGGAAAATGAGCTGTTCGGGCGCAGAAAAGCAGTGCCAAAATCGCTCAAAAGGGCAAAGAGTGCGGCACTTGACACATTCATAGAGTTGAATCCGGGAGATTACGTCGTACATGTGCAGTACGGCATAGGCATTTTTAGAGGAATTGAGCGCGTAAAGACTGCGGGCAACGAGCGCGACTACATCAAACTTGTATATGCAGACGAAGAATTTGCGTTCGTGCCGATTGAGCAGGTGAACATGGTGCAGCGTTACATAGGCAGCGAAGGCGAAAAACCGCGCGTTGACAAAATCGGCAGCAAAGCGTGGGAGAACCGCAAAAACCGCGTGCAGCAGGCTGTAGAAGACGTGGCAAAAAAATTGATTGATTTGTATTCACGGCGCAAAGCGTCGAGCGGCTTTCCCTTTCCGAAAGACACTGAATGGCAGACGTCGTTTGAAGCTGCGTTTCCGTATGAAGACACGCCTGACCAAATGACTGTGAGCGAAGAAGTAAAGCGCGACATGGAAAAGCCTGTACCTATGGACCGACTCATCTGCGGCGATGTAGGATACGGCAAAACAGAGATTGCGATGCGCGCTGCTTTTAAAGCGGTAATGGGCGGAAAGCAAGTTGTGTTCCTTGCACCGACAACGATTCTTGCAGAGCGGCACTACGAAACATGCATTGAACGCTTTGCGCATTTTCCAGTGACTGTCGCAATGTTGTCGCGCTTTGTGAGCCACGCCGAACAAAAAAAGATACTGGAAAAACTTGCACGCGGCGACATTGACATGCTCATAGGCACGCACCGCGTCATTCAAAAAGATGTTGCGTTTAAAAATCTTGGATTGATGATAATAGACGAAGAGCAGCGGTTCGGCGTAAAAGACAAGGAAAAGCTTAAAGAACTTAAAGCGAACATAGATGCGCTTTCCCTTTCCGCAACGCCTATCCCGCGCACGCTTCATATGAGCTTGTTGAAAATACGCGACATGAGCTTGCTCACAACGCCGCCGCAAAACAGGCAGGAAATTGAAACAGTGATTGAACCGTACAGCGATGCGCGTGTTGCTGCTGCAATCCGCAGGGAAGTGGAGCGGGGCGGGCAGGTGTTTTTCTTGCACAACAGGGTAGAGTCGCTTTTAGAAACGCGTAGGCAAATTGAACAGCTTGTGCCTGAAATGATTGTTGACATAGCGCATGGACAAATGACTGCCGTGGAGCTTGAAGACATCTTCCGACGTTTTAAACTCGGCGGCTTTCACGTGCTCGTCTCCACGACTATAATCGAAAACGGCATTGACATTCCAAATGTAAACACAATTGTCATAGACAGGGCTGACATGTACGGCGTATCGCAGTTATATCAGCTTCGCGGCAGAGTAGGGCGCAGCGACAGAAAAGCGTATGCATTTCTGTTCTATCCAAAAAATGCGTCGCTTTCAGAAGTTGCAATGAAGCGCCTGCAAGTGATAAGCGATTTTACCGAGCTTGGAAGCGGCTTTAAAATCGCTATGAAAGACATGGAGATTCGCGGAGCAGGAAATTTGCTTGGAAAAGATCAGTCGGGCGACGTGTATGCAGTTGGATTTGATTTGTATTTAAAATTACTGAACGAAGCAGTTGAGCGGCTCACAGCAGCAGAAAACTACAAGACGCAGAGCGATGTGCTCATGGAGTTTGAATACACAGGCTTTATTCCTGACAGCTATGTGCAAACGCCGCAGACAAAGATGGAAATATACAAAAAAATCGCTTCAGTACAGAGCAATGAAGATCTTATCGCGGTGATGAATGAAATTGAAGACCGCTTCGGTCCTGTGCCCGATGAAGTGGCAAGCTTGCTTTCGCTTGCCGAGATACGCATTTTGTGCAAGCGGCTCTCTATCAGCTCAATAAAGGAGCGGAACGGAGTAGTGCACGTTACGTTTGCACGCGTGAGCGACATCAACATTGATAATGTGCTGCGCCTTATAAAAGACAGCGCAGGCAGCGTTAAACTTGATGCCGCAAAGCCCAACATGTTGTTTTTGCAACTCGGCGCAATAGGTTTGAAAGAAAAGAGCGAATATATACGCGAGCATCTTGAGCGGCTTGCATAAATGTGATATAGTGCTGCGAGTAAGGAGAATTAGCGTATGATTCTTTTTGGTAAAAAAGTCGAAGTGTATGAAAGCCGTGACGAAAAGCAATTCAAAGCGGTAAAGAAAAAGCTCAAAACAAATCGCATCACGTATGGCACGAGCTGGACTCAAAACGAAGTGACAGGTGGCTGTGGCTGCAAAATCAACGTGAAGCAAGTGGCAAACCCTCATTACAGTCCGTTTGTGTGGTATGTGTTTGTGCGTCCTGAAGACGAGCAGCGAGCGCGCAGTATTGTCAGCGAGGTAATGAACAGTTGACAAGTCAAGGAGAGAGGCAATTTATTGTGCGGAGCGTGAGGTCTGCTGTGCTGGTGGGCGCGATGTTTTTTTCGGACGCATTAATTGGTAGACAGAATATGCATTATGGTAAGTGTGATGCATAATTTATGAGGCGCTAGAAAAAGTGGCAGTTCTTTTTTATATATTAAATACATTCATGCTATCAAGAACACTTGTTATGCTTTCTCTGTTGACGCTAATGCTGTCGCTTGTTTTTTCGGTCATTGTTGCAATATGCGCACTTTGATTAGAAATATCAGACACGCTGCTTGCAACTGTTGTAGCGAACATTTCAAGCTTCTCAATTTCAACTGAAACATGATGAGCGTTTTCAATTACATTTTGAATATCATCTTTTACATTCACCGTAATGTCGTTAATATGTTTTATTGCATCAAGCACTTCCTTTCCTGCATTGTTCTGCTCAATCATTGAACCTGCAATAACTTCTTCTTGCTCTGTAATCTCTTGTGAAAGCGAAGAAATAACAGCAAAGCTTTCTTCAACCAACATACTTTGCCGAGTAATTTCATCAATCGACGTTTTCACCTCTTGCAATGCCTGCTGGATTTTAGTTCCCTGCGTGTTTGACTCTTCAGCAAGTTTTCTAATTTCATCTGCAACCACTGCAAAACCTTTTCCTGCATTTCCTGCATGTGCAGCTTCTATTGCGGCATTCATAGCGAGCAAGTTTGTCTGCGTTGCAATGTTCTGAATAATGTTTGAAGCATCAACTAAAACTTGCGATTGCTCAAATACTTCTTTTGACAGCTTGACTGTGTTGCTTACTAAATCATAGCTTGTTTTTGCATGTGTTTGCAAATCGGTAATTGAATTTTTGTTAAACTCAATTATTTTATGCACATTGTTTACACCGTTTGACATTTCCTCGCTCGCTGAAAGAGACTGCATGACGCTTGACGCTTGACCTTCAATACTTTTAGAAAGTTCATCAATCCATTTTACAATTACATCAATAGCCTGTTTTACACTATTAACGCTAGCAATGTGATTATTCATTTGCTCATTTGCAACATAGATTGCCTCAGTGATATTTTTGATTGCAACATTGTTGTCTTTTACATTAGTCAATACAATGTCATTTACTTCAGACATTTTTACACATTCTGTTTTTGTTTTGCTTATGTTGCCTGAAATTTTTTCAATAAATTTATTTATATATGTATACATGTCTCCTATTTCATCGTGCTGATTGCTAGAAAGGCGAACCCGTAAATCACCTGTACCTTCACTTAAATTTTGAAAAACATGTATGCTTTGTGTCAAGCGTCTAGTTACAAAGCTTATTGCTATGCTGACAAAACAAATTACAACAATAATAAACACAATAAAAGCAAAAGCTAACTTAGTTATTGCAGCATGAGCTTCTTGCACAACTATTGCATAGGGTGTTTTTGAAAACAAAAACCATTTATCGCTTTCAGTGTTGCCAACAATAACTGGCACAAGTGTTACCAACTGATCTGCGAGATGAAACGAAACAACTTGATTTTCAGGAATTTGCAAAATGTTGTCTCGTGTCATAGTTTCAGTAAATAAAGCGCTTATTGAGGCAGGAATGGCATCGTCAGAAGCTATGACAACATTTCCATCATTTGTCGTCAAGTGGCTGATTGTATTATTAGAAATATTCCTCATGTCAATAAATTGAACTAAATAAGGTAGTGGCACATCGATACCACAAAGACCTGAAGTTTTATCACCATCGCGTATTATAGAAAATAGACTTGTTATGAGAATATCCTCGCCAGCTATAGTATATGCCATTGGCTTGTCTACTTCTCGCACTCCTGCTATAGCATCTGCATACCATTCACTGTCTAAGTCGTACATAACATCTTCGACAACTTGGTTGTTGCTGCGCGAATACACGATTGATAGTTTTTCATTTGCAATCTCACCGCTTTCCCACACTGCCCAAACAGATAAAAACTCATTTTGTGTTGCATGATTTTTGATTATGGCAGCTAGATTGTCATAGCGACTAGTTGGAGGAAAGGACTTGTAACTAGAAAGGCTTGCCCCTAGTGATTGTGCTGAAGAAAGAACCATACGAAGCTGCTTTTCAATATTTTGAGCGTTCCGTTCGACAGTTCTCTCAATAATAGTGGTAAAATTTTTAGCAGCTTTGTCGTATTCAACTTTACCAATCACTCCAACTATTATAAGTGATAAAAAAAACATACATGCACTTATAATGAGGATCAATCTAGTTCGTATTGAGATTTTTTTCATATTTTATTATCTCCACAAGCAATAGACCTGTTCTGAAACTGATGTTTCCAAACAAAACAGGTTTAATATAAAAAAAGTTATATTTTATATACACTATATTTTATACATTGTCTACCAGCTGCTCACTAATTTATACATGATTCAACATAAAAAATTTTATTCGTGCGGAGGGTTTAATGTATCAAAATCTATGCGAACGCGCGGTTATTGGCAAATTGCTATTCGCCCAGACCGTAACCGTATTTATGAGCGTTGATGCTCATTAGGATGCCTATGCAAAGCATTGCCGTCCATAACGACGAGCCGCCGTACGACAAAAACAGCAGCGGTATGCCGGTAATAGGCATTATGCCTATCACCATGCCTATATTGATAAAAAAATGAAAAAAGAACATGCCAAGTATGCCACTTGCAATGTAGCAGCCATAGCCAGTTGCATTACGTATGCTTCGCAGCATACGTAAAAAAATGATGCCGTACAGTATGAACACGAACAGTCCGCCGAGAAAACCTATCTCTTCGGCTAGAATGCTGAAGATAAAATCAGTGCTCTGCTGCGGCAAAAATCGATAGTGGCTTTGCGTGCCATGCAAAAATGAGCGTCCTGTAACGCCGCCTGCGCCTATTGCTATTTTTGATTGGATGATGTTCCAGCCTGCACCATGCGGGTCAGTTGACGGATCAAGGAACACGATGAGACGGCTTATCTGATAGTCTTTGAGCACTTTGCCAGCCCCATATGAAAGTACGAGCGAGAAAGTTACAATGAGCATGTAGTACGCAATCCAGTAAAAATATTTTTGTCCGTGGAAATAGCGGCGTGTGATTACTGCTATAAGCATTATGAGCAATGCGGTGAGCGTGAGCAAGAGGCGCAGCTGTATGTTGTTGGCAAGCGTGCTTATTGCAGCAATGCTTTGCTTTGCGATAACGACGTTCCATATGGGCAGGACAGTAAGAAAGACTGTGCCAAGTCCGACAAAGAGTACAAAAAAAATGTAGCGTAGCGGAATGTCAGCCATAAAACAGACGACAAGAAATATGGGTATGTATACGCTCGCAGTGCCCAAGTCAGGCTGCGCAAGCACGAGCAGCGTTGGAACGGCAAAAATCACACCTGCCTTTACAAAGCGCTTGAACGGTACTTCATTCGTGCTATTTGCAAGATATTTTGAAAGGCACATGATGAAAATGACTTTACCGAATTCAGATGGCTGTATTCCGAATGCACCTATGCCTATCCAACTGCGTGCACCGTTCACATATCTGCCGAAAAGACGCGTGTATATGAGAACTGCAAGCAGCACATAGTAAAATATATTTACGTATCGTTCTGTGCGCCGATAGTCGTACAGAGCAACGAGCACCATGAGCACCACGCCAAATGAAGCCCAAATAATCTGCTTTATGTATTCATTGGTAGTAAGAACGCCGTCTGAATTGATACCCGACGAATAGATGAACGCGATGCCTATAGAAATAAGAATGATGACGCATGCAAGTAGAAGGTAGTCGAGCATTTTTAAAAAAAATTTTATCCGCATGATTCCCTACTCCATTCTGCGCTTGTTTTGCGTCAAGTGGTTAAAACCGAGCGCGCTTACAGACTCTTCATACGTTTGATTTGCAAATATGCCTTGTATGATGATGTTCGTTGCATATGGCGCCCACCATTCCCACTCGTTTACTGCTTCAACGAGCGTCGCTACGACAACCTGCTCTTCTACAGGCGCATCATACGGTGCGTATGCAACCATCCATGAGTGCCAGCTGTCTTTATATTGTGCAACTTCGGAAGTGCCTGTTTTTCCCGCGCTCTGCACGAGCCTGTTGCGCATAGGATACTCTGGGGTACCGCTCGTAATCGTGTAGCGGCAGTAT
Organism: Treponema sp.; assembly: GCA_017446265.1. Classification (GTDB taxonomy): domain Bacteria; phylum Spirochaetota; class Spirochaetia; order Treponematales; family Treponemataceae; genus Treponema_D. The sequence continues at coordinate 60,106 of JAFSRD010000006.1, forward strand.
TCCTGCACTGTCTTCCATACATCTGGAAGCATGTCTGAACGAAAAAGCACTTGGGGTTGCACTTCTTCAATTACGTCATTTGTAACAGGATCGCGCACTTCTTTTAAAAGATGCGGTTTGTAGACAATGCCGCTGTTGCACACCATCGCCATCATGTTTGCAACTTGCAGCGGCGTTGCAAGGACATATCCCTGCCCAATAGACGCAGACATGGTGTCTCCACCGAGCCACCGCTCGTGATACCGTCGCTCTTTCCACTCTGCTGTAGGCATGAATCCACGCGACTGGCTCGGCAGATCTATGGCGGCATTTTTTCCTATGCCAAATAGCGTTGCGTATTTTGCAATTTTATCAATGCCAAGATAGTCGCGTCCGAGCGTCCAAAAATAGACGTCGCATGACTGGGCAAGCCCGTTTTTTAAGTCGAGCCAGCCGTGTCCCGGCTCGTGAATGTGGCAGTGGAATATCCTGTCGCCATAGTCAAGCTTTCCTGCGCATTCAATTTTTTCAAATGGTGAAAGCGTTTTTTCATTGAGCATTGCAGCTGCCATTATTATTTTAAATGTGGAACCGGGCGGATATGATGCTGCCACTGCCCTGTTCAAAAGCGGATTGTCGGGATTTTCTACAAGCTTAAGGTATTCAGATGAGACATCGGCGGTGCTGAAAATGTTCGGGTCATAGTATGGGTACGACACGAGCGCAAGAATTTCACCTGTAGCCGGACGCAACACGACGACTGCCCCTATCCGCTCACCGAGTGTTTTTTCTGCAAGCGTCTGTATTCTTGTGTCTATAGTGAGCACAAGATTTTTTCCCATCTGCGGCGGCGTTATGAGCGGTGCATCGGATATGATGCGACCGTACACATCTACGGTGCGGCTCTCATTTCCAGGTACGCCTTGCAACAACGCATCATACTGTTTTTCTATGCCTGCTTTGCCGACAATGCTTCCACGTGTATATCCTTGATTGTACATGACATTGATTTCTTCCTGCGTAATTTCTCCAACGTAGCCTATTATGTGTGAGAGCGAACCTGTTTCAATGTAGTTGCGTATGGGGCGTGAACTCCATGACACGCCGGGCAAATCTGTGCAGTTTTCGGCAATGTTCGCAATCGTTTCAAACGGCACATTCGTCTTTACGGCGATTGCCGTATACGATTTTCTCCGTTCACTTGGAATGCGCGCGTCTATGTCAAATTTTGAGATGCCAAGATACTGCGAAAGCCGTGTCGCCACTGTGTCGTAGTAACCTGCGGGAATTTCTGCAGGTGTTATTTCAACAATAAACGTGTTTGCATTTATGACTATGGGCGATATGGCGTTTCTGTCAAATATTTCGCCACGCTGTGCAGAAATGCGTGACGTTTGACTTGAAATGGTGCGCGACTGCGCGCGATAGAAGTCTCCTTGCACCACTTGTATCGAAAAAAGACGGTGTATATATATGACAAACGACGTGGCAATAATGAACGCAAGCGCAATGATTCGCTTGTTTTTGTCAATAAAAGAAGTGTCCGCGCCATGCTCTTTTCTAAAGCTACTGTACATGTGCTACACCTCTTTTTGCGCTGGAACAAGCTGTGCTTTGAATATGCTTAATAATTTGAATACGAGCGGAGCAAGCAACGCATTGCATGCAAGCTCAAAGAAAAATGGAACTGTCGCTATGTGGTACACAGTAGAAACACTCGGAAACGAAATCGATATAATCCACATAAAAAGTGATTTTGTTGCTGTTGCAAATAGCCCAAACAATGCAGGTATAAAAAAACCATAAAAATTAAATGTCGTACCGATGATTCCTGCAATGTAGCCTATGAGCGTACGATACAGACAGTTGAATCCAAACGGAACGCCAGAGAGAAAGTCGAGGAATATACCCGAAATAAAACCGTTTATCTCGCCGGACAACTTGCCACCTTGCAGTGCAAAGTAGAGCGTACACAAAAGCAGCAAATCGGGAACAGAGGGCAGAATGGCAATATTTGAAAGAATGGCAGTCTCGATGAGCACAGCGCAAAAGAGTATGACAGCTGAAAGAATATACGGCTTTATCATTCTTCTACTGCCTTGCTCTTTTGGTCAACAACGATGACAGTTTCAAGCCGTGAAAAATCTATGATGGGAGCTATGGTTATATCAAGCGAAGAGTCGTAGTCTATTGTGCGTATTTCTGAAATTGTGCCTATTGGCATGTTGCGCATGTAATTGCCGTTTTCTCCTGATGTAACGATGACATCTCCATAGTGCAGTTCATCAAGGACGCGCTTTTTAATGTACTTCATTGAAAGGATTTGATTATTGCCGCCAAGCCCGGATACAAGTCCTATGTCGCGCGTGTTCTGTATGCGCGCAGAGATGATGCAGTCAATATTGTAAATCGGCATGACAGTGCTCGTAAACTTTCCTACTTCAACAATTTTTCCGACAAGCCCAATATCGCCATTTTGATATGCAATGACAGGCATGTTTTTGTTTATGCCGTTCACGCTGCCTCTGTCAATTGTAAGCAGTGCATGCGGTTTGTCAATGTCGCGCGAGATGATATTTGCAGGAAAACTTTCCTGCTCTACTGTCTCTATAAAGCCAAGTTGTTCTTTGAGCTGTTCGTTTTCTTTGCGTATCTCTGCATTTGTGCGGCGCATCTGCTCGTAGTTTTCAAGTTTTTTTGCAAGCTCGTCGTAATCTCGTTTTAATGCAGTAAGTTCACGCACCGCGCCGACAGTATTTTGCACAGAGCTGACAACGATGTACACGCCCTTTTGCGCAACTGAAAGAATTGAAAATCCTATTTTCTTAAAGTTGATGATAAAACTGCCTGAAGTACATGCGAGAAACACACCCGAAATGAGCATAAATATGACGAGTAGAAATTCAGGAAGCCTGAATTTTAAAGATGATATGTTGCGTACTTTCATAACACCCTATTCGTCAAGATTTTCATAACCTGCTCTATTTTTGAACAGCTCAAACGCCTCCCCCGCCCCTATTGCAACGCATTCAAGCGGATGCTCTACAAGGATGACGGGAACGCCTGTCTCTTTTGAAATAAGTTTCGGCAAACCTTTGAGCATTGAGCCGCCGCCTGTCATAACAATGCCGCGCTCCACAATGTCTGCCGCAAGCTCCGGCGGCGTATGGCCGAGCGTGCTCTTTATCTCGTCAACGATTCGCGTAACTGGGTCTTTAAGCGCTTCGCGCACTTCAACGCTGTCAATTTCAAGGCGGCGTGGAAGCCCCGTGATTGCATCCGTTCCCTTGAGTTCCATCTTTTCAATATTTTTGTCGGGGGTTGCGTTGCCAATTTGAATTTTAAGCCGTTCCGCAGTTTGCCTGCCAATTATTAAATTGTGAACATTTTTTACGTGTTTCACAATTGCCTCGTCAAATTTGTCGCCGCCAATTCTTATTGCACTTGTGATAACCATGTTGCCAAGCGAAATGACGCTCACTTCTGTAGTGCCGCCGCCTATGTCGCATACCATGTGGCCGGCAGGTTCAAAAATAGGAATTTTTGCACCGATTGCGGCAGCTCGAGACTCAGTAATCGTCTTTACTTCTTTTGCACCTGAGCGCAACGCAGCTTCTTTTACTGCACGTTTTTCAACATCAGTGATGCATGATGGAATTCCTATCATCATGCGTGTGGGTCTGAAAAGTTGTCCACGCGGAGTAATCTTTGAAATAAAATATTTTATCATCTTTTCGGTGCTGTCTATATCAGCAATTACACCGTCAGAAAGCGGACGAATTGCGATTATGTTGCTTGGCGTTTTGTCGAGCATGCTTTTTGCTTCAGAACCAACAGCAAAAATTTGCTTTGTGCCTTTTTCCACCGCGACGACAGACGGCTCGTCAATGACTATGCCTTTGCCGCGCACATAGATAAGCGTGTTGCATGTGCCGAGATCAATTCCTATGTCATTCGAAAAATTATTAAAAAGTCTCATTATGCAGTAATCCTCCCAGAAAAATTATTCACTCATTTTTTTGAGCGCACCTTGATGATTCACTTGAATGCGTAACGCTCTCCGCCATTCAGCTCGCGCTTTTACCATGTCGCCCTGTTTTTCGTGCAATAGACCAAGCTTAAAATACGCATCTGCCGAATTTTCATCTTCTTCTAGTATCGTCCTAAATTCTGTTTCAGCTTCTTCATATTTTTCTTCGTCTATGTAGATAGTACCGAGTAACATGCGGCTTTGCAAGACCAGACTCTTGTCATCGCAGTCATTGATAATGCGGAAAAGGTACTGCGTTGCGGCAGTTGTCTGTCCTGCTTTGCAATACTGCTCTGCAATAGAGAGCAACAGCGAGGCGGATTCACGCACTAATAGCGCCTCAGTAAATGCGGAAATGCTATCCATTGTCATGTCAAGCGAAGCGTAACTTAATCCGAGATATTCTGGAATATCGGGCGCATTGTATCCGTGCGCTTTTGCCTGCTCAAGATATTTTACTGCCAGATCTGAATAGTAATACGATGACAGCGTGTTCTTGAAAAAATACGCTTTTCCGAGCATGTATTCGAGTTGCGGCATGAGCGATTTTTTTGCGCTTATCATTGCAATGCGCAAGCTGTTTATAGATTCATCAAGATAGCTCTGTGCATTTGATGTATCGAGCGAAGAGACGCCGAGATAAAAAGCAGCATACCCGTGATATGTACGCGCAACATTGTTGAATGGGTCAGTTTCGAGCAGCCGCCTGCTCGTTTCATATACACTGCTGTAATCGTATGATTTCCACTGTAGGCGGACAAGGTAAAGCGATGGCCTGCCGTACAGTTGGTTGTGTATAAATCGATAGGCGAAAAAAGAAGCAGCGACGAGTACAGCGCATATGCACACTGCAAGCATGCTGTTGCGCATGAAGCGATTTTTTCGGCGGTAGCTATCTGTATTTCCTATGCTGTACTTCATATTAAATTTCACAAAAAGCAGATGGAACAGTAAGCCGGGTTCTGACACCGATTGCTCGGCATGACCATCTATCTTGAATGCAGATTGCCCTGCACTTCAAGCAACCTACCTGCAGTAAAAGTCGGAAACTACCTGCTGCTTGGTTTTGCTCCAAATGAGGTTTGCACTGCCGCATCAGTTGCCTGATGCGCGGTGGTCTCTTGCACCGCCTTTTCACCCTTATCTGCCTTGTGGCAGACGGTATGTTTTCTGTTGCACTTTCTGTCAGACAAAGGCTTTGCAAAATACAGTTCCTTTATCTGCCCGGTGATTAGCCGGCATTTTTTCCGAAGGAGCCCGGACTTTGTCTCACTGCTGCACGCTTGTCATTAAACAACAGCAGCGCGGCCATATCCCATCTGCAAAATTACTAAATAATTAAAGGCATCGCTAAAAACTATGTTTAAATTGTTTTTAGCGGTTTTCTTAAGACTCTTCGTCTTCGTCGCGCTCGTCATCATCTTCTTCGTCTTCAATGTCATCCGATTCGTCAAGGTTTTCGTCTTCGTCAGAAGCGATTTCATCTTTTTCCTCGTCGTCGCTTTCGTCATCGTAGTCTTCATCATCCAAATCTGCAAGGCTGCCTGCATCTTCAAGTTTAAAGAAACTTTCCTGCTCGTCTTCAGTTGCTTCTTCATAAAAGAGAATGCGGCTGCAATACGGGCAGAACAAAACGCTTTCGCCTTTGTGCACTTCGTTTGCAAACTGCGCAGGCAGAATCATGTGGCAACCGGTGCACACGCCGTTTCGCACAGCGACAATGCCTTCAGTGTTGCGCTGGATAATGCGCTGAAACTTGAACAAAATCTCCTGGTCGAGCGACGGCGCAATTTTGCTCTCTTTTTTCTGAAGGCCTGCAACTTCCGTTTTGTATACGGCGAGCTCTTTGTCGAGTGTTGCACGCCCTGCGTTCAGTTCAGCTTCTTGCGATTTTATCATCGTTTCGTATGATTTTAAACTGTCGTTCAAATCTGCAAGCGTTTTTTCTTCTTTTTGCAAATCTTTGCGGATGTCCTGCTCACGAAGCGATGCTTCTGAAATCTGGCGGTCGAGCGCCTCGTATTCGCGATGCGTCGTTATGTTGTCCATGCTTTTTTCGCCTGATTCGCGCGATTTCACCGCTTCTTCAAGCTCGCCGCGAAGTTGCGTCACTTTTGCTTTTACTGTTTCATAGTCGGCGTTCTTTCCGATGAACTCTTTTTTCATGCGATCAAGCAACTCGTCCTGCGATGTAAGCTGTTTTGGCGCTTCATCTATTTTTTTCTCAAGCTCATATTTTTTTACAAGTATGTCTTGAAGACTTTTCAATTTATCAAAAATTTTAGTCGTTACCATGTCGATAATCCTTGCATGTTAATATTCTATTATTGTATACAAAAAGAGCTGTTGTGTCTACAATGTGCTACGACTGCCCTATCTCAATGTAATCGCGCAGTCCATTTGCGCGTCTTGGATGGCGCAAGCGGCGCAGCGCCTTTGCCTCTATCTGCCTAATTCGTTCGCGCGTCACGTTAAAGTACAAGCCCACTTCTTCAAGCGTGAGCGAATAGCCGTCGTCAAGTCCAAAGCGCATTTTTAAAACCTCCTGCTCGCGCGGTGGAAGCGTGTCGAGCACAGAGCGAATCTGCTCGCGCAGCAGCTGGTCGGCAGTCTGCGCTGCAGGATTCTCAACTTCTTTGTCTTCAATAAAGTCGCCGAGCAGAGAGTCTTCTTCTTCGCCTATTGGCGTTTCAAGCGAAATAGGCTCACGCGCAACATTTTTTACCTGCTTTACGCGCGTCACCGGCCAGCCAAGCTGCTGCGCTATCTCGTCGTCGCTTGGCTCTCGTCCAAGTTTTTGCATGAGCTGTCGCGATTCGCGCACCACTTTGTTTATCTGCTCTATCATATGCACAGGCACGCGGATTGTGCGCGCTTGGTCTGAAATAGAGCGCGTAATTGCCTGACGAATCCACCAGGTGGCGTATGTGGAAAACTTAAAGCCCTTGCGGTATTCAAATTTTTCAACCGCTTTGATAAGGCCAATATTTCCTTCCTGCACCAAATCGAAAAACTGCAAGCCGCGATTCGTATATTTTTTTGCGATTGAAACGACAAGACGAAGATTCGCATTTATCAATTTATTTTTTGCTTGTTCCATCATGAGCGAGCCGCGCTCAATCTCTTTTCCCATGGCAAGGATTTCTTCAACACTGTTTTCAAATTCGTATTCAAGTTTGTGTAGTTTTCTATCAATTTTTTGAATCTGCGTGTAAATGTCGCGAATGTCGTCAGTTGTCATGTTGAGCTCTTTTTCAAGCTTTGCTGACTCAGAGCGAATTGCAATGCGCTTGCCTAAACTGCGCAAATCAGACGCGTTGACAACACGCAACTCTTTCATCTTTTTTTCCTGTTTTTGGTGATAGTCTTCTATGCGCTGTATTGCCTCGCGAAATTTAAGTGTAAATTTGTCAAGCTCTTCTGACTGAATGTCACTTTTTTGCAACTGCGGCTGAATTTTTTTACGTAGCGAAGCAAGCGGCGGAGTGTCGAAAATCTTTGCAGTCTGGTCATTTTCAAACAGCTGCTTTTTTATAGTCATGTACTGCTTCATCTCTTGTAAAACAGGCTTAATATAATCGCTGTATGCGCTTTTGAGTCGGCGTTTTTCAGCCATCTCCTCATTGATTTCTTTGCGCAGCCTGCCCGGCTCGTGGATGTCTATTCGCGTGAACGCCTTTTGCGCTACGGTAAAAAATTCTGGAATCATAATGCCTGAATTTTTGATGACATCTTTAATGATGTTTTTGCCGTTTTCCATTTTCTTTGAGAGAATCACTTCTTGCTCTGCGGTCAACAGATTCTCTTTGCCTATTTCGCGCAGGTACAACCGTATGGGGTCGTCTATGCTCGTCTCTCTATCACTGTTTACAAGTTTATTTTTAAAATTGTCAACAATTCGCGCAGGATCGGTAACATCTACAGAAACATCTTCATCAATGCTGTCTGTTTCTCCGTCAGCTTCCGACTCCTCGTCTTCTTCAGGTTCTTCAGGCTCGCTGTCAGTCAAGTCGTCCTGCTCAATGAGCTGTACATTCGCTTCTGTAAAAAGTTGCAGCACGCTTTCCATCTTCGAGGAGTTGACGAAATCCTGTCCGAGCATGTCTGTTACTTCGTCCCACGTTACAATTACTTTCTTTTTTGCATATGCAAAAAGTTTTTCAATGTTGGCATCTATATGCTGGTCTTTTTGATCGTTTTGATCTATCACTTTTGACACCTGCTCTTTACTGTTTGAGGGCGCTGTCTAAATCCATTTTTTCTTTGAGCATCTTTTCGAGCTGTTCCTGATCGCTTGGCGTTGCGCCATGAAAGAGTCTGATTCTATTCATAAGCGCAGTACGCTTTCTCTCCAATGCATTTCGTTTAATAAGCTTTATGCAGTCTTGAACAATGAGGCCGCTCTGTTGCGAAAATTCGCCTGACGAGATAACACTTGTTATCAGTCGTCCTGTCTCTTCATCGTCCGCACGGTTCAAAATGCTGCCTATCGATACAGTATTTTCTCGAAAACACTCTTCAAGAATGATGAATAATTTTTTTGCAAAGGGATTTTCAAAGTCGCTCGAAGTAAGCTCAGCACGCATGACTTTATATTGGTCAAGGTCGGCAATAACTGCAAGCACAGCGCGCACTTCAGCGTTTAGCAGTATTTCTGAATTGTGGTCGGCTGCTGGCTGCCGGATTTGTAAACGTTTGCGAGCTCCATCGCGATTTTGGAAATCTCTCTTGACAGCCTCCGGCTTTAAATTAAATGCTTGACACAGTTCGTCAAGACACGACTCTTTTTGTATATCCGACTGGAGTGCATCAATGTAGTGAAAATATTCAAGTGACGCTTTGAGCTTCCCTTCCGACGTTTCGACAGGGTAATTTTCCCCCAGTATAGATAACAAATACGCACTATCTAATATAGCGTTTTTTACGTCATTTGTCAAGGTTTCTCTACCGTATTTGCTCATAATTTCCGCAGGGTCTTTGCCGACTGAAAGCCTGATTATCTTTACGGTAAAATTGTTTTTTCGGCACAAGTAGATTGCGCGTTTTGTCGCCTCCTGTCCTGCTTTGTCGCTGTCGAATGAAAGCAAGATTGTATCTGCGAAACCGCGCACTATGCGCAGCTGTTCTTCTGTTAAAGCAGTACCGAGCGGTGCAACTGCATACGTAATGCCGCACTGATGATACGCTATGCAGTCCATGTAGCCTTCGCAAAAAATCACTTTTTTTTCTTCTCGTATGGCGCTCTTTGCAAAGTTGAATGCATAAAGCGTTTCGCCTTTTTTGTATTGAATCAAATCTCCTGAATTCAAGTATTTTGGGCCATCGCCGTTTAAAAGCCTGCCGCCGAATGCAACGCACTTCCCCACTCTGTTGAATATGGGAAACATGAGGCGGTCAGAAAAAAAAGATGTGTCAGGATAATTTTTGCTGAACAGTCCCGACTTTTCGAGAAAACTGTCGCTATAATTTTTTGCACGTAAGAACGACTTGAGCCATCTTCTGTCGGCGGGCGCGTAGCCGAGCTTGAATTTTTCAATTGTTTCAATCATTATGTTGCGCCCCGTAATATATGCAAGTGCAGATTTTCCGCCGTCTGACTGCGTGAGCAAATAATGGAACATGCCTGCTGTGCGCTCGTACAAGTCTATCAATTCATCTTTGAGCCCATCGTCTTCTGATTTTTTCGGAAGCTGTCCGCCCGAATACGTCACTTCAATGCCTGCTCGTTTTGCAAGCAAGCGGATTGCATCTGCATAAGAAAGCTTTTCAATCTCCATGACAAATTTTATGACATCACCGCTTGCATGGCAGCCGAAGCAATAGTAAAATTTTTTGTCGCCGTCCACATGAAACGAAGCTGTTTTTTCGTTATGAAACGGACAGCAACCCCACCAGTCGTTGCCTGCACGCTTTGTTAATTTTGTGTACTCGCCGACAAGCGAAACAATGTCTGATGTGGCGAGGACTGCTTCAATTGTCTCCTGCGATATAAAACCTGCCATGGGCGCCGCCTATTTTTTTGTCGCATACGTTTCGCCTTCTTTGATGTGGTCGCTGAAATCTTCAGAAAACGCATGCGTACCTGTCGCTTCATCTATGAGACGAAAATAGTAATACGCTGTTGTCGGCGTGTCCGCGCAAGCAGAAAGCGCAGTCATGCCTGGATTTGAGATAGGCGTTGGCGGAAGCGCCGCCCACTTGTACGTGTTGTACGGGCTATCTATTTTCAAGTCATCGTACGTAATTATCTCAGGATGCGGTTTGCCTTGTATTTCCGTGATGATGTATTCAATCGTAGCGCATGAATATAATCCCATATGCTGCCGCATCCTGTTTTTGAAAACGCTTGCTATAAGCGGCGCTTCGTCTGCCCTTCGGTATTCACGCTCAACGATTGACGCAAGCACGAGCATTGTTTTAAATTGCTCACTTGAAGCGTCGAGTGCCGCAAGAGCTGGAATGCGCTGTATGTGTGCAAAAAAATTTTCTACCATCATTTCGGCAACCGCTTCTGCATTCATCGCAGGCGTAAAGAAATACGTGTCGGGAAAAAGATAGCCTTCGAGCGTTTCGCTTGCAACAGCATATTTTTCGATGAGTGTTTTGCTTCGTGCGCTAACTTTAAAATCATCTGCAGTGCATACGCCTGCATTTTCAAGACGCTCAGCAATTTTTGAAATAGTGAGCCCTTCAGGAAGCGAAACGCGCAGATACTCCTGCCTTCCTGTAGAGACGAGTTCAAAAATTTCTGCAACGCTCATGCTGCTTCTTATGCTGTACACGCCGCTTGCAAGCGTGAGCTGCGGACAACCTGCAATTTTTCCGAGCAACTTGTACCGTGCAGCGAGGTAAAACGCATCTTTATTTTTTATTAATTTTTTTGATTCAAGTTCATATGCAAGCGCGCGGACAGTCATGCCGTGCGGCACTTCAATGCGTTCTGTTGTTTCAGTTGCAGCAGATGAAGCGGGGCGCATGTTGAATATGAAGACGATATAGCTTGCTGCAGCAACCGAACAAAGCGCAAGCAAAAAAGCAAGAACAAACAGTAATGTCGTTTCTTTTTTTTTCATGAATAAAATTTCTCCGCATCGTTTATGGACATTGAACTGTACATGGCTTTTTCAACCGTATATGCAAAATCTGCAAGCCCTTCGGGAATATCTTCTTGTTTTTCTCTGAAAAAATGGGCAAGAAGCGCGGTCTCGCGCGGAGAAAAATTGTATGAGAACGAAAGCGATGAAGCGTGTGCATCACAAGTCATAACGATATTACCATGTTTTCCGTTGCAAGATAAATCTGAATTTCAGGGTGCTCAATATACTCTGCGTACCATCGCGCAGAAAGCAAAATTGAATTGAGTTTTTTGTCGTCGTATGTAGGCTCGTGGTGAAAAAGATATATTGTCTTGATGTTCCAATGGACAGCAAAATCGACTGCATAGCAAAAAGCTGAATGACCCCAATTCTCTTTTTGATGTGCTTCTGCGACAGTATACTGTGAGTCGAGCACGATGATATCTGCATTTTTGAAAACGTTTGTGCGTGCAGCAGTTCGCTCAAAATCTTTTTGCGAAAGCTCAACGTCTGTTGCGTACACGAATTTCTTTCCGTTCTCAGTAACAGCATACGAATACGAGTTGCCAGGATGAGACATCTTGCAGCAGCATATTTCATGTCCGTCTACAAGAAACGGCTTGCCCTGTTCTATTGTGTGAAAGCGAAAATTTTTAGTGCATGCATCAAATGTGACAGGATAGTACGGGCGCAGCATTTGCGCGCGTATGAGCCGTTCCGCTGCAGGGAATGTCGAATACAAATCAATTGACACATCGGGATTGTACACAGCATCAAAAAACGGAAACCCCTGTAAGTGATCCCAGTGAAAATGCGACAAAAAAATGTTGTAGTGGTTGTCGGCAGGTTTTGCGCCTTTTTTGCCCATGACGCGAATGCCGCTTCCTGCATCAAACACAAGTTCTGCGCCGCTGTCAGTTTTCACTTCAACACATGGCGTGTTGCCGCCAGTGGTGCCATACAGCCATGAAGGAAGCGATGCAACAAATCTCTCGCGCGCATCTTCAGATGCAATATCTTTTGGCGTAATGCGCTGGACTGCCGCAGTGATTTTTGCTTGAACTTGTTCTGGAGTAAGCGGCGTCGGGATAGAGCCCCTCACGCCCCAGAAAATTATCTGCATAGTTCTCCTTCGCGCTTGCAGTGAAGCAGTTTATTTTTTTCATATGCGTCTCGTGCTGCGCATATTTCTTCTTTTGACCATAGCTTGCCGCTGTTTATGCCAGGACACGATGCGCCTGCCTCTTGCCATGACTGCGCGCTCTGCAAAAAGCCAGACCAAAACGGATATGTCGAGCACTGCACGGGACGCGCGCCATATGCAGTACAGCCATTGTGCCACAGAATGCAGTCGTAGCTGGGAGTTTCTTTTAGGCACAGCACGTGTTCGCTTTCATACAGCGGCACAAACCTGCAGTACACATCAATAAACTCCACTTCTGTAAGATTAAACCAACGGCATAAATTTGTCAAATCAGTTTGCGAAAGAAATACAAAGCCAGGCTCTCCTCTACAGCAGCGCGAGCACCGTTTGCATGTAAACTGAAGACCGTTTTCAAAAAAACACGACATGTCATCAGTATAAAGGAAAAGCCCGCACCAGCGCAACGGGCTTTTGCGCTCAAATAAACATTAGCGCAACGACTTTCTATATGGGGAGTGAAGGATTCGAACCTCCGAAGGCGTAGCCAGCAGATTTACAGTCTGTCCCCTTTGACCACTCGGGAAACTCCCCAAAGAGCTGCCTGTAGGATTTGAACCCACGACCCCGAGATTACAAATCACGTGCTCTACCGACTGAGCTAAGGCAGCATCGGAGGTATCATTTATAATATACAATTGCATAATTTATGTCAAGGCTCTGCATCTGAAAAACACGGAAATCAGTTTTTAAGCACTGGCGTAAATGAAAACAGCAGTACGTACGAGCTGCACGTCTGGATAAAGCCCGCGCTGACATTTTTTTGAGCGCAAAAGCCCATTGCATGCACTTTTGCGTCCTATGGCATTCGCCAAAAAGTATCACAGCGGTTTTACCAGCCGTTTTGCTCTTTCTCACTGTTATTTCTCAGAAGCTGTGCGACTAAAACTGCTTTCCCTGCCTTTTCCAGCACGAATAAACATGCTCATTCGCTTAAAACTGATTTCCGTGTCTGAAGAATCACAAAAAAAAGTGCCCCGAAAAATCAGGACGCTTTCACAAACCACATAAAGCAGGCTGCCCGTTTGTTTGGACAGCCCAAAAACGAAAATCTTACTTTAAGACTTGCACGACTTTGGTAAATTGTTTTAATCTAAATAACTTGTAAAGCCTAAAGCAAGGTCTTACATAAGGCCAGAGAGATTCTGGAATGTCATCTAAATCTTCAGGAGATACGACCTTACCATATTGATCCATTTTTTTTGCAGCGATTGCTTCTTTTACCATTGGAAAGAAATTTTCAGGCATCTTAGCAAGTTTTTCGTCAGGGAAATCTATTCTGGCTTTTTGAATAAACCCCAAAACAGGAAGCGAATAATCATTTATGTCCGCTCCTTTTGGAACAGTAAAGCTGTCGGTTAATTTTCCTGCAAGGTACGCACTTCTGATGTAGGGCAAAAGCCATGGGGGAAAGTCTTTTTCGCTGCCTTTTTCTGGAAGCAGATTTTTGCCGGTAAGACGCTTTTGCAATTCTTTAGTTGTAATTTTTGCAGTTTTCTTTATATATTTTGCCATGTTTTATCTCCTTGTGGGTGGTTGGTTATTTAACCGAAAAGACTCCGTTATCTGAACAGTTTGCACGGGTAATATCATCTATATTAGTTGTAAAATAATTACGAAGCTCAACACAAAGGTTAAACATCTTGTCGCTTTCAAAATCATTTTTTGAGTTTCCACTTTCAGTAAGCCAATCCTTTTGATATGATCTCTCATAGATATTTTTAAGGCTTATACAATAAGAAAACATATAAGAACAGGCTATAAGTCGTCGTTCAGTCTTACTCCAGCTTGACATATTTAAGGCAGGAAAATCTATTTCTTCAATACTAGAACAATTTTCAAACATTCCGGTCATATTTGAAACTCTCCATTTATTTGCTAGAAAATACGTAGTATTTTCAGGTCGAGAGCATCTAACTTCTTTTAAGCGTGTGCATCCTTTGAACATATTATTTGTAGTAGTTAACTTGCTTAAACCAAATCCTTGCAGATCAATTATTTTTAATCTTTCAAGATTTTGAAATATACCGACATCTACATAATCTATTTTATCTCTAGAAGTAGTATTAGATTCCCTTGAGTTTGTATTAACATCAATTCCGATAAGAACATCTCTTGAAAGCACATACGAAAGATTTCTTTCTCCACTTATTGAACCTGTGTATATATTTCCTTCACGGCTAACACAATAATAATAGTCGTTTGTACCGTTTTTATTGTATACATTAATGCTATAGTAGTCAGAATTACTGCTTAGAGATGCCTTATATGTATATTGAGCAGGCGCAAGCACCATATCCCGAGTTGCATAATACAGGTTCCAGGTAGTATTCGCTGCCTTATGTGCGTCATCAATATTTTTTAACTTGGTAAAAAATATACCTGAAGATGCTTGTTGAGGGGTTTTTCTAAATATTTCATAAGTCTCAATATATTCTGGGTATAAAGTTACCGGTGCTGTTATTTTATAGTTTTGTGTGTTTATAAATGGGGCAGAAGGAGAGTTTTCAGCTTTAAGACCTTTTAGTAATTTACTAATGCCATTCAAGTTTGGACTAGCAACTTCCCCTTTTTGCAAAATAATATCCCAAATACATTTAGTTGAATCAGCAGAAGAAGTTCTTTTTACATAGTGTATACTTTCACCATCTCTTGCATATACATTAAAAGTTCCTATAGTTACCTCATGATATTTAGCAGCCCACTTCGCATAAAGTGTTGTATCTTTCTCTAATAACATTGAGTTAATTTGATCTCCACTTCCATCCTTAGCAGCATACCAGCCCTTAAATTCCCAGCCTGTAGGATCAGTTGGAGAGGAGGAGACACTCTCCCTCGTATGCCATTTTCCAGTTATCGCCTCAGGTGCTGTTCCAGGCTTGCCGTTCATATCAAAGGTAACAGTTACAGGGTCATGATACCACCCGGTAAGTGTAATATCTTCCTTAACCGTTCCGCTTGTAAACTCTTTGCCATCCTTTTTCCAGCCGCCAAATGCATATTTTTCAACGTCATCTAATTTTTTTAAGTTACTTACAGCTGTTCCCCATTTTACTTTTTGCGAATCTGTTTTTTTCTCTGGAATACCTGGCTCTGTCCATTCATAATTTATTGTACACATGCCATGCCAGGCGGCATAAAGCGTCATACTCTTTGAAAACTTTGTAGCAGCAACAAAAACATTTTGTCCATTCGAGTCAGTGCACCAGCTGCCGAATACAAACGTTTCTGACCCAACTATTGCATCTTGTACATTAGATATGCTTAAAGCAGAAAGTGCTACCCCATCTCCTATTTTTACTTTTTTTGTATACGAATCAACTTCTTCCCATGTATATGAGTTAGAAACAGTTGGGAATTTTCCCTTGCCTTGTAAATTAAATGTAATTATATATGAACCTTGCCACTTGGCATAAAGCGTCATATTATTTTCAACTGTGTCGCTAGTAAAATTCCATTTATTTTTGAAATCTTTTTCTTTATACCAGCCTTCAATTTCTGCATCTTCTACTGGTGGATCAGCAGGTTTTGCGACTGTTCCACTTTTTTTTACTTTTTCAGGAGCAATTTGCGCTCCCTTGCCGTTCATGTCAAATGAAACGGTAAGCGCCTGAACCCAGTTCGCAGTAATTGTTATATCGCCAGCCTTTGTAATTTTTCCTGTTGCAGCATCGTAGCCATCACCTTGCCACGTGTCTACAACATAATCGTTTCCAGAAATTGTAATGTCGTAATCAGAAAGGACAATCGCTTCATCTTTTAGCATCTGGATTGTATAGGAAGCAATGCCCGTAGATTTTCCCTCATAGCTGCTTGCATCTACTGTAACTGTTGCAAGGTCACCCTCTCTGGAACTGTCTACTGTCCATTTTGCGTAAAGCGTAATATCTCGTGTAAGCGGAGATTTAAAATTAAATTTTGCTTTAGCGTCATCAAATCCAGGATTTGTATATGCTTCTGTAAACCAGCCGCCAAAAGTCCAATCGGCAACATCTGCCGGTTGAACAGCGTCTTCTTTCAACATATTCCCAAAAGATACTGTAGCCTTTGGAATTTGAGCGCCGTGCCCCATCATATTAAACGTAACTGTTACAGAGCGCGAAATGCCTCCTCCCTTTCCGCCGCCGCCTGTTGGCTGCTTGCACGAGGCAAATACTACGAATAAGAATGAAAAAAACAGAAGTAAATACTTGATTGATTGATTGGCAACTGCACTGCCAATGCTTCGCTTACCTTTCAACATAACTCCTCCTTAAAATATATGACATCTACCGGGCTGTCCAAAAAGAAAGGACAGCCCCATTTTCCCATGCTTTTTTTTACATTACAATTTAACTGCAATCAGGAAAGACAAATCATGGAAGAACAATTTGTTCATGTTGCCCCAGAAACCATCTGAAGTTTCATAATTGTTAATTTTTCCTTTAGTTGTGAAGTTTTTGAAAATCCCGTTTATAATTTCCCAGTTAACATCAAATTGCACTTTCTTTGCAATGTTCCAGGTAAATCCTGACCCCCAGGTAATGTCTCCTATAGTACCCGTATGATTAAACAAGAATGTTGTTGTTGTATTTTTATTTCTATCTGCGTCAACAGCTTGTGCAATTTTCCAGCCAAATGGATTTAGCCCAGCAGTAAAACCAAGGTTAATGCGGAATTTTTCAGGCTTTACCCAGAATTCAGCGCCAACACCAAGTATTGGGGTAAGTGTGAAATAATTTTCTACATTGTACGCAATAGCTGTGCCATCTTGAGTTTTTGCCCCATTTTTAAACTTTATTCCAAGCGGAAGCGCTGCTCTAAAGCCAAGTGCCACTTTTTCTGTTGGAGCGTATGTTACTTTGTAAGCAAGGTCAATTTTAAGGTCAGAGTCTACAGCGCCTTTTGAAATTACTTTTGTGCTGCCTGTAACGCTCTTTGAAGGAAGAATGCCTCCGCGCAGTCCAAGGCCAACGTCAAACCTTTGATTAACATTGTCTTTTGGAGCAAGTTCAATGCCTGTTCCGAGTGCAAGAACAAGATTATAGGCGGTATTATAGACGGCAGTGCCAATAGTAACGCTATTACTTAATATTGTAAGCTCCCCGTCTACTTCAGTTGAGCTTTTTGCAACGTTTGCCTGAAGACCAAGTCTTGCCCATGGACTTAATGTAAGGCTTCCTGCTTCCGCGTTAAAGCCGAACGCAAGTTCCGGGAAAACAGTATATACTTCCTCCTTTGTAACAGTTCTTACACCACCAGAGGTCTCATCCTTGTTATCAACAGAAACTGGTGCATAGTTAAGCCCTGCACGGAATCCAAAAATCCCAAAGCCAAACAATGATTGAAGTACGAATGTGTTGGTTGCATCAACCGTCAATTCCGTACTTTTACTGCCAGCTACAGCATTGTTTATGCTGACAGATTGCAATTTACCGAGTGTTCCGTCAAAACTCAAGCCCCAGTAAAATGGAGCAAACTGTTTTGCAAACCCTATGTCAATGCCACCGAGTCCCATATCGTATCCGACATAGCCGAAGAATTTTTCAGGCTTTACAGTAGACCAGCCGTTTACATTCATGAAGTCGTCTACCTCTGTGCCAAAAATACCGCCAGTTGTAGCAGTTGTAAACGAATAAGGCTGTCGCAACGAAGGAACATCTGCCTTCGTCATCGTCATTTGGGCAAATAATGTTCCCCCAACAATTGTCAAAATGCTGCAAATCAGCATTATCTTAACGTTTTTCATATTCATTTTTCCCCCAGTAGATTAAGTTTCTGCTATAATTATATAACAATATTTGATTCTGTCAAGGTAGCAAATGATTGCAACAGATTTATGGTATGGCTTTGCCTGCCACAGGAGAGACTTATTGTAGCAGGCAGATCTCATGCAATGCTTTTGACATTGCATAGATATTCATTCAAGCACACGAATAGGCGTTACGTTATTATACCGTTTGCACTCAAATTCAAACTCATTGATGTGCACCTGCACGTTGAACGATTTTTTCATGTTCGTCTCGTCAACAATTGCGCATGTGTTTCCAAAGCAGCTTGTGCCATCTCGGTTTAAAATGAGCGCATTCGTTCCTATTTTGAGCGCGTGCTGTGGATAATGTGTATTGATTATAGATGAAATGCCGTGCTCGTTTGCAAGGTGCTGAATAATCTCTAGCACCATGAGCTGATTTTTAAAATCAAGATTTGATTCTGGCTCATCGAGTACGAGCAGTTCTGGATTCACTGTAAGCGCACGCGCAATGAGCACCATCTGCAGCTCTCCGCCGATTATCTGCGTACACAGTTTGTCTTTAAGGTGCACAATGCCTACTTCTTCCATCGCTTGAAGCGAAAGCTCCTCATCTTTTTTTGACGGTTGCTCAAACGTGCCCAAGTGTGCAGAGCGCCCCAACATCACCATGTCAAACACGGTAAACGCAAATGCAGAGCCTTTTGACTGCGGCACATATGCAATGCGCTGCCAGAATTTTTTGTGTGGAATATCTGTTGCGCACACATCGTCAACATATGTTGCACCTGTTTGCCAAGCCAGCAATCCCATCATGCATTTTAAAAGCGTTGTCTTGCCAACGCCATTGGAACCAAGAATGCAAAGTACCTCGCCGCTGTGTATGTCAAATGAAATATTGTTGAGAATTAAATTTTTATGGTAGCCAAAGCAGCCGTTTTTTACAGAAAAATGCATTACCACACGCCTCCTGTTTTTCGAAGCAGCACAATAAAAAACGGCGCACCAATTACTGCCGTCAAAATTGAAAGGGGAATCTCTGCGCTTGTAGCTGCTCGTGCAACGGTGTCCATTATGAGCATGAACACAGCGCCAAATGAAATGCTCACAGGTACCACCGTCTTGTTATTGCTTCCCGTCAGCATGCGCGAAATGTGCGGAATTAAAAGTCCGACCCAGCCTATTTGCCCACACATGGAAACAGCAGAAGCGGTAATGAGCGAAGATGCAACAATCACTGTCAGCTGCATAGCTTTTAGATTGATGCCCATAGAGCGCGATTCGTCTTCGTTGAGCGAAAGCACATTGAGCCTCCATCTGAGCACAAAGATGATTGCGATGCCTGCAAGGATGAACGGAACGCCGAGCGCAATAGTTTTATACGACGCGCTTGTCATACTGCCCATGAGCCAGTACGTAATTGACGGCAAATCATCTTCGGGGTCTGCAACATATTTTACAAGCGATACAAACGCCTGAAACAGCGCGGAAATCACCATGCCGGCAAGCACAATCATCACAATAGATGATTTGCCTTTTATGCGCCCAAGGTTATATGTTATCCAGCAGGCAAGCAGCCCAAACGCAAGCGCAGAAAGCTGAATAAAAATCAAGTTCACATGGAACAGCATTGCAAGCGCTGCTCCGAAAGATGCTGCGCTTGCAACGCCAAGCGTATCGGGAGTTGCAAGCGGATTCGTGAATAAACTTTGAAATGCTGCCCCTGAACACGCAAGACCAGCTCCTACAAAAATTGAAAGGATAATGCGCGGAAGGCGCACATTGAATATGACAGAGTATGCCATAGGGTCTACATAGCGTCCTGTCAATCCATTGACGAGCACAATAAGAGACTCAATTGGAGAAAGCGCAAACCGCCCAAAGCCAAGACAGCACAACGCTGCAACAATCGGCAATATAATGAGGAGCGGCGCAAACAGTTTAAATCGTTTTTCGTTTGTCATTTGTTTTTTATACCACCGCTTGCCTCGCGCACAGGATTATAAATCATATTTAACTCTGCATCAGAAAGATTCATGCCGTAAAATGTTTGATAAAACTCACGCATATATGCATTCAAGTCAATATCTGCAAACACTTCAGGTTGATTTTGCTTTGCCATCCACAAAAGCATCATAGGAGAATCTGAGCACGTAACATACCAGCGATACATGCCAAGCGGCACTTTGCACACCGCCTTGTTTTTTATTGCGTCCACTGTCGAAAAATCAAATGCATGGAATGTACTGTTATATAAATCATACGGAAGCGCATCGTTGAAATTCGTGATATAGATTTTTTGTGGATTCCATTGATAAATTTGCTCCATAGTGACTGTCGGCGTGCCGCTCACACTTGCCGCTGCATTGCGTCCACCGGAAGCAGTTATCCAGTAATCTGCCCACGTTTTTAATCCAGGAATTCCTACTCCTGTTTCTGTATATCGATGGATGAACATGCATAAGGGCTTTTCATTTTCAGGAATATTTTTTACACGCGACGCGACAAGTTCCTGAATTTTATTGCCGTATGCAATGTAGTTGTTGTCGCGTATGTCTTTTCCCATAACTTCGCCGAGCAACGAAACCCAGCTGTTTATTGTTTCTACTGCGTTAAAATCTTTTACGTCCAGACTGAAGCCAACTGCGGGAATGCCTGCCGTGCGTGCCGCATCTCTATCTGCCATAATGCCCGAAGAATACAAAACGACATCTGGCTTGAGCGCAATCAACTCCTCAACGTTGAGCACGCCATTTTTGCTAAACGATGACGGCTTGTTAGACAAGTCGGGATATTTTTTAATAAGCATAGAATTTTCTGCTGCACTGATGATGGCAGGGTCAAGCCCGACAATTGAGTCAGTGCCGAACGCAAGGCAGTATACAGATGCAAGCGGCCATACAGATGCAATCACAACGCGCTCAACGTTTTGCGGAAGTACAACAGTGTCGCCAATCTGGTCAACGACAGTGCGCGTATTCTGGATGCCGTTGTCTTTAACGCCAAACGCAAAAAGCGAGCAAACAAACAATGGTGCTGTCCAAAAAAAATGGACAGCCGCTACAATATTTTTTTTCATAACAATTACCTCATTAATAATGTTGATATGCGCATGTGCTGATTTTTCGCGCTACGTTATTTCCCGCTAGCTTCACGCGCGGGATTGTAAATTGCTTGCAAATCATCATCTTTTAAATCAACGCCATAAAATCGTTTGTAGTAGTCTTTGATTTCTTTGTCCATGTCGATGTCGGAAAAAAGTTCTGGTTGAATTTTTGTTGCAAGCCACTGCAACACAAGCGGTGTGTCAGAAGCAGGCGGGAACCAGCGATACATGCCGAGTGGAAATTTGTACACTTTTTTTTCTTTCACCGCTTTTACATGCGACCAGTCCGCACCATCAATCATGTTGGTAAGTAAATCCTCTGCGAGGCGCGGACTAAAATTTGTGATAAAAATCATATCAGGATTCCACTGGTAAACTTGCTCCATGTTGATTTTTAGTTGCCCTTTTGCATCAACAACGTTGTTGCCTCCTGGCGTTTCAATCCAGTATTTGCTGAAAAAATGATGCCCTGCAGCGGTCATATTCGATTCGTCATAATTGAACAAAATCATTACATTCGGTTTTTGACTGTCAGAAAGATTTGCAACTCTGTCTTTTATCTTTCTTTCAATAGCATAGCCGTAATCGATGATTTCTTTTGCGCGAGCAGTTTTCAAATCTTCGTTAAAAATCTGACTGAGCAAATCAATCCAATCTGCATACGTGTCTATGCAATGCCATTCTTTTCGCGTTGTCGAAAAACCGATAGCAGGAATTCCTGCGTTTTCGTAAACCGCTTTTTCTTCATCATTAGCGGCTGCATAAAAAACAACGTCGGGATTCAATTTAAGCAACTCTTCAATATTTACTGCGCCGTTTTGCACAAACCTTGAATCGACATTTGCCACGTCTGGAAACACTTTTACAAGATACGAATTCTTTGCAGCTGCCATAGACGACGGATGCATCCCCACGAGTTTTTCAGAACTGCCCATATACATGCAGTACACAGAAGCAAGCGGCAGGATTGAGCCAATAACAACGCGATTTATTTGTGCAGGAATGACAATGTGCGCGCCTGTATGGTCAACGATTGTTCGTGCAGCAAGCGATTCCGTCTTCCTCGCCTTTGTGCATCCGAGCAAACTCATCACAACTAGCA
Organism: Treponema sp.; assembly: GCA_017446265.1. Lineage (GTDB taxonomy): Bacteria > Spirochaetota > Spirochaetia > Treponematales > Treponemataceae > Treponema_D. The sequence goes on from JAFSRD010000006.1 coordinate 82,331, forward strand.
AGCCGCAAAACACTTTGATAATTTTTTTCATTTTTTTTCTCCTATTTTCCACTTGCTTCACGGCGAGGATTGTAAATCGCCTGCAAATCGCTCTTTGCAAGTTCAACGCCGTAAAATTTTTTGAAGTACGAAATAATTTCTTTATCCATGTCAATGTCAGAAAAAAGCTCGGGCTGCATTTGCTTTGCAAACCACTGCAGCGCGAGCGGCGTGTCGGAACTCGGAGGCGCCCATCGATACATGCCGAGTGGATTTTTATACACCTTTTTGTTTTTAATCGCTTTAATCGAAGACCAATCGTAAATGCCGATTGCATTTGTATACAAATCTTCTGGCAGCGCGGGCGTAAAGTTAGTTAAAAAAATCATGTCGGGATTCCAGTTGTAGATTTGCTCCATGTTCAACGAATTGTTGCCTTTTAACTCGTATGATGCATTTTTGCCGCCACATGTTTCGCACCAATATTGATTGAACATATTGCCGCCGTATGTGGTGATAGAATTTTCTTCGCACGAATAGAGATACAGGCAAATAGGTTTTTGCTCGTCCGTAAGTTTTGAAGTGCGCTCCTTCACCATTTTTTCAACACTTCTTCCGTATTCAATAATTTCGTTTGAACGTCCTGTGTCGCCAAAAATCTCACCGAGCAGTGCAATCCAAGACGCATATGTCTCAATCGTGTTGTACCCAGCAATCGTTGTTGAAAATCCAACGCATGGAATTCCTGCAGCGGCAAACATTTCTTTTTCCACCGTGTTTGATGCATTGTATAAAACCAAATCAGGGTTTAATTCCAAAAGCTGCTCGACATTTACAACGTTATTCTTTACAAAACTTGAATCAATATCGTTGATACTGGGGTAGAATTTTGCCAGATACGAATTTTTTCCCGCAGCCTTTGAAGATGGATGCATCCCGACAAGTTTATGAGGTCCGCCAAGGTACAGGCAATAAACTGAAGGAAGCGGCAAAAGCGATGAAATGACTACTCGTTCAGGTTTTTCTGGAATCACAATTACATTTCCTGTATGGTCGATAACTTCTTTTGTTTTACTTTGCGCATTTTGCTCTTTGCTTCCCAATGCGAATGAGTAAAAAGAAATCGAAAATAGCATGCATGCACATATGGTGCGAACAATTATTTTTTTCATACGATTACCTCCATTGTATGATGATAGTAAAGTGATACTGCTATGCCCAACCTATCACCTTATTAAGTACATTTTCAAATTCACGCGACATAAAGCGCGGGCACATGTTCCATGATATGCGCCCTGAAACTCCTGAATGATATACTGGCACGCACTTTGTTCCTTGCGTTTTCACAAGCTGCAACACAAGTGGGTCAGCAATGACTGCTGCAAAATGTTCATCACGCAAAATAGTGCGAAGCTGCTTTTCGTGTTTTATTGCATAATCACTGCTTTCAAGCAAAAACGGCGTTGTATCAAAAAGAGAGGCGACGCGCACATCCGCGTTACAACCTTTTTCGCGAAAATAATTCCGTATAGAAAGCGAAATAACTTGGTCACCCGCTATGAGGATTTTTTTTCCCGTGTCCGCGCTTTCTTTTATAGGAAACGGCACAAATCCATTTTGCTCATGCGCAATTTTTCCGCACAAAAAACGCTGCACATGAAAAAGCAGCGCATGCGCATCTGCAACTGGCGTTTGCACTGTAAACGGAATGCCGTACTCGCGGTACATGAACAATGCTGTTTCAACACCGCTTTGCGATACAACAACGTTCAACTGCGCACTTGATGAATGTGCAACGTCATCAAGCGACAGCCCCATGCAAAAATTGGCAATGACGGGAATGCCGTTCGATGCAAACAGATTTTTAAAATCTTCATCGTTGTGTTCAAGTGAAAAATCTATAGGCGTAACACCAAGTATATTTACGCCGCGATGTGCTGCATTATTCTTCTCGTGTTTGCCCTGCACCACGCTGCTATCGCTTTGCATTTTGTCTTCAACTTTCATTGCAAGCCGTTTTACAAGCGGAATAATCGCCTGATTAAAACCTGTTCCGTAATAATGCAAGCCATTTGTCGCAACGCCAAAGCACGGAATTCCCGTCCTGCTTTCAATATCTTTCGCAAGCCCTTTGAAATCAGTTCCAATAATCATGGGCACAGGGCTTCCGAGTATTGCAATGAACCTTGGCTTGAGCGAATCTGCTGCCGCAAGAATCCTTTCAACAAACACATCGTCAGTGCCGAGTATTGCGTCCATGTGGCGAAGCCCAGAACAAAACACAGGCGTTTTTGCATTAAACCAGCGCGGCTCTTCATAGCCGACATAATTTCCCGTGCAGCCAGATGCGTCATGAATTACAATCATGCCGCCCAAATCAAACAGCGATGAAGCTGCTCCCGAATAATCTGGTGCAAGCGGCGGCAGCGTAATGCTCAATTTGCTCATATGATTAACCCCGCATTTGCAATAAGTTTGTGCACGTTTGATTCTTTTTCCATTGCGTGAATAAGTTCGTCCATCATTTTTTTGATGCCATCAAAACCGAACAACGCATCATCATCCATGAGCGGAGAAACATGTACAGAACCAGTTAAATAACCTGCGTCAAAACCGATGCACAAAAAATCGTTGCCACGCAACTGATATTTTATTTGGTTGTAATGCATTGCGTTCACAATTTGCACATGCGGGCAATGCGCTTCTATCCATAGTTTATGTTCTACATCCACCGCAAGACATTCTTTTGCCACGATGAGCTGTACATTGAAGCCGTATTCAACAAGTGCGTGCGCCAAGCTGAATGGCAACAGCACCGCCTGATAATCGACTGCAATCGGTGTATCGTCGAGAACACGTTTTGCTTCTACGATTTTTTGCTGCGCATGCACACGGTATTGCGTATAATCAAACTGCCCGATGTCGAGCTTTTGTGAAAGCGCATCGTAAAACGCGCACACTTCATCAATGTGATAGGTAACGAACGACTGCATCACAGGAATGCCGAGCATGTCTGCCATGCGTTTGCACGCTTTTTTTGCAACAGGGCGCAATAAAAGATTAAGGCACGCGCTTCCAAGCGCTTGGAATTCTCCAAACGTTGCACATTCACTAATTTGGCAAACGTCATAATCATGTTTTTTGAGCAACGCAAAAAGTTCGCACGATCGCGCAATGGCGGCGTTGTTGCCAATAAGATTTACCTGTTTTTCCTTTTGCTGCTTTGGAAGCAAGCTGTACATTGCATCAAGCAACGTTACGCCAGGCGGATTAGGCGTGTCCATAGACATAGGATTCATGTGACATGTGCGGAACGCAACATCGGGATGTCGTGATGAAAGTTCTGCAATAATTGCATCATTATCTGTACCGAGCAAATCATCAATGCATGACACAAATACAAAAAGCACTTTCGGCTTTGCATCAAGAAAATCAAAGAGCTCTTTAACTGAATCAAGAATGAGGTTCTCATAGTTGCCCGAAACAATGTCACTTTCATCGATATATAAATATGAAATGCGCTCTTTTATGCCAGCCTCAATGCCGCCAAGCGCACCGTGCCTGCCGCATGCAGAGGGGGCAACAAACAGCAAGTGGCTTTCTGGCACTAATGCAGCGACGCGGATAACGCCCCACCCTCCGTGAGACGGAGAAACATATTGCAATGTTTTTGAAAAATCTGTGCAGCAGCATCCGCTCATTTTTGCACCTCGCATATTTGCATGACTTTTTTTGCAAGCTCCACATAGCATTGCGCCTGCTCAGATTCAGGATACGCTTCTACAACAGTCTTGCCTTGGTTTTCTGCAAGCTGCACTGTATCGCTTCTGGGAATGACGGACACAATTGAGCCGCCAATTTCTTTAAGCGCCGTTTCAACAACAGCAACCTCGTCTTTTACATTGCGCGAATTGAGGATAACGCCTGCATAAGAAGCGTATCCGCGCGATCCAAAATTTTTTACTGCGCTTACAATGTTGCTTGCCGCATACAATGCCATCATCTCACCTGATGTGACGACAAACACATTATCTGCGTAACCGTTTCTAATCGGCATAGCAAAACCGCCGCACACAACATCGCCAAGCACATCGTACAGCACAATATCGGGCTTGTAAAAATCGTATGCGCCAAGCTCTTCAAGCTTTTCAAACGCGGTGATGATTCCTCGTCCCGCGCAGCCGAGTCCCGGAGTTGGACCGCCTGCTTCTACGCACAGCACGCCGCCATACCCTTTAAAAACAATATCGTCGAGCGTTATGCCTTCTGATGTGGCGCCTTCCCACTTTGAAACGCCCGCGTTTTTTGCAGACTGCTCACGCAATAAGTCGAGAACTGTTGGAATCTTTTTTCCGCCCATAAGATTTTTCACTGAATCAGATTTAGGGTCACAACCAATCTGCATCACCGTAAAACCAAGCGAACTCAATCCCGCAGAGAGATTTGATGTCGTTGTTGATTTCCCGATTCCACCCTTGCCGTATATAGCTATTTTTTTCACATATGCTCCTACTGCTGCCATTCATTGGCTGTTGATAATCATAATAATGCGTAAATAACAAATTCTGCATCTGTGCTGGAAATATTAGTTATCTATTGCTAATTATTATTAGCAGTAGACAATTTTATAAATGATTTGTCATATATTGTCAAGTAGTTTGGTAGCTATTTTTTGAATGAGGCAATGCCCTCTACGCGCAGGACATTCCACACTTGCAATGCGTCGCACCATTCGCTACCATAATCACTATGACAGGAATTATTGATTATAACGCTGGAAACATACGGAGCGTTGAACGAGCGCTCAACGCAATCGGCGCACCGTATGTCGCTTCAAAAAATCCGCACGAACTTGTCAATTGCAACAGGCTCATTTTTCCTGGCGATGGAGATGCTGCGTACGCGATGTTGCAGCTTAAACGCACGGGCATTGACTCGTTTCTTGCAGATTGGGTTGCTTCCCAAAAGCAGCTGCTCGGCATTTGCGTAGGCTCGCAAGTGATTTTTGAATACAGTGAAGAAGGAGATGTGCAGTGTCTTGGCTTTGCAAAAGGCGCAATCCGTCATTTTTCATCACTGTGGAACGAAAAGGCAGCGCGCAAAGTGCCGCACATGGGCTGGAACGATTTGACGTATGCAAATGGAAGTTCACCGCTTTTTGATGGCGTTACAGAACATACAAACGTGTATTTTGTGCACTCATATGTGATACAGCCTGAAGATGAAATGATTGTCAAAGCATATGCTGATTACGGCGTGCACGTGCCTGCGTGCGTTTCATTTGGGAGCGTTACAGCGTTTCAGTTTCATCCTGAAAAATCAGGGAGCGCGGGACTGCGCATGCTGCAAAACTTTTGCAAGGATGATTTTGCATGTTGTGCGGCAAGTGAAAAAAACGCGGCGCGAAGTGCGAACGCACCGCACAGTGTAAACGCATTAAATGACTCAGACGCATGTGGCATCAGCACGCACAGCGCAGATTTACACAGTAACGAGGGAGGCAGAAATTGCTAAAAAAGCGAATCATTGTCTGTCTCGACGTAAAAGACGGGCGCACTACAAAAGGCGTGCAGTTTCAAAACAATCGCGACATAGGCGACCCTGTTGCAATGGCACGCGAATATTACCGTCAGGGCGTTGACGAACTCGTATTTTACGACATCATGGCGTCAGCACGTGGACGCGCGCCAATCCTTGCACTTATAGAAAATGTAGCTCAACAAGTGTTCATTCCGTTTTGTGTAGGCGGAGGCATTGCAAGCGTTGACGACATTCGTGCAATAATTCTTGCAGGAGCAGAAAAAGTGAGCCTTAACTCGCAAGCGGTAAAAAATCCTGATTTAATAAAAGAAGGTGCGCGCATTTTTGGGAATCAATGCATTGTACTCGGCATGGATGCTGCGTACGACAATGCAATGCCGAGTGGCTACCGCGTGTTCATAAATGGCGGGCGCACAAAGACAGATTTCGATGCAAAAGAATGGGCGCAAAAAGCAGTATCGCTTGGAGCTGGCGAAATAGTGCTTAACGCGATTGACACAGACGGCGTGCAGACAGGCTATGAGCTTACGCTTACACGTATGATTTCAGAAAGCGTAGATGTTCCTGTCGTAGCGTCGGGAGGAGCAGGTACACCGCAGCACATTGCAGAGGCGTTTACAAGCGGCAAAGCAGATGCCGCGCTCATCGCCACTATGGTGCATTCAGGCGAATACACTGTCGGTGTCATAAAACAAGCGCTTTCTGCATGTGGCATTCCTGTGAGGTTATAACATGGCGATTTATCTCTGCCCCGCTTGTCTGCGTTGGATGCGCGGAAACAGGAAGAATTTTCTGTCTTCATGCTTCAATTACTTCAAACGGAACGAATACTTCAAACGGAACGAAAGCCGATATAACAGCAGATGCTGCAAGCCTTATAAAATATAGCACCCGTTGCATCTATGAAATGATGCACACTGCCTCTTATAATTCATCTGCAAGGATGCATTCTATTTCCGTTACCTGTTTGAGCTGTTTGTCATTTGTAAGAAAAATATCACACTTATTTTGAGTTGCGCTTGCGAGTCGCAATGCGTCCATGCTTTTCAATCCAGAATACTTTGCCCGCAACTGTGCTGCAATCTTCGCTATTTCTTTTGTCAATGGAACAATCGAAATATCTGCATCGGTCAAAAACATTTCAAAACTCTTGATTTTCTCAATATTGTTCTGACGATACGGAACAACGCAATATTCAGTAAGTGTGTTGCAGTGTCGTACTTTGAAAAGTCAAGCGGCTTCCGCCCTGCAGATAACGACGAAGAATTTTTATAGACAAGGAAGTCAAGGTACGACTCCAAATTTTCTTGTTGGTGAACGGAAAGGGAACTCACTTTTTTTCAAGAACAGCTATATCCGTCTCTTGCCTCCTTCCTCACCATGTCGGCAAGCCCGTGCCGCGCCCGCATTGCATGCGGGTCGCTACCGAGTTTTTGCCACAGGCAAAAACTCGCTCCTCATTGAGTAGATGAGCTACTGTGTTTTAATTCGGACGATGCTACTGGAAGAGCCCGCTTTCCGCACTTCCGCTTCTCGCTTCATTCCTCCCTTTCGCTCGGAACTGCTTCGCAGGTGCTCCAATACGGAGTAAACTCCGTTTACTGATAGGAAATTATTTTACCCGTCGCTTTCGCGACTGGCGTATCGGGCGTAGGCGGGTGGTAGAGGATACGAGCAAGCAGAGATTGCAGCCACCCGTACGTACTGTGCAAAGACCGCATCTTGTGCTATACTGTACTTATGAAAGTTTACCTTGACAACTGCTGCTACAATCGCCCCTATGATGACCAGAGCGACTTACGCATTTCACTTGAAACCCAAGCTAAATTATTCATACAATATTTAATTCAAGAAAAAAAACTAGAATTAGTAACCTCTTATGTTCTCTATTATGAGAATAGTAAAAATCCCCATACGAGCCGTAGCGAAACTATATTCGATTTTTTTAAGAATGCAACAAGTTATGTTGGAATTGATAAAAATAATCATATATTAGACCTTGCAACAAAAATTCAGATAACAGGTATAAAAACGGCAGATGCATGCCATATAGCCTGTGCAGAATTTTCCAAATGCGACTTTTTCGTAACAACAGATGATAGGATTTTAAAATATAAGTCAGAAACAACAAAAATAATAAATCCTATTCAATTCGTCCAACTATTTTTTAAGGAGAACTAAAGTGAGCGACTTGTACTATGCCCCTACAACGACGGCAGAACTAATGTCTCGCGGAATGGATTGCCTAGTAAAAAATATGGGTGTCATTGAAGCAGAATCTTTTATAGCCGCAATTCAGCGAGAACGGTTTGACTATACCAAATGGCATCAACAGTATTTTGCACAAGATGAAAGTATTGAAACTTTTTTACAACAAGCAACCGATTATGCAAAAAGCAACGTTTTTACATCATAGTTATAAATGAATATTCCCGTTTTTCGTTTTATGTTCTTCATCTCTACTCTTGAATATATACGGGTAATCGTAATCCCCTCATACCCTTATTCCGTTGATTCAGGAGCGTTGATAAGAATTATTGGATAAAAAATCAAATACCAACTGGTTTTCTAATTGTTGCATATTCTGAACTAGTAATAAGTTTTGATTGCATCTTTTCATATATTTACTGTATTTACTGGCGCGCCTCCGTGTACCGCACTCGCCTTTCCAATCGGGCGTAGGCTCATGCAGCAACACTCAAAATAACAATATTTTATACGAATTCTCTTCCGCTTTTTGACACTTCTCTGCAAATATATATAGTGGGGAGCTCGCCTTGCCGGTATGGCAGGTACTTAACAATCTTATTCTCAAACTATGGAGGTATTTATTATGGAATACACAATTTTGCAAAGGGCAAATCCGCTCAATAGAACCGAAGCAAAAAAGTTTTTCGCTTCTCCCATTTGGAGCACTGTAATCACAATAAGGGCTCTTGCAAATGAAATCAGCAAATCGTGCACTTTAACAGCAACAGATGTCGTTGCCGTCCTTGAAGCTTTCCTGCA
>JAFSRD010000007.1 GCA_017446265.1 Treponema sp.
CATGTTCACTCCTCATTCAACTGTAATAAAACTCTCCATGAGAGCTATAATAATGCGGTTTTCCGCGTTACTACCTGTGCCGTTCGTGCGCGTACATGCAGCTATGCACGTGCGCAATTTAAACGGGCGTTTAAAATGGACGCTGGCATACGAAGCCGTCAAATGGGAGCAAATTCATGCATACTGAAAGGAAAATAGGTGAAGTTTTCTGTAAAATATGGTATACTATAAAATAGAGGTAGCGTTATGAATATGCAAGCAGTTTCTATAAAAATCCCCGACGCAATGCTTGAATACATGGCGGTCCAAAATGAAGGCGAAGAACTTATGCGCAATGCAATGATTTTGTTCCCCTATATCCAGAACGAGACCATTTCTCATGGCAAAGCGGCTCAGATTCTTGGCATAAAAAAATTAGATTTAATAGCCTTGTATAGTACAGTGGGAATTCCATACCTGGACCAAACAAAGGAAGAACTTGAAAGTGATATAGCCGTCATAAAAAATCTTCGAAGCCATTCCGCATGACAGTAATTTCTGACACAACTCCAATTATTTCACTCATAAAAATAAATCGCTTAGATTTGCTTCAAAAATTATTTGGTGAAATTCTTATTTCCCAAGCAGTTTACAGAGAACTTACTACAAATGTCATCTTTGAAAATGAGGCAAGGATAGTAAAAGGGGCTGATTTTTTGAAAACATCACCAGTCCAAAACCGAAAAGCATTGGAAATTTTACAGGCTGCCAGCAGTTTAGATGATGGAGAAAGTGAAGCGATTATTCTTGCAGATGAATTACATTCCGATGCTCTCATAATTGACGAGCGAAAAGGTCGAAAAGTTGCTCAAAAATTAGGCATAAAGATTACTGGAACTGTTGGCGTATTGCTTCAAGCTTATGATGAACAGATGATTACATCAGATGAAATAAAAGCATATCTTGCCCAACTTAAAAACAGTAACATTCGCCTAAGCGATTCTCTCATACAGGAAGCGGTGTCTTTACTCTAAAAATTTGGGCGTTTAAAATAGACACTGAACTGGCATACGAAGCCGTCAAATGGGAGCAAATTCATGCATACTGAATCAAAGGATTGCGCATATTTGAGTAATTACAGTATAATATTGTATATATGTGAGAGGACGCAAATAGTATGAACGCAAATTCATCACTCAAAAAATCGGTATCAATTAAGTCTAAATTTATTGGGCAAGCGGCATTTGCAATAAATTTATTAATTATTCAACTTATTATGCTGCTTTTAATAGGTCGTCAGAAAACTATTCTTCTAGCTGCAATTAAAAATCAGCAGGATTCGTTGCTCGTTGCCACAGAGTTTAAGCAGACTTCTCAAGATTTAACACGTATGTGTCGTATTTTTGTTGTCAATGGCGATGCAAAATATCGAGACGAGTATCAATATATTGTTGATTGGCGTGCAGGAACTGTTCCGCGTCCTGAATCTTTTGCGGTGTTTCCAGGAAGACAAATAAATGAGTTGGCATTGCTTGAAGAATTTGGTTGCACCGAAGCTGAAATTGCACTACTTAATAAATCTACAGAACTTTCAAATACGCTTGTGGAAGTAGAAACTCAGGCAATGGACAGTGTTTCGTATGGCAGATTTGTAGATGGACCACGTACGATTTTGCCTGGTGAATCAATACAGAATTTTGCTGCGCGTATTGTCAACGACAATGCCTATGAGGCAGAGGTAAATAAAATCATGGCGCCTGTAGAAGAATTCAATATGATGCTCACCGAGCGTACAGATAAAATTGTTAATGATGCGGGCAGGCGTTTCAATTATTTTCAAATAGCAGCAATTATTATGATGGTAGTAGTTGTTGTGTTTATAGTCAGGCTTATGTCGTTCGTATATCGAAATGTTATTCGCCCAATTATAAAAACTTCAAAGAAATTTGCTGTTGTAAACCAAGGTGATTTGACGCAGCCCATGCAAGTGTTTTCAACAGATGAAGTTGGCACTATGGCACGTGATTACAACAGCATGCTTTCAAGTTTGCGCAATTTGCTCAACGCGATTCAAGAAAACACAAATATGCTCGCTGCTGTCGGCGTTGACTTGTCTTCAAATATGACGGAAACAGCAAGCGCAGTAAATGAAATAGCTGCAACTATCGAAAATGTAAAGCAGCAGTCAATTAATCAAGCGACGAGCGTTGAAGAATCTTCTCGTGCTGTTGCAAATGCAACTGAAATGATTCAGCATGTAACAAACCGCATTGAGTCGCAGGCTGCAAGCGTTACGTAATCTTCAGCCGCTGTTGAAGAGATGGTCAGCAACATAGCTTCAATTTCAAAGACGCTCGAAAAGATGGATGGCGTTATAAAAGAGCTTTCAGCTGTAACTGACGACGGCGTGCAAACTGTCTCACAGGCAAAAGCTGCAATGCAAAAAATAAGTTCAGAGTCAGGCAGCCTTGTTGAAGCCGGTGGCATTATTCAAAATATAGCAAGTCAGACAAATCTGCTTGCCATGAATGCGGCAATAGAAGCTGCTCACGCAGGTGAATCGGGAAAAGGGTTTGCTGTCGTTGCAGATGAAATCAGAAAACTTGCAAACGAGTCGAGTAAGCACGGAAAAACTATTTCCGATTCTCTTAAATCGTTGAGCGATGAAATCAATGAAATGGCGGTTTCTGCAGGCAAGGTCAGCGACAAATTTATTGCAATTGATTCGTATACTGACCAAGTGCAATCAATGAGCACGCAAATGACAGAGGCAATGAAAGAGCAGGAGAACGGCAGCCTTGAAGTTTTGTCTGCGGTGAAAGACATTGATGCAATCACAATGGAAGTAAGAGATGATTCAGTGCGTATGCTTGAAGGTAGTCGTGAAATTACAAAAGAGATTGAAGTATTAAACAATCTTACTCGCGTAATTACCGACAGTATGAACGAGATGGCAAGCGGCGCAGAACAAATTAATAATTCTGTTCAAGAAGTTGACAATCTTACGCAGAAAAACAAACAAAGCATTGATGCGCTCATGGAAGAAGTAAAGAAATTTAAAGTTCATTAAATTGATAATTTTTCAATTTCGCGTATTAATTTGTGCGGGCTAATCGCGTAGCTTTTTGCAAATGGTTGAGACGCGCAGCCATGCGCGAGCACTGCGGTTATGGCTGCTTCTTGTGTGCTGTAGTTTTGGGCAAGCAACGCACAGATGAGGCCTGCAAGCACATCGCCACTTCCTGCTTTTGCAAGGCATTGATTTCCTTCCGTGCTTATGAACACGCCGCTCCCGCACGAAATGAATGTGTTTGCGCCTTTGAGCACGAGCACCGCTTTTGGAAATTGTGCAGAAAATTTTTTAACAAATTCCAAGCGATTTTCGACAAGCGTTTCGACTGAATGGCTGCCGAATGAGCATAATTTTAAAAGCGACTGGAATTCTTTTGGGTGCGGCGTGAGTACAACGCGCTGTGAAAATCTTTTGAGCAGCGAACTGATTTTTTCATAATAGAACATGTCTGCATCAAGCACAATGCGTACATCTTTATGCAGAGAAATCCATGCAAGCAATTCTTCTGCGGCATTGTACTGCACGCGCCCGAATCCGCTTCCAAGCAAAACTGCTGTTGTATTTTTTGGAAACATTTTTGCGCTCATAAGTTCGGGCGGCATTTTGAAACGCGCTGTGCTGCTTTGTGTGGTCTCTACAAGCGTAACAAGCCCTGTGCCAAAGGCAAGCGCAGCTTCTCCTGCAATAATCGCTGCACCAGATTTTTCGCCTGCAACGATTGCCGCGTGTCCGAACGCACCTTTGTGCACAGATTTTTTTTCGCGCACAGGAAGATGCATGTCTCTGCAAGAAAGCAGTTGCGCGTCGGGAAGCGACGAACAGTTTTCAAAGAGCGCGGCGCTCACACCGATATTCGCTTTAACAATATGTCCGCAAAAATCTTTTGCTATGTCTGAAAAATATGCAGCTTTGAGCGCACCCATTGCAACAGTTGTATGCGCATTGAATGCAATTGCTTTGTTTTTGTATGTTGTTAAAATTGCGCCGCGCGAATCTATGCCGCTTGGAATGTCGCATGCAATGCGTGTGCACGGCGTGCTGTTTATTTTTAAAAACAGTTGCGCCGTTTGCGCGTCAAGCGTGCCGTGAAATCCTGTGCCGTACAAGCAGTCTACGATGACTGTGCGTGCATGTATCATTTTTAAAAATGTTGCACGGCGTATTGCGTGCACGCCAACAGCTTTTGCCAGTGCGCGCTGCTGTTTGCAATTTTCTGTTTTTGGCTCGCATGGCGCATACACGTTGCACGAAATTGCTCCCATTATGCGCCGTGCAAGCGCATAACCGTCTGAACCGTTATTGCCGCTTCCACATATGATGAGTACGCATGTTGCACCTGTTGCACGCACTTCTTTTTCGAGTGCGGCGGCTGCGTTTTCAATCATTATGTCTTCTGTCAGCCCAAATGCGTTATGTGCGTGCGCTTCAAGTTGCGTTACTGTTGCAAAAACGTTTTGCATGGCGCTTACTTTTTAACAAAAGCTGTAGTTATGCACAATGCAATGACGAAAAATAATTTACTAATCTTTCGTGTCATAGCGGCCTCCTGCAATAGCCCTGTGCCGAAACTGATGTTTCCAAACAGGTTTAGTCACTTGACAAAAATAAGTCCCAGTATGCCAAGTGGAATAAGATACAGAGCAAACCAGGCAAGTTTGCCTTTTTTAATAATTTTCATGAGCAGCATGAGCGACACATACCCGACAACAAATGCCGCCATGCAGCCGACAGCTACACTTGCCACACCAATTGACTCGGCAACTTTTCCTACATCTTTGAGTTCAAGGATAAACGCGCCGAGAATTGCGGGAATAGAGACGATGAACGAAAACTCGCCTGCATCTGCACGCGACATGCCGCCTACAAGCCCGCCAGCGATTGTTGCGCCGCTTCGGGAAACGCCTGGCAACGTGCCGATTCCCTGTGCCGTTCCAACTGCAAGCGCTTGCTTCCACGATATGCCGTCGTTGTTTGATGCCTGCATATCATCATCTTCTGCTATTGGAAGTGCGTGCTGTTTTTTGCTCACATAAGCAGAAAAAATGAGTGTGCACGCAGTTACAATAAATCCTGCGAACACACATTGTATGGGGAGCGTAGGCAGCAATTTTTTTACAACAACGCCCAGCACGCCTGTTGCAACACTCGCAAGCATGATTGCTCCAACAGTTTTTCGCGCAACAGAATCGGTTTGCGTGAGCCCACTTGTACCAGCATATGATGTGTCAATCGGGCGGCGGGAAAGCATTCTTCCGAATGCACAGAGCAGCTCCCAAATTTGCGTGTGAAAAAAAATTGCAATAGCGGCAAGCGTTGCTACGTGAAGTGTTATATCAAATAAGAGCGGCACGCTATCGAGAGAAAATAAGTTTTGCACAATTGCTAAATGCCCAGAAGAAGATATTGGCAAAAATTCAGCAACACCTTGCAGCGCACCGAGTAAAAGCGCTTGTAAAATTGTCATGCAGTTATCATAGCAAAATTAACAAATGTTGTCATGGACACGTTGCATTCGCTCGTGTTGCGCTAACGCCCAAACAGCCCTTTGAGCGCATCAGTTGCTTTTTGTTGCACATCGCTTCCCGCTTGATTTGCAAGCTGCTTTGTAATTTGCGCGCGTATTGTTTCAAGTTGCGCGTTTGTATTTGCAAAATTTGCTTGCTGTGTGTTTATGCTGTTTTGAATGTCTGTGAACTGCAAAAGTTTTTCAGATATGCCACCTGTTTTTTCTGCAAGCAATGCGTCTACTTTTTCGCGCGCAGAAGCAGTAATCGCTGTCAGTTCCGAGACGAGCAAGTTTTGGAAAATTGCTGCAAACTGCGAGCCTGCGTTTGTGTCGATCGACAAGCTCATGTCACTTGTGGCGGCAGCATATTGCACGTCAAAATTTACTTTGAGCGCAGTAAACTGGTTGAGCGCTTTTTGATAAATTGTGTACACTGCGTGCGGTTCAAACGAAGGTGTTGCAATTTTCATTGCGCTCATGTTTATGCCGCCACGCAAGCCAAAACTGCCGTCTGTGCTGCCGTTTATGCCGCAAGAAATGGTAGAAGATGATGCGTCGAGCAAAAAATTGTCGTTTATGTTTAGCGCAATCGGAAAACCCGTGCCCGTGTAATCTGCTGTAACAAGTTGCGTACCTGGCGCGCTTCTGCCGTCAATCACCGCTTTGAACGCGTTAGCAATTCCGCCCACAGTAAAATCTGTTGCGAGTTCTGCAGGTTTTCCGCGTTTGTCGGGGTCGCTGCTTATTTCTTTTGCAGACACGCTCCACGTCGCGCCTGAACCGAATGCATTTTCAATTAAAAACCTCGGCACAGTGTCTTTGCGGTAATAAACAGTTCTTCCTCTGCTGCGGCGCGCGGTTTTGATTTTCTGTGATTTTTTTTCTGATGATTTTTCACCTGTGTTGCTTTTGAGCGTGAGCGCTACGTCAATGCCCTTTTGCACATACGGATAATATGTACCGAGCAAATTGTACATGAACGCGTTGAGCGTTTTGTTGAAAATGCCGCTTACGCCTTCTGCTTTGAGTGTTTTGAATTTGTTAATTTCTCCGTCAATGAGCGCTTTGTCTGAAGCAATTGCGTTTGCTATGTCGCGCGAGAGATGCGTTACGCTCGCTGTATCTGTTTTAAAGTCTGTGGCAATTTTTTCTGTTTCCGATTTTATCGTTTTGCCGCGCGACACTGCATCGTTTACGTCGGCAAGCGCCTGTCGCAGCGTTGCAACATCGCGCATATTTGCCCAGTCAGTTTTAACAAGTTTGTCAACGCTCTGGGCGAATGATGTGACAGCTGTTTCCATCTGCGACGCCGCGTCTTTCCATTTTGCGAGCAGCGGTTCAATAGTAGCGCGGGCGGCTTCTGCCATTGCGGGCGATTTTAAATTTGCTTGCACATTGTTGATGATGTTTTCCGGATTGTAATCGGCAAATGTGTCCGTGAGCGTCTTTTGCACATCTGCAACGAGTTTTTGCTGCATGTCTGCGATGAAGCTGCTGTTATTCTGTTCCTCGCGCGATTTTTTAGGCGGAATGTAGCCTGACGTTGTTCGCTCCGTTCCTGTGAGCACATCTGCAATTGTTAAATTTTCAGCGTCAAATTTTCCACGTAGCAATTCAGTGAGATTGAAATCAAATGTAATTTCTCCCACTTGAAAAATATTTTTCATCACATCGTTTTTGTTTGCCTGTTGCAAATCTTTTATCTGAAGTTTGGCGCCGAATATGTCAAAATCAAGATGGCCTATGTCTGTCTTTGCTTGAAAGACAGCTTGCATGCCGGAGACGATTGCGCGCTTGACAAGCGTATTTTTAAAAACGCTCACTACAATGCATAACGCCGCAATTGCGCCGACAACAGCTGCAAGCGGAATGAGCTTGATGCCAAACTTTTGTCGTTTTACCTCTTTTGCAATGAGTTTGAGACGGTTAAAATCTTTAGCGGCAATTTGTGTGTCGCGCGGGATTGCAAGCATCTGTTGTGCAGGTGCGCGATGCGTTTGTTTTGACGACGTTTTGTTTGCGCTTGACACAGTTTGCACTGCTTTATCTGCACGCTCGACTGTAAAAAATTGCCGCACAAAATCTTTGTCTGCGGGAATGTAAATCTTGTTGAGAATTTTTTTTGTTAATTTTTCCTGTGTGTATGATTTTTTCAAGAGACTCGGCAGTTTTGCAGCTGAAATCATCTTTGACGTGCGCACAGGTTTTTTTGAACTGTCAGGCGGTAATTTTGTCGTTTTCATTGGTGCGCCTCCTTACACAAGATCAGAAGCTTTTTTAGCTATTTTTGAAATGACTGGCAACGCGTTGATTGCTTTGCCTACTTTGCTTTGACGGATTGCTTGTGCAAGAGACGTGCGCCAGTATTTTATGAACAGCTTCATGAGGAAAAAATACGGCACGTAGCAGACAATGCCGCACGCAAGCGAGCCCATGACAATCGTGTTGTTGAATTTTGTAAAACCGACAAATGGAATGTCGAGCAATGTTGCAAAGAATGATTCAAGCGGCTTGAGCGTGAGCACAAAATAGCCAACGCTGTCAAACAATGTGTCGAGCAACGGCGCAATGAGCGCGCCTAAAAGCATCATAATAAAATAGCCGCCCTTGTTGATGCGCACAAATAAAAACAGCACAAACAACAAGTACCACAACAAATTATTCTTTGGCATAAAGCCGAGAATGAGACCGAGACTAAATGCGTGTGCAATTTCAGACGATTTTGCGTTTTCATTGAGCGCATGAAAAAGTTTAATAATATATGAAATCATTATATTCTTCATTTTATCAATCAATTGCCATAAACGCAATACCGCGTACCGACTGTTCACGGAAAGCAGTTTTTTGCAGCTCGTACGCACTGCTGTTTTCATTAACGCGAGCGCTTAAAAATTGATTTCCGTGTTTTTTAGCATTGACTAATTGTACGTTCACCTTTAAGATTATACTGCTATATAAAAGTAAGGAGAACGTGACATGGGAATACCGCTTAAAGATAAATGCAAAAAATATTTTTCTGAACTTTTAACGGTGTCTCGTGCGCCTGCAAAAATTGATGAGACGAACATTTACCAAGAGGCAAATCCTGATGTACAAAAATTGATGTACACGCTGCTTGAAGAAACGGTGTTGCCGGACTCAAGCGTAAAAAATATAGAACATTTCAAAGCGTTTTACGATGCCGTTGTACATGGTGGCAAAAGCGGGCTTATCCTTGCGGAGCATTACACGAATCTTGACTTGCCTGCAATCTTTTACCTGCTCAACAAAAATGGAGGCGACTGGGGCAAAGATTTGACAAATCACATTGTTGCCATTGCTGGATTAAAACTCAATGAAGAAAATCCGCTCGTGCGTGCGTGGGCAGAAGGTTTTACGCGCGTTGTCATCTATCCGGGCAGCAGTTTGCGAAAGGCGCTTTCTGAACTGCACACTGAAACCGAAAAAGCGGAAGAGACTAAACGTGCTCGCAGAATCAATCTTGGCGCTATGCGCGTCATGGACGACTGCAAAAAGCGCGGGCAGGCGATACTTGTGTTTCCAAGCGGCA
Source organism: Treponema sp. (assembly GCA_017446265.1). GTDB lineage: Bacteria > Spirochaetota > Spirochaetia > Treponematales > Treponemataceae > Treponema_D. The sequence goes on from JAFSRD010000007.1 coordinate 9,109, forward strand.
CGCGTTATCGACCCGGCCACCCGGAAACAAAGCGCGGTTTGAAAGAGATAGACAGCTATGTGCGAATGTTTGATGTCATGCTGCTTGTTTCAATAAATGGCAATTGCCTCAGAATAAATCCTGACCACCCCAACGATATGGCTATGGATCTTGTTGAGCGCGACACGATTACAATTACCGCATCTCCTGTTATTGAGTGCGCGGATTTCCGCAAAAATGTGCTTGCTGAAATGTCTGAAACGGACGGCGACCGCCATCAAAAAGTGATTGACCGCATCATGTCGATTTTAGACGAGCAGCACGATGCGGCAGAGCGCGCTAGACAAGAAACAAACTGACGCCTGCATTTTTTCTGATTGAATATGACGCATTATCACGGAGGAAGATATGTCTAATGTGACAGAATTATTTGGAAGCATGGTTTTTAACAAAGCAGTCATGCAAGAGCTTCTCCCTAAAGAAACATTTAAGGCACTCAAAAAAACGCTTGACGATGGAACTCCTCTTGAACTTGAATACGCAAATCAAGTGGCGCATGCGATGAAAGAATGGGCAATTTCAAAAGGTGCAACGCACTTTACGCACTGGTTCCAGCCGCTGACGGGAATCACTGCAGAAAAGCACGAAAGCTTTATTTCTCCTGTACGCGACAATGGCATCATTATGGAGTTTAGTGGAAAGGAGCTTGTAAAAGGAGAAAGTGACGCGTCTGCATTTCCGTCTGGCGGCAGACGTGCCACATTTGAAGCGCGCGGTTACACTGTATGGGACCCGACGGCATATGCGTTTGTCAAAGACCATTCACTGTGCATACCGACGGCATTTTGCTCGTATAACGGGGAAGCCCTTGATAAAAAAACGCCGCTGCTTCGCTCCATGGAGCGTTTGAGCAAGCAAGCTGTGCGAGTGCTGCATCTGTTTGGCAACACAGAGGTAAAGCGCGTTACGTCTTCTGTCGGCGCAGAGCAAGAATATTTTTTGATTGACGAAAAATTGTACGAGCAACGCACAGACATACGCATGACGGGGCGCACGCTGTTCGGTGCAAGGCCGCCGAAAGGTCAGGAACTTGACGATCAATATTATGCTGCGCTTACGCCGCGCGTTGTAGCGTACATGGAAGAGTTGAATGTAGAATTGTGGAAATACGGCATTCCGGCAAAGACAGAGCACAACGAAGTAGCTCCTGCCCAACACGAGATGGCTCCTGTTTTTGCAACAGCAAATGTGGCGGCAGACCAAAATCAGCTGACAATGGAAATTATGAAACGCGTTGCGCGGAAGCATGGGCTCGTGTGTCTTTTACATGAAAAGCCGTTTGCACGCATCAATGGCAGCGGCAAGCACTGCAATTGGTCGCTCGAAACAGATACGGGGCAACAGTTGCTGAAACCAGGCGACACGCCGCGTCAAAACGCATGCTTTCTTTTGTTCCTTACCGCAGTGATTCGTGCAGTAGACGACAATCAAGATTTACTGCGCATTTCAATTGCGAGCGCGGGCAACGACCACAGGCTTGGTGCAAACGAAGCGCCACCTGCAATCATTTCGCTGTTTGTCGGCGACGAGCTTGAAGCAGTGCTAAAGTCAATAAAAGACGGCACACCATACAATGCAAGCACAAAGGAAAAAATCAAGATAGGCGTTGACGTGCTTCCGCCAATTCCAAAAGATACGACGGACAGAAACCGCACGTCACCGTTTGCATTTACAGGAAATAAATTTGAGTTTCGCTCTGTAGGCTCGTCGCTTTCAATTTCTGGTCCAATGACGACGCTCAACGCGATTGTGGCAGATGTGCTCAAAGAGTATGCAGACAAACTTGACGGCGCAAGCGACTTTGAGGGCACGTTGCAAAATCTTATTAAAAAAGAGATTACAGCGCACTGGAAAATTATTTTCAACGGCAACGGATATGATGCGAGTTGGGTTGCAGAGGCGAAAAAGCGCGGACTGTTGAATTTGCGCAATCTTCCTGAAGCTGTTGCAGAATATCTCCTGCCGAAAAATGTCAAGCTGTTTACCGAAGCGGGCATTTATTCTGAGAACGAAATGCGCGGTCACTATGAAGTAAAGCTTGAAAAATACTGCAATCTTCTCAACATTGAAGTGGAAACAATGCTCAAAATGATTCACAAAAATATTGTGCCCTGTGCATTTGCCTATATGAAAGATGTAAGCGAAACAGTTGTTGCGTTGAAAGGCGCTGTACCCGATGCAACAGGTGCTGCCGAAGTTGCGCTGTTGAAAAAACTCGATGCGCTTGTAAACGCGCTTGCCGCTAAAGCAGAAACGCTTGCAAAAAAACATGAGGCTGCAAACAGCCAAAAGGAATGCTTGACGCGCGCCCGCCAGTATGCAGAAAGCGTTATTCCTGCAATGGAAGCGGTGCGCTCTGTTGCGGATGAAATAGAGTTGCTGCTTGGAGAAGCGTACAAACCGTTTCCCTCGTATGAAGAGTTGCTTTTCAGCGTGTGAAAATTGTGCCATAAGCAACAAGCGGGCTTTGTGCAAGACATCAACAGTGTAGATATACATAATAAAAAAAATTAAAAAAAATGCTAAACTCTTTTTTCTAAAATCCGATTATAAAGATGTACGTTGAATAAACCAGAACGGTTTGTTGATACCAAAGATTATAAGGAGATTTACTATGGTTATCAATCACAATATGAGCGCAATGTTCGCAACTCGCGCAGAAGGGCTCACGGAGTTTTCACAGCAAAAAGACATGGAAAAGTTGTCATCAGGTTTGAGAATAAACCGTGCTGGTGATGATGCTTCTGGATTGGCAGTTTCTGAAAAAATGCGCAGCCAGATTCGCGGCTTGAATCAAGCTTCTACAAATGCATTGAACGGCATCAGCTTCATTCAGACAACAGAAGGCTACCTGCAAGAAACGACTGACATCATTCAGCGCATCCGCGAGCTTGCAATTCAAGCTTCACACGGCATCTACAGCGCAGAAGACCGCATGTACATTCAGGTTGAAGTTTCTTCGCTCATCGCTGAAGTTGACCGCATTGCAAGTGCAGCGCAGTTCAACGGCATGAACATGCTCACTGGCCGCTTCGCGCGCCCGACAGGTGAAAACACGGTAACAGGCTCAATGTGGTTCCACATTGGCGCAAACATGGACCAGCGCACGCAAGTGTACATTGGCACCATGTCTGCAATGGCACTCGGTCTTCGCAATGTCGGCGACGAAACAATTATGACAATTGAAACGCCCGAAGAGGCAAACCGCGCAATCGGTACGCTTGATGAAGCAATCAAGAAAATCAACAAGCAGCGTGCAGATTTGGGCGCATATCAGAACCGCCTTGAAAAGACAATCGTAGGTCTTGATGTTGGTGCAGAAAACCTTCAGGCTGCTGAAAGCCGTATCCGCGACGCGAACATGGCAAAAGAAACAGTAAACTTCACGAGAGACAATGTACTCTCACAGGCTGGCACGGCGATGATTGCACAAGCAAATCAATCTAGCCAAAATGTGCTGAGCTTACTTCGGTGAAGTCGTAGTGAACGGTAGAAGCCAGTAAATGTAAAAGCGCACCGCTTTGGTGCGTTTTTTGTTTTTTAAACTAGTAATTGTCGTCAAAATAGCTGTGTGAATCAACAGTGTCGAGCAGATAGCCGTCAACATCTAAGTCATCTAGTTTTTTTTGATATGTTTTTACGATTTCTTTCCATTCAGGAACCCAGTACCGCACAATATAATTGCCGTTCCAATCTTTGTTCTCTTTTTCTATCCAAACAGGTTTCTTTTTATGCCATGTGTTTTGCCAGTAATATCTATAATCTTCTGCTTCACCTATGCTCATATACGCAATGACAATTCGCGTGCCGCCATTGTTCTTTTTTTTTAGCGCATGTATCTGTTCCTTTGTAAAAAAAACGCCGTCATAAGAGGGTTCAATTATCAATAAATCATAATCAGTGTTCTTCAATTGCGCATAGTAATCGTGTATATCCGAAAATTTTTCAGGATTTAATAAACACAAAAAATTCTTGACATCGGAGAGCGCAGTAATGTCGTCAGCGGTATACTGTTGCAACGGCTCATACAATTCACTCGCTTCAAATGTTGGAAGCAGTTCGCTCACATAGCCTGTTTTTACATCTTCTGATACGAGAAAATTCCTCTGCTTCCTGCCTTTGCCATAATTAATTACAAAAATAGGTTTGCCACTTTCTTTTATAGGACGAATATATGCGAGCAACTCATTTTGCAGTTTCTTGTCTGTAGGTGCATTAAATTTTAGTACATCGCCATAATACAGCGATTCTTGTGTCGTCGCATTTGTTACAGCAAAAAAATCCGTGTCAACAACACCGTTTTTAAAATACAGCTCGTTGCCGTTTTGCGTAATGAGGATGCGTTCTTGCGTTGTGTTGGCGCGCAATTCACGAATAAAATCTTTCATTCTGTCTTTATACAGCTCATTTGATGAAAATTCTTCGGCAACGCAAAAACAGGAAAGCAGAGCCCAGCTCCATGCCGCACAAAAAAATAGTATAGTTTTTTTCATGTTTCCTCTCGTGAAGTATAATGCATTGAATATTGACACCCGCAGTAATCCTGCCGATATAATCCGTATTCGCTGCTCAGCTCCAAGCTGCGCTTAAAGCCGTTTCGTTTTTTAAAGTCGCTCGTAAGAAATCGTGGAATGGTGCGCAACATGTTGCCTCCCTGTTCAGTACACTCGCATGCCGCTCGAAAAGCTTGTTCCCTTGCTGTCCGCTCCAACGCTTCGCCAATTTTATTAATTTTTTCCGCGTCTTTAAATGGGCTGATTGAGAGCGTTGTTGTAAACCAATCAAAGTTGTGGGCGGCGGCATACTCGTATGCGTGTGTCATGCGCAGTTCGTAGCATCGGCGGCATCGCTCTCCGCGTTCGGCTTCATCGGCAAGTGCAGGATTTTCTGCGACACGTACTGCATTTTCAAATTCGTGCGGCTCATAGTGTGCTTGCACAAGCTGCACGCTATTTTCAAGCGCAGGCGAAAATCGTGGCAAAAAGTTTTTCAATTCTGAAAGCCGCCTATTGTATTCTTCCGATGGAAAAATATTCGGATTATAATAATACACCGTAATGGCAAAACAGGATGCAAGATATTCAAGCACATACGACGAGCATGGCGCACAACACGCATGGAGCAAAAGCGTTTGCTTTTTACGCGAGCCCTGCGCAAGATCGTTGAGGATTTTGTCAAGTTGTGTTTGGTAATCAATTTTTTTTGTCATAGTAAAATCTGTAATTGCCAGCTACACATGTACATGCAAAAGAACGGCACGCATTGCCAATAATCGATTGCATGCAAAATACTTTGCAGATATCATGCATTCATTATATTAAAAACAGATGAAAAAATCAAACAAGTGTGATATACTGCATGCATGAAAAATACGCTGGCGCTGTTGCACACAGATAAACACAAATCTTTCGTAGGCGTTCTATTTGCTGCATTCACTATTTTTGTATGGGGCATTACATTTATATGCACAAAAACTCTTTTGCAAGATTTTTCTGCGCTTGAAATTCTCGTTGTGCGTTTTTTGCTTGCATACATTACGTTGTGGTGTCTGTACCCGCACAAACTGCGCTTAAAATGCAAAAAAGATGAATTGCTTTTTTGTGCTGCGGGGCTGAGTGGCGTCACTGTGTATCAGTTTGTTGAGAACATTGCCATTACATTTACATCTGCTTCAAACGTGAGCATTATCGTTTCAATATGCCCAATTTTTGCAGCAATCATCGCACAGATTTTTTTACACGAAAAACATATTACGTTCTTTTTTTTGGTAGGATTTTTGCTTGCGATTACTGGTGTAGCGCTCGTAAGCTTTAACGGTGCGCTCAATTTTCACGTCAGCCCAAAAGGAGATTTTCTCGCGCTCGGTTCTGCAATCTCATGGGGATTTTATACATTGTTCGTGTCAAAAATTACTGCGTTGCATTTTAATAAACTTGCAATAACACGGCGCATATTTTTCTATGCACTTGTCTGGATGATTCCAATTATACTGTTTGGAGCATTTTCCCCGTTTGCGCAAGAAAGCAACACAATTGCCGTACAACTCGATGTAGCAACAAATGCAGCGCGTTTTTCAAAATTGTCAAATTTGGCAAATTTACTGTTTTTGGGAATAGCCGCATCTGCGCTCTGTTTTGCTGCATGGACCATAGCGTGTGACAAACTCGGAGCTGTCCGTGCAACGATTGGCCTTTACCTCATTCCTGTTGTTACGATTGTGTTTGCCTATTTTGCGCTTGATGAAAAAATCACCACAATGGGAGTGACAGGAGCATTGCTCACCATTTGTGGACTTGTCATTTCAAATATACGCGTACAAAAACCTGATAAAAAATGAAAGAAATAAGCATTACATGCATTTATACAAAGTAGTTTTTGCTTGATGAAAACGCAATAGATGCGGTATGATAGCGGCGGAGGTTTTATGAGCAGAATTGCATCTCGAAATAGAACGATTGCCCTTACTGGTGCACTCTGTGCGCTTGTTGTCATTCTTGGCATGCCACCAGTTCACCTCGGCATGATTCCGCTTGGTCCAAACGCATCAATTACCATTATGCACATTCCCGTGCTGCTCGCTGTCATGCTCATTGCACATGTTTCAGGACTTGTGTCAAGCGTTATTGTCGGAGCAGCGTTCGGTATTTTCAGTTTGATGCTCGCCGCCATCTCTCCAACTGGTGCGCTCGACCCGCTTTTTGTCAATCCCGGTGTCTCTGTGCTGCCGCGTATGATGCTTGCCGTCGTCGCATGGCTTTTGTGGAAATTAATAAATCTGATTCCGCACATGCCAAAACCGATTTCTGCCGTGATTGTCGCTTTTGTCTCGACGCTTATGCATACGTGCCTTGTTATTGGTGCGCTCTACGTGTTCACGTTCAGCAACGTGCGCGACGCAATGGGCGGGCTTGGCTACATTGCAGTAATGGCGCTGCTGCTTCCTAATGCGTTGCTTGAAGCGCTTGCAGCTGCAATCGTTTGTGCGGCCGTCATCGGCGCAACGAATGCGGCGAGCGGCAAAAAATCAAAACTATCACAGGAAAAGATTGAACCATGAAAATTGTTATAGTCGGCGCAGGGTTTACCGGCATTCATTTGGCAAAATTATTAATAAACGAAAAGAATGATGTTGCACTTATTGACAACAATGAAACAACGGTACGTCATGTGTCAAATCAACTTGACTGTACAGTGATGCTCGCAGATGGCAACGATTTGAACACGCTTGAAGAAGTGGGCATTGCAAAAGCGAATGCGCTCGTGTGCGTAACAGAGAGTGATGAAATCAACATGATTACATGTTCGCTCGTTGACACAGTGTATCCTGATGTTATAAAAATTGCGCGTGTAAGAAACTATGCGTACTATGTAAATACTGCTGCTACAAAAAAACGGCACGCTGATTTTTTCAGTGGCAAAAATCGTCCGTTGTATGGCATCGACTACATGATTAATCCCGATGTGGAAGCTGCAAGCGCAATTGTGCAAGCTGTTGAAAACGGGGCTGTGAGCGATGTACAGACATTTGCAGGAAGCGACTACGAGCTTACACGCATGACGATTGCAGAAGGCAGTAAGCTTGCAAACCAAAAATTGCAGACAGTGCGCTCACTCACAGACAAGCATTTTCTCATTGCATATGTGGAAGAGGAAGGAAAGACCTCGCTTCCAAGCGGCGACACTATTTTGAATCCAGGCGATAGCATTGGCGTGCTTGTGTTAAAAAATGATGTGAACGAAATGCTTGCGTTGTGCGGTTCTGCACAAAAATCGCTTAACAGCATTGCGCTCATTGGAGCAGGAAGAATCGGCACCATCATTGCAGAAAAATTGATGCAGCCGAAAGAAAAGAAATCGTTGCGTGCATTGTTTTCACGGCAATTGGTAAAGCGCCCGCAGACATTTGTCATCATCGACAACGATGAAGCATTGACGAAAAAAGCCGCAGAAAAATTTCCAAGCGCAAATGTGTTCTGCGCCGATGCAACAGACGAATCATTTTTGCAGGAAGAAGGCATTGACAAATTTGATTTGGCAATTTGCGCAACGCACAATCATGAAATGAACATGGTGCTTGCGGCATTTCTCGAATCGCTTGGCGTTGGGCAGTCAGTGAGCCTTGTTACGAGTTCTGCGTTTTCTTCTATTGCGCGGAAACTCGGCGTTGACGTATCTGTGCCGCTCCGCGATGCTGTTGTCGATTCAATTGTAAGTCACTTGCGTGGAAAATCTGTGAAAGAAGTACACACCATAACGACTGGCGATTTAGAGATTATTGAATGTGCGCTTCCCGCTGACTCAAAAGCGATTAATAAAACGCTGAAAGATGTTTCAAATCCCGGCGTGTTTCTTGTGCTATTGTTAAAAAAGCATGACTCTTCAGCGTATGAAATTCCTGTTGGCGACACGGTGCTCAACGCTGGTGACCATGTAGTTTTAATAACGCTTGCAGAGGAGAACGGCAAAATAGTTTCGTTTTTTGGCGGCAGCGTAAAATAGCGCGCTTGCGCAATGGCAATTTTAGCGCACAAGGATAAAACATGACAATATTAACATTTTTAAAAATCATCTCGATAATTATTGCGTTTGTCGGCGTATCATTTTTGTTTCCTATAGGAGTGGCTGCTGTACTTGGAGAGACAGCCGTGTTGCCGTCATTTATTATTCCAATGATTGCGAGTTGGATTGCGGCGACAGTTATTTTTATTGTGGGCAGAAAACATACAATACGCCTTTCAACGCGTGGCACATTTGTCATTGTTGCAGTTGCGTGGGTGAGCGTAAGTTTGTTCGGCGCAGTGCCGCTCTACTTTAGCGGCGCAATTCCGCATTTTACTGATGCAGTTTTTGAAAGCGTCAGCGGCATCTCCACGACGGGCGCAACAATTTTGGATGAAGTTGAATCACTTCCGAGAAGCATCAATTTGTGGCGATGTGAAACGCATTGGCTCGGCGGCATGGGAATCGTTGCGCTCACTGTTGCGCTTTTGCCGTTGCTTGGTGTAGGTGGTTTTCAGTTGATAAAGGCAGAGACAACTGGTCCTGAAAAAGGTAAAGTGACGCCAAAAATCACGACAACGGCAAAAATCTTGTGGATTACGTATGCGGCGCTTACTGTGTTGCAACTCGTTTTACTCATGGTTGCGGGCATGGATTTTGTCGATGCGCTTTCGCATGCATTTGCCACGCTCGGTACTGGTGGATTTTCTACGCGCAATGCAAGCGTTGGCGCATACAATTCTGCTGCAATCGATATAATCTGCACGGTGTTTATGGTTCTTGCAGGAATAAATTTCAGTTTGTATTATTATGCGGTCATCAGAAAATTTTCAGAGATTCGCGAGAACACAGAACTCAAAGTATACGTTGGCATTTTTTTTGTCACCGCAATAGTTATGGCACTTTTAACAACGCAGCAGTATGGTACATTTTTTCACGCACTCAGATACAGTTCATTTCAAAGTGCCGCTATCTTAACGACAACAGGGTTTGCTACTGCGGATTTTACTACATGGGTGCCGACTGCACAATTAATCATTTTGCTTTTGTATTTTATCGGAGGGTGCGCAGGCTCTACTGGCGGCGGCATCAAGGTGATTCGCTGGGTTGTGCTCACAAAGCAAGTGCACAATGAAACAGAAAAGTTGCTTCATCCGCACGGCATATTCAATATTCGTTTGAATGGAAAAGTTGCAAGCAATGGGCTTGTGTTAAACATAGCGGCATTCATTTCGCTCTATTTTCTGCTCGTGATGATTACAGCTGCGATCGGCTGTCTTTTTAATTTGGATGTGTTCAGTTCGCTCACAGGTGCGCTTTCTATGGTCGGCAACGTTGGGCCTGCATTTAATAAACTTGGTCCATCGTGCAACTACGGCTTTTTGCCCAACGCAGTAAAGTGGTGGTACAGTTTTGCAATGCTTGCAGGCCGCCTTGAATTATACACGATGATTATTTACTTTTTGCCTGCCTACTGGAAAAAATGAGCGTGCATAATAATGAGCAAATTAGAGAAGTACTGTGTGACAGTGCCTCATTTGGAAACACGTGACGGCACGCTTAACCGAAATGCTGCATGGTTTGGCTTGGCTCAATTGTAATGTACTGGCGGCGGATATAGCCTAACTCTTGTAACGAGTTTACCATTCTGTACACTGTTGCCCGTCCAATTGAACTGTCTGCTTTATGCGCGCTATAAAACAGTTCTTTTGGTGACATGCCTGGTGATTTCAATATGAGCGCAAGCAAGCGTTTGCGTTGAACTGTTATGCGCATTCCGTTTTTTTTGAAAGAAGCGAGTATTTCTTTAAATGTTTGGTCCATAAATAAAATCCTCGTAAAATATTTCATTAGCAAGAAGAGCGGGAGTGTCCAAGAAGTCGCCGTAAAAACATGAATTATCGTAACAGAATGATGGTTTGTGTTTTTACACTTTTCTTTTTAGACAACCCGTCACAAAAGTATTCGCGGGAAAATATGATATTCCCGAGTTCTGCAAAAATGCGTACATTTTACATAAAATTAGCATATGCTAATTTTATGTAAAGGTCAAGCCTACTATTTTGCTAGATAATGGTATTAGCATTTTTAGCGCACCTTTTGAAAAAAAATCTCAATAACGAGCGATGCCACGCAATAGTTTTTTGTCTTTTTTTATGTTAGCATAGGCAAATGATTGTGCACATCGCTAAGCGTGTGCGACACTTCTACTCTCAAAGGATTTTTTATGATGATTGACAGGCGGCTGGTAAACGCTGTGCCGCAGGTAAAAAAATATGTTTTTGCAACAGTGCTTGTACGCACGCTTGCGCTATTCGCAAATACGGTGTTGGTTTTTGCTGTGGCGCATGTGTTGCGCACGCGCGGAGAGCGCTTTCAAATTCCTGTGCTCGTGATTGCGCTGTCGCTTGCTGTGCGCATTTTGTGCAACATTGCCGCATCCAACGCAAGCTACCATGCTTCAAGCGGTGTAAAGCGCATATTGCGTTGCCGTATTTATCAAAAGTTGCTGCGTCTTGGCGCCGACTATCAAGAGCAAACGACTACGGCAAAACTAGTGCAGCTTGCAGTAGAAGGCGTGGAACAGCTTGAAACATGGTTCAGTTCTTTTTTGCCGCAGTTTTACTACAGTGTGATTGCCGCAGTTGCAACGTTTGCCGTGCTTGCGTTTTTGAACATGCGTATGGCGCTCATTTTGCTCGTATGTGTGCCGCTCATTCCCATTTCAATGATGATTGTGCAAAACATTGCAAAGCGTTTGCTTGGCACGTATTGGGCGCAGTACGCTTCTCTTGCAGATAATTTTTTGGAAAATTTGCAAGGATTGACGACACTGCACATATACAAGGCTGACGAATACAAAGCGCGCGAGATGGCGCAAGAAGCGGAGCATTTTCGCACTGTAACGATGAAAGTGCTCTCTATGCAACTCAATTCAATCATCGTTATGGATGTTGTTGCGTTTGGTGGTGCGGGGCTTGGCATTGCGGCAGCGCTTGCATCGTTTTATGCAGGCACGCTCTCGCTTGACCATGCATTTATTTGCATTTTGCTTTCTGCGGATTTTTTTATTCCGCTACGTACGCTCGGCAGCGCATTCCACACAGCGATGAACGGTGTCACTGCAAGCAAAAATATTTTTGCGTTGCTCGACACAAAAGAACGTGAATGCGGAACTCGCGCTGTTCCCGCTTTACAGAACGGCATGGCGATTTACAAAACGCGCAATCTCGGCTACCAATTTGACCGCGTTGTGTTGCACGATTGCGCCATCGAGATTGCAGAAGGAAGCTATGTTGCATTCGTTGGAAAAAGCGGTTCAGGCAAAAGCACTGCGGCAAAAGTGCTCGCGGGAATATATGCGTCGTACAGCGGTTCAGTGTGCGTGAATGGCGCAGAGCTTGCAGACATTGCACCGCCATCGCTGTATGAATACACTACGTATATTAGCCACCGTGACTGGATTTTTGCGGGTACCGTGCGCGACTGCTTGTGCGAAGGAAATGCCAATGCACGAGACGATGTGTTGTGGCGCGCGCTGGAATCTGTGAAGCTAGCATCGTTTTTGCGCGAGCGCGACGGACTTGACACACGCATTCAAGAGGGCGGCGCAAATTTTTCTGGCGGCCAAAAACAGCGGCTTTCAATTGCGCGCGCACTGCTCCGAAACAGCAGCGTGTATATTTTTGATGAAGCGACGAGCAACATAGATGTCGAAAGCGAGCAGGCGATTTTAGCATTGCTGCACGAGCTTAAAGGCAAAAAAACAATCATTATGATAAGTCACCGCGCAGAAAATTGCAAAGGTGCAGATGTTGTCTACCGTTTTGAAAATGGAACAGTGCGCAGCGAAGTTGCTGAAACTGTTCGTAGTGTTGAAAGCGAGCGTGACAGTAGAGACGCGGGCATCGCGTCTTTTGAAAGCGGCACTGGCGGCGAGGAAACTCATAATGCGGCTGTTGTCCGCACTATGCACTATACGGAGGCGGCACAATGAAAATATTGCTGCGACTGTCAAAACTGATTGCGCCTCTTTTTCCTATAATGGCGCTTGCTGTCACATTCGGCACGCTCGGATTTTTTTGCGCCATCGGCATTCCGTTGCTCGGTGCATTTGCGCTTACACGGCGCGTGCCGCTTGCGCCGCTTGTGCTTGCAGGTGTTTTGCGCGGCGTGTTGCATTATGCCGAGCAGTATTGCAATCACTTTATTGCGTTTACGCTGCTTGCGCGGATTCGCAACATTGTATTCGCAAAACTGCGTGTGCTTGGTCCTGCGAAACTTGAGGGCAGGCAAAAAGGCAATCTCATTTCGCTCATCACATCTGACATTGAGCTGCTGGAGTTGTTTTACGCACACACTGTTTCGCCCGTGTGCATTGCCTTTCTTGCAAGCGCAGCGATGACCACACTTCTTTGGATGCAGCACAGTGCGCTTGGAATTGCCTCGCTCGTGTTTTATACAGCGGTGGGTGCATTTATTCCGCTTGTCGTGCAAAAGCGCGCGCTCAAATTGGGGGCTGCATACCGTACGCAGTTTGCCGCGATGAATGCATTTTTACTCGACATGTTGCGCGGTTTGCAGCAGAGCACTTTGTACAAGACTGGCGAAAAAAAATTGCACGCGCTTGAAGAAAAAAGTGACGCGCTTTCTGCAAACAAAAAATCGCTTGCAATGCACGAGGGTTGTACGGCAGCGCTCATCGACTGCTGCGTGATTTTTGCGTCTGTCGTTATGCTTGCGCTTTCGCTTATTTTATATCGTAATGGCGCGATTGATTTTGGAACAGTCATTTTTTCAGTGACTGCGATGTTCAGTTCATTTGGACCGGTGATTGCTGTGGCGCGGCTTGGAAGCAGCCTTTCGCAAACAGTTGCAGCAGGCGCGCGCGTGCTTGCGTTGCTTGACGAATCGCCTGTTGTTGCAGAAGTGACAGATGGCATCACCGTAGATAGAGCGCATTTTGGCGGTGCAAGCATGCAGTCTGTGACGTTTGCATATGAGCATGGCGCTCAACAATCTGAAAACGTTGTGCACAACATCTCTCTTGATTTTCCTGCCAATAAAATTACAGGCATTCAGGGAAAGAGTGGCAGCGGCAAATCAACATTGTTAAAACTGCTTATGTACTTTTGGCGCGTAGACAGCGGCACTGTGCGTGTGAGCGGCAGTGAAATCAGCACGATAAATACATCGTCGTTACGCGAAGTGGAAAGTTACGTAACGCAGGAGACAGCGCTCTTTCATGACACAATCGAAAACAACATACGCATTGCAAAGCTTGATGCAACAGACGATGAAATTGTCGAAGCGTGCAAAAAGGCGAGCATTCACGAATTTATTATGTCGCTGCCACAAGGGTATCAAACACATGTTGCAGAACTCGGCGACAATTTTTCAGGCGGCGAGCGTCAGCGGCTTGGACTTGCGCGCGCGTTTTTGCATGACGGCAATCTGCTGCTGCTTGACGAACCGACGAGCAATCTCGACTTGTACAATGAGCGCATCATTCTTGATTCAGTGCGTACTACAGCGCGGCAGAAAGCAGTTGTGCTCGTGTCGCATCGTGAGTCAACGCTTTCGATTGCACATTCTGTGCACAAACTTGAAATAGCGAGGCAATCATGAAAATCACTAAACCGCTGTGGATTGGAATAGCTTTTATTGCGATGGGGTTTGGTGCGCTCGGCGTGCCGCTTCCCATTTTGCCAACGACTCCGTTTTTGTTGCTTGCTGCATTTTGTTTTGCAAAAGGTTCTGACCGTCTTAATAATTGGTTTCGTGCGACGAAATTGTATAAACGCCATTTGGAAAGCTTTGTGCAAAACCGTGCGATGACGCTCAAAACAAAACTGTGCATATTGATTCCTGCATCAATTATGCTTGTGTTTGCATTTATCGGAATGAGCCGCAAAGATACAGTCGGTACGCGAATAGGCAGAACTGTCATCCTCATTTTGATTGCAGTCAAATATATTTACTTTTTTACTAAAATCAAGAACCTTGATGCCAAGCGTTGGGATGCTAAACCTTCCGCACGAATAAAAACAGTTCGACAAAATGAAATAAAAGTCGTTTCGCAAAATACTGTGCCCAATGAACAAGTAAAAGACGCATACGGGGAAACTCGTGCGTAGCAAATCTGTTGAAGAAAAGCGCACGCAGGAATACCACACGGTGCTTTTGATGATACAGCTCTATTGCAAAGGCAAGCACGGCAGAAAAAAAGCGTTGCGTTCTGTCAAAGAATTGTGCAGCGTGTGCAGTGCGCTTGCAGCGTATGTGCGCGAAAGAGAAGCGAATTGCCCGTTCATGGAAACAAAGACTTTTTGCAGTTTGTGCAAAGTGCACTGCTATAAAAGCGACATGCGCGAGCAGATAAAAACTGTTATGCGCTATTCTGGACCGCGCATGATGCTCTATCATCCGATAACTGCAATTTGTCATCTTGTTCTGACGACAAAAGCAAAACAAAACGTGCAGGCACAATTAGTCGGGCAAGGAGGCAAGAAATGAAACTGATTGAATTTATTAATTTAGGCGGACCGCTTAATTGGTTGCTTTCTGCAATACTGTGCTTTTGTTTTTGCCAATGTCTTGAACGGGGCATCTATTTCTTTCAAACACGCAAAGGTTCAAAAGGAGATGTGCTCAAACGATTGCAAACAAAAGCGCTTGAGCTTGCAACCTTTCCAGAGGTACAGCAGCGCAAAGAAATGGAAAAAGAAACTGCACTCGTATACTACGAGATGAACCGCGGATTGTGGCTGCTCAATTTTATTAGCGCGGTGTCGCCATCGATAGGGCTGCTCGGCACCGTTACGGGTCTTATTGGCTCGTTTTCAAAAATGGCAGAGGTAGGCGCGGCGGTAAACATTCAAGATTTGTCAGGCGGCATTTGGGAAGCCATGCTCACTACCGCATTTGGGCTGATAATATCAATTCCCGCACTATTATGCTACCGCACATTTAGACGGATAATCGAAAAGCGAATGATGACGATAAGCTTGTATGGCGAGGAGTGCCAAAACGTTTCGCCGCGTCAGCGGGGAGTATCGTAATGTACTGTTCCGATTTTTTGCACCGCCATGAAGAAGAACTTATTGTAAACATTACATCGCTCATTGATGTCATTTTTATTTTGCTCATTTTTTTTATGGTGTCAACGCAGTTCAAACGAAGTTCACTGCCGCTCAATTTGCCACAAAGCGAAAACACGACGCAGGAGCAGAATGTAACAAAAGTACTCGCCGTTACTGCCGATGCAATAGAATTAGATGGAGCTGTTATTGCGCTCGGCTCGTTGCAGGACGCGCTTGCTGTGCTATATGCACAAGAGCCAGAGCTTGCGCTTTCACTTGAATGCGAACGGACTGTTGCATTTGAACATATTGTGCAGATATTGACAAAAATCCAGGCGGCAGGAATCAGCCGCATAGGAATTGTGCATGAACCACTGGAATGATTTGCGTGCGCGTTGGATGCTGTCTGCGCTCGGCACAGTGGTGCTTATTGCGCTGCTGTTTTGTTTGCCCGTGTGGAACGTGAGAAGCATATCTTCAACAGTTGCGTCACTTGCACCAGACGCACCAATATCTACAGTTACCGTGATACAGCGCACGCAACCGCTGCCAGTTGTAAAAAATCAAATTGTTCCTGTGCCGCCATTGCAGCAGCACGCAGAAGCGATTCCGTCTCCACGTGAAGAAGTCGTTGCGTACACAGACGAGCTGCCCGTCGATGCTGTCAATGACGAAGCCGCAGCAGCAAATGATGCTGGCACTACAAACGACGTGCCTTCTTCTGCAAGCGATGCAAAGGCGGACGCGTCATATAAATCGTATGTGCTCGGCCGCATCGCTTCAAAAAAAACATATCCGTATGCGGCGCGCTCAAAAGGGCTTGAAGGCAAAGTGCGTGTGCGTCTCGTCATCAATCCTGACGGAACAGTCGCTCATGCAGATGTGATTGAATCGTCGGAATATGCACTGCTCAACGAGGCATGTCTTGCCGCAATTCAAAAAGCAGCGCCGTTTAAAAAAATGACGAGCGGCATGAGCGCAATGACTATTTCGTTTGTTATGGATTTTTCGCTGCGGTAATGTGCAGGGCAACGCCACATCACACTACATAGAATTTTAGGTACATCTTTCTCTTATCGTGATTTTTTCTCAATAAAAGCGTGTTTTGTTGCAATTGTTATAAAAATTTAATAATTTATACGCTGTAGTTAGCCAAAGCTAATTTATTAAAATTGATTGCCAATTTTCCAAAAGCATGTGTGTTTTGAAAAAATATGTATTTTTGTGCGTTCTCTCTCTCGGTCAGGTTCTGTTTTCACAAGAAGCGGAAGAGGATGTTATTGTCGTGAATGCAGAAAAAATTGAGCAAACTATCGATACATCTGTTGAGCAGCGAAAAACGATTTCAAGTGCAGAAATACAGAAGTCGGGTGCAAAGACGGTGGGCGACGCTTTAAAAATGCTTCCTGATGTTACAGTGAGTGCCGCTACTGCAGGAAACGGCAACGAATCTGTCACCATGCAAGGGCTTGGCAACGGATACGTAAAAATCATGATTGATGGCATAGCTGTTTCGACAGACATATCAGGTGCAACGCCTATTTTTCAAATTCCTGTAGAAAGCATTGACCATATTGAAGTTATCAAAGGCGCAGATTCCGTTTTGTACGGAAGCGATGCAATGGGCGGCGTCATCAACATTGTGACAAAACGCGCACCTTCAAATGTAGATGAAAGCGAAGAGGCTGACGAAGAAGCGCAAAAGGTAAAAATCACTGGTGGCGTTACACAAGAATTCGGATTTTCGCCAGTGATAATCAGTTGGAAAAATTACACAGCAGGGAATCTTTTCATCTCTGGCAAGCATATTTCAAACTCGCTCACGGGAAGCTTTGATTATAATCCGGGCAAAAAGAAAACAGCTAACGATGCGCTCGCAGGAAAAATCATTTACTACGAAAGCACAAAAAAAATTTTGGGCTTTGTGCGCAACACATTTGCATGGAATGATGATTGGGGAAACGCGGGCGTATACGGGCTGTACACTGGCTCGTATCAAGTGAGCAATTATACAAAGACAGGATACGACAAAGGCTCCGACATGACATACGCTTCACACAGAGGCGAGTTGGGCGTTACGGGAAAATACATCTACGGCGAAAACTTATACATCGACAGTTTTGTGGCGGGAAAGTTTTACTTTCTCAATACAACATACAATGTAAAAGCGGGAATGTATTCTTCTTCAAAAGTGACGCGCTCGAATTCTTTTGACATAGAAACAGATGCGCGTGTGCATTGGAAGCCGAATAAAATCAACGATTGTACGATTGGCGCAAATATAAACCTTGAATCAATGAGCGGCACATCGTTTCAAAAAAGAAAATACGCGCTTGAAACAGCGCTTTTTGCACAAGATGCAATTTCACTGTTTAATGCAAAACTCATGCTTGTTCCAGGTGTACGCCTTGATTTGTCACCGCCCATTCAAGAGAGCGTTGTCATTTTTATGGCGACGCCAAAACTCGGCGTAAAATATAATCCCACAGAAAAAACCACGCTCAGATTCAGCTATGGCATGGGGTTTAAAATTCCTTCGCTTAAAGAAAAGTTCTGGATTTTTCAACACAACTACGCACCCGGTGCAGGCAATTTTATTTTGTATGGAAATCCGAATCTTGTGCCTGAAAAATCGCATAATTTTATGCTTGGCGTTGAGCAGAATGTAATGAACCTCTTTACGTTTTCTGTAGGTGGATATTTCAATTACATACTCGATTTGATTGACAGCGTTGTTACTGACCGAAACGCTTCCCCACAAATACGTGAATACAAAAACGTAGACAAAGCAATTACATATGGCGGAGATTTTTCAATGACTACAGAGCTAGACAGATTCAAAGCAAAAATTGGCTACGCATATACAGGTGCAAAATTTTTTGATGTGGCAATTTCGCGATGGAAGAATCTTGCATTGCGTGTTGCTCACAGAGTTGCAGCGAGCGCAGAATATTGCATTCCAGTGATTGAAACGACAGTTGCAGTGAGCGTTCAGTGGAACTCTCCCCAGCTTTTAAATTCGAGAACAGCATATTACACACCTGACTATTTTATGGCAGGTTGTGACATTTCAAAAAAGTTTTTTGAAAACAAGCTTGCTGTCTATGTTGGCATAGATAACATGTTTAATAATTTGCATTTCATAAAGGGAACAAACGGAGAGAGGCAAAAAAATTATTACGGGCTTAATGATGGCATCACGCTGCGCGTTGGTGCTAAATGCAATTTTTAATCAATTGTCGCAGCTTGTTGGCAAGCGCGGCATTTTTTAAGGAGGTTTTATGAAAAAACAGCCGCATACGTTTTTAGCTGTGACAGCGATTGCGGTGCTGCTCGTTTCTTGCGCGGGTGCCGGCAATGAAAGTTTTGCAGATTATGACATCGCTAAAATCTACGGCTACACATACTACGGAAATATTACTGCTTCAAGCGGAAATACGCTTATCCCGTCGTTGATTCTGTACAACGACAATCGATGCGACTGGAATATGAGCGTAACAGGAATGAACAATAATCAATTCTATTATTATTCTGTCAAAAATTCTGCAAGCAACTACACGCTGTATTGGTTCAGTGCAGCGGATGCGTTGGCTGCAGCCAATAAAGACGCTTCAAAAGCTGCAATGGTTGTGCAAATTGGCATAAACAATCTGGATGAAATTGTAATTCTGCTTACTGGCGACAAGCTCACTGGCATTGGAGCAATGGCAAACACGCGCGTGCCTATGAAAAAACAGATGCATATTTCACAAAACACAACACCTTCAAACATAGATTATAACGCAAATATCAACGACATAATGATTGAACGTCCAGTTGGTGCGATACGTTCTGCTTGGGGTGGAAACAATTCATATAGCGGAAGTTTTGTCTATCTTGTTGGAAAAGATGGCAAGCTCGCTAAAGGAGAAGGTTCGTGTGGAACTGACACAGATGGAACTGAAATTACGCCTATAGTCAACATTGCAACAGACTCGTTGCCAAACACAGTTAAGATTACGATGTATCGCTTTGCTTTTTCAAAGGAAATGACTGTCGAAAGTTTTGATATTCCAAATGTTGAAGTGTACAAATATGACGAGTCATATTACCTGTCGCTTGCTTCCACAAGCGTTCAAGCAAAAAAAGGTACGGGAGAGATTATTGCTTTGAACGAATTGACTGTAGACGGAAAGCTTGAAAATGGCACGCTCATGTTGCGTGTCTCCTTTAAACCTGGAAAAATGCCGTTCCCGATTACTGAGATATTTACGAGCTCTTAAACTTAGTTGGTCTTGCGAGGCGAAATGTAAAAACGCCTTGTGAGTATGTAAAAAAATATAAAATTAAGGAGGTTTCTTTGAAAACACACAAATCAAAATTTATTGTAGGAATTTTAGTGACGTTGGTGCAAGTCATGTTTGCTGGCTTATTCATTGCGTGCGCTAATGACACCACCAACACTAACCATAATCCTCAAACATCTTCGTCAGGTCCAGGAACGTATACTATAAACGCGGCATTGAGTTGCTACGTTAACGCGATGGGGGGGATAGATTTTGGTGCAGGACAGGATGCGTCCCATCCATCGTTGCTGGTGGAGGCAAACGTTGTAATTGACAATGACGGGCGCGCAATGCTTACCGCAAAATTCAGGAAATCAAGTGTCGTCATATTCGGGGTGCAAGCAAACACTTTTATTGATGCAACCAATTCCACACCTGGTTATTATGATCCAGATGGGATTAAACAGAATGCAACGTACACGCTAAGCACCACAGATACTGCAACAAATCCCAGTAGCGAAGAAATACATTATGTTAATTCAATAACATTTCCTGTAGATAAAACAATTGCGGTGTATAATCTGTGGATTTACGTCAACTCAAATGTTATGGGCGTTCAGTTCTGTGATGGGAGCGGGAGTGGCCACTCTAATCAACCAAATGTTGCCACGCCATATGTTGGCAAGATTACGCTTGATTGGGCAACCTTGACAAAAACATAAGATACTGTACATGCAACAACATGTTGCAGCAAACTTAAAAGCGGGCTGTCCTAGAAATTGGCAAAATTTCGTTAAGGGCAGCCCTTGTTTTATAAAGCACAGTTATTCCAATAATTTACCTGCTCAAAAGCCTGTTCATGCGTTTTACAAAACTTGAAGGGTCTTTTAATTCTTCGCCGCTTTCCAAGAGCGCCTCGTCGAGTAAAACATTTGCAACATCTGCAATAAAGTCTTTGTCTTCGCTGTCTTTCAATTTCTGCACGATTGGATGGTCACCATTTATTTCAAGAATAGGTTTTACCTCGGTCATTCCTAATTGACCCATTGCGCGCATCATTCGCTCCATTTGGAAAGACGGGTCGTTTTCGTCAACCACAATGCACGACGGGCTTTCTGAAAGACGCTTGCTCAGCTTTACTTCTTTTACTCGATCGCCGAGTGCATCTTTTATTTTTTCTACAAGTGGCTTGAACTCCTTTTCTTTTTTTTCTGCTTCTGCTTTGTCAACTCCGAGTTCTTCATCACTGCCTGCACGGTTTACAGCTTTTAGTTCAAAGTCTTTGTATTTGCCATAGCTTGGAATTACAATGTCTGCAATCTCGCTTGCAACAATCAAAACTTCAAAACCTTTTTTCGTGTATGCTTCAAGGAGCGGACTCTTTCGTAAATTGTTTTCGTCAACGCCTGTAATGTAGTAAATTGCTTTTTGTTCAGGCTTCATTCGTTGAACATAATCTGCAAAGCTTGTCCAGTTTCCGTCGCCTGTTCCACTTGCATCTGTGCTTTTGAATCGAACGATTTCTGCAATTTCGTCACGGTTGGCATAATCACCGTAGAGACCTTCGAGCATTGGTCGATTGTATTGCCCAACAAACGTATTCCATTTTTCGATTGATTTTTTTTCGTCATCACTTGGTTTTTCTGCCTTACGAGCCTTGTCCGCATGTTCGCCAAGTTTTTTAAATTCACTCAGTAATTTTTTTACCGATTGCGTTTTAATTGTTTCAAGAATTCTATTTTGCTGCAAAATTTCACGACTTACATTGAGTGGTAAATCTTCGCTGTCAATAATGCCTCGTACAAAACGCAAATATGCAGGAAGAAGTTCGCGGTCATCGTCTGTAATGAATACGCGCTTAACATACAGTTTTACACCGCTTTTGTAATCTGCCTGATACATATCGAACGGTGCAATTTTTGGAATAAAGAAAAGCGTTGTGTATTCTTGTGTTCCTTCTGCATGCGTGTGAACATAGTGAAGCGGTTCGCTTCCGTCGTGGGAAACTGTTTTGTAAAACTCATTGTAGTCGTTTTCTTTCAGCTCGCTTTTTGAACGCTTCCACAACGCACTTGCACTATTCACTTGGTCTATTTTATTTTCTGTTGAAGTGACATTTCCTTTGTCATCATATTTATTTTGGTCGTAGTGAAGATAAATGGGGAACGCAATGTGGTCGCTATATTTTTTTACAAGTTCTTCAATTTTCCATCTGCTTGCATATTCTGTGCTGCTATCATTTAAATGCATAACAATTGTAGAGCCGCATGCACCATCTTTGTCAAATCCGTAAAGTTTTGCACTTTCGCTATCGCTTGCAATTTCTTCAATGTCGTAAGAGTTTGTTCCATCGCTTGACCAGTGCCAAATTTTTCCATTTGCATCCGCAGCTTTTCGAGTGAATACGTCAATTTTTTTTGCTGCCATAAATGCTGAATAGAAGCCTACTCCAAATTGACCAATGAGCGAAGAATCTTTTACAGCTGCTTCACTTAATTTTTCAAGGAATGCTTTTGTGCCACTTCGAGCGATTGTTCCAAGATTTTCTGTGAGGTCGGAATCTGTCATGCCAATACCGGTATCTTTGACAGTGAGCACATGGGTTTTGTCGTCAAAAGAAATGTCAATTCTTGGATTGAACGGTACATTTTTAAAAGCATCATCGGAAATAGTTAAATATTTTAATTTGTCAAGTGCATCCGATGCATTGGAAATAATCTCTCGCAAGAAAATATCCTTGTTAGAGTACATTGAATGAATAATTAGTTTTAGTAACTGATTTACTTCTGTTTGAAATTGAAAAGTTGCCATTTAGTTAATTTACTTAATTTTATGTAAAACGGCAAGAGGGCATTGCGGAAATCAATTTTTAATCACTTGTGTTAATGAAAACTGCTTTCCGTGTCTTTTCCCAGCACGAATGCCGAAAATACGAAGCATGTCGCACGTTAGTACAGCGTTTCACCAAGCAACCGTGCAGCAAGTTCAACGGCGAGAATTGCTGTCTGATTACGCACGTCGAGAATAGGATTTACTTCTACAATGTCCGCAGACACGACCATGCCTAAACGACTCATCTCTTCCATGAGCAAGAGCGCTTCTCTATTTGTCATGCCGGCGGGCAGTGGAATGCCAGTGCCAGGAGCAAACATGGGATCGAGTACATCCATGTCAAACGACACATGCATGATATCTACATGCGTTTTAAAAAATGTTGTTACTTGCTTAATAATTGCGGGAAATCCTTGCCGTTCAATATCGCTCATAGTAAAGACAGTAACACCTGCTTCGTGCATAAGTTTTTTTTCACCGGCATCCAAAGCACGCGTACCCACAAAACACACATTGCGCGGATCAATTTTTTGTCCTGAAAAATACAAATTTGTTAATTCCGGCAAACCAAATCCGCACGACGCTGCAAGACATTCACCGTGTATGTTGCCGCTCGGAGAAGTTTCAGATGTGTTGAAATCGCCATGAGCGTCAACATATAAAACGCCGAGCGTCTTGCTCTGCTTTTTTGCAACAGATGCAACGCCTGCAAGTGAACCGAGCACAATTGAGTGATCTCCACCAAGAACAAGGGGAAACTCGTTTGCAGCATATGATGAAGCAACTTCTTCTGCAAGGTGCGTACATGCATGTACAATCGGAGTGAGGTATTTCGCTTTTGGATTGCCCATAGCTTCATATTCCTGTGGATTTATATGAATGGGCGAGTTGTATTTGACAAGTGTATGTCCAAGTGATTCAAGTTTTTGTCGCAAACCTGCAAGACGAATTGCAGACGGTCCCATGTCAGAACCGTGTCGTGAAGCTCCAAAATCAAGCGGCATTTCAATAATGTGTATATTCATGGAAGCAGTATAATATAAAAAACTGCGTTTAGTAAACTGCCGTCTGCATTGTAGTACGCGCTTGAAAAATTACTTGCTCTGCACAACGAAGATTACATCGAGCAGCACGAGTGGGCAACGAATGTCGGACTTTTCTTTCGTTTCAAGCACAGCGATTCCCACAGCCTGCTGTTTTTCACATAGCTGTACATAGGTGCCTTCCGTCAAGCCTATTTCAATGCAATATTTTTTTTGCTCCGAGTTATTGGGCAACCGTATAATTTTAAAAAATGTTCGTGGAGGGATTTTTGCAAGCGACATGTCTGTAACCAAATGTTTTTGATTTTTGCGCGGAATCAATGAGCCTGTTTGATTGCGCTCAGGATAGCCAAGATACTCATCAATACAGTCAATCAATTTTTGAGATACAGCGTGTTCCATATGTTCTGCGTCCGCATGGATTTCTTCATCAGTCATGTTGAACAGCGAACTTAAAAATTTTTCAAGCAAGCGATGTCTCCGCACAATTGCAATGCCATATCGTCTGCCTCTTTCGGTGAGCGTGCAGCCGTGATATTTTTTGTAGCGTACATATCCTTCTTTTTCAAGTTTTTTCAGCATTGCTGTCGCTGTTCCAGGCGTTACTGAAAGCAGGGCGGCAACTTCTCCCGTCGTGAGTACTGTTTTATCGGGAACAGCGAGTGCCTTTACGATAGCTTTCAAATAATCTTCTGCAGCAATGTCGGATAAAACAGACACAGTTTCCTCCTGTACATTAGATACATCTAATTGTACTGCGTTGTTTTTCCCTCTGCAAGGGCACGTTTGTGTGCATGAGGAAAAAGCGGTGAAAATTTATAAACGATATTCCTGTTGCGCTCTGCGTGCGTATTGAATCAGGTAAAAATCTCTGTTGAACTGCGGTGCATATATCGGTATACTTGCAGTTAAAACGAGTAAAATAAAACAGGAGCATATATGAATTTTACAAAGGCAAACGGAAAGCGGCGAGTTGTTGTTACAGGCGGTGGCATGGTTACAGCTCTTGGACGCGACTGGCAGACGGCACTTGCAAAATTAAAATCAGGAAAAAATTGTATAAAATATATGGCAGACTGGGAACGCTATGCAAAGATGAACACTCGTCTTGCTTGCCCTTACGAAGAAGATTTGCCCTCGTTTCCTCGAAAAAAAATTCGCGGAATGGGAAGGGTGGCATTGCTTTCGCTTCTTTCTACGGAAGACGCACTTAAAATGGCAGGCTTTCTAAAAGAAGATGGTGATGTAATCGATGAACTTAAAAATGGTCGCACAGGAATTTCGTACGGAACTTGCATGGGAAGCATGGAAGCGATTATGGACATTGCCGAAATGATGCAAACTGGCGACACCTCTCATCTTAATTCGCAAACATACATAAAGGCAATGCCACAGACGAACGCTTGTAACTTGAGCGTGTATTATCAGATTCGTGGCAGGGTTATTATTACTGATACAGCATGTACTTCTGGAAGCCAGGCTATCGGTTATGCATACGAGGCAATCGAAGACGGCAGGGCAGACATAATGATTGCAGGTGGGGCGGAAGAACTCTCGCCACCTGACGCTGCAATTTTTGACACACTCGGAGCGACGAGCATCTTAAACAAGACTCCAGAACTCACCCCAAAAATTTGGGACAAAGAAAGAGATGGGCTTGTAATTGGAGAAGGTGCTGGAACCGTGATTTTAGAGGACATGGAACACGCCGTAAAGCGAGGAGCGAAAATTTATGCGGAAGTCGCAGGTTTTGCAACAAACTCGGACGGCACGCACATCACAAATCCTAACAGCGAAACTCAGGCAGTTGCCCTTGAACTTGCATTAAAAGATGCTGGAATCGATAAGTCGCAAATTGCGTACATCAATGCACATGGAACGGGAACAACTAATGGTGACATATCAGAGTCAAAAGCGGTGTATAGCGTATTTAATCGTGCAGTTCCCATTAGTTCAACAAAGAGCTACATTGGACACACGCTCGGTGCTTGCGGCTGCGTTGAGGCATGGCTTACTATAAACATGATGAACGAGGGCTGGTTCCACCCGAATTGCAATCTTTCGAATGTTGACCCAGAGTGTGCAGGCCTTGACTACATTATGGGTCAGGGACGCGAAATAAACGCTGAATATGTTATGTCGAATAATTTTGCCTTCGGTGGCGTAAACACTTCGCTTATTTTTAAGAAGTTTTCAGAGTAGTTTTTTATTCGTGCGAAGTTGCGGCGGGATTGGTGATTTTTTGAAGCACACTAGGCACGCAATCCTTGCTTTCAGGGTTGGCAGTATTGCGTTGTACAAATGGCACAACGCAATGTACCTCGTAAGCATTTTTGCAAAAATGCTTACGAGCCCTTACAGCAAGGGCTAGGTCTTTGTCGGTATTTTTTATATA
>JAFSRD010000008.1 GCA_017446265.1 Treponema sp.
AGTTGCGCACTACATGCACGCGCTCGCAAGTTTCAACTTGCTCGCTTGTGCATTTTCAAGGAACGTTTAAAATACACGCTGAAATGGCGCGTGTATTTTAGCTTGCAGTTTGCTTCGCAAACTTGCTTATCTACGTGTGCGCGTGCACTCCGTGCAGCTGCGCACTACATGCACGCGCTCGCAAGTTGAAACTTGCTCGCTTGTGCATTTTTTAGGAACGCTATGCGTTGCCATGAACACGTTTGCACGCTACACACCATGGAAACTAAAACGCTGTTGCAAAATCTGCCTGCATTTGAAAATAGCAACAGAACTAAATCAAAATATCGCTTGCAATTTTGTAAAAAGATGCTACACTTATAAAAGCGATAAAAAAAATTGCAGACTTGCACAAGGAGGTATAGAGCCTCCATGCAATGCCACTAATGCGGACTTTTATAAGGAGAAATAAAATGAAAATTTTACGCAATGAATTTCACATCAGCAAAGAAGTTCGCGATGCGTGTAAATTTTCAGATTCACTTTTTGCATCTTCTGGAAATGTAATTTTTCAAAATATAAAAGCAGTACGCATTTTTACAGAAAAATTTAATTCACTCTTGGATGGACGAGGGCAAAGCGAAAGCAGAGTTTCTGCTGGAAGCGTAAACGCAATGGGTTTAATCGATGAGGTTTTTCATTATGTTTGCATGCTTTTTCGTCGAGATGTTTTTCCTTCCGCTTTTTCTGACGCATTAAATTTGCTAGATGCAGAATTTGGTAAAAATAAAATTGATGAATTACTTCTTTCTTTTACGAATGATTTTCCGCCAGTTAATGTATATAACGGGGAAACATCTTCGAGTGAATACCTTTCGGAAAAAACATTAGACACAGGAACAAAAAAAATACGAGCGAATCGTGAACAAGTTTTAGAAGAGATGATTTTGCTTTGCCTTGCAAACGAAAATCCAGCGTTTAAAAAATTTTCTCTTTTGTTTAGTGATAAAAATCTTTCAAAAAATCCGCTGTATAAAAAAACTTGGAACGCTCTAAAAAAATATTTTAAAACGCTTCCCACTTTTGGTCCATTTAATCATGATTTAATCACACTTTTAAAAGAGCCTGTAGTTTTTTCTCCAGAAAGTTTGCGTGGTCAGTTAGAGTACATCATTAAACACTGGTCAGATTTACTTGGCGACTTTTTAAAAAAATTACTCGCCGCCCTTGACACAATCAGCGAAGAAGAGAAGGCAGCGTGGCAAGGCGTCGGCGACATTAATATGAGTGCATACAGTTACGAAAACTTAATGAAAGAATACGAGCGATTCAGTGCCGACAGCGACTGGATGCCAAAGGTCGTTCTTATGGCAAAGACAGTGCTCGTTTGGCTCGACCAGCTTTCGAAAAAGTACGAACGCTCAATCACTCGATTGGATGAAATTCCTGACCAAGAACTTGACCTACTTCGCGACCAAGGATTTACCGGACTATGGCTTATCGGTTTGTGGGAGAGAAGTTACGCAAGTCGAAGAATAAAGCAAATCAACGGAAACCCAGAAGCAGCGGCAAGTGCGTACAGTTTGCACGACTACGAAATTGCAGCGAACATCGGTGGCTGGGATGCACTTGCAAATTTACGCACAAGACTTTGGCAGCGAGGCATACGACTTGCGTCCGACATGGTTCCAAATCACACAGGCATGGATTCAAAATGGATTGTAGAAAAGCCTGATGTTTTTATTCAGCGCAGTGATTGTCCGTTTCCGCAATATTCATTCAATGGCGAAAATCTTTCGCTTGATTCAAGAGTCGGAATCTATCTCGAAGATCACTATTATAGCAAAACTGATTGTGCAGTAATTTTTAAACGCGTAGATAATTACACGGGCGATGTTCGCTACATTTATCATGGTAACGATGGAACGGGAATGCCATGGAATGATACCGCTCAGATTGATTTTTTGAATCCGCATGCACGCGAAGAAGTTATGCAGCAAATCATCAATGTGGCAAAAAATTTTCCAATCATTCGTTTTGATGCAGCGATGGTTCTTGCAAAAAAACATATTCGTCGTTTGTGGTACCCAGAGCCAGGACACGGCGGCGATATTGCAACTCGTAGCGAAACAGGTCTTTCGACAAAGCAGTTTAACGATGCGATTCCCAATGAATTTTGGCGCGAGGTTGTAGACAGAATCGCAAAAGAAGTTCCCGATACGCTTTTACTCGCAGAAGCGTTTTGGATGATGGAAGGATACTTTGTTCGAACACTTGGAATGCATCGCGTCTACAACAGTGCGTTTATGAATATGCTAAAAAAAGAAGAAAACCAAAAGTATCGCGACACGGTAAAAAACACGCTAAAATTTGATCCTCAAGTTTTAAAACGCTTCGTAAATTTTATGAACAATCCCGACGAAGAAACAGCGGTAGCACAATTCGGAAAGGGCGACAAATATTTTGGCGTGTGTACGCTTATGGTTACAATGCCAGGTCTTCCGATGTTCGGACACGGACAAATCGAAGGCTTTGAAGAAAAATATGGCATGGAATACACAAAAGCATATCGTAACGAAGCAGCAGATGAATGGCTTGTTGGAAGGCACTGGCATGATATTTTTCCACTTTTAAAAAATCGTTGGCAATTTGCACAAGTCGAAAATTTTTTATTTTATGATTTATGGAATAATGGCAGCGTGAACGAAAATGTTTTTGCATATTCAAACAATGTGTCAGGCTTTCGAACGCTTGTGTTTTACAACAACAAATATGATAAAGCGTTTGGCTGGATAAAACAATCATGCGAATATGCAATAAAAACAGGAAGTGGCGAAAACGACAGAGCATTCGTTTCTAAAAGTATTTCGGAAGGCTTAAACCTTAACGCAGACGACAACAAATTTTGCATCTTGTTTGAACAGCGTTCATCACTTTGGTTTGTGCGAAAAAGTAGCGACATCTGCAATAACGGAATGTTCGTTTCGCTAAACGGATTTGAATCGCAAGTGTATATGAATATACATCAAGTTGAAGATACGAGCGATAAAAAATGGAGTACGCTCTGTACTGTGCTTGCAGGAAAGGGCTGTAAAAATCTTGAGATTGAATGGGAAGAAATAAAATATCGTGAGTTATACGAAAAGTTTAATGCATTTATGACAGCATTTCTTCCTGAAGCGCATGCAATTTTGTATCCAGCAGATGCAAGTGAATTTTCACAAAAAGTTATTGCCGCCCGCATAAAAAAACTGCTCGCAGAAATAAAGGATGTTGCACTTTCGCTGTATGAAGCAGGAATATCCTTTGTAAAAGCAGATGGCATAGAACTTATGTCGGCAAAAAATCAATTTAAAGAATTTAACAAAATGATGACGCGCATTGCATCTATATATGCAAATAGTCTTTCTCGTTCAGGCAATAAAAAGCATGACAGTTCTGAAAGTGATTATGAAAAATTAATAAAAGCAAAAACGGGTGATGAATTTATCTCGTTGTTGTTTGCTGTAGAAAAATATTCGCCACTTTTGTTAATCTGTTTTGCTTCTGTCAGCGCTATGTCTATATGCGCACAGAAATACAGTTTCGCAAGAAAAATTGCCGAACATATAAAGCAGTTGGGCATTGAAAATATGCTGATGCAAAATCAATTGATGCGCATATTTACTCTTGCGCCAACAGCAAAAAAAATAATATTGTTAAGCGACAAGAAAAAAGCGGCACATGAAGTTGCAGTGCTTTTAATGCAGAGCGAATATGCGTCGTTGCTAACTGGAAAAAATTTATTTAATGGCGTGCAATGGTTTAATAAAGAGTTGACAGAAAGCAGCTTGACATACTTTGCTGTTATTGCATTCTTGTATGGAGAACAGGAAAAAGAAATTTTTATACATGCATTGTATAAATTTCTTTTTGATGTTAAAATAAAAACATCATATAAGTGTGAATTGTTTATTAAACAATTTGCGCTTGACAAAGGTCATAATGCTTTTTCTTCTGCACGGAAACGAAAAGCATTAAAGATAAATACTGTCAGTTTAGCTGACAGAAAAAACAAGGAGAAAACCATGGGATGGTTCGATGACGACAAGCAGGCAAAGACGACGACAACTAAAACAACAACAAAAAAACCTGCAACAAAGAAGACAGCGGCTAAAAAAACAACTGCTGCTAAGAAGACGACTGCTGCGAAAAAAACGACAGCAAAAAAAGCAACAACTGCAAAGAAGTCTACTGCTGCAAAAAAACCTGCCGCTAAAAAACAACTGCTGCTAAGAAGACAACTGCTGCAAAAAAACCTGTTGCAAAAAAGACTACAGCAAAAAAAGCAACAACTGCGAAGAAGTCTACAACAGCCAAAAAGACTACTGCTGCAAAAAAACCTGCTGCCAAAAAGACTACGGCAAAGAAAACAACTGCAAAAAAATAAGTAATTATTAATTTGCAAAAAAAGTGGTAACAGTTTGTTTACCACTTTTTTTTATCTTATCGGTTATTGAAATTAACAATTATTGAGCGCAACTCATCAATTGATTTTACAAGGGGCTTTTTTACAGCAACGCGTTGTACACTTGCCGCAATATGTTCAGGAATATTCAGCCGTTTGCCTGTTACATGGTGAATATATTCAGATGAAAGAGCCGGATGGTCTCGTGCAATAATTACAACAGAACCATCATCTTCTGCCAACATTTTTGCGTGCTTACATGCTGCTGCATACGCCCGCCCAGTGTGACGGTCCGCGCATACATGATATTTTTCAAACAGTTCTTTTACCGCATTGTCAATTTGTTTAGAAGAAAGCTGCACAGGATATATAAAATTGCGCATCATGCGTCCGTTTGCACTGAAAACTTCTTCAAGGCGTTCAATATTTGATGGCTCTGCCGGGTCAGCATTCATACGCTGATATGACTCATTGAGCAACACGCAGTCGCCCACATCATTTGCAAAAAGCGCCTCTGTTGCAGGAAGAAAAAAGCCGCTCAACGGAAGTGCAAAACGCCAGCTGTACAGACCTGCTATGACATTGCTGTAGTTGCCAGGCGCAAGCGCATAGTATATATCGCCATGCACTCTACTTTTTAAACGCGAAAAGGCAAATGGATAAAAAAAAGTTTGAGGCAAAAGCCGCCCGATGTTCGTTGTGTTTGCAACAGTCAGTTTGTTCTCTTTAACAAATTCTCTGTCTGCAAAAATCATCCGTACAAATGCGCGGCAGTCGTTTTCATCTCCATCAACTTCTACGGGATATATGTTTCCGCCGTTCCATGCGTAATCGCACTTGCTTATGCCGTGAACTTTACCTTTAGGACATACGACGACAGCTTTTATGTGCTCTTTGCCGCGCAGTTCATGCGCAAGCACTGCTCCGAACTCACGGTGTGACACTGCAAGAATCATTGCGCTGTTGTTCTGCATATGCAAAATAGTTTCAAGACATGCGCATAAATATGCAATGCCAAAATCGCGATGGCAGCCAGACGGTCCATGAAATAGTTCAAGCATAAAATGAGTATCATCGAGTTTGCGAAGTTGCGGCGAAAAAGGAAATGCTTTTGTTGCAATCGCCTCACAGATAATCGGGCTGAATTCATCTTTAATAAAAGCAGATGTAAGCGCACCTGCAATTGAAGTAAACGATGTTTTTTCGTCAGTGTACAAAATCCAGCGGCGCATATCTTCCGTGTTGCACGGAACATAGAGTCCGCCGTCCTCAGGCATACAGTTAAGGATAGCGTGCGCAAATCCCACGATAGTGCTTTTGTTTCTCGTACTTGCAAAGCGCATAATTATTCATTATAGCATAAAACAAATTTATTACCAGCATAATGCGGCAACTTATTGCTGCATGCAACTGTCACGGCAGCAGCATTATAAAAAGAATGTGACGCAACGCTGCCACTATGCAAAAGCCACGCAAAACCTTATCATAAAACTATGAACTACATCACTAAAAACTCAAACGAGCAAAAAGAATTATTAACAAGATTTTTGCGTTATGTTAAAACGTATTCAGAAAGCGATTCGACCGCTGCTGACAGCAACGTGTTCCCGTCAACACCGCAACAGCGAGATTTTGCGCACATGCTTGCAACAGAACTTACTGCAATCGGTCTTGCAAATGTGCAGGTCACTGATTTTTCATATGTGTATGGAGTGTTGCCTGCATCTCCCGGATGCGAGTCAATTCCTCCGTTCTGCGTGCTTGCGCATTTAGACACTGTTGACGAAGTTACAGGAAAAAACGTAAACCCGCAAGTGCACGAAAACTACGACGGCAAACATATTGATTTGGCGCACGGTGTTTTGCACGCTCCTGAAATTGATGCAGCCCTCGCACAGGCTGCACGCGAACGAGACACAATCATCACAACAGACGGCAACACGTTGCTCGGTGCAGACGACAAAGCAGGAATCGCAGCGATTATGACGGCCGTGTCGTACCTTGCGGCGCATAAAGAGCTTGCGCATGGGACAATTGAAATTGTCTTTTCACCTGACGAAGAGACAGGGCACGGCATGGACAAAGTGCCGCTTGAATTGATACGGTCAAAACGCGCGTACACAGTAGACGGCGGACACATAGGCGAACTTGAAACAGAATGCTTCAATGCTGTTGGCACTACTGTTACGTTTACAGGAAAAGCAGCGCACACGGGAAATGCGCGTAAAGCAGGCATGATAAATGCAATTGCCATGGCGGCAACATTTGTTACGGCGCTGCCGTCGCGCGAACTGCCGGAAACAACTGACGGGCTTGAAGGATTTTTTGCGCCGCTCGACATTGCAGGCACCATAGAACAATCAAGCGTCTATCTTTTACTGCGCGACTTTGAAAGCGACGAAATGGAAAAACGCAAGACGCTCGTAGAGCAACTTGCACATGCTGTTGCAGCATCTTTTAAAGGCAGCGTTGAAGTTGTGCACAAAACGCAATACGTGAATATGAAGCGCAAGATTGACGAGCAGCCTGCTGTTGCGGGCGATTTAATAAAAGCATATGAAGCTGCAAATGTTGCACCTGTGTTTACACCTATACGTGGCGGCACAGACGGCTCGCGTCTCACAGAGTTGGGAATCCCAACGCCAAATATTTTTACCGGAGCACATAATTTTCACTCGCGTTCAGAGTGGGCGTCGCTTTCGCAGATGTGCAAGGCAGCAGACGTATTAATAAATTTAGCGCAGATTGTAAAATAATAGGCAGCTGTTGCCGATAATGTAACAAATTGCATAAACGGGGCAGACTATGCACGAATACATAATCGACGGCGGATTTCCCATCAAAGGAACTATTGCAGCAAGCGGCAACAAAAACGCGGCGCTTCCATGCATTGCGGCGGCATTGCTCACAGCGGAACCTGTTACGTTGCACAATATTCCCAACATTGAAGACACAGCTGTCATGCTGAATATTTTGCAATCATTCGGAGCACGTGCAGAAAATGTCGGCAAGAACAGCTGGAAAATCACTGCGAAAACATTAACAAGCACAACAGTTCCGCCAGAGCTTTCAAAAAAAATTCGCGCGTCGATTTTGTTTGCGGGTTCACTCATTGCACGGTGCGGCAAAGCGGAGATGCTTCCACCAGGCGGCGATGTCATAGGCAGGCGGCGGCTCGACACGCATTTTCTTGCACTCACTGAACTTGGCGCTCGCGTTGAAATAAACGGAAAATTTTTGTTCACCGCAAACAAGTTGCGCGGTGCAGATATTTTCCTCGACGAAGCGTCAGTCACTGCAACAGAAAACGCCATCATGGCTTCTGTGCTTGCAGAAGGCAGCACAATCATTTCAAATGCGGCAAGCGAGCCGCACGTGCAGTCGCTATGCAACATGCTCGTGAGCATGGGCGCGCAGATTGACGGAATAGGCAGCAACATTTTACGCATTACGGGAGTAAACGAACTACACGGCTGTGAATTTGCAATCGGTCCCGATTTTATGGAAATAGGTTCGTTCATCGGACTTGCCGCAGCGACACACGGCTCAATCACCATTACGGGAATCAATCCTGCTGACATGCGCCCGCTCAAACTCGGATTCTCAAAACTCGGCATCTCCTGGAGTGTAAACGGTACAACGCTCTCTGTTCCCTCTGCGCAAGAGTTCAAAGTGAACACTGACATTGGAAACGGCACTCCAAAGATTGATGACGCGCCGTGGCCAGGATTCCCGCCCGATTTAACAAGCATTATGACAGTCGTCGCAACACAAGTTGAAGGCACTGTGTTGATTTTTGAAAAAATGTTTGAGTCGCGCATGTTCTTTGTAGATAAATTAATAAATATGGGCGCGTGCATTACGCTGTGCGACCCGCACCGCGCTGTCGTTACCGGTCCGCGCATGCTGCATGGCGACAACCTTGTTTCGCCTGATGTGCGTGCAGGCATGGCTATGGTGATTGCAGCGTGTACTGCGCATGGTGAAAGCAGAATCAGCAACGTGTATCAAATTGAGCGCGGATACGAACGCCTCGTGGAGCGGCTTCAGTCAATCGGAGCGCATATTGAGCGCGTAGTCATAGAGTAATTCACGCTTGATCAACAGCGTTGCGGGCAAGGAACACGAGCGAAACAATTATTAAAATGACAACGTATACGAACGCGCCGAGCACCAGCGCAAAGTTTATTCCCGCAACGCCAATAAAAACATAATTGATAAGTTTATATAGCCACAAAAGCATCATGCACATGATATGCGCAAGCACTGAAAAAAAAGGAAACACTACTATCCATGACGTTCTAAATAAAAGCCTTTCTCCAATTCGGTAGTTCCACGCAAATGTCGCAAATGCAAGAAGTATAATCACCATAAAAAGCGGATAAAGCGTTCTATTCAAGAGAACTTGCGCAAACACTTCTTCAGAGTAACCGTATTGCTTTGCCTTATTAATAAATCTAAAAAGCGACGGAATACTTACATATTCCGCGCCATATGACACTTCGCACAGTTGCAAAAAATCATCATATGAAATAGGCAGCACAAGCTGGTCGCGCACAATGTTTTCGTTCCCAGAGGCAAAGCGATACAGCGGCTCATTTGCAACGCCTTCAGTATTGCGGTCTACAGAACGCAGAAGAATATACGGCACATACGCAACATCATCGTCTATGCCAAGCAAGCGTTTTGTTAAATTGTCGAAGTTTGCCGTTTGGATTTCGAGCATCTTTGCATATTGCACAAACATGCTGCTCACATATGTGCCGTTTGAATCAAGCGAAAAAATTGACAAACCTCGAAGATACTGTACCATGCCCGCAGTATCGCGTACAGGTGTTACGCCTTTTACATACACAATGTCAGTTGCGCCATCATTTTTTTTGAGCGAAAAATAGACATCTGTCGCCGTCTCAAATTCTTTTGCATCAAGTATTTCGTCTATAAAAAAAGTTTCTGTTTCAAGGCGCATGCTTGCAAGTTCAAAATAGCGCACTATGTCAGGGTCGCGCGGAAACTCAGCAAAGAGTTCATTAAAGACATAATACGCTTTTAAGTTGTCATTTTGCATGAGCGCAGAGTAGCCTGACATTTTTTTTGCAAACAGCCGCTCTGCATCGGTCATTGCAGGCATGGCAGATTTTGAAAGCTCATTCCATGCATGCGCAGCAATTTCTTGCAAGCGTTCATAATTTGTGTCGCGCGGCGTAGCGATTGAAACGCCTGTCTGCGCGTAGTAATGTGCGTCAAACCAACTGTGCGCTGCATACGATGCTTCTGCTTTGCGGCGTAATTCACTTATCGTAAAACCTTCTTCGCTCACCTTATGCATCTGCATTGTAGTTTCTTTTTCACTAGCAACATCGCGAACGCCTCGTGCAACAACTTCTGTTTCGCTCATAAGACGTGCGGCAGCTTCAGATGCAGGGTCTATTTTTGCGGCAAGCTCGCCATACTGGTACGCAAGTTCACTGCGTCCTGCTTTTTGCATAGATTGTCCAATCCTCACATATTCATCGACGAGGACAGGCATACGCTCGTACTGCCGCTGCTTTGCTTCAAAAATGGGCGTACCTATTTCACTTGCCGCAGTGAGCAGCAGCGCACAGCCAAGCGAAACGAGCAGAACATGACGATACCGCTTAAACATTGCAGGAGAAAATCGCGCCTCGCTGCCGTCAGGATTTCTCCCAAACGAGATAGTGTATCCGAGTACAAAGCCAGTTATAATAATCGCTGGAAAAATTGCACAGAATAATTTTAACGCTCCAAAAATCTTGTACAGCGTTACCGACTTTGCAAGCAAAAGTGGAATATCCGCAAGAAAAAAACTGTACACAAAACAAGCTGCCAAACAAAAAATGGCATATCCAAGCAATATATGAATGACACGTTTCATCGCTATCCTCTTTTGAGCCGTTTTGAGCGGGCAAACATTGCAAGCAACCCAATTGCAACGCATACGAGTGCAACGCTTATATTCACATACAC
Source organism: Treponema sp. (assembly GCA_017446265.1). Classification (GTDB taxonomy): domain Bacteria; phylum Spirochaetota; class Spirochaetia; order Treponematales; family Treponemataceae; genus Treponema_D. The sequence continues at coordinate 10,415 of JAFSRD010000008.1, forward strand.
GAGCGACAAACCGTCAACATTTGATAAAAACGGCACGCGGGCTTCCAGCGACAAACCGATATTTCTAAATGCCGTAAAATAGCTTGAATAATACAGCACGTTGAACGAAAAAATGCCCGCATTGACTACTAAAAGATATATGATGTTTACAAGCCGCCAATCGCTGCAAAACGTAACAGCATATGTACAACACAGCGCAAGTGCAAACGACAAAAAGCAAAGCCAGTGCACACGACCGCTTTTCCAGGCATATTCAGCACGCAATTCAAGCGCAGCAAAACTTTCAACAATCCATGACGGCAAGAGCGGCACTGTTTCGCGAATGAGCATGTCGTTGAACGGTGCGCTCTCGTTTTCAATGTTCGTTTTATCTACCACGCCAACAGTAATTGCGTCTTCAGCAGCGCTCTTGTTAAACACAACAGCATCATTTTGTGAAGCAGTCAAATCGCGCGTCAAGTAAACGATAGTACCTGAATACGGACGAAAATAACCGGCAGTAAGCGGCTCTGAATACGAACTGCCTGCACGGTGTGCACGTGATTTAAAAATGATAAATGCAGGATACAGCGCACACCATGTCGCGGCGCAGAGTACAATATATGCGAGCACAGGTGGAAAGCCACCTCCTGAATGACGCACGCGATAAAAACTGAAAAAGACGGGCGACAAAAAAATGACAATCGGCACAACAACAAAAAAGCCTCGTGCAAGTGCTTGCGTGTTGAACAACTGAAGCTGTCGCCCCGCAATTAACGCTGTTGTGTTGTAATAGACCATGTATGCAAGTTCGCCTATTACAACACATACAAGCAAAATGCATATATACGCGGGAATAAGTAAAAACGCTTTTTTGGGTGACGCTGCCATCGTTTCTATTATAGCTCCATTATTTATAGAAAATACTACTTTAAATATCGGCAAAAAGTTATTTTAAATAAGAGGCACACGAGTTTTCCACATAATCATGCACTAGTTGTACACAAGTTGTCCACAGGCTAAAAAATCACACTGCACGATGTACCTATCTTTCGATAATATCAGCAAATAGCAGAATTTATCAATTATCTTTGTAATTCTTTATATTACAACAAATTATAAAAATAATTTTAGTTACAGTAAAGTTTTCTGTTTATTTGAAAAATTAGAGATTTTTGAACACTTATGCACAGCACTTTTGCGCACGGTTTTCCACACTTTATCCACAACAAACACTATTATACAATTTTTTATCAACCAAGAGAAACGGAACCTTGTCCATCGATTGCAAGAATAGATTTACACTCTGAACAGCGGAAGCGCCCTGCACGTGTTGCCCGCAAGCGTTTTGTGCATACAGGACACGCAAACACTTTTGGAAAAACGCTGCTTACAACAGGCGCGCCATTTTTGAAAAAAGCTATAGCATCGTCTGTTGTATCTTTGATATTAAAAAACTGTGAAAATCCGAGCAGTTGGAACACTTCGTACACTTTTGGCTGAATCTCAAGCAGCACAATATCACCGCCCTTTGGCTTTACCATTTTTAAGAATGCCGTAAAAGAACCAATGCCTGTCGAGGAAACGTAATTTAATGAAGAACAGTTGAATATTAAATTAATGTAACCTGCTTCAACAACTTTCTGAATCTTTTTCTGAAAAAAATTTGAATTGTATGTATCAATGTACCCATTAAGATATATGCATAATCCGCTTGATACTGCTTCTACTTTTTCAAGCGAAATTTTTAAACTGTCGTCCTTATCGTCGTTAAAACCTGGTACGAGGTTGTTGCTGTTGCCCATAAGCCTCCCCTATACAAGAAACAAGTTAAGCTATTTATATATATATTATACCAAAAAACACCATAATGTCAAATGCTTTTCAAGTTATCAATATAAAATATATTATTATTTTTTATAACATTTTGAAAAATAGCAACACCGTCCTGTAGAAATTTTTATCACTCTGTTGCCGCACATGTGAGCAATACAGTATAGTATATTCTATGGATTTAGGGAAGATATGCATTGTGCTCGTCCACCCGGAAGAAAACCGCAACATTGGCGCTGCATGCCGCGCCATGGCAAATAATGATATTTCAGATTTACGCATTGTCGGAAACAACAGCGACTACGATGATAAAAAAGTTCGCATGCTTGCAATACATGCCGCACCTATTTGGGAGTGCGCGCGCTTTTACAAATCAATCGCTGAAGCCACATGCGACTGCACGCTCTCTGCTGGCACAACACGGCGGCGCGGCAAAAACAGAAAAGGCAAACTTTTGCTACCGGAAGAATTTTCAGCAAACGCAAACAGCATAACTGACAGCGGCGGAACTGTCGCAACGGTGTTTGGACCGGAGCGTACGGGTCTTTCCGATGCAGAACTTTCTGAATGCACCATCGGGGTCACTATTCCTGCAAGCGAAACATTTGCCTCGCTCAATCTCTCCCACGCCGTGCAGATAATTTCATATCAACTGTTCCGTGAAAAAAACAAAGGCATTGCAGGCTATACGCCGCTTCCGCTTTCTCGAATTGATAAAACTGTTTTGTGCATTGCAGACAATCTCCAAAAAATAGGATTTTTTCATATTGCAGGAAGAAACGACATGGAACAATTCTGGCGTTCGTTGCTTTCACGTGCAGCACTTTCTGAAAGCGAAGCACAATACCTTGAAAAGATTTTTACAAAGACAGCGGGTCTTGCATCAAAAAATTGCACCATCAAAAATTAATAAATTCCGGAAGTATGATGTTTTCTTGCGATAAAATGCACGCACGATGCAGACAACTTTTTAACTGACGTATATTACCCGGCCAATCATGCTGCATGAGTTTTTCATATGCGCTATCTGAAAGTTGCTTGCCGCTTCGCACCAGAAATGACTCGGCGAGTGCGGCAATATCTTCAAATCGTTTTCTGAGTGGCGGCATAACGACTGTATAATCCGCAATGCGGTAATATAAATCGATTCTGAATTTGCCAGACTGCGTAAGCGTTTGCAAATTTTCATTTGTTGCGCAAATGAGCCTTACATCCACGTGATGCTCTGCATCAGAACCGACATTGCAGTAGTTTCCCGTTTCAATAACGCGCAGCAGTTTTGGCTGTAGTGCAAGCGACAGTTCTCCGATTTCGTCGAGAAATAGCGTACCTCCATCCGCCTTTGCAAATCTTCCCGCTCGCTTTACCGCACCTGTATATGCGCCAGGCACAGTGCCAAATAAATCGCTTTCTGCAAGTCCTTCCACAACAGTTGTCATGTCAACGGAAACAAATTTTTTAGCGCATCGCCGCGAATTCTTATGTAGCAATTCTGCGGCAAGTGTTTTTCCCGTTCCGCTTTCACCAAGCAGCAAAACAGTGAGTTCCTTTGCCGCCACATGTGCAAGTTGCTGTTTTACTGCGAGTATGGCTTCTGAAGCGCCAACAAGCTTTTCAAATCCGCTCACATCAATATTCTGTTGTTTTACGTGCGGTAAAAGCATAATTTCCTGCGAATGAGCAAACTGCGATTGCACCGTGTTCCGCAACATGTCTAAATCGCATGGAAATGGAATGCACTTTTCACGCTTCTCCAGCAACTGCTCGCAATCGCTGCCGCGTACGAGGAAAATGACATGCGAATTTTTTACAGACAGTGCGGCAATCTGTTTGCTAAATTTAGTAAAAAACTGCGCATCGACAATCACTGGCATTGAAAAAATTGGCAGCGGTATTGTTGAAGAAGGAACTGCACTCATGACGTTGACAGTGCACACAGACGAAAGCGCATGACAACATAAATCAATTACTTTTTTATCTGACGAGAATAAAATGACCGTATTAAGATTTTTGCACTCCGTCAAACACCGCCCCTGCACATACAGGATTATTTATTAACCTGTTTGATAACGAAGTTATCAAACAGGTCTGTTATTTTTAAATAATCTATACCAGAGCAGCAGCATCTTATACCATAGATACGGAAAAACGAGGAAGATTTTAAATGGGTTGTGAAAAATTTCTGCATAGATTTCAAGACCGCGGTCAAACACTTTTTCGCTTACACGCTTTACACGCTTGGCAAAAATAGCAAGCGCGTCGTGATAATACACAAATATGCTTGACGCAAAACGATTTCGCTTGCGGTATGCCCACACATCTTTTTCTTTAATGCCTTCACTGAGCAGCACGAGCGAAGGCGATGCTTTGTAAATTGCTTCGACAACTGCATTTTCAGAAGCTTTCGGATAATATCCGACATATCGTCCCACAATCCTAAGCGATGGGAATGTGTCGCGCACATTTGATTCTGCTTTTTGCAGTGTAACCTTGCGCGCGCCGAGCAAGTAAATCGACTTGTAATGGCGTTCAAGCACAGAAAGCACTTCTATAACTGCTTTAAACTGATTGTAACGCACAGGAATAGATTTTTTTAAAAACTTCGCACCTTTAATAATGCTTTTTGAAACAGGCAAAATTAAATCTGCATTGCGCACACACTCGCCATAATCACTTTTTCTGCGCGCCTTGAGCAAATCCCAAATTGACAAAAAAACAATTTGCTTTGTGCCAGGTTTTGCAAGCAGTTCAAGCACTTCACCCTCAATATCTTCCGGTCGGCACACATCTATTGGCACACCGACAACAGAAATCCTTTGAACACCCATAGGACACTATTGTAATGCGCAACACCTTTTTTTTCAAGATCACGATTGTACACACTGCGGAAATCAATTTTCAGGGAATGCCCCTAATTCCCATTGATTTTAGGCGGAACATCTAAAGCAAAAATTCATTGACAAACAGCCGTGCACTCAATTTTTTGTCTCGTGCATTTTACTGCTTTTCTAAATGCGTTCGCAACGCGGCAATGCCGTAGAGCGCGGCTGTTTCACAACGCAAGATGTTTCCTGAAAAATGAACAGGCGTAAATCCTGCGTTGCAGAGCAATGCGATTTCTTCAGGGTTTATGCCGCCTTCGCTTCCAACAGCAAGTGCAGCATTTTTTACATCAGTGCAATCATCAATGATTTTTGAAAGCGGCTTGCACAAATCACTTCGCTCTGAAAGTACAACAGCAACAGCACCCGACATGCTGCGCAATTTTTGCCATAGCGTGCACGCGTCATGCACGCTCACCACGTCATGTACAACTGTTCCCACAGGCGAGCCGCTTTGCTCTCTCGCTTCTTTAATAATTTTTTCAAAGCGCAACCGTTTCGTGCGCATCGCTTCAATGCAGCTTTTTTGAGAAAATGCACCCGCAACAGGCACAATCGTCTTTACGCCGCATTCAGTTGCCTGACGAATTATTAATTCCATCTTTTGCGGTTTCGCAATCCATTGAAAAAGCGTGTATGCAATAGATGAGTGATATTCATCGATTTCAAAAGCTGAAACGCCGCGCACTGCCGTCTGCAATGTATTGTTGTCGGATCGTTGTGTCGTTCCATGAACGCACAGTTGCAGTTCAGCAATCTTTTTGTCGTTGTACACGCTGCACACAGTCATGGGTGCAAGAGCACCATCGGGAAAGCGCACATACAGCATGTCGCCAACGCCCGAACGAAGCACGCGACACAAATGCGTAAAATCTTTTCCACGCACTGTGAGCATGCCGCGCTCGTCAAACGGCACCACAGAAATAAACTGGCGCATTACTTTGCAGCAAGCGCATCTTTTGCAGCCGCTTCTTCTTGCAACTCTTTGAGTGTCTTTGTGGCACGCACAAGCGACTGGAAGCCGCCTGTTTTGAGAATGTCGAGCGCGGCGTTAAGCTGAATGTCGTAATCTAAATCGTACAGAGCGGCGGGTTTTGTGCGGTTCACTTGCAGACGAACAAGGCGGCGCAACAAACTCGCGTCGAGCGCATATTTTTTTTCAAGCATTGCCGCATAAGAAGCAATGTCGCGCTCGTTCATATTTTTATGCGCGTCTACGTATGTTGCAATCTCATTCGATTTAATAAGTTCCGTGTACGCTTTTTCCGCCGCTTCACTCATCTCTGGATACAACACTTCTCTATCTGGAGGAATGCCTATCTTGTCGATATTCACATCGCTCGGCGTATAATAGCGCGCCATCGTAATTTTAAAACCGTCTGTGTTGCTGAGTGGAATAACTTGCTGCACGCTGCCTTTGCCGTATGTGCGTTGCCCCACAAGATATGCCAAATGATTGTCTTTGAGCGCGCCCGCTAAAATCTCCGACGCAGAGGCAGAGCCACGATTTATTAAAACAACAATAGGCATGTTTGCAGGCACTGTCGTCTTTCTGCCGCTTGCAGTAAACACCCTGTTTTCAAATTTGAGACGGCTTTTTGTTGTCACAATCGGACCAGAGTTAATAAATTTATCTGCGACATCTGCAACGCTCGTTATGAGTCCGCCTGGATTGTCGCGCAAATCAATTATTAAATTTTGATAATTTGCTTTTGCAAATGAGTCGAGCGCTTCTTGGACGCGTTTGGGCGTGTCGGGCGTAAACTCAATGACGCGTAGATAGCCTGTCGAATTTATCATGCCGTATTTTACGGTAGGCACTTCAATTACTGCGCGGACAAGCGTCGCATCAAATTTAATATCTTTGCCGCGCAAAATTGAAACAGTTACCGGTTTGCCAACTTCGCCGCGCAAATGATTGAGCACTTCTTCCATTGTCATGGGAGGAGTAGCTTCGCCGTCAATCGCCGTAATGTAGTCGCCCGACTGAATGCCCGCTTTTGCGCCAGGGCTGTCTTCTATTGGCGAAGCAACTTCAACATATGCAGGCTTTTCAGGCGTAGATTCAATCGGCTTGCTTATTGAAAGCCCCACGCCACCAAAGTTGCCGGCAGTTGTGTCTGACAGCGAGCGCATTGTTGTTGGGTCGAGGTACTGCGTATATGGGTCGCCAAGCGCTTCAAGCATCCCTTTGAGCGCGCCTTCGTATAAAATCTTCGCGTCAATTTCATCGACATAATTTTGCTGCACATAGTCGAACACGGCAGTGATTTTTTTCATGTATTGAAAACTGGAAGATGCTTCTGTATCTGTAGAAGATTGCGCAAAGCACTGCGATGAAATAATCGCAAGCGCAAAAAACGCAACAGCTGAAACTGCTGCATGAATCAATTTGCTTTTTGAAGTAACCATTCTCATGCATAACATTTTACGGCAAGGAACAAAAAATTACAACTGCAAATTTGTACGCTACAGCGTTCAAAATGACAACTATGCATAATCGCTTCCTTATGATATAATATTGTTATGCAAATTATTCCTATTGCGAGCGGAAAAGGAGGAGTAGGCAAAAGCTTGCTTTCGGCAAACCTTTCAATCGCGCTCGGACAGGCAGGCAAAAAAGTCGTCCTCGCTGATTTAGATTTAGGCGCATCGAACTTGCATCTTGCAATCGGACAGCACGTTATTCCGAGTGCAAGTCTTGGCGCGTGGCTCACCGACAAAGGCCAGTTTGAAAATATCATTGCGCCAACTGATTATGAAAACGTAAGTTTTATTGCAGGCGACAGCCAGATTCCCGGCCTTACCTCGCTCAAACCATTTCAAAAAGTAAAACTTGTTAAAAATTTTCAGAGCATAGACGCAGACTACCTCGTACTTGATTTAGGTGCTGGCACGCATCAAATAATACTCGACATGTTTTTGCTGTCGCCACAAGGCATTATCGTTACCGCTCCAACAGTTACCGCAACGCTCAACGGGTATCTGTTCTTGAAAAATGCCGTGTTTCGTCTCATGTATACAACATTCAAAAAAGGAACAAGCGGCTACACGCAGCTTGAAACATTGCGCAAAGATTCGCTGTCGCTCCAGCGGCTGTACATTCCAAAATTGATTGAATCGCTTGCGGCAGTAGACAAAAAAAATACCGAGCTGTTTTTGTCGCGCATGAATGCATTCCGTCCTCGTCTCGTTATGAATATGATTGACGACCCGAAAGATGCAGACAAGGCACAGCGCATACGCCATTCATGTACTCAATACCTCGGACTCGACATTGAGCATTTGGGAGTCATGTATCGCGAATCACTGCAAGAAAAAGCGCTCGCTTCACAACTGCCCATTATCGTGTACAAGCCGCAATCAGTTTTGTCGCAGGCCATTTATCGCATAGCAGAAAAAGTGCTTGCCTCTGAAACGCGCACATTCGACACAGAATTCACTCCAGACTCAGATGGTTCTGATACATTCCAAATTGCAGAAGAAGAAGCAAATGATGACTACGAGTACAAGTTATCGGGCATTGACGATTTAGTCGGAAGCGGCACGCTTACAATTGGAGAGCTTGCGGAAACGATTAAAACGCAGCAATTTGAAATTACGCAGTTGCGTAAAGAAAATCTCTTGTTAAAATCAAAACTCGTGCAGGCAGCCCAACAAGGCTTCCGCGTGTAAGGCGGCTTTTTATGCTTCCATTGTTTATCAATTATCCTTCGTGGATTCACCCTGAAATATTTCCCAGAATTCCTTTTCTCGGACTTTTGCGCTGGTATGGCCTCATGTATGTTTTTGCATTCGCCACCGCATTTTTTATATTGAAAAAAGAATTGCGCGAAGGCTTGCTTGACAATGAAAATTACAAAGCGACAGAAGATGATATTTTAAACTTCATCGCAACAGGAATTGTACTATTAATAATCGGAGCGCGTATTTTTTCTACGCTCATATACGACACAAGCGGCTTGTACCGTGCAAAGCCGTGGCTCATCTTCTGGCCGTTTGACCCCGCAACACGCAAGTTTACAGGTTTGGCAGGCATGTCGTACCACGGAGGATTCATTGGTGGATTGCTCGGTATGATTCTGTGGTGCAAACGACATAAGCAAAATGTTTTTCAATGGGTTGATGCAATGGTTGTCGCAATTCCGGCAGGCTACACGTTCGGCAGAATTGGCAATTTTTTAAACGGCGAGTTGTACGGCAGAATCACGACAATGCCGTGGGGCATGACATTTCCACAAGCAGAAAAATTTTCCGCTACGCTCGACTGGGTGCAGCAGTTTGCATCTGAAATCGGCATGGAAGTCACTTCAAACCTTGTCAATTTGCCGCGTCACCCAAGCCAATTGTACGAAGCGTTTTTTGAAGGCATCGTGCTCTTTGTCATCTTATGGCTGCTACGCAAACGCAAGAAATGGCACGGCATGCTTGCCGCACTATACACCATAGGCTACGGCATATTCCGTTTTTTTATCGAATATTTTCGTGAGCCTGACGCAGACATAGGCTACCGATTTGCCCACGATTTAAACGCGCCCATATATAAAAATACATCGCTCCTCAACTTTTCAACGGGACAAGTGTTGTGCGTCCTCATGATTTTAGGTGGACTTGGCATAGGCATAGGCACATACCTGTACGCAAAAAAACACAAGCACGAAACGTAATCTCAAAGTCTTTGCCGTCAATAGCATCACCATAATTCACTTTTCGCGTATAATAAACTCTGACAAAGCCGAATCTCCCGAGCAAAAGGATTTCCTGTTTTTTGGTGTCTTTTCTTTCTGTTTTGTTAAATTCAACAATTTGCCACAGTGCTGTTTCAACCGCTTTTGCCAAATTGTACTCTGCCCCGCTATCAAAACTGCCGTTCCATTTTTTCTGCTTGAATCATATGTGTAAATAATCACTGGGTCTTTTATTGTTTTTGGCAACTTGAGCGACTTCTGAATCTGTGCCGTGTTTTTCTGAATGAAGTTTCCTGCAATGTCTATAACTTCTTGTGAGTTGCGGTAGGTGTTCGTAATTTTAAGCAATTCCGCGTAGCCCATGATTTCAGAAAATTTCATGAATAGCGTAATGTCGGAACCACTGAATGCGTAAATTGATTGCCAGTCGTCACTCACAGACTTGGATTCTTTGAGCAGGCGGGCTGATTCATTTATCATATCGGCAAAATCAACCGCATTATTTTTATTCAGATATTTTTCATATTCCAAATAGCACTGCTTGCAGATGCTCAAGAACAATTTTGTGCGTATATTTTCAGTTTTTGCAGACCAATTATCGAACTGCTCGGCAGTATAGCCGTTCGTTTTGAAGCTGGAAATAAAATGGTCTACAAGAATGAAATTTTGATTCTGCTCTGCAAGATAACCACTTTTTGCAATATAAGAATCAGAAGAAAGCAACTCATTTAAAGTAATTCCTAAAGAACAGAGTGCAGCCAAGTTCGGATTATCAGAATAGGCAAAAAGAGAGATGTTGTTATCTGCGGTTTTAATTTTACTGTTTCCAAAAATCCGATTTATGAGCGACATGCGTTAGTTCTTCCTACTTATTATTTACCACCAACGCTCCGATAACACCCGGTATCCACCCACAGCAAGTGAGTAAAGTTACGATTACGATTGACCCACAACCCTTGTCAAGAACGGCGAGTGGTGGAAAAATTATACAAAGCAAAACGCGAAAACAACCCATATGGCCTCCTCTCTCTACTTTCAAAAAACAAAAAATCAAGTTTTAAAACACAGAATCTTGCTCGTCCTCAACGGTATTTGCATTTTGGAAATAGTAATAAAGCTGAAGATATCCGTACAGTCCACCATCTCTACCAAGCATGGAAAAAACATTGTGAAGGATGTCTCCGTACAGCCCACTGAGTCCACTGTCTCCACAACATTCCAATATTACCATATCAAGCCCATCTTCTAAAGCAACATCAATACTCCAGCAGGCAACAAGTTCGCGTTCGCCTTCTCGCAGTGTATAAAACCAACGTTCATCCCGTTGCGAACTTGATGTTGTATTTGGATTTAAACCATCTTTAATTTTTGGAGAACCATAAGTTTTGGATATTCTATCTTTTACATTATGGAACGCATCTTGCAACTCTGTTCCGAATTTATTAGTTTCAATTTTTTCTGTTACCGCTCTTACTTCATACAAACCTTTGCTTTCGCTTATAAAAGCAACGTAGTCAATAAACAGCGGATGTCGTTTCTTTGGCATAATTTGATAAACATCGTTCATAACATGACGAGGAAACTCTTCACACTGTTCTGCAATTTCTTCCAATGTCATTCCCATTTTTAAGCCGAATGGACCTGCAAAGACAGGAAGTACAGCCAGCGCCAATAGTGACAAAAGTACAATGTTTTTTTTCATAAAAATCTCCTTATCAATTCTTATTATTTTTCCACGTAAACCGCTTTTCCAGAAACATTTTTTGCAGTAATGGGAATATAAACTCCGTAGCTCACAATGCCACCGCTATTTGATGTGCTCACACTTTCTAAAATAACGCCATTCGCTCCGATTTTTGCCGCCTGTTTTTTCAACTCCGCAAGCGCATAGTTCAAATCGTCTTGCTCTGTCCACCCCGAATCACTTGAAGCAGTGACAATCCCTATGACTTCATAATTTTCAGGTGCTTTGGTGTATATGACAACGACAGCAGGATTTGTCGCAGAGCGTTGCGTGCCGGTAACAAGGGCTGCTCCATCAGCAGTAGCACAACTGAACAGAGCAAATGAAATTGCCACAATAATAAAACTAATAATTTTCTTCATAATACCATCTCCTCATCACTAAGTATATCACATCTTTCAGCAAAAATCATCACCACATTTTGCTTTGAATCATCAATGACATATGAGCGTGTTGCACGGCTTCCCGCATTTTCCATCCAAAATGTGATTCATTATATTTTTTAGCCTCGCTTGGAAACATAACTGTATTTTGATTGCAGATGATTTTTGTTTCAGTGCGTAATGCAGGTTTTATTAAGATTGGTAAAACTGAACCACAGAAGATAAGGTCATTATTTTCACTATAGCATAACACACACTCTTTACAGAAGTTTGCCTTAACAAAATTTTTTGCATAAGGACATTCAATTACTCCACCTCGTTGAATGTGAATTTGTAGTCCGAAATTTAATAAGATTTCTTTTCTCTCTGAAATCAATTTTTCATCATCATCATATACAATCCTGATGTTCTGTGAATTGAATAGCGCACTTTTCACTTCTTCCTTTGATTCAAATACTTTATCTGACAAATCAATTTCAGCGGCAGAAATTCTTCGATTTGCAATTTTTTTTCGTTTTACTTCATCCACTTCATGTGTAACCAAGATTTCAACAATAAAATTCCATCCTTCGCAAGTTGCGTACAAGTCTGGAATAATATCACCTAAATATTTTTCCTGTTCTACAACATCTGCCTTGTAAAATTCGATTTTTCCATTTCGTGGAACAGGTATTCTTTTTTCTTCTGCAATTATTTCTTTTGCCAGCAAGTGTAATGCTGTCTGACTGCACTTGATGTTGTCGTTTCCGCTTTCATGAGCGAAGTGATGAATTTTAATTCTGCCATTATTTTTTGCAATTAGTTTTCCTTTGCATTCTGCACAGATGCAGTCACAGTTTTTTCCATTAGCCACATCATCAATATATGCAGATTTTCCGTCTGCGGTGATGGCTTGTAAAATATAATGTTTATTCATCATTCTTACTCCTCACTTGTCAGATTTTTTAATTACCGTATCTGTAATAAAATGCAATACTTTGAGCGACACATCTTGCTTTGCCTGTTTTTTAGAAACATTATCAGCAAAAAAGTCGCCATAGCCTTCCAAAAACGCTTTGCAATTCCAAATGGGATTCCCGTTTTCATCATGGTACTCGCTAAATTCATAGCGGACTTCCATAATAATTTTTTTCTGAAACAGTTCATGCAATGTACTTGCAGGATTCTCATAATCAAGATTTGAAAAATTGCGTTTGATTTCTTCTTGACATAAAAGGTTCATAACCGCATCAAATGCTTTTCTCCACCGCTTCCAGCACGTCGATTTTTGCGCATGCGTCCGTAACATCTATCACCTCGCCAAAGCGCAAGTAGTAGAGCACGCAGTTTATTTTTTCTATGTGCACGCTGAACATTGCAGCAACTGCCTCGCGGTAACAAGCTAATTGCGCATAGTACAGTTCAGGCGCTTTCACTTGATTTGTTTTATAATCAACAATAGTATATGTGCCATCGCTATTTTTAAAAACGAGGTCAATAGTTCCTTTAATAATTTTTGTGCCGACGCGACTTCTAAATGCGTATTCCGCTTTGTGCCATTCTGATTTTGCCGCTGCTTTTCCGATTTCCGACAACTTGAATTGCCGCTGCATATCTTGGCAAATTTTCTGAATCATTTTGAGTTTTGTTTCACTACCGTCAAGCCCCACTATATCACGGTTTGATATAACTGCTTCTCTGTTCGTGATTGCTGCTTCCATGTATGCGTGCGCAATTGTTCCAAAGTGCGCAAATGTAAAACGCGGTTCTGCGGCATTTGTTGCGGCAAGTGCAGCGTTCACGTCATCTATTGCGCTTTCGTTTTTCGCACCGTGTTCATATGATGTGTTGTTTGTGTGTCTTGCGTTTCGCTTTGGAATTGAGTCTATCACAATTTTATTAATTTCTTGATACGGCGCATCGTCATACACGGCAAAATTATTATTTGTGTACGATTCATCATCCGTGTGATATAGATGGCTCGGCAACGCATACAACGGCGCTTCCTGTTCTACGTCCACAACATGCGCACTTTCGTAGAGTGGTTTTGCTTCCTTGATAAACGCGCGTTTTGCATGCAGCGTATTTTCACGCTCATTTTTGTGATGCCGCATTTCGCGCGCCATAGGCGGTATTGTTTCAAACGTAAACGGTGCTGGCTCATGTTGCGTACGTGCGTAATAGTCGAGCACAGGTGAAAGCAACTGTAAAATTGTTGCAGGATTTTTCTCTCCACCGGGCGCATAGCGTGCACTATCTTTGAATGTGCATGCGCCTTCATCGCTTTCGTATGTGCCGGTAACATATACTGCTTTTTCCGCGCGCGTAATCGCGACATACGCAAGTCGCCTGAGTTCTGCACTTGCCATTGCCGCTTCTTCATCTTTTGCCAAGTGATAAAAATAATTTGATTTTGCGCTAACCGATGGACATGGCGGCGTATTTATCGAAACGCCAAATCGCTTGCTGTAATACACAGCCTCTGCATTTGCTTCATTCTTTCCTTTTTTGTCTGTTACGCACACGAATACAACGGGGAACTCAAGACCTTTGCTTTTGTGAATTGTTAAAAGATGTACGCCTTCTGTTTGCTCAAGCGGAATGTCCATGTCTGCAAGTTTTTCTTTTTCATCACCATATGTGCGCACGCTGTCTGCAAACTCCGCAAGACTCATGGCATGTTCTTCTGCTCGTCGAGCCAACTCAAAAATTCGGTCGTACAGCGTTTCATACATGCGCACATTTTTATTCCACAGCGTTTCGTATCGATAGCCTGCTTCATACCACAATCGGTTCACTGTTTTAGTGAGTGGTTCTGTCTTTGCAGATTCACACAGCATGCAATACAGTTGGCGCGCGTTTTCATATCGTTCGCGGCTTTCTTTGCAGAGATTCGTAATTTTTGAAAGCGCAAACGCCGCTTCATTTTCTGCAAGGATGCTGTTTGTTTCGTCCACAGAAAAATTGACAAACGGTGAACGGAGCACTTGTGCGTACGCCATTGTGTCAGCAGGATATACGCACAGTCGCAAAAAAGCAAACAAATCGTTTGTGGGTCCGTCATTGAAAAAGCCTGTGAGCGTTTCTGTGCTATATGGAATGCCTTCGTTCAAAAGTGCACGCTCAAAAACTGGCTGAGGAGAGTATGTGCGGAAAAGAATTGCAATGTCGCTCGGCTTGTACGGTGCATCTCCTTCTGTTGTAAGAGCACGAATTTTTTTTGCGACCCACGCAGCTTCAGCGCGTTCCTCAGTGAGCATGGCATCGTGCGCTTCTTGAGTTGTGTCGTATAGCGCAACATGCACACACGGTGCAAACGCATTGTTTTTTGAAGAGATTTCTGCGGCACTTTTTTGACTGGGAATTTCCACGTGATGATACACTGCATCAAAACTGCGCGGCTTTTCAGAACACGCATACGTTTCGGTAAAAAATACTGAAGGAGCGGAAAAGGCTCCGTTTATAGTTGCCGCGTTGTCGTCATCTGTTGCACCTGTTGCCACATTGTTGTCAGACAGTGCATCTATACACGGAGAAAACCGCTCGCCGCCGAATATGGCGTTGAACGAAGCAATGAGCGAAGCAGACGAGCGGTAATTTGTGTTGAGCGCAAGGTTGCCGTCTGCAAAATCATTTGAAAGATTTCTAAACACAGAAACGTCTGCTCCACGAAATCGGTAAATGCTCTGTTTCTCATCGCCTACGAAAAACAATTTGTCTTTACATATGTCGTGCACGGCAGGAATGCCGCACTCAGTGCGCTCGTTTTTTTCTGCAAGCATAAAAAGCAAATCGCGCTGGAGCGAATTGTTGTCCTGAAATTCGTCAATCATAATCGCTTTGTACTTTTGTTTTTCGATTGCGCGTATTTCAGGATAGTCGCGCAAAATGCATACAGCAAGCGAGGCGACATCAGCATATGTGAGATTTGCCTGTGCGCGCTTTGCACTGTTTACGAGCAACTGAAATTCTTCGAGCAACGCAAACACAGCTTTTGTTGTTGAAAATCCGTAAACAAAATTTGCAAGAGAAATAAGTGTGTCGCGCGTTTCTCGGAGCAGTTTTATTTCTTCGGTAATTGGCTTGCTCGCGTTGTTGCCGCCTGCCAGTTTTACGTTTGCAAGCTTATTCAGTTGTGCAATGAATGATTCAAGCGCCGTGCTGTCAGAATTGTTAAAATCGCTTTCAGTGACTTCTGGCATATCTTCAACCTGCATTGATAAGAGCGCTTCATCAATTCTGTCTATCAGTTTGATTGCATTGCCGCTATATTCATTGCGCAATTCATTGATTGTTGAAACAGAGTGCATCGCGCTAGTGGCGTATTTTTCCCATTTGTTCTGCACTTCTTGTTTTTGTGCACCAAGCATTGCTGTAAAATCAATTGGCTCTGCAACAGTAGAATGCGCAAGAATCGGGCCGACAAAAAGCTCATTCGCAATCTTGGCAAAATCTTTCGTTTTAACAAGTTTTTGAATCGCTTCGTTGTCACGGTGTTTTAATATGAACGGCAATGCCATTGCAGAAACATGCGCGGCAACTGCATCATTGTCTTCGGTAAAATCAGGGCTGATGCCGTAAAACTGTGCTCCCATTTTTGCTACCGACGCACAGTAACTGTCAAGCGTTTGAATGTGCGCTTTATAAAAATGAGAAATATCTGCACCGCTATTTTTAAGCGTTTTATAAATGCGCCCGTACATTTCGACAGTCGCTTTTTTTGTGAACGTGAGCGTAAGGATTTCGTCAACAGCGATATGTTTTTCAAGCACAAGATGCGTAAATCGCTCTGCAAGCACGCGCGTTTTTCCAGAGCCTGCGCCCGCGCTTACTACTGCGTTTTTAGCAATTTTAATGGCACGTTCCTGCGCGTCATCGAGCATTTTTTGCGCATTGACAAGGTGTTGTTTTTTTTGCGGCTCGGTTGCATTTTCCATGCAGTTAGTATAGCACGAAAAGCGGCAAGCGGGGAGTAGGACGGCGTGCCAATTGAAGCATCAAAAAATATTTTTATTGATTTTTGTAGACGCACGGAAAAAACGCTACGCTTGCTATGAGCGAATTTGCAATACCGCACACCATGAAAATTGAAACGCTGCCGCAAAAGCCGCCCGCATTTGAAAATAGCAACGGCATTGCACCTGCTATGCTTGTAAGTGACGTAACAAGAATGCTCGTAATTTTTTCGCGCAGTTTATCCTGCATCTTTTTTTTTCTCGATGACGCAATGTAGATGGCGTTGTTCACTGTGACCCCGGAAAGCAACACCATGCCGGTTACGTCGCCAAGCTCCAGCGGCATGCGCAAAAAAAATCGAACTAAAAGTGGAATGCACAACGAAACGGGAATAAGCGAGACGATGCTGAGCGCACGCAGGAAATCCTCAATGAGCGCAACAAGCACAATGAATATGCATACAACGCTTATGACAAGAACTGCCACAAGCATGCCATACTGCCTGTCCATCGTTTCAATCTCATGCGGAAACGAAACACCGTATCCTTTTTCAAGCACGAGCGGGTCGAGCGTTGTTTTAATTTTTTTTACAGAAGTATTGAGGCTTTCTCCTGTCGTTTCAACAGTGAAAAATGCGGCACGCCGTCCGTCTTTGCGGTATATTTTTCCACGCCCTTCTTTTTGCTCAAACGTTCCAAACGCGCCGAGCCGTATTGCATCGCAGCCAGTCGGAATATATATATTTTCAATATCGGACAGTGTTGCATCGCTCAAAGCGCGTATGCGTATATCTGTTTCCGTTCCATCGCGCAGCCATTTGTCTGCCACAGGTCCAAAAAGAATCCAACGGAGCGTTGAGGCAGTTTCCTCCACAGTCATCAAATTCATGCACAAAAATTCACGCGACGGCGTAAACGCAAGCAGTTTCTCAGGCTCTTTGAAATTGAGCACAACTGAATAAAACATTCCTGTTTTATTCAACGACTCTGCCGCTTTCCGCGCGTAGTCCATGCACATATTCTGCTCATCGCCCACCACGCACAGTTCAATGCTCTGAACGCGTTCAGTTCGTTTTGCGCGCGCGCCAGGAACATATAAAAATCCATCTGACAGCACATGAGAAAGCGACTGCACATGAGCAACTACTGATGTCTCTGCAACTGTCTTTTCATCATAGCCAATTTCCAATTCTGCCGTTCCTTTCCTTGCTTCCGAGCGCACAAACGTTACGCCATCCTTTTGAGCAATCATTTTTATTAATTGCTGTATTGCATCGTCAATCGATTCCTTGCTTTTTTCAGGCGCAAATTCTGCCGCAGCATAAATCACGTTGCCGCTTGTTTCAAACGAAATATTTTTTCCAGACACAGCGAATATGACAGGTGGGAGCAGCATCATGGCAACATAAAAAATCCGCATAGTCTTTTTGTGATTGATGAAATGTACTGTACACGACATGCGCATAACGCATGCATGCACCATATCATACGTTTGCAGCGGCAGCACGCGCTTTGATGCCCGCACATCCGCAGACAAAAAACAAGGATAAAAGGCAACTGCAAGAAAGACAGCATTCACAATCATTGTACAAATAGCAAACGCCACAGCGCGTATGCCCGGCACTATGCAATCCAGAAAATAAAGTGGAACAAGCGCAATTATCGTCGTAAGAGATGCGGCGAACATCGACGGAATGATTCTTTTTACAGAAGCGACATACGCCTGTTGATTTGCTGCGGCATATGCTGTTTCGTTTATGACAAATGCTGAATCTGAAGCAAGACCAAGTGCAATTGAAATACCTGCAATCGTGTTTTGATTGAGCGTGCAGCCCGCGATGTTGAGCAGCCCAACTGTCCACACGCTGTCTACGAGCAAAAACAGCAGGGCAAGCACAAGCACGCGCAATGAGTTGAAAAAAAACGGAATGATGATAATGACGCACGCAAAGCTTGTGACGAGCGCACGGACTACAGAGACTGCCAGCGATTCAAGCACCGTGCCATTGTCGTACAAAATATTCCATGAGCCTGCAGGGAGCTGCATGTTAAAAAGCGCACGGCGGCAAGCTCGCGAAATTGCAATGCTGTTTCCGCTCGACGACGACATAACAGCAACAGTAATGCATTCCTCGCCATTGATTCTCACAATCTCATCGTTGATTCTGCCGCTTTTTCCTATTTCTGCAGCATAGCCGAGCGTCGTGCAACTGCCGCCTGCGTTGAGCGGCAGCGCAAGCATATCATCAAGTGAACGAAACTGCGTGTCAAATGCAATACATTCATCCGATGTGCCTGTGCGAAGCAGTGCGCCTGCGTTGACAGAATTGCCGTCACGGACAACAGTTGCAAGCACAGCAGGATTTTGATTCAATGCCGCAGCTTTTTCTGCATCAAATGCAACAAGGATTTCTTCTGTCTTTCCGCCTGCAACTATCACTTCAGACACATTGCCAACAGATTCCAATGCTTTCTTCACATGTGTTTCTATCCAGTTGCGCATGTTTCCCTGTACAGCGTTCCCTGAAAATGCAATACACATCACCGCTTTGTCAGATGCAGCAGAAGACGTAATGCGTGGCTTTTGCACATCACCCGGCATGCTCGCATACAGTGCGTCAACATCATTCCGCATGCGCATGTACAACTGCTTTTTATTTGCGCTTTTTTGGAAATACGCTGTCGTAACAGATTTGCCGTATTCCACTGATGAACGAAGTTCAAGCAATCCTGGCAATACCATCATCTTTTCTTCAAGCGGAATTGTGATAAGCTGCTCTATCTGCTCGCAGTCCATGCCATAATAGTCGAATCGTATGCTGAACACTGTATGCCGCATATTTTTTGTTTCTCCTATTTCAATGTGTAAAGCTGCATACGTAAATACGACTGTTATTGCCATCAAAATAAAAAATGGTGCAACGCGGCTCATGTACCATTCACGCTTCACAGTTTCCGCCTCCTCAACGCCATATGCATCAACTGTGGAACGACGAGCAGCACAATCAGCATTGAAAAAACAAGCCCTCCTATAACAGCTGCCGCCATTGCAGATTGGGGATTTTTGTTGTACGGATCAATCGCAAACGGCACAAGCGCGAACACTGTAGTAGCATTCGTCAAGATGATTGCACGTAATTTCTTTTTGCATGCATATATGATGCGTTCTACATTTATGCGTGTCATATGCGCGCAGTTTTCATAAAGGATAATAGCGTTATTCACCGATGTACCGAACAGTACGACAAGTGCGATGACGCTGTTAATGTTTATTGAGCAGCCGCAAAGCATAAGTGCAATAAACGCACCCGAAAACGCAGGCAGCAATGCAGTCAATATGAGAAGCGGTATAAAATAATCTTCAAACTGCGCACCCATGACGCAATACAACAGCATGATGATAACTGCAAGCAGCACTCCTGCGTTTCCAAACAACTCGGAAACTTGCTCGTCTGCAAGAGCAACAACCTCTGCACTCGTCTTGCATTCATCTGAAATAGCACCCATTAATAGTTTTGCATCTTTCCTCGCATGACGGTATATGATTTTTTCAGACGCCTGCGTATGAAATGTTCCCAGCGTACCGAGCGGCACATATGAATTTTCAAGCAACACGTTGACGCGCAAAAGTTCATCGACAGCAGATATTTCATGGCGCGGAAAGCAAACTGATATAGGAATGCGTCTGCCGTGCTCATAGTAATATGACGCATCGCTTCCTTCAAGCGTTTGACGTGCAAGGCGAGCAGTATGCATTGTCGTAACATTGAAGCGGGCGCACGCAACTCTATCAGGCAAAAAAACATGTTCAACAACATGCGATGACGGCACAATGCGGTCTACATGTGCGGCAACAGTTTCAATTTTTCTCTGCATGTCGTCAGAGACGAAAAGCACGGCAGCATCGCTTTGAAGTGCAAGCACTTCAGAAAGCAAATCATCATTGTGTGCAAATGCATATTCAAAAGAAGTTTCATCAAGCATAGCGTGCACAGCATCTTTTACTGCATCGGGTTTTGTCGTCATCAGAGAGACTGCAAGGCTTTCCTTTTTTTTAGACGGATTTGAAAATGCTGCTGTATTTTGAACATCTATTCCGCCAGAAAAAAATGCTGCATCGACATGAGGCATGCGTGCTACTGCATCTTGCATATACACCGCATATTCCCGTATTTTTTCCAGTGGCGTTCCTTCTTCAAATGAAAGCTCAAATGACACAACAGGCGCATATGCCGTTGGGAGAAATTCTTTTTTGAGCAGATGCAACGGCATAATGCCTGCAAACGTGCAACAGACAAGAATAGCCAGTGCGCTCCATTTTTTTGCAAACAGCGTACGCAGCATTTTTTCATAACGTTGTTCAAGGCATGGAACAGCGCGCGACACTGCAAGCAGCGCAGAATTATTTTGAAATATGAGCAGCATGGCGGCAGGCATGTACGTAAGCGAAAGAATACATGAGAATGCAATAGACGAGATGACTGCAACCGCCATATCTGCAAACAGTTCTCCAAGTATTCCCGATAAAAAGAAAAACGGAACAAACACAATTACCGTTGTAACTGACGATCCGACAGTAGATAATGCAACTTCTTCCACCGCCTGCACAAGACAGTCTGCAAAGTGATTTTTTTTCATGGCAGCAATCTTTTGCTGAATGTTTTCTAATACAACTGTGCCCGTGTCTATCACCATGCCAATGCCGATAGTCATTCCAGAAAGCGAAAGCGTATTGAGCGTTCTGCCTGCCGCTACAAGTGCAATGAGCGAAAACAATATGCACAGCGGGATAATGCTTGCCACCAACAATGCACTTGCAAGCGTCTTTAGAAAAACATACAACACGCAAACTGTTATCGCAATGCCAATGCATGCAGACAAGCAGAGTTGTAAAAGCGAATCGCGCATGTATTGGGATGAATCAGAAATAATCTGAAACGTGCAATGCTTTCCATATATGTCGTCGAGCCGTTTTAATTCTTCGCGCACTCGTTGAGAAACTGCAAGTGGACTTGCGCCCTGTCGTTTTTGTATGCCAAGACAAATGCACTCAGTACCATTATACAGGAAAAACGAGTCGCGCTCCTGAACGCCACGCTCAACAACTGCTACATCTTTTACGTGTACAACTCCACCATCATTATACAAAAGCGGCGTGTTTGAAATATCATCAAGCGAATCGTAAAGCCCTGAAGTTTTTAAAAGCAAATCTTTATCGCCAGCCTTTACAGTGCCTGCAGGATATTCAAAATTTGCAGCAGCAATGCTGTCTGCAACAATTTGCAATGAAAGATGCTTCGATTCAAGGCGCGTCCTGTCTGCAACAACGCGTATCTCTTCTTTATCGCCGCCTGTCACTGAAACAGCGCCAACTCCCTCAAGTCGCTGAAAGCGCTGCTTTATTTCATTGTCAACAATATATCGCCCGTATGTTAAGTCACCGTCACAACTCTGTACAGCAATTAAAACTGTATCACGTTGAACGGGATTGAAAATGACCGCATCTGGTTTTTCACAGCCCTGTGGCAGCCTTTCATAGCACATGTCAATTATCTCGCGCGATTCGACGAGCGCAATGTCGCTGTCCGTTCCCCAATGCAATTCAAGGTGCACGAGCGACATGCCGTCTCGCGTTACCGACGTTATGTTTTTTATTCCGTTGAGTGATGCAAACGCATCTTCAACTGGTACGGTGACGAACTTCTTCATTTCAGCCGCCGGCATGCCGGTGTACTTCACCGTAACAAGAATATTCCGCTCGCTCAACGTCGGCAAAAAATCAATTTTAATGGATAGTGCACATATTCCGCCTCCAATAACTATAAGCAATGCCATCATCAGCACAGAGACAGGATGCTTTACAGAAAAACGCAGAACATGTTTCATAATTTGTTGTACGTAAACTGCGCTGTTTCAGAAAGCTCGTTGCCGTTCGTATCTTGCAGTCCTGCGTGCGCAATAAAACGCACAAGTCCGTGGTCGTCTGCATTTTCAACTATAACAACGCATTGTACGCAGCAGAGATTCCATGCATTTGCACGCGCACGAACGATTGCATCAAAACTTGCTATTTCAGATGCTGCCAGCGCATCATTGTCGAGCAGCGTTATCTTTTTTAACAAAAAGGATGCACATGAGTTTGTCGCCACGATGCTCATATGTTCAAGTGCAGAAATATAATCAAGCGACTGCGCCTCATTTGAAATTCTAAACACGGCATAATACGTTGTTTCTTTTTCAGCGATTGTCGAAAAATGCTCAACCGGCAGCGTCATATACGAATAATCTGTTTCGTTTCCAATGCGCAAAAAATTGTCGTCATCCATTTTAAAATACCCTTCGATAAATGTCACGGGGCGATCCGATTCGTTGTTGAATTTTAACAAATAGCTTTTATCGTGCGCTATTTTATTGCCAGACACATCCGCCATGCCTTTTTCAAGCGTTACGCGATATTCCTTTTCCCACGCAATTTTTTCTGCAAATTCAATTTTTACGCGCTTTTTCGTTATGCGGTCAGGCACTACCAAATACGCAACAGCGGGCTTAAACGAAATGAACGAAGAAACAGAATCAACCGCAACTTCTTCAGAAAAATCAAGCAAAAGATGCGCTGATGCAGGAATATTTTCGTGCACGTCAGATAGAACGATTTCCGCGTTTTCATAGCAATATAAAAATGTATACGACGGTGGCATTAAATCAGTGCCGTTAAAAAAATCACTTGTAAAATCAGATGCCATATAATTATTATTTTTGTCGCACAAAGAATTTGTAATTGTAACGACGTATCGCTTTGAAAGAGAGAGAGGTGAATCAAAACATACGCGCACACTGTCTTCCTCATTGTTCCACTTCAATCGATACGGCACGGCGGGCGAAAGCGAAAATGCATTTTGAAATGACTGAATATCAACGCTTTCAGAAAACGTTATTGCAAATTCCACAATGCCGCCGCTGCACACAGCTTCATTTTCAGGCACAACAGAGACAACGCGCGGGCGCACAGTTTCCGTTTTTTTTGTAAACGTATATACATAATTTTCTATAAGCGAACGGCCTAAAACACTCTGCGCGCCAGTCGTAATGCGTATCTCATAGTTGTGACGCTCGGCAATTCCCATGTCAGGTGCAAACGTCATCACGTTGCCGTAAAAGCAAAAATCACCGCCAATCGCTTCGCCGTCCTGCATAAATGAAAACGCGTCAATCACTGCGTTCTTATCCACAGCATCTGAAAACCGTATTGTCACTTCATGCGCACTAATCTCCACAGCGCTGACTTCAAGCGGCGGCAAAAGCCACGAAGCGCATGAACAAAAGACGAGACAACATAAAATCACCTTGCTTAATGCGGCAAAACGGCACAACATCATTCTACACCTGCAACAAACGTCACGCATATATCCTCCTTCATATATTCCCCTGACACATTGCTGACGCCTGATTTTTTCCCGTTGATTTTTATCTGATAATAATTTTCTTCACTGTTTGAACACGTAAAATTTTTCCATACGGCAGATGCAATTGTGTTTTCAATATTCCATGTTATAGAAATCAATACTGGATTCGACGATGAGGATGGAAACAAAGGCGAACACGATAATGATTTTTCAGCTTGCGCTTTATGCGCTTTGTCAATTGATGTGGAAAAAGCAATTTCAGCAGTTAAATAATTTGTGGCAGGAATAGCGATTGTTGGAATGCCACTGCATCCAATCAATTCTGTGCCGTGTGCGCTTATTGACGTGACAGCAAGATATGAGTTTCTACTCGTAAAAAAATAATTTTTATCGTCATACAGCTTCAAACCGCGCACATCGGCACAATTGCGCCCAACAGCAAGCCTATACTGCGTATCAATAGCATACATCCCATATGGTTGAAACACGAATGATGTATTTGATTCGTCGAGCGCGTACATGCACCCCGGAACATTTGGTTCAAACGCAATATTTTTTTCAAGCGATGAGAGATTCATTTGTTTTGAAAACAACATCGCCACACCTTCATCATCTATAAGCGCATTCAAGCTGTCGCCATGTCGCAGCACATATGAACCGTTTATGAATCGCGCAGGGCAAACTGTACGCAGTTCAGGAAGAGTCGTATCTTCAACTGTCTTCAATGCACCATCATACGCTTTTACAATGCAATATCCATCGGCAGCACAGACATTTGCATTTATCTTCCATGTCATAATCGTATTGAGCGTCCACTGAGAAGCAGGCTGCACTGTTACAATGGCATTGTCGTCTGAAAATGCAATCTCTGTTTCAACATGCGGCGACAGTGAAAAAGCAGATAAAAACGATGTTTGCACAACTGGCTTTGAAAAAACAAATACAAGCGGCTCATCACCGTTTGTTAAATCATGTTCAGGAAATGAGGTGAGCGTCAAACGCATGTGCTCTTTTCCATATGCAAAATGGCGAACTTCGTGCACTGTGTACAATCTGCCGTCATCTGTTTTGAGTGAACCGTCAACAATCAAGCTGTACGATGCGCCAAGTTGCCAACCTTCAACAGGACAAATTGAAAAATTACATCTGCTCCCAGTGATGTCAAATGAGACAGTTTTCCCGTATTTTTTAAGCACTGTGATTTCTCTAAAACTTTCATAATCAGCGGGAATCGAAAAATTGACAAAAACAGCATCCGCTTCATAATACGTCTGCAACGGCTGTACGGAAATTGCAACTTTTAAATTTTCAAATGAAACTAATTTGCATGAAAAAAACAATGGTAACGCGAGCAGACACAATTTGATTCGCGCAGAAAGTACATGCCCCAATGCTTGTGTTGAAATGAGTGAATGTATCCAACTGCGATACCTTATGAGAATGAACGATACTCCGAATGCTCTGCGTCGGGGCTCGTTCATTTTACCAATACACACTCTGCCCCTCCTTTAAAAATGGAGATGGATTATCTATTACTGTTTCGCCTGAACGAAGTCCTGAAGAAATCCATACGTAGCCATCCTTTTGCGCAGCTATCGCCACTGTTTTAAGGACGGCAAAATTGTTATGCACGCAGAACACTGTTCCTGTGCCGCCATTGTTTGAGACAAGCGCGCTTGCAGGCATCTTGCAACATTCTGCCGTGCCTTTTTGCTGCAACGAGCACTTTACAAACATTCCAGGTTTTATTGCGCCGTCACTGTTTTGGATTGCAGCTTTTACAGAAAAATTACCGCTCTGAGGATCTGCAATCGGAGATATTTCTGATATAATGCTGCGTATGGTTTTATTAAGTGACGGAAGCTCTATATTTATTTCAGAGCCAAGCGCATAGTTGACTGCATCTTTTTCTTGTATGTATACGACAGCAAACACAGAAGACGTGTCCATTATTGTCGCTATGCTCTTGTTCTGCTCAACATACTCGCCGTTTTCATACTGCTTTGCGCCTACAATGCCTGTTATAGGTGAATGGATTGTAAGCTCGTCAATCAATTTGTTAATAGCAGCAAGTGACGTTTCCGCATTGCGTACTTCTGCCTGCAACGCCTCAATTTTTGTGACAGTCGATTTTGTGTTGAGCTTGACAAGCAGCTGTTTCTTCTGCATTGCATCTTCTGGAACAGCATATCCCGCATCTATCAAATCAACATCGCGCAAGCCAAGACATGCAATCTCACGTTCTTTTTTGAGAATTGCTAACTCCGTCTGTGAAGATTTTTCTTGTATGCGCAGCTGCTTGAGTGCAGCATCTGTTACGCCGCCAATTTGATTCAACTCTGTTTTGTTTCTGAGCGTCTCCTGCTCAGCTTCAAGTTCAAGTTCTCTTTGCATGATAGCGAGCGCAGATTTCTCAAGCGAAATAATCCTGCTTTCAACAGCAAGTTCTTCTTCGCGCAACTCATTCTTTGCTACGGCAAGCGAAGCCCTTGCAGATTCAAGCGCGTTCTCATACTGCTCTTTTTGAAATTCAAGCTGCACATTTTTTAAACGCGCAATCACTTGACCAGCGCGGACAAAATCGCCTTCGTTTATAGGAAAATACACAAGCGTGCCGCTTTCCAAACTCGTCACATCATTTTTGCTGTTGTACGTCACTGTACCAAAACTTGTAATCATCTCTGAAAACAGTTCACTCGTGACGCATAGCGGTGAAACAGCGTGCGCATGTTCAGCAGCTTGTTCAGTGCGTACATGTGCGCGGCATGAGACGAGCGCACACGCAAAAAGCGTAAGCATCATGTTACTTTGCCAATGCATGTTTTAATCCTCCAAGCGGTATATCTGCAAGCAGTTCAAGCTCGTGCGAAGATAGTACAAGATTGCATTGCGCCTGCGCAAGATTTATTTTTTCTTCCGCGTATTTTTCAAGTGCTTCCAAATACTCTATGCGCGTGCGCTCTCCTTTTTCTA
This sequence comes from Treponema sp., assembly GCA_017446265.1. Taxonomy (GTDB): domain Bacteria; phylum Spirochaetota; class Spirochaetia; order Treponematales; family Treponemataceae; genus Treponema_D. The sequence goes on from JAFSRD010000008.1 coordinate 37,234, forward strand.
CTTCCAGCTTGCTGATTTCCAACCTTCGCTCAAGAATATGCAGCGTGTCTCGAATGCGCGCAATCGAATCGATATAGTCGTCGTGTGCTGCAATCATCGAAAACACAGATTCTTGCAACGATATTTCGCTGTCATTTGCGGCGAGCAGCTGTTGGGCAAGCGACACATGCTCAAGTTTCTTCGTAATAAAATAAGCAGGCAGCGGCACAAGCGATGCGCTCGCAGTATTTGAAACGCTGTTCAAGCCATGTGCCGAAAAACCGTAGCCGTGCGTAGTCTGCAATGGGAAAAACGGATTATTCGCAAAGCTAATATTCACCTTGATTGAATACGACGGCTCTGTAAGCGGGTAGCGTACACCTGAAAAACTTATGCTTCCCGTAAGCGACACTTCAGGTACATACACGCGTCGCGCATATTCAAGTTGTTTCCTGCTATAGTACAAATTCATCCGTTCTTTTTTCAACTCAAAATTATTATTTTTAATAATGTGCCAGATGAGCGATGCATGCGGTTCAAGCGCCATGTCATCAACTTCGTCGGGAAACGCAACACGCTCCAGCGTAATGTCGCTTTCAACACTGCCGCCGAGTGTAATTCTGCATGCGCGCAAAAGCATACGTGCATCGCGTTCAACCTTTTTTAGCTCATCGCGCAAACGCATCACATCCACAATGTATTCAAGGTAATCATTTTCTAGCCTAAGACCGTGTTCGTATTCCGACTTGCATATGGCAAGCTGCTGTTCTGCATTCGCAACAAGATTTTTTCGTATTTCAACTTCAGCTGTTTTTATCATGTAGCTGTAGTATTGTTGTATTACCGATGCTTTAAAACTTTGGAGCGACTGCATGTACGATTCATATTGATAAGCAGCTGAATATTTTGCCATATTGTACGCAAGCATGTTTTTACCGCCGTTGAAAACAGTTTGCGTTGCAGAGAGCACAATGTTTTTGCTGCGCGAGTCAGGCGAGGCTTTATTTGACGTGTCGGACTCAGACCAAGCAATCTCCAGTTGCGGCAAAAACGGCGTAATTGAATATGCGGCATTTTGCATGTTCAGCAATGCGCTCTCTTTCTGCAATCTGTATGCTTGTGAATTCCGTTCTGCAACGCTGATAGCTTCCTGCACTGAGTGAATAACGCTTGCACTTTCCTGCGCAACGAGGTGCAATGGGCATACGGCAAGCAGCATCGCACACACTTTTTCAATCATGATAAATGCCTTGCTGCAAAGCAGTGACAAGCAGTTCGTGCAAATCTGACGCAATTGCAGACACAATGCGATGTTGTTCTACACTTGACGCAACAGTATTCTTTGTCGTTTTATACAATCCATATTTTGCAATGATTTTTCCGTCGCTATCCGCATACATCGCTGCCGCATAGATGGAATTGTATTCTTCCATATTTTTAATAAATGAACGCTGCGTAATCACCACATCAAGATTTAATAACTTTTCTTCATACTCATTCAATGGTTTTTCCACTTTTGCTGCAAGCGTTGCCTTTTCGTTTTCAAGGCGCAGAAGATGCGTGTCAAGCATATTCTGAATTTGCAATGCAACTTCATCATTTTTCATGGAATCATCTACAACAGAGAGCGCGTTAATCCGTACGTGATAATTGTATGGCTCTATTGCAGCACGATACGACTCTGTTTTTGCAGTTGTCGCGCAACTTGCAGCAAGCAGTACATACAAACACAATGCAACATATTTCATATCAGTTTTCCTCCAATACTGCATCTTCCTGCAATAAATCAAATGCTGGAACAAATAATATAGCGTGCTTTGCTTTATAGCCGGCAGCTTTCTCAGCGACACCGAGCAGTTCCCATGAAGACGCAAGCGCGCTGTATACTTTTTGCGAATCCGACAATGACGCTTCTGCACGAGAAAGCATAACAAGCTGCGTGTCAAAATCTTGCGTCATTCTTGCAAGCAGTGAATACAAGTAGTACACGCGCCAGTCAGAAGCATTGAACGAAAGTTCGCGAGCAAGCAGGTTTTCCGCCTGCTCATAGTGATTTTGCATAATGCAACATCGTATGAGCCACAACCGCGCATCTGTATACGAGGGTTGCACTTTGACAAGTTTTTGTGCAATCTTTTTAGATGCGTCGTATTCTTCCATAAAGAAATAAATCTTGCTTTCCAAGAATTGCGCTTGATAAAAACGAGAGTCTTGCTTGCACGCAAGTTTTACAAAATTGAGCGCACTTTGCAAATCGTTTTTCGTATAATAATCAAGCGCAGCCACATACAGCTTTTCAGCTTCGCCACTTTTACGGCATGAGACGATTATCATGCTCATTGCAATCAAAATAACAATGCTTCTTTTTTTCATAATCAATTCAGTATGTACTGTATGCGCTCCGCCAGTTTTGGCGAAGCAGCCGTTTTTCGCTGCACTAGAGCCGCTTCCATATTAAGCGGACGGCATTGTTGCTTTACGAGCGCAAGTGCATGCAACTCGTACTCATTGTCGGGCAATTCGAGAAGTGCAAATATGCTTTCTAAAAGTTGCTCGTCGTGCGTTTGTGCATATTGTGCTAAAAGCGCGTCAACTTCTCCCCGTATTAATAATTTTTGTGATTGTGCTGCCGTAAGTCCTTGCATTGCGCCAAGTTCATGCCGAGCGCGCGCTGCATATGGAGAAACATTCCCAAGCATAATAATTTTTTCAAGAATGGGAACAGCTTCTTTTGCTGATGAAGCGCCGAGCTGCTGTAACGCGCTATATATGTGCCAGTAGTATGATGGAAAGCGCGAAAACTGTGTTTCAAGCAACAAAAGCGTTTCAACATCGTTTGAAGATGCGGCAGCAGCTTTTATTTTTTTTACCACGTCAATATATTTGCTGACAAAAAAATCATTGTCGCTGCACGACATATCCTGCAATGTAAAATAACTTCGTAAAAAATCAATTGCATCTGAACAATGCGCGAGCGTTCCGTCATTTTCAAGCCTTGCCTGCAACGCGTCAAGGTTGTGTAAAAACATTTCGTCAGAAACAGTTTCAAAACATGACACATATTCATAGTCGAGAAATGCGCATAAGACAGCTTTTTGATAGTCTCCGCAACGCTCATATACAGAAGACGCAAACGACCCAAGCGATGCAAAATAGGGAGCTTTTTCGAAATATGTTTCAAGGATTTCTTTGCACGCCGCCATTCTATTGTTTTCAGCAAGCAAATACATATACATGCGCAGGTCATTCGGCGAAGCATGGTCGGGAAGCTCTGCATATGCTGCATCAAACAGAGAAAGCGCATCATCGTTGTTTTCCTGTGCGGCGTGCGCTTGCGCTGCAACATACAAATACTGCAACGCGTTATCTGTTTTTACCGCCCTTTGCGCATATGCAACCGCGTCGCTGTAATTTCCACGCAACAATTCAAGTTCTGCACGTGTTCCGTAGAGCCGCGCTGCATCCGATTTACCTGCTTTTCCGCGCGGTACATTGCGCACAACAGATTCGGCACGCACAAGATATTCGAGAGATTTATCATAGCTGCCCGATAAAAAATAGAATTGCGCTAAATCAAGCTTTGATTCAAAATGATGAGCATGTGCCAACTCATATTCTGCAACGCGCTCAAAAAGCGCGCTGCCCGACATTCCTGAATCTTTGAGCATACGGTACTCCGCATCGTTGCTACACGATGCAAAAGAGACTAACACCGGAACAGCAGCGCACATCGCCGTGATTAATAATTCTTGATAACTTCGTTTCATCGCGTCTACCTCATATTCTTACCTGAACATAATTCAGGTGCACTATATATTGTCAAAAATTATCGCTTTTACGCGTCTTTTTTAAAAAAAAATCACATTTTTTTTGCTTTTCTTGTGGATATATCGTATATTTTCAAATATGACTATACAACGCATACGAATCTTTATTTGCACAACGCTCGTATTTTGCAGTGCAATGTCGCGCTTTCTTACCGCGCAACTATCCCATGTAGAGCTACCTCATAACGAAAACACAGCACTCTATCTGGGCAATCCGTCTGGTGCAAAAAAATCACGTTCATTGCGCGAAAATTATTTAATCGAAAAAAAACAGTATGCGCTTTCATACAACAACACGCGTCATATTCCCAATTGGGTTGCGTGGCATTTGTGCGCAAATGATATGGGGCAGACAAAACGGAGCGCCACTTTCAGCGAAGAGCAAAATCTACCATTCGGCTGGTACCGCGTGTCACGGAATGATTTCCAATACGCGCAGTATGGTTTTGAGCGCGGGCACTTATGCCCTTCCGCAGACAGAACGAGCACGAGCGAAGACAATAGCGCAACATTCACCATGTCAAATGTCGTTCCGCAATCGCCTGCAAATAACAGCACTGTATGGAACGATCTTGAGCAGTATGCGCGCCGTCTTGCCCTGCGCGGAAACGAGCTATACATTATTGCAGGAACATATGGCATCGGCGGCTCAACAAAAAATGGCACATATGATTTTATCGCTGTGCCGCGCAGCAACGTGCACATAGCTGTGCCCGCGTACTTATGGAAAGTGATTATTGCAATTCCCGAAGGCGCGAACGACCTTGAGCGCATCACAGCACAGTCAACTGCAATCGCAGCGCTCACGCCAAACACGCACAACTGTGCAACATCGTGGCGCGACTATGCCGTGTCAATAGATTATCTTGAAAAACTCACCGGCTACGATTTTTTTGCCTTGCTCCCTGACGACATAGAAGACGCGCTTGAAAGCAAAGCAGCCGGCAAATGACTGCACATGTTGGGGCTGTCTAAAAAGAATCGTTGTGCCGAATTTAGTTCGGCACCAACACTATACGAACTTACTAGACAGCATCAACATCAGAATTATTCTGTAATTTCAACGCGCCACTGGCCACCATACGATATGCCATATGTAGCTGCAAAATCGTCCATGTTGATTGCAAATGAAAGGCAGTCGAGCGAATTGTAATACATCACGCACGCGCCTTCAGGCACATCGCTGAATGTGTTGCCGAATGTGATACGCCCTGAATATTTTTTTATGTCACCTTCGTAAATCGTCACCGCATATTCTTTTCCTGCTTCAAGATGCATATTTGCTGCAACAGCGCGCGTAACATTTGTCCACACATTGCCGTACTGTACATCAAGAATCGGAATAGTGCCTGAAAGTTTTCCATCTTTAAAATCAGGTTTTTGATATGGAATCATTTCGCATGTGCCGCCTGCAACTTTCCGCCCTACTTTCTCAAATTTAATAACGCCACCTGCAAGCCGCGCGCCAGTGTACGCGTAGACATCTCGCCCATGAAACGTATATGACGCTTCACTGTTTTGCCGACGGTTTACTGCTTCATCAATAATACGTATTTCTTCAATTCCAAATGCATCAGCAAGCAGCGTTAATGTGCCGTTATCCGGCGTAACGATAAACTGCCCATTTTTCAACTTTGCCACAACAGACGCGCGTTCAGAGCCAACACCTGGGTCAACAACTGAAACGAACACTGTACCTTTGGGCCAGTATTCAACTGTCTGATACAGCCGATACGCGCCATCCCAAATGCTGTACGGAGGAATCTCATGCGTTAAATCAAAGAGCTGCACTTTTTTGCTCGCGCTCACTGCAACGCCTTTCATTGCCGAAACCGCACCGTCTTTCAAACCGAAGTCAGATTGAAACACGACAATGCCAGAAACTTGCGCAGACGCAATAGCAACAAAAAGAGTACATATAACCATCAAAAAGCATCTTCTCATTTTTCTACCTCGCTTATCGTCTATTTTCTTATATAATGCAGATAGGCACAAACGTCTCCGCTTTGAGCGCCGCTCCGCCGATGAGTCCGCCGTCAATATCTTTTTGCGCAAGAAGTTCCTCAGCATTCGACGCTTTCATTGAGCCGCCGTACTGAATAATCGTATTTTCTGCAATGCGCTCGTCATACAATTTTGCAATATGTGCACGGCAAAACGCGTGAATAGCTTGCGCATCTTCGGGTGTCGCTGTCTTCCCTGTACCGATTGCCCACACTGGCTCATACGCAATCGTTACGTTTTTCATCTGCTCTGCTGTTACACCTGAAAGCCCCGCATCGAGTTGGAATGCACACACGCTTTCTGCCTTGCCTTCTTCACGCTCTGAAAGCAACTCTCCGATGCACAGCACTACTTCAAGACCAGAAGCGAGCGCTTTGCGTACCTTTGCATTGATGAGCATGTCGCTTTCACCAATTTCATGGCGGCGTTCACTGTGCCCGATAATCACCGACTGCACGCCTATGTCTTTGAGCATTGCAGCAGAGACTTCGCCCGTGTGTGCCCCGTTCTCTGTTGCTGCTACGTCTTGTGCGCCAAGCAAAATGTTTGAGCCTTTTACAACGTGTGCCACTGCATCAAGATAGACAAACGGCGGGGCTATCATATATTTATTTTGCCTGCCCTGCAATGATTTTACAAGGTCTTGTGCAAGCGACACCGCCTCGTCTTTAGACGTGTTCATCTTCCAATTTCCTGCAATATAATGCGTTCGTGCCATTGATATTCTCCTTATTAATTTATTCGTGCGGAGAGTTCAATACCTCCGACGTTTTGCATCGAAAAAAATGGTATTGAATCTGACTGCAACACCTTTAGGGAACAACCTACCTCGCCACGTGCGGAGAGGTTGTTGATTTTGTTGCTAAAATTGCAATTCCTGGAAGCGTTTTGCCTTCAAGAAATTCAAGCGACGCACCGCCGCCTGTAGAGACATGGCTCATCTTGTCTGCAAGGTTAAATTTATTAACTGCTGCAACAGAGTCGCCGCCGCCCACGACAGTCATAGCTCCACGTCCTGTCGCTTCTGCAACCATGCGCGCCACTGCTTCCGTACCTTTTGCGAACGCGTCAAACTCAAACACGCCCACAGGTCCGTTCCACACAATCGACTTCGCTTCGTCAATCGCTTTTTTGTACAGCGCAAGCGTTTTTGGTCCTGCATCCATAGCCATGAGATTGTCGGGAATGTCCACATCATCAACTGCAACAGCGGCGGCGGCAGCATCAAACGAGGCGGCTCCAACATGGTCAACTGGCAAAATGATGTCAACGTTTTTCGCCTGTGCATCGCTCAGCAATTTTTTTGCCGTATCGATAAAATCATCTTCTACGAGCGACTTGCCTATGGCATGTCCTTGCGCTTTCAGGAATGTGTACGCCATGCCACCGCCAATGACGAGCGACGACGCGTTTTTCAAAAGGCTTTCAAGCACTGCAATCTTCGACGAAACTTTTGCACCGCCAATAATCGCAACCATCGGTTTCGGAGGATTTTTGAGCATAGGCTCAAGATAGTTCACTTCTTTTTCCATGAGGAAGCCGCCGACAGGCTCTGTGCTCATAAACTTTGCGATTGTTGCAGTAGACGCTTGGTCGCGATGCGCAGTGCCGAACGCGTCGTTTACAAAAATGTCGCCATATGAAGCAAGCTCTTTCGCCATGCTTTCGCGCTCTTCTGGTGTTTTTGCTGTTTCTTCTTTATGAAAGCGCACGTTTTCAAGCATCATAATGCCGCCGTCTGCAAGCGCATCAATTGCAGTTTTTTGACCGAGCGCATCCGGAGCAAACACCACATTTGTTCCGAGCTTGGTTTCAAGATAGGAGGCGACAGGAGCCATTCTGTTTTTGCCAGCGATAAACTGCTCTTTGTCACTCTCGGAAAACTGCTTGCCTGCTTTTTCAGCTTTGTCTGCTGCCTTTTTCCAGTCTTTTGCTGGGTCACCCAAGTGGCTCATAAGCACGAGGCTTCTCGGCTTTTGCTCAAGAATATATTTGATAGTGGGTAATGCTGCCATAATACGCGTGTCGTCTTGTACAATGCCGTCTTTCATAGGCACGTTGAAGTCAACACGCATGACAATCCGTTTACCTTTTAAATCAACATCTTTGACAGTTTTAATCATTTTTAAAATCCTCCTAACATGAGTAATGTAAACCAGTATAATTCATATTGTGCAAGTTTTCAACAGAGTGACACCATGCAACGAACTTATTAGACAACCTTTTTTATTTTATGCGCCGTATGCTCTTGTTAAATTCTGCGCCTGAAACGCTGCCCTGCGGATTGAAGTTGCGCCCGTCTTTGAGCGACATAAGCTCATTCTCAACAACACCGAGCACAGCATCAAAATCCTCTGATTCAATGCTCACATCTGGAACAGGACTTGCAACGCTTGTACGCGTACGGTAACGTGTAGAATATTTTGCCGCTCCCAACGTGTCGCCTGTTGCAACTATGCGCATGTTCCACAAAAACCGCGCGCACAATATGCGTGTCGCAACTGAATCGGGCAGCACGGCGTTGTTCTGCATGCCTGAAATGCTTTTTAACAATTCTGCATCGCGTGCCATAGCAAAAAGCCGCATACCCTTATATTTTTTTCCACCAGTATACACGTCAAAGAGTTGCGTTGCGTGCTGCGTTATTTCAAGCATCTGCAAGACTGTAAGCGAGTCAAGCGTTAATAATTTTGAAAGCGCAACATCAGAAGAAACGGTGTCTTTCAAATTCCATGCTTTGTCACGAAGCAAACTGTATGCAGCGCGATAAAAAGATTCAAGCAGCAAAAACGCCGTGTCAAAGCGCGCAGCGGCATCTGCATACTGCCCCGAAGCATATGCATCTAGTGCAGACTCAAGCACCAAGATGCCGTCGTCTTCGTGCGCGGCAAGCGCATTTTCAAAACGATTTTGAATGCCGAGCCTGTGCGCAAGCACAATAGCCTCGCTGTCTCCCGCATTGCGCTTGTTTGCTTCTTCGTAATACTTTTGCGCCTTTTCTTTATTGCTGCTGAGCAGATATGTGCGCCCTGCAAGTGCGTAAAGTCGAGCTGCAACTTGTTTTTCAAGTTCCAACACAGCAAGCCGCTTTTCAATTTCCGAGATGATATATGTCCGCACACTCGCAGTGAGTTTTGCATCTTCACCAGAAAAAGCAGCCGCATCGACGACAGCAAGCCGCGACTGCATTTCAAGAGAAAAGCCGTCGTCAACTATTTCATCGGGCGACACATATTTGTCACGTTGGAGCGTCATGCACGAGGAAAGCAGGAACAACGCAATAATATTAATAATTACTAATCTTTTCATTTTATATCCCACGCATACAGTTTTTTATCAAACGAGAGGACAATGCATTCGCCTTTTTTGTCGCCGTTGACATCTGCAATAACAGGAATGCCGCGTCCTGCAACAGGGAAGCCTGGCAGCAATTCAAGAGACTGCGTAAATCCGTATACGACATTGCCATCTGCACACACATATACATTTGACGAGTCGGTAGAAATAAATCCTTCGCGTGCAGATGTTGCATCGGGCAGTTTTACAGATGTATATGTGCCGTCGAGCGCAAAGCGATACAGTTCTGCGTCTTCTGCAAGCGCAAAGAAAAACGAGCCACAGGCAACAGCATTTTTATAAAACACGTTGTGCGTTTCTACAGGAAATTCTGCAAGCGCAACGCCATCTTTAAAGAGATAGAAAAGCCCTGCTTGCGTGATAAACGCAGTGTACTGTGCGCCACTTGCTTCCATAAGCGCAGGAGAATCAAACCCTATTCCGTCAATTTCAAGCGGATTCAGCAAATTGCTGATTTGCCCATCTTTGTTGATAAGATAAATTGAACCGATGAACGATTTTTCATACACGGCAGCAGTATTGCCAAGCACTGTCGGCGACGACATAATCTCCCCGTCAAGCGGAAGCTGTATTTCTGTGTAAGTGCCGTCATCTTTCACAACAACAATACGCGAGTTTTCAACTGGAATAAAGAGCGTTTTGCCAAGCGAGGCAGGCTTTGCAGATGGCACAACACCAGTGAGCACGGGAAAATTTCTGCTGACGACGGAAAGCTCTCTGTCAAGCAAATACACGGCGCCATTTGATGTCACTGCCCACAGCACGCCAGAACCGCCGCTTCTTTCCGCAGCAGGAGCTATAAATCCTTTTTCAGGCAACGAAAACTCCATCTGCTTCATCGAAGCAAGCTCTAGCGATTTTACAATTCTACCGCCTTCAATCCAGAACACTGCTCCAGGATTTTTACCCGGCTCTGTGGCGAGCACAAAATCGCTTGAACCGGAAAGCTGAATTGGAAAACCAGGCACAAGGCGCATGCTCGTAGACTGCGTTGCAATAGCAGAGAGCTCGCATGTGAGTACAGAATTTTTCAAACTGAAGTCGCAGCGACCGATGTTGTACAACTTGAGTATATCTGAAAGCATTGTGCCGTTGTGAATAAAAAATGGAACGCTTCGTTCAAGATTGTAATACATGCTCACTGTCGATTCTGCACTTTGATTTTTTGAAACGATTTTCCAGCTTTCGTTTCGCGCAAGCATGTCGCGCGTTTTTGTGGCGTTATAAATTGACGCAATATTTTGCGCCGACTCTGAAAAATAAATGTAGTTGTTCAAGACAAAAAAGTACGGACGCGGCAGCTCCAATTTGAAAGATTTTAACAATTCGCGCAAGATAGGCGGCATGTCTATCCGCGGCATGCGAATGCCACCAAGTATGAGATTTGTGTTATTTTCAATCGCAAATGATGCAAATATAGCGTCAAAAACATTTTTGCGTTGCGCCTCATCTTTAATCTGGACGACAAACACTGGGTCTGTGTTGCCTTCTATGCCGAGCACAGCAAATTCATTACCTGTCCAGGAAAACAAAATATCTTCAAGCGACAGTGAAAAAAGACGGCGGCACCACGAATCTGCCCGCTGCCAAACGCGTTCAACGTCTGTTGTCTTTTGAATGAGCGGAAATGCAGCCGCTTTTAACTCGCTTAAACTTCCTGCGTTGAGCAACGTATAATACTGGACGCTGCCGCCAAGCTGTGTAAGCAACGCGGGAAGTGCAGAATTTTTTTGCAACAGCGGCACAAGCGATGAACGAGTTCCTTCGCGTATGGCAAACGGAAATTCTGCTTTTATTTGAATGTCTGCATCTGTAATGCCAAATGAAATGACGCTTAAAGAATTATCAGAAAGCAATGCGGTAATCTCTGATGCGGCTTCATTTCCTATGGCAAATTGCTCTGCAAGTTTTTTTGCATTTGCAACAATGCGCACAGGCTCAGAACTTTTCTTTGTCAAAAGCTCTTTTTCTTCTTTTGGATACGGCGTTTCGTTGTCATTCAAAACTGCTTCCATGAGAAGCTCAAGCGTATTTGCAACAACGACGAGATTACGCCGCTGCTTGATATAATACGCGCTGCCGTCATCTGTTTTGAATTCAAAATGCGGAAACTCGCTGTCAGCGACATACACAATATTTTCAACATTCAAAAACCGCCCCGCAATATCTGCAAGGCGCGTTACCGCAGAAAGAAAGCTCATATCTATGACGGCAATATAATTTGCCTCATTGCCATGCGCATAAAATGCAACATCTGCACGGCGCGAAAACGCAGTCTGCACATGCGCGTTGTTCCGCAATTCAGACGAGCGCAACGACATGAACAGTGCGCGATACCCTGAAAGCGACGGGTCTGCAAGCAACGTATCTGCAACTTTCAAATCGATTACAGGGGCAACAGCGTCCCACAGCGAATCGGTATGGATAAAGACAGCATACCCGTCAGGAAGCGCTTTAAGCGGAGAAATTTTATTAATAGTAGAAAATCCTATCCAGCCGAACAGCACAATAATGATTGCGAATAAAAAAATTACAATAGCTCTAAAAAATCGCAAAATAAACGGCAACTTTTTTTTTGTTTTTTTTTCACTCTTGCTTGGAACATCACTCATGTTTGCAGTATAGCACATTGTACAAAATTACAAAAGCCATAAAGACAAAAAACAAGAAAAAAAGTATACTGTTTTTATGAACGATGTAAGAAAACAACGGCAGTTTTTTACCCAATTCGGCAGCAAGGTAGGTGATACTGTTGACTCAGTTGAACTTGTTTGCATGAGCGCAGATAAAATTACCTATGATGCACTCAATCTGCGCGTACAGGGCGGGCGCACAGACATATGGGGCTTGCTCGTGTTTTGCAAAAATAGCACATACTTTTACGTTATGCCGTACGAAAACTATATGACAACGCTCATCAGGCAGATGACACACGACGACATGCCGCAAGAACAACTCGTTGATTTGCGCGCAGTAGAAAATTTTTGCGTTGCGCTGCCGCAAAAAAAATGGTACAGTTTTTTGTTTTTCGATGCCAAGCATACGCTCGATGCATCATTTACGTGCAATGGAACTGTGCATCACTTGCGCATGGCAACAAAGAACAGCGCAGGCTACATATATAAAAAATGGCCGCCTGTCATGCAGGCAGCCATATAGTTGCAATAACAACTACAGATTGACAAACAATTACTTGCTCATCACTTTTATCATTTCACAGAGTTTGCAACTGTAGCCCCATTCGTTGTCATACCATGCAATCAATTTTACAAAATCAGGTTCAAGCGCGAGTCCTGCTTTTGCATCGAAAATCGATGTATTGCTGTCATCGAGGAAGTCGGTGGAAACAACAGCTTCTTCTGTATAGGCAAGCACACCTTTGAGCGCACCGTCTGCCGCTTTTTTCATTGTCTCGCAAATATTTTTGTACGCTTCGTCTTTATCTTTTCCGGCAGGTTTTTCAAGTTCGCATGTCAAGTCAACGACAGAAACATCTGGAGAAGGAATGCGCATGGAAATGCCTGTGAGCTTGCCGTTCAACGATGGAATAACTTTGCCAACAGCTTTTGCAGCACCTGTTGTTGACGGAATGATGTTATTGTATACAGAGCGTCCACCTCTCCAGTCTTTGCCGCCTTTTGACGGACCGTCTACGACAAGCTGCGTGCCTGTTGAAGCGTGCACAGTTGTCATAAGACCACGTTTAATACCGTATGCGTCGTTGATCACTTTTGCAAGCGGAGCAAGACAATTTGTGGTGCATGAAGCGTTCGAGATGATTGTCTGACCTGTGTAGGTATTATCATTTACACCGAACACAAACATAGGTGTGTCGTCTTTTGACGGAGCAGACATGATGACTTTTTTTGCACCAGCTTTGATATGCGCTTCGCACGACTCTTTTGTAAGGAAAAAGCCTGTCGATTCAACAACGACATCTGCACCGCATTCACTCCATTTGATATTTGCAGGGTCTTTTTCCGCAAATACGCGGATTTTATTTCCATTTACGATGAGGTTTTTGTCATCAAATGAGACATCGCCGACAAAGCGGTCATGCGCTGAATCATATTTAAGCAAATACGCGATGTAATCAATCAGCATCTTTGATTCATCTGTTTTATTATATGCAAGCAAATCATTGATTCCAACAACTTGAATATCTTTGCTGAAATCAGCAACAATAGCACGGAACACCATGCGACCAATGCGACCAAAACCGTTAATGCCGACTTTAATCATAGCTAGTACCTCTAAAAATAAAATTGATTACTGGTAGTGTACGTTTTATGAAATGCCATGTCAATAGGAATGCAAAATCAGCAACTATGCACGAATCAATTGTTATATGACACTCTTCCCAAAGCGCATTCAGGTTTGAGCGAATAGTAAATGATGTCGATTCTGCCATTCTCATCGACATGGAGCGTACAGTATTTTCCAGACGCTCCTGCAGAATTCAGATACGCCTCTGTGAGCGACGGAACTGAAATGCATGCAATCCCTTTATCTGAACTGAAATTCATCCAGTGCACATGACCATTTATGTACGCAATAACATGTGAATCTTGATGAAGAATGCGCAAAACTTCATCGCTGTTGCCTATGTTTTCCCGCCCTATCAAATTTTCTTTCTCAAGAATGGGATTCCCTGTCTGCGGTTGGCAGCTCAACGCATGATGCCCAAAAACAAGTTTTGGAGAGTCGTCTTTTGAAACTGCTTTTTTGAGCCACTCTAGCTGCGGCGCAGAAACATGCCCTCCCCAATCCATGACGATAGGATCGCATGTGTTGAGAAAAATACACGTAAATCCATTCATTTCAATCGTGTACATAAAACTTGGCATTTGATCTTTATCAAGATTGTCTTCAGGTAAAAGATTCTGCACATCGTGGTTTCCGAGTACAGAATACACAGGAACGTTGCACGCCGAAAAGAGCTGTCGTACAGTTGCAAGATGCGCTTTATCGCTTTCACTGTTTTCGGTATTTATCCTGTCGCCAAGTTCTATAACTGCATCACATTTTGAATTATTAACTTTTTCAACAAGTTTTCGAAGAAGCGGTTCCGCTTCTTCTCCCTGCCGATAGTCGTTTAATTTTCCAAAGTGTATGTCACCCACCAACGTTAAATCTAATGCACGTACCATATCAATCCCCTACTTACTGCACAGCTCGTACGCACGGCAGCTTTCTGCACTGCAACACATGCTCCGTCACATTGCCAACACCATCACTCCGCATTTATTGCATCTATTGTATTTCGTCCTTATCAGTTGTGTCAACTGCTTGAAAGCAAAAATAATAGAAGCGCCCTGTTTTGAAGCTGATGTTTCCGAACAGATTTAACAATTATTAATTATAAAATTATTTTTGCTCGTTTTTTTTCTGTGCCTCAATGTAGCCGCATTCTTCAAGATAACGTCGCCGTGTTATTATTAATCCAATCAGCTCTTGATACATGTTGTAGTCAACTTCAATTGCTATAGGAAGCACAAAGTATTCTGTTTCATCACAATATCGTTCAATGAATTTTGGATCGCTCACAAAACCGAGACTTATCATGTTGCTGATTCTGTCTGCGCATTTTAAAACTTTTGCACGCGGGCTTCCATTTTGAATAATGTTGCGCAAATATTCTTCTTTAGGTTGATTTTCCTTGCGCGTCACTTCACATACAAGATTATAAACCGCTAGTCCATCTTCGTCAGCATTGATTATTAAATTTTTGTCAAATCCAGACACATCTTCAAGCACATCATGAATGCAGGAGGCTTTTAATAAAATTGCATCAATGTAGCCGTAGTCTATGAGTATGCTCATTGTGTCGAGTTGATGGCGGAACATGTTGCCGCCTGCATGACGCGCTTTTCCGATGAGCGCAGTGGCAAGCTGCATGTATGGTGCAAGATACATATTTTTGAGCTGAAGCATCGCTTCGTTGTTCATGCGCCCGGAACGGTCCACGTTCATCTCGTATCTAAATTTTCCCATCTCCTTGCTCCGCGTTTACAAACTCGCAATATACGACGCAAGTTTTTCGATTCTGCGCATGTTCTCTTCGAGCTTGACTTTTTCCGCTTCTACAAGCTCGCTCGCGGCATGCTCTGCAAATTTGCCAGAAAGTTTTGCTTGAGAACGAGATGCAATAGATTCTGATTCACGCATTTCTTTTTCAAAGCGCGCTCGCAGCTGCTCCCTGTTTACACTTTCGTCGAGCAAAAGGAACGCTTCAAAGCCACGCCCCACAGTGCCTATCGCAGAATCAGGCTTTGCCTCGACAAAATCTATTTTACTAACGCCTGCAAGCAGTTGCACCACATCTGTTTTTTCCCTACACACTTCTGCCGCGCTATTTTTTTCAATGACAACTGCAACAGCAATTTTTGCTGCAGGGTCAATGCCACATTCAGTGCGCAAGCCGCGCACATTTTTTATAAGCTCACGCAATACATTAAACCGCTGTACAACAATTTCATCTGTACGTGCATCATTTGGTTCGGGAAACGGAGCTGCTATGAGCATGCCGCTATATGCGCTGTTTGTAATGATGCCATTCGTTCCTGCAAGCGCGCGGTTTTTCACGATGTCTGCAAGCGGCAGTTTTGCGTAAATCTCTTCGGTAACAAACGGAATGAACGGATGAAGCAAGCGCATGTTTTCTTCAAGCACGTTGAGTAAAACAGAGGCTGCACGATTTTTTTCGTGCTCGTCGCCATTTTTGAATGACAGCTTTGTCACCTCCACATACCAGTCGCAGTATTCATTCCAGAAATATTCGTAAAGCGCAGAAGCGGCATCGTTATAGCGATAACTTTCAAGAGCCGCTCGTTCCAATCGCACACATTTGTCAAGCTCCGTGTAAATCCATTTGTCGAGTTCAGTTAAGTCGCTGTCTTTTACCGGAATGAGCGTGCGCCCTTCAAGATTTCCGAGAATGTAGCGGCTCGCATTCCACACTTTGTTTGCAAAGCGGCTTCCGAGTTTGAATGAGTCGCGGTCAATGAGCACGTCCTGCCCTTGCGCGCACATAAAGCCAAGCGTGAACTTGAACGCATCGCTTCCATAGAGCGCAACAATCTCATTCGGGTCAATGCCGTTGCCAAGCGACTTGCTCATCTTGCGACCTTGCCTGTCGCGCACAAGGCCGTGAATGTAAATGTCGTGAAATGGCGCTTTGCCGGTAAACTCAAGGCCTGCCATAATCATGCGGCTCACCCAAAAAAAGATGATGTCATACGCAGTAACAAGCGTGCTCGTCGGATAGAACGACACAAGGTCGCTCGTGTCTTCTGGCCACCCAAGCGTGCTAAACGGCCACAGCCATGACGAAAACCACGTGTCAAGCACATCGGGGTCTTGCTCAAGATTTTTTGAACTGCACTCAGGGCACGCGTGCACATCGTCGCGTGACACAATCATTTTTCCGCAGTCCTTGCAATACCACACAGGAATGCGATGCCCCCACCACAGCTGGCGGCTTATGCACCAGTCGCGGATATTTTCAAGCCACACTTTGTACGTGTTTTCCCATTTGCGCGGATAAAAAACAACATCGCCTGCTTTCCAGGCATTGAGCGCTTTTTTTGCAAGCGGCTGCATTTTTACAAACCACTGATCGCTCAAATACGGCTCAACAACAGTGTTGCAACGGTAGCAATGTCCTACCGCGTGCGTGATTTTTTCCTCATCTTTGAACAGCCCCGCAGCCTGCAAATCTTCCAGAATAAGCGCGCGCGCTTTTGCACACGAAAGCCCGCGGTATTTTTCAGGAACATTTTCGTTGAGCGTTCCATCGGGATTCAAAATATTTATGACAGGGAGATTGTTGCGCTGCCCTACTTGCCAGTCGTTTGGATCGTGCGCAGGCGTAATCTTTACCATGCCCGTGCCAAATTCTTTATCGACATATGCATCTGCAATGAGCGGAATTACGCGGTCGGCAAGCGGCAACTTTAGTTTTTTGCCAACAATATTTTTATAGCGCTCGTCGTCTGGATTAACGGCAACTGCCGTGTCGCCAAGCAATGTTTCCGGGCGCGTTGTTGCAATCTCAATTTTTGTTGAGCCGTCAGGAGCAGGTCCGTCTGCGTATTCATAGTAAATGTGATACATTGCGCCGTTAGTTTCCGTGTGCTCAACTTCATCATCTGCAAGCGCCGTGCCGCAGCGCGGGCACCAGTTTACCAAATAGTTGCCGCGATAGATAAGGCCTCGCTCGTACAATGTAACGAATACATTGCGCACTGCTTTGGACAAGCCTTCGTCCATAGTAAAACGCTCGCGCTGCCAGTCTGTGCTGTTGCCGAGTTTTTTTTGCTGCTGCACAATCGTTGCATGATGCTCGTCTTTCAAACGCCAGGTGCGCTCAAGAAATTGCTCGCGCCCTATGTTGCTTCGCGACGTGCCTTCTTTTTTAAGCGCGCGCTCCACGACATTTTGCGTTGCAATGCCTGCATGGTCAGTGCCGGTAAGCCAGAGCGTGTTGTCGCCTTTCATGCGATGATAGCGCACCACAATATCTTGCAGCGTGTTGTTAAGCCCGTGTCCCACATGCAACACGCCCGTCACATTTGGCGGCGGAATGACGACAGAAAACGTATGCCGCGCAGTTTCTTCTTGCGACATGGTTGCAATGCGCGCTTTATATTCAGCATGAACAGGAGAGTCTGCATCCGAAGCAGGCTTAAACCAGCCGCCTTTATCCCAGTTGTTGTAAATGCGTTCTTCAAAATCTTTTGGATTATATGCTTTCTCAAGCTCAATTCCTTTCATAAAATAATATTATAGCGAATTGCAAAAACAAGGACAATGAGCGAGTGCATTTCTGTATGCAGACAAATCACGCCATACATGCAGCGCATAGACAAGTGGAAAGACGAGCATGCTGCTCACCGCACAACAACAGTTGTAAATCCAAGCGTTTGCAGCATTGCGCGTACGGCAACTTCTGCTTGCGCATCTGCATCGGAAAGCACTCCTTCCGCGAGCAAAGTGTCAGATGCGCTTTTCCGCGCCTCGTCAATATTTTCAAATATTTCTTGCGTCGTTATAGGAACAAAGATGCTGCCCTTTTCGTCAAACACTGTCATAGATTCAATGTCATTGCCGAGCATTTCCGATTTTGGCAATGTCACGGCAACAGATTTTCCATCCGAAGACACAACGATTTTTGATTTTGAAATATCTGCAATGCCGACGCGCACAACGCCTGTAAACTTAACAATGCTGTAGCTCTTTGCCAAACCAAGCGCAGCGCTTTTCTTGATGCTTGCGACATCGCTGTAGCGCATCTTCAGCGTAACAAGCTCCTGACAACGAACAAGCTGCCGCTCAGCCATTTCATATTTTTTTTCAATGCGCACTTGTGTCAATTTTTGCCAACCGAAATAACAAAATGCTCCAAGTGCGCATACTGCTGCAACAATGCCAAATATCTTAAGAAAAAGATATTTTATTGGTTGTGCAACTGCCGTGACAATTTTTTTACCCGCACGCTTTCCGCGCGGCTTTTCACGTGTTTCAGATGTGTCCATGTCATCAGTATAACATAAAACTGTGTAAATAATACAATAGGTTCATTCTGTTTTTACGCTGCAAGGTTGCCTTTTGTCCAGAAAAAAAATATATTACAAGTATGAGTATAACAAAAGAATCTGCAAGACGCTTTTTTTCAAAGCCGTCTTCATATGGCATGATGCTCGTCATTATAGTGGCGATTGCAGCAATAGCGAGTAATTTTTATATTGTCGATGCAACAGAGCAAGCGGTGATTACGCGATTTGGCAAATACACAACAACAGTAGGACCAGGTCTGCATTTCAAGCTGCCGTTTGGAATCGACAAAAATTACAACATTCCTGTGCGTGTTGTGCAGACTGAGCAGTTTGGGTTTAAAACTGTCAAGTCTGGGCGTTACAATCAATATCAAAACGACATCACATCAGAATCGACAATGCTCACAGGCGATTTGAATATTGTTGACGTGGAATGGATTATTCAATACCGCATCGTTGACCCGCGCGCCTGGCAGTTCAATGTGCAAGAAAAGACGCAAACCATACGCGACATTTCGCGCTCAGTGATAAACACGCTCGTGGGCGACCGAGCCATTCTCGACGTGATGAGCGCAGAACGCAGCACTATTGAACTGCTGTCTCAAGACATGATGAACGAAAATTTTAACAAGCTCGGACTCGGCATAAACGTGATTGCGGTAAAGCTGCAAAACATTGTGCCGCCGCAAGGAGTGCAAGACGCATTTGAAGATGTGAACAAAGCTATTCAAGACATGAATAGATTTATCAACGAAGGGAAAGAGGCGTACAATGCTGAAATTCCGCGTGCACAGGGCGAAGCAGACAGGCAAGTGCAAGTTGCACAGGGATATGCTGCCGAACGCGTGAACAAAGCGCGCGGCGATGTGGCGCGATTCAACGCGGTGTACGACGAATACCGCCGTTCACCGCGCGTTACACGAGAACGCATTTACCTTGAAACGATGGATTCTATTCTCAGCGGAGAAACAAAACCAACGCTCATTGACGGCAGGCTTGAAAATGTGCTGCCAATTAAATCGCTCGGAGGTACGCAGCAATGACAAAGAAAAAAATCATACCGCTTATCGTATTTGCACTTTTAATAATTTTCTTTTTCGCAGCAGGTCCGCTTTATATCATCAGAGAAGGAACACAAGCCGTTGTAACGCGCTTCGGCAGCATTGTTGATGTGCATACAGAAGCAGGTTTGTATTTCAAATTGCCCGCAGTTGACCAAGTGACTGTATATCCCAAGAGGATTCTTTCAATTGACGGAGACCCGCAGCGCATTCCCACAAAGGAAAATCAGTTTATCGTTGTAGACACAACAAGCCGCTGGCGAATCGTTGACCCAAAGCTGTTCTACACAAGTTTTAAAACACTTGACGACGCGTCAAATAAGTTGAGCGACATAATCGATTCTTCCACACGAACTGTAGTGACTGCAAACCGCTTGAGCGAAATCGTGCGCAGTTCAAATGTCATCAACGAGCGCGTCATAAAGGCGGTACATGCAGAAGACGAAGAAACAAAAGAAATTGAATCGCTCGTAAACGAAAACACGACAATTGAAGCTGTAACGCGCGGAAGAAACGCGCTGTGCGAGGAGATGACAATTGATGCAAACAAACTCGTGCCGCAATACGGCATTGCAGTGCTCGACATTGTGCCGCGTCAAATAAAATATTCTGACGAGCTTACAGAAAGCGTTTACAACAGAATGATAAAAGACCGCAATCAAGTAGCGCAAGCGTATCGCTCGCTCGGCGAAGGGAAAAAAGCAGAATGGATGGGGCGCCTTGAAAATGAAAAACGCACGATAAGTTCAGACGCGTATCGCCGCGCAGAAGAAATCAAAGGACAGGCAGATGCAGAAGCGGCGCGCATTTACGCGGAAGCATACAACAGAGACGCAGAGTTTTACACATTTTGGAAAAGTATGGAATCGTATGCGAATACACTCAAAAACTACGATGCCACCTACAGCACGAACATGGACTACTTCCGCTACTTGTACTCCGCAAACGGACGGTAGGCGATGCGCATTTACGTGACGCATGTTGTTGCTGACGGCATGTACATATGAATGAACTGCTATTCGACACAGGACTAGATGAACGCGCGTTTGGCAAAAGCAATTTCTCTGCGCTTTTAAACGAGCGCGGTTTTATTGCGTCTGCAAACAGCGCAATTTCTCCGAGCATGACGTTCTCGTTCCGTCAGTGGCAATTTGATGGCGTCAAAACAGGCGTCTGCGCTTTAGACAACAACGCACAAAATGCGCATACGCACAACACATCGTCTGAACATGCGCACGTGTATTTTTGCGGCGCGTTTGATGGCTCAAAGACGATTTTAGACATGCTCGACAAACTGCGCGCTGCTCACACACCCAATAGTGACGATGCACTGTTCACTGCAACACGCGCAGTTTTTGCCGCATGTTGCGCGCTTGGTCAAGCTCTGCGGGAAAACATACCGATTGCACAGATTGGCGCAGGCGGCATTTTTGTGCATTTTGAAACAGGCAGCGCACGCACTGAAAAAATCACACTGCTCTTTTTACCTGCAAAACTTTTTGACACAGCAAGCGCGTGCAAGGGCACACATACGTATGCCGCCGCGCAAGGCGCATGGTGCTCAAAATTATTAACAGATGAGCGGAAGCAACTTTTGTTTACGCAAAGCGCAATCGCGTACTGCGCGCTCACGCACCATGCGCCGTTTTCAGCAATTGACGAAACTGAACGGCATGCAGATGAGCGCGACAAGCAGTTTTTGCGCTTGGAACACGCGGTCAACGGCATACATGATGAAGTAGCGCGCGCAGTTGACAGCGCACTTGAATTGCCACATGCTGCATCATCATCTGCACAACTTGTTCAGGCTGCATTCCCACTTGAAAAATTATACGCAGAACTCGGTATTGGAGACGGAAACATAGTTGCCGTGCCACGCCCGAATGCACTTCCAGAAAATGAATTTAAGAAAAACGTTGCGGCGTATTATGCAGCAAAGACACGCGCTGTAAAACGAAGCAGAGCAATCAGACGCAATACAACGCTCATCGCGGGCATTGCCATTGCGTGCACTGTTGCCGTGTTGCTCGCAATTTTGTCGCATGCTGGCAACGGCAGCAAACCTACGGCGCGCGGACTTGCGTCACCGAATGTTGTCGAGTTGTTTTACAAAGGAATGCACACACAAAACGTCGAGCTTATAAGCGCAATGTCGTCGGGCAAGGCAGCGCGCCGATACACAAATATGGTGAGCAGCATGTACGTTGTGAATAAAGCACGAAGCGCATACGAGCCGACAAACAGCATTGTTACGCCTGAAGCGTGGCTTCTGCTGCAATCGGGAAAGACAGCAATAGACGAGCGCGCCGTATTTGGAATTACGTCGTTTGTGCTCGACGGAAACGTTTCTCTGTTGCACAGTGAAGCACCGACGCGCACCATGAAAATGCAGCCAGTCGTTGTTGAAGGAGGCGTACAGCTTGCAGATGGAACAGAGGCTGTTCACACGGCGGAGTATTACACAGTGCACACAGCGGGCGAAAACAATGATTTTATTGTCACTTGCAACAGCGACACAGTAACGCTCACATACAAAAACAAGCAGTGGCGTGTAACAGATGTTGCAACACGCGACAGCGATGTACTTGTTGACAACGACGCGTTTAAAGCGGCTGTCATTGAATCATTCGCATTTGCGAACGGAAATGCGCCTCGCGCTGCCAACCTGTTGCGCGAACAGTTTGCGTGGATTCCCTACGCAGATGTTGTGGCAGCGGCACAAGATGCAAAAAACAATCTTTCATACTAGAGATGTGCACGGTACATTTAATCAATCTTGCAGCTATGAACTTTAGCATGTTGGGCGCGGGTAAGCAACATTAAATTTTCAGGTCTGCAATCATAGCCATTGTTATTAATGTGATGAACATGCAATCCGTCACCTGGCTTCTTCCCAAGAAACGCCATCGCTATCATGGTATAAACATAGCAATAGTGATTAACTTTGTATCGCTTGTCTCTGTCTAAAACCAAATACCCTATATGATTCAATTTGCCTTTTTGTTCATCATCTTGTTTTATCAACTGCCTATTCCAGCGAACACGTCCTTTGTTGCTAACTTCATATTTAGACCACCCCTGCTGCTCAATCGTTTTCCATATTTCGCCAGAAAGCTTTTCAGCTTTGCTGTTATAACGCGCTGCAAATATATGCTTTGCAGCTGCTTCGTCTTTCTTGTTAGTAAATTCTTTTGCTTTTTCTATGAGCTGCCGTATGGTATAGGATTTATTGTTATACCCAGTTACAACTTCGCTCAATTCCTTTTCTGTCAGTTTCATTTTTTCAAGCCTGTTAATTTTGTAGTGCGTGATATAAATTTTTAACGATTATACCACAGAAAGTAAAATACTTTTGATGATATTTAAAAACTGATGATCAACGTTACGCAAAGCAACAGTCATTCTTCACCTCCTTTTATAAATATACCGCATTTTTTTGCTGCATGCACTCGCATTGTTTCACCAGCACATCATATAACAGCAATATGCCATTTGTCTGCACTGTTTTAAAGTTTTGGCACATAGTCGCCGCAGTATGCGCTGCGCCCTTGTGTTGCATACCTTTGTTGCGCACGTATGTGACATTTTTTGTTTTTTTGTCATATTGACAGCGCACCCGCCATGCAGTATCATTTGAGCAATTATTACAGTCAGTAAAAGAAACACTGATTAATTCGCATGCACGTTAATCAGTGTTTCTTTAACAATTTCGAGGCGTTTTTTATGGAATACAGTATTGAAAAGCAGCACGAAAAAGGCAAGCTCCACGCAATTGAGCGCATACGTGCGCTGTGCGACGAAAATTCATTTATGGAACTATATTCTGGCGTACGGCACAACTGCACGAGTTTTGGCATGGACGGGAAAGATTTGCCCTACGACGGCGTTATCACTGGGTTTGGAAAAGTGAACGGGCGTCCTGTTGCTGTATACGCGCAAGATTTCACGGTACAAGGCGGCTCGCTCGGTCTCATGCACGGTAAAAAAATTGCAGAACTCATCGACAAAGCAATTGAAGCGCGCTGCCCAGTCATCGGCATAAATGATTCAGGCGGCGCACGCATCCAAGAAGGCGTTGATTCGCTGTGCGGATACGGCGAGCTTTTCTACCAAAATGTGCGCGCTTCTGGCTCTGTTCCACAAATCTCAATCATCGCAGGTCCGTGCGCAGGCGGCGCTGTGTATTCACCTGGCATTACTGATTTTATTTTTGCGATTGACAAAATCAGCGAACTTTTCATCACCGGTCCAAAAGTAGTAAAATCTGTCATGTTCATGGACATAAGCTCGGAAGATTTGGGTGGCGCGGCAATTCACGCAAAAAAATCGGGCGTGGCGCATTTTCGCTGTGAAAATGAAAACGACTGCTACAAAAAAGTGCGCACGCTCCTCGATTATATTCCGCACAGTTTTGGCGACGAGCGCGCACAGCACACAACATATAAATTTGACGCAAAGAAAAAGGCAAAGCATATTGCAGAAGTTATTCCCGAAAATCCGCGCGCAGGCTACGACATCCGCGAGATTATCAATTGCTGCATTGACGACAATTCATTTTTTGAAACGTCTGCCGAATTTGCAATCAATTGCGTAACAGGCTTTGCAAAAATCGAGGGGCGCACCGTGGGCATTGTTGCAAACAATCCGCAAGGTGTTGGCGGTGTACTCGACTGCGACGCGAGCGACAAGATTGCGCGCTTTGTGCGCTACTGCGATGCGTTCAACGTTCCACTGCTTACGTTTGTCGATGTGCCAGGATTTATTCCAGGTCCACAGGAAGAGCAAAAGGGAATTATCAGGCACGGCGCAAAAGTGATTTACGCGTACAGCGAAGCGAGCGTGCCGAAAGTTACAGTGATTACGCGCAAAGCATACGGCGGCGCGTATATTGCCATGTGCTCAAAGCATATCGGCGCGGACTATGTGTATGCGTGGCCAAAAGCGGAAATCGCCGTCATGGGTGCGGAAGGTGCAATTGGCATTTTGTACGGCAGAGAGATGAACGACGCTTCTAAAGCAGCAGAAGTTGCTGCAAAAATTGAAGAATACAAAACAGAAATCATGTCGCCGAAAATTGCTGCAAAACGCGGTTACGCAAGCGAAGTGATTGCACCAGAAGAAACACGCGGGCGCGTGGCACGCAGCTTTGAATTCCTCGCACATAAAAAGAGCATGGACGCGCCGCTCAAAAAACACGGAAATATACCGTTGTAACAGCGAAACAGCACGAATGTTCACGCTTATTATTATTTATTAATACTTTCCGTATAATATTCAAACGCTTCTTTATCGGTAAACTTTCTGTGAACAATTTTGCCAATTGCATCTGCCATTGCTACAGGATGCTGGCTCTGAAAAATATTACGTCCCATGTCAAGCCCATGAGCACCTCCACGCATTGCCTTATACGCCATTTCAAGTGCTTCCCGTTCAGGAAGTTTTTTGCCGCCGGCAACAACAATAGGCACTGGGCATGCAGCCACTACTTCATCGAATTCTTCGCAATAATACGTTTTCACAATGTTTGCGCCAAGTTCCGCAATAATGCGTGTCGCAAGTTTAAAATATTTTGTAGTGCGCTCCATATTTTTTCCAACGGCAACAACACCGAGCGTCGGAATGCTGAAGCGCATTGCCGCGTTAACAGTCTTCGAGAGATTGTCAATGCTCTCAAGCTGTCCGTTCGCGCCTATAAATATTTGCACTGCAACGCAATCTGCGTTCATTCTGATTGCATCTTCCATGTCAACGGCAACAACCTCTCGGCTCAAATCTTCTTGCACCATAGACGAACCTGAAGAAACACGAAGCGCTATCGCTTTTTTGCAGTCGGGGCGCACACATGTGCGGAGTGCTCCACGCGTTGCCATGAGCACGTCAACGTGATTCTGAAGACGCGGAATCAAAATGTCGAGACGTTCAAGTCCAGACACAGCTCCCATAAAATAGCCGTGGTCAAATGCAAACATGACTGTATTGCCTGTTTTGGGATTGAAAATATTTGCCAAGCGTTTTTTCATTCCCCAATCAAGATTTCCAGCTCCTTTTACATAAAACGCTCCATTAACAGAAAACGGAACATCTCTGTAATATTCGTGAGCAACTTTTAAACCGTCTAAATCTGCCATATCGTTCCATCCAAATCAATAAAAGTTATTAAAATTTGACAATGATGAAAACCGGTGCACTAAAATAAATCGTACACCGATAGAAAAATCACTGCTCTAGCACATCAGAAATTGTAGTTGTCCATATTTTCTTTCGTGAATACCACGCGTTCAGGAAGCAACACAACGCCTGAATCACTTGCGGTATACGCTTTTGAGTCGAGCACAGTGTTTGGCTCAATTTTCACGCTTCCAATTGTCGGAATCTCGATTGTGTCGCCAACCTTTATCTCGTGCCCTATCGCAGCCCAGTAGGCAAGGTAGCATGAAATTGCGCCTTGAATGCCGCAATCCCACAATCCCCAACGGCTCAAAATATTTGTGCGGCAATATCCCTTAATTGCATTCGGTGTTGCAAATCCGGTGATTGTCACATTGTCTTTGTTTAATCCGAGATTTTGTGCGGCTTGACATTGACCTGGAAGCGCCGTTGAATCGTTGCAGATAATCAAATCTATGTCTTTGTGCGCAGAAAGAATTGCTTCGCCAACAGTGATTGCGCGCTCTGCATCTTGATTTGAGTAATAATTTGCTGGTGCAACATTTTTCCACCGTGGATATTTCTGGCGGATGTACGCCTCACCTGCAATATGCCATGAATTCTGATCGGTAACTGTTGCCTGCGAATAATGCCAGCAATATTTGATTACGTCTTTGTCAGGATTTTTGCCACGCTCTTTAAGCGAGGCGACACCCATATCAACAAGCATTTTGCCAAGAATGTCGGGCGTGCCTTGGCTTGTCATAAGCTGCCGTGCATCTGCGTTCGAGTCTGAGTCCCATGTCATAACTGCAAGCCCTGCCCTGCGTGCTGCTTTCAACGCCTTGTCAACGCCGGCAGCATCAACAGTTGAAATAGAAATTGCGTCTGCGCCTTGCTGAACAGCATTGTTGATGATGTTCACTTGGTTTGCAACAGCTGCATCTGGACTGCCATCATACTTAACAGTAAAGCCCACATGTTTTGCAAGTTTTTGCGCACCTTCATTAGCCACTTCAAAAAAAGCATTGCCACTGATTTTCGGAATGAATACAACGACAACATCTTTCTTTGAACCACTTCCGTCTTCTTGTGCGCCGCCGGCACATGCCAATGAACTGACAAAAAAAAGCACCATCATACTTGACAACAATTTTTTCATACATACCTCCTGTATCTTTGTCATCAATTGTCTTTAGCTTTTCTTCTCTCCACAATTTTTTTAATAGTGCGCACTGAAAATCTTTCTTTGGAAATTCCACGCGATGCCACTATGACGAGAAGCAGCAAACCAACAGGAATGTCTAGATATTGAGTATTCAATCCCGCCATAGAAAGCCCAAACCGCATAATCCCTATGACGAGCACCGAAAGTGCTGTGCCAGGAATTGTGCCGATGCCGCCGGTAATAGATGTTCCGCCAAGTACGACCGCCGTAATAATCGGAAGCGTAAGCTCTTTGCCAAAATCTGCTTTTGCAGTTCCAAGGTATGACGTAAGCACAATGCCGGCGATTGCCGCTCCTGTACCAGAAAACACGTATGTAGTCATCACGATAAATTTTGTGTTTATGCCCGAAAATTCTGCTGCATTTTGATTGATGCCGCACAAATATACACAACGACCATACGTCGTCTTGTGCAAGATAACATACGCTGCAAGCGCAAGCACTATAAAAATAATAATTTGCGAAGGCACAATACCAAAAAAGCGATGCTGCGTGAATGATGTAAACGATGCAGGAAATCCACTTATGCCTTTATACAGCTCGACTTTTGCGATGCGTGCAATCGATATGGCCAGCCCGGAAAATAAAAACGAGCCTCCGAGCGTAACAACCATCGGCGGCACTCGTGCATATGCAATGATAAAGCCGCTCAAAAGTCCACACAACATGCCAGCAAAGATTGCAACAACACACGCAATGACGACGGGAACGCCGCTACTGAACACAACTCCCACAACAATTGATGCAAGCCCCACAATTGCACCCGCTTGAATATCCATGCCGCCTGCAATGATGACCATAGTGACAAACAGTGAGATGATGCATATTGAAATAAAGTCATTAATTGAGCCGAGCAATACCATAGGACGCAAAAAGCGAGGATTCAATATGCCGAACAAAATAATTTCAACGGCAATGACAAAGACGAGCAGCAGCTCATTTGCAAATGCGATTTTTTTCCTGCTCATACGCACCCCGCTCTAGCCGTCTTCGCAAGCAGACGTGCCCTACGTGTTTTTCTATACGAGTAATGCTGCACGAGACTGTCTATAGTGACAATCGCGATGAGCAAAATACCCGTAATAGTGCTGTCATAATCTGACGACAGTTTCAAAAACACAAGAATACGGTCAATAGAAGCCATGATAATTGCACCAATAGATGCCCAAAAAGCGTACCGACGCCACCTGAAAGGCTTATGCCACCGAGCACACATGCGGCAATAGCTTTCATCTCGTAGCCGTTCCCCGCTGTCGGTGTAACAAATCCGATACGGCTCACATACACAAGACCGGCAAGCGAAGCAAACAGCGAACTCAACACAAATGCGCTTATGCGCGTGCGTTTTACCGGAATGCCTATAAGCTCCGCACCGCCAACGTTGTCGCCAACCGCGTAAAAATTGCGTCCCCCAGAGACGCGCCGCATTATGATTGAGCCGCCGACTGCAATCAAAATCATAATCCAATAGAACCACGTAATGCCACAAAACATAGCTTGGCTCAATGCTTTGTAGTTGAATGGAATATTTTCAACCCATTTACCGCCCGTGTATACATAGATGAGTCCGCGCACAACGCCGTTGACACCAAGCGTCATAATGATGGAAGGCACACCGAGATACACAAGGCCGCAACCGTTTATAATGCCGCACGCTATACCGATTGAAACAGCTGCCAAAACGGCGAACGACAATGGCGCACCGTCGCGAATCATAGTTGCGCTCACTGTGGAGACAAGCCCCATAACTGCTCCGATTGAAACGTCAATTTCGCCGATGATGAGCACGAACGCGATGCCTATCGAAAGCAGCGCAAACACAACGCTTGAGTTGATTGACTGTAGCAAATTGCGCGCCTCAAGAAAATCAGGATTGACAATGCCAACGAGCAAGAAAAGCACAATCACTACAACGAGCGAAAAGAGACTTCTCATTTTTAATAACCAATTCAATGACATATATCGCATCATTTCGCCTGTCCCTTTTCTACGCCAAACGATGCAGCCATAAGCGCATCTTCAGTTATTTCGTCTTTCGTAAATTCACGATTGATCCTGCCGCAATACATAGTAACAACACGGTCGCTCATCGCAACAATTTCCTCCATGTCCGAACTTATCAATAAAATCGCGATTCCCGTCTTTTTCAAATCTTTAATAATTTCGTACACATCGTTCCGTGCACCTGCATCAACACCGCGCGTCGGCTCATCAAGAATGACAAGCTTCGGCTGTGTCGAAAAACACCTGCCAACAATGACTTTCTGCTGGTTGCCGCCCGAAAGCGAGCCCATTTGCTGAGTGTCGTCAGACACTTTGATGTGGAATTCGTCTATATACGTTTTCGCAAGATGTTTTTCTTTTGCAATATTTATAAATATATTTTTATGCCCGCCGAATGTTGCAGATGTGATGTTGTTGCGCACTGTTGTCAATTTAAAAATGCCATTCAAAAATCTGTCTTCTGGAAGATAATTAATGCCGTTCGCAATGGCGCGCTTTGTTCCACAGCCGGTAATGTCTTTGCCGTTTAAAATTACGCTGCCGCAGAGCACTTTATCGCGTCCGAAAATTGCAGTAGCAAGTTCAGTTTTGCCTGCGCCAACAACGCCAGTCATGCCAAGCACTTCGCCCGAATACACGTCGAGGTTGATGTCGGCAAAACCGTAGCCACTTACGTTTTTTAGGGAAAGCACAACTTTTTTCTCGCCATGCGTTTCAACTGCGTCTTTGACGTGAAATTTGCTCAAATTTTCAGGGGCAAGCCTTTTTAAAAGCATGTCGTGCGTAAAATCATCAGTCTTTCCGCTCATTGTCACAGTGCCGTCAATGAGCAGCGCTATGCGGTTTGCGATGGCGAAAACTTCATTCAAGCGGTGTGTAATATAGATGACGCTCACGTTTTTTCTGCGCAACTCTTTAATAATTTTAAAAAGCGAGTTTACTTCATCAAATGTAAGCGACGATGTAGGCTCGTCAAAAAACATGACGCTCGCAGAGCGCATAAGCCCTCGCAAAATTTCTACAAGCTGCTGCTCGGCAATTGAAAGCGTGCGCGCAATTCTCCCAAAGTCGAGTTTCCAACCGAGTTGGTTCGTGATGGCTTCAAGGCGCGCGTGAAGTTCCCCCTTGTTTCCCAATATGCCCATGACGACATTTTCTTCAAGCGTCATGTTTGGAAACAGCATAGGTTCTTGTGGAACAAGATACACCCCTTGATTCAATGAAGCGGCAGGGTTCCCGAACGGAAGCAGCTTACCGTTTACAAAGATGCTGCCGCTGTCAGCTTTTTTTATGCCTATAATCGTTTTGACAAGCGTACTCTTTCCCGCACCGTTCCCCCCGATAAGCGCGAGCACATCGCCTGCGTGCACGTCGAGGTCAATGCCTTTGAGCACCGCGTTAGCTCCAAACGACTTGTACAATTTCCGCACCGACAGCATCGGAGCAGCTTGTTCTTTCATGTTTTGTTTCCTTTAGTGCGTTCAGTACAGATTATTCCGAACTTTTGTTCAAAATAAAAACATTTATTCTTCTCAAGTATAAGCCGGAATAATTGTTTTGTCAAATGAAAATTTGCTCAATTTATAAAACAGCATATTTAGGGGCTGTCTAAAAAGAATCGTTGTGCCGAATTTAGTTCGGCATAAACACTATATATAGTGTTTTAATTCCGAAATAAATTCGTAATAGCACTATCATACGAACTCACTAGGCAGCACCTAAAATAACCCTAAAAATTAAATATACAGCATTTTTTTGTTGTTTTTTTTTTCAATATATGATATTATGTTCATTAAATAATATTTTGTTCATATTGAGAGGTACATACATCAATGACTGACAGTTGGGAAAAAGAACTCATCGTAAGGGCGGCAAGGTACTATTACATCAGAAAAAAGACGCAAAAAGAGATAGCGGACATGCTGCACGTGTCACGAATGCGCGTCATCAGATTGCTTGAAAAAGCAGAGCAGGAAAATGTCGTGCAAATCAGCATTCACAACAGTTTCAGGGAAAGGCTTGAAACAGAACAAACGCTCATAGAGCAGTACAACCTCGACGATGCGTTTGTCGTACCTTCGGAAGAAACGCGGAACGCAATATCGCTCAACGATTCAATAGCAAAAGCCGCCGCCATGTATATCGATGAGCATTTTTCGGACAACCCGATAATCAATGTCGGCTATGGAGATACTACTGGACGCATTATGAATTATTTTTCACAAATTTCCGCAAAAAAGCCCACCTATGTTTCGCTCACCGGCGGTGTAAGCATCTATCTGCTCAACACGCGTTTTTCTGTCGGCAACGCTTCGCTCTACCTCATCCCTGCGCCGCTCGTTGCGTCAACGCAAGAGATTGTCGAAGCGATAAAAAAAGAAACTGCAGTCATAGAAATATCGCGCATGCATACGACAGCAAGCTGTTCAATAATAGGAATCGGCGGCGTTGATGACGAAGCAACTGTCATAAAATCGGGCATCATGCAAAAAAATGATCTTGACTTTTTGAAAATGCAAGGTGCTGTCGGCGACGTGCTTGCGCACTTTTTTGATGAGAATGGCAACTTCATTGAAACAGACATGGAAAGCCATCTTATAACATATCCACCAAGCTCTTTAAAAAAACTGAACAATGTCATAGCAGCGGCAGCGGGGGAACAAAAGTGTACTGCAATCAGAGCTGCGCTCAGAGCGCGTCATTTTGACATTCTGGTAACTGATGAGGAGACTGCAAAATGGCTTATCAAAAACAAGTGATTTTTATTATTTGAACGGCAAACATATTCTCGCTACTTGTGTGGCAAGACTGCTGATAAATTAATAATCGTTAGAGGCATACGATGAACAAAAAGTATTTGATGGCGGTAGATGCTGGAACCGGAAGCGTACGCGCGGTAATCTTTGATACAAAAGGAAAGCAAATTGAATGTGTCCAGCAAGAATGGAAACACCTTGAAGATCCAAAATATCCTGGCAGCATGAATTTTGACTGGAAAAAAAACTGGCAGTCGGCAAAACATTGCATTTCTGAAGTTATTAAAAAAGCAAGCATTGCCAACACCGACATTGCCGCCGTTTCGACAACGTGTATGCGCGAAGGCATTATCCTGTACGATAAAGCTGGAAAAGAGTTGTGGGCATGTGCAAATGTCGATGCGCGGAGCAACAATGAGGTTATCGAATTAAAAAAGATGTCGCCAACGCTTGAACACGAATTATATCTTGAATCGGGGCAGACATTTTCACTTAACGCCATTCCGCGCATCTTATGGGTAAAAAACAATCTTCCCGACATCTACGAAAATACTGCGCGCATAGGCATGTTCAACGATTGGCTCATCTATAAAATGAGCGGACATCTTGCAGTAGAACCGAGCAATGGCTCAACAAGCGGGCTTTTTTCGCTTGTTGAACGCACATGGGATAAGACGATTGCGGAACGCTGCGGATTAAGAAGCGACATTTTTCCTGACACGCAGGAATGTGGAACGCTCGCCGCAACAGTGAGCAAAGCAGGAGAAAGAGAAACAGGATTACGCGAGGGAACACCGCTTATTGTTGGAGGGGGCGACGCACAGCTCGGCACTATCGGTGTAGGTGTAACAGAAGCAAACAGTGCAGCTATTTTCGGTGGCACATTTTGGCAGTATGAATACAACGCAGATTCGGGAATTATTTCAGACAGCTGCGACATTCGCGTAAATTGCCACGCGCAACAAAACTTGTGGCAGTACGAAGCGCTCGCGTTCAAACCGGGACTGCTCATGCGGTGGTACCGTGACGGATTTTGTGAAGCAGAAAAGAGAGAAGCGGTTGCACTCGGAAAAGACGTGTACGCGCTTATGGACGAGCGGGCAGCAAACATCCCTACGGGAAGCAATGGCATGTTTTGCACTGCAAGCAACGTTATGAATTTCTCGGCATGGAGGCATGCAGCTCCAACATTCACCAACTTTGACATAGACCCTGAAAAATTTAATAAATATACTTTTTATCGCTCAATTCTTGAAAGCACCGCGCTCGTCACATACGGGCACATGCAACTTGTAAGGGCAGCGACAGGGAACATGCCAAATATTGTTACATTCGGCGGAGGCGCGGCAAAAAGCAAACTGTGGTCGCGGATTGTCTGCGATGCGCTCGGCATGCCGCTCCGTATTCCAGTTGTAAAAGAAGCGACTGCGCTCGGCGCGGCAATGCTTGCAGCTATCGGAACAGGCATATACAAGAGCATTGCAGAAGCGTCAGACGCAATGGTAAAAATAGAAACGACATTAGAACCAAACATGGAGAATCATAAAAAATATATGGAGATGTATGCAATATGGCGCACCGTGTACGACGCTCAACTCTCTTTAAGCGACGCTGGTGTTACAAACCACATGTGGGCAGCACCAGGCGTACACGAAAATAATAATTAATCTTGGAGGAATACACAATGTTCATTGTAGATGAAAAAGATTTAGAATATCGATTTAAAGACAGCGGACCAAAATATTTGATGAAAGGACCGCGCATGAATTTTGCAATCGTACAGTTTCAAGCAGGGCAAGATTTCAAGGCTCACTACCACAACGTGATGGAAGAGAATTTCTACATTCTTGAAGGAGAAGTAGATATTGTTGTTGACGGCGTTGTGCACCACCTCACAGAAGGTCAATTCATTCACATTGAGCCGAAAGAAGTGCATTACATTATAAACCGCTCAAATTCTGTCGTGCGCATGGCATCGTCGCTTGCGCCTTTTCAGGAAGAAGATAAAGTCGAAGTTGAGAATCAAAAGTTTGATTCGTGCAGAGGGAACAGCTAAAGCAAGGACACGGGAAACTGTTTTGCAGCAAGCGCTTAAAAACTGATTTCCGTGCTTTTCGTTGTTTTCATCTAGCCGTTTTTTTCTTTTTTCAGTATATTTAAAAATTGAACAAGGAATATCACTATGGTAAAAAAAACTGTTCCCATGACGCTGCTATGCGGCTATCTTGGAGCTGGCAAGACAACGCTTTTGAACAAAGTGCTCACAAATCAAAAAGGCTACAAAGTAGCTGTCATTGTAAATGACATTGGCGAAGTGAATGTTGACGCAAAACTCATTGCAGACGGTGCAAAGATTACAGATACGAGCAGCATCGTACCGCTCACAAATGGCTGCATTTGCTGCACGCTCAAAACGCAGCTTGCACAAAATATTGAAAACTTAATAAAGACGGAAAAGTTCGACTACATCCTCATTGAAGCAAGCGGTGTATGCGAACCACTTCCTATTGCACAAGAACTTGGAACAATTAGGAACGGCAAGCTCGACAACGTTGTAGGCATTGCTGACGCAAAACGGCTCGTCGATGAATTTTCTGGCGGCGATGCACTGCTTAAAGAAAAAACAGAAGAAGACATTGAATCGTTGCTCGTGCAGCAAATTGAGTTCTGCTCAACATTGATAATTAACAAAATTGATTTAGTGAGCGAGCAAGAGCTTAAAAAAGTGCGCGCGGTAATCAACACTATTCACCCGAACGTAAAACTCATTGAAACACAGCACGGCAATGTGCCTGTAGAAGACATCATCGGCACAAACTGCTTTGATTTTGAAACAGTGTACGCAAGCGCGGGCTGGTGCAAAGCGCTTGAAGCAGATGAAGCAGAAGATGCTCATCATAATGAGGATGGGCACAACGATGAACATGACGACAAGCACGAACACGGCAAACATGATGATGTGCACGGAAACGGACATGAGCATCACGGCGCGCATGGGCACGAGCATCACAGCGAGCACAAACACGGCGGCGAACATCACCATCATCACAAGCACGAAGGAGATACAGGAAGCGACGAAGACGAGTACGGAATAAGCACATTCATTTACACACGGCGCAAACCGTTCGACCGCATCAAGCTCGACTCATACGCAAATCACTGGCCAAAAAGCATTATCCGCTGCAAAGGAATCATGTGGTTTGCAGACGAGCCAGACATGGCGTGGGTATTTGAAACGAGCGGCCGCCAGATTTCCGCAGGCTATTCAGGCGCATGGCTTGCCGCGTGCCCAAAAGCGCAACAGGAAGCTACTTTGCGCGACTATCCCGAAATGCGAAAAGACTGGGACGAAAAGCTTGGCGACAGAATAATAAAGTTGTGCATTATCGGACAAAACATGGACAAAGAAAAAATATGCCGCGAGCTTGACGAAGTGCTTGCAAATTAACGTGATGCGGTGCATATAAGCGCCTCTGCAAACAGCTGCCTATTTACAGTACCCTGTTAAAAAATCTACTTCATTTGCAAGTTGTTCGCCATTCATAAATCGCGCCAAATTTTCAAGCGCAATTTTAAAAATGCGAATGAATGTTGCCGGCAAATGATGTGTTCCTGCGGCATGCGCGGTAATCATAAGATTTTTTACGCTCCACAACTTTGAAGAAGCGGGAAGCGGTTCTGGAGTTGTTACGTCAATACCCGCCGCTTTAATGACGTGATGAGTCAGCGCATCATATAAATCATCTTGATTCACCGCGCTCCCGCGCCCCGCATTGATAAAAAACGCTGACTGTTTCATACGGGAAAACCGCATTGCATTCCATATGCCATCTGTTTCTTTTGTGCCCGGCAATATTGAGATGACAACATCTGCGCGTGGAAGAAGTGCATCAAGTTTTTCCGCTGTGTACAACTCATCAAAACACGATTCTTTTTCCGCAAACCGCCGCTTAACCCCTATCGTATATGCTCCAACACTTTTGCAAATCCGCGCAAAATATTTACCAATGTCACCTGCTCCTACAACGAGCACGCATGCGCCTTCAAGTGTTGCGACAAGCCCCTCGTCTTTCCACAAGCTGTTATTTTGATTGTCGCGGTACAAATGCAGGTTTTTCATAAGCATAAACAGCATTGCAAACATATGTTCTGCCACTGACTGACCATATGCACCTGTCGCATTTGTTAAATTTATTCCATGTGGAAGTACGCCTGACACAAGATACGCATCTGCACCGGCAGAATTAAGCTGCAACCATCTAAGATTGGGAGAACCCTTTATTAAATCTGGATTGATATTGCCAAAGATGATTTCTGCGCTTTGCGCTTGTTCCTTCGTTACCGTTTTCTGTGTGCTGAGAATTATTTCATACTGATTTTTTGCAACATCTTTGAGCAATTTTTCCTGCTCATTTGTCAACTCCCACACACATAAAAGTTTTTTCATACTACTACCTCGCGCACAGACAATTTTTACAGGCATATGGCATTGGCTGCCGTTTACGCACACTTTTCCTGCAATAATGATATGGCAATTTTTTGCATTATAAATAACCAAACATATTTATAAAAGGACAATTCCCGCTTCTTGACAGTCTTTAATAATTTCTTCAGGCCATATGCTCACTTGCGTTTCACCAATGTGCGCTTTTCTGAGCAAATACATGCAAAGACGAGACTGCCCAATGCCGCCTCCAAGCGTTTGCGTAAGTTCGTTATTCAACAATTTTTTATGAAAGAGCAATTTTGCGCGCTCAGTGCATTTACGCTCTTTAAGCTGCAACGCAAGCGACTCAGGTGAAACGCGAATGCCCATTGATGAAAGTTCAAACGGAGATTTTAGCACATCGTTCCACACGACAATATCTCCATTCAGTCCACGATGACCATCGCCTGTCTCTGTTATCCAGTCGTCATAGTCAGGAGCTCGTCCGTCATGGAATGCACCGTCGCTCATTTTTCCGCCGATTCCTGTAATAAAAACAGCTCCATATTTTTTTGCCACTTTCTTTTCGCGCTCATATGGTGAAAGCGTGGGATACTCTTTTTGCAAATCATCTGCAAACAAGATAGCAATATCTTCGGGCAGTTGCGGCATGATTTTTGGATAATAATCATATATATAAAATTCAGCGCGTTTTAGACAGCGGTAAATTTTTTTAACAATTTCGTGGAGATAAAATACTGTGCGATTCCCTTCGTCAATCGCCATTTCCCAATCCCACTGGTCTACATATAGCGAGTGAACTGCATCAAGCGTCTCATCGGGTCGAATGGCATTCATGTCTGTGTAAATGCCAAAACCGCTTTTGAGTCCAAGCTCTGTCACTTTGAGTCGCTTCCATTTTGCAAGCGACTGCACAATTTCCACACGCATGTTGCCCATTTCTTTTACAGGAAATGCAACAGGCTTTTCCACGCCGTTCAAATCATCATTGATTCCCATGCCGCTCTGCACAAAAAGCGGAGCAGTGACGCGCGTCAAATTAAGTTCGGTGGAAAGTGCTGTCTGGAAAAAATTTTTTATTAAAACGATAGCGTGCTCTGTCTCTTTTGCAGTAAGAATTGATTTATAATGCGCAGGCATGTTGTACATAAAACACCTCTAAAGCGCGGCTTGAGCCGTGAGTAATGCTATTAATTATTATTCATTCACTTGCATAATTGATAAGCGTTGTAACATGAATAGGCGCAAGCAATTTTTCGTAATTGAGGAACGGAAGCCCAATGACGCCAAAAAACTCTGTAACAATGCCGCCGCCCTGCTCAATCAGACTGCGCGCTGCCTGAAGCGTACCGCCAGTAGCAATCAAATCATCGACGACGAGATATTTTTTTCCAGCTTCAATATCTGATTTGTGCGCTTCAATTTTTGCAATGCCGTATTCAAGGGAATAGGAACAGGTGTATTTTGCACCAGGCAATTTTCCTTTTTTGCGAATAAGCACGAGCGGGATGCCTGCGCGTTCAGCAAACGGAGCTGCAAAAAGAAAGCCGCGCGACTCAACACCAGCAATTGCATCAATACCTGCGTCTTTGTAAAGTTCTTCCATTCTGTCAATGCAGTATTTAAACACTCTTGGATTAATAAAAATACTCGTGATATCATAAAAAAGAATGCCAGGCGTTGGGAAATCTGGCACGCGACGAATAGCTCTATCGAGCAACTCTAAATCTGTCATGTTGCCATTCTACCAAAGCAATACCGCAACGTCAATACGTGTAGTTGCACAGAAACATTTTTTATTGTATAATAGCATGTTCTATATTGGAATGTGATATAATTTATTATAGTACCTATATTATTATGAGAATTATATGAGCAAGAAAGTGAGAGATTCAAATCATGTGCGTTTTCCGCTCGGAGTAAAGCTTGCCCTTATCATAGGGGTGCTTGTACTCGTTTCGCTTGGTACCGTCACACTGCTCAACAGTTACTTTGTGGGACAGGATGTACGCATCACTGCGGAAAACAACAACCTTACCATAAACACACGCTCTGCAAGTACAGCGGAAAATGAGCTTGTCGCCATTCGTGCAAATGTATTCCAACTGCTCGACTTGGTAAATGCCGTCTCTGGCGGACGGACCGCAGCATTGGCGCGTCAGGCAGAGACATTTTTCTTTGAGCGCAACCAGAACATTGCAGCGGTGCTTATTGTCAATATCGGCACCGAAGATGCGGCGGGCACTGTTGACGTGCGCATGGAGAACACGCGCTTTTTCTCTTCAAACGAACTTGACATCTCTGCCATACCTACATTTCTCATGCAAAATGCCCGCCAGATTAACCGCAGCTGCACGGGCGAAACGACGGCTCTCAACGCCTCGCCATATTTTGGCATGGGCATGATGGCGTTACTTTTGCCGTACCGCGAAAATGGCAGCGAGCAGTCGTGCGTTGTTCTATTCGGCACGGAAAATCTCTCTGATATTTTAGGAACAGGTTCGGTCAACACAACGTTTATGATAAATGACAATGACGAACTGCTCGTACATCCTGACAACGAGCGCATCACAAGCGGACAAAGCATGAAAAATCATCCGCTTGTCGTCGCCATGCGCACATCAAATCAAAACAGCGAAGAGAGCCGTCAAATTCCATTCACAGAAACAGATGAAAACGGCAAACGCATACACGCGCTCGGTGCATTCCAAAAACTTGCACTCGCAGACATAGCAATGCTCACGGTCGTAGAGCTCGACACTGTGCTTGAAGGCGTTCGCGCCACGCGGCGCAACAACTTATACCTTACCGCAATCGTCTTGTTTGTTTCAATTATACTCATACTTGTGTTCACACGCTTCGGAATCTCGCGCCACCTGCGCCGCCTTACTGAAGCGGCAGAAGAAATTAAAGCGGGCAACTTTGACACAAACCTTATCGCCATGCTCGACACCACACGGCGCGATGAAATTGGCGTACTGAATCAGAGCACAAAAGATGAGCAGGAATTCTTAAATACGTTCGCGCGCTTTACAAACAAAGGAGTTGCAAAAGCAATTGCGCGAAAAGAAATAGACTTTGAGCCGCATTTAAAAGATGTAACAATCTTTTTTAGCGACATCCGCAGTTTTACCGCAATCAGCGACGGCTTTAAAAATCGCTTTGGCGATGACTCGCCGCGCGAAATCATCAACTTTTTGAACGACTACATGAGCCGCATGGTAAACTGTGTTACGCTCAGTCACGGCACCATAGACAAGTTTGAAGGCGATGCAATCATGGCGGAATGGGGCATTTTGCGAGAGGATGACTTGAGTTTTGAGCAGTTGCCTGACGGAGACGCAAAAAAAGCGGAGCTCACGCTTCGCCACAAGCGCAATGTACAGGAAGATGCAGTAAACTGCATACGCGGCGTTATTGCCATGCGCTATGCGCTCATGCAGTACAACAAAGATGCGGCGGCATTCACAAAAGCGCACGAAGGTGAAGCACGTGCGCAGTACAAACCGATTATCAAAATAGGTTGCGGCATCAATACGGGACGGGCAACGTGCGGCATCATGGGAAGCGAAGACAAAATGGAATACACGGCAATCGGCGACTCGGTAAACTTTGCAAGCCGCACGGAAGCGTCGAACAAAGCGTGTGGTACGGATATTCTTATCACGGAAGATACATACAACTTGCTCAAAAATGATTTTATCCGCTGTAAAGAAAACAACTTTACACTTTCGCACGAACATGAAAACGATGAAATCATCGTAGAGATGATTCCTGTTGCATTTGAGGTAAAAGGCAAAGGAGCACAGCATTTTTACGGTGTAGTGAATATGCCGCGCTTTGACATCGCTGCTTTTTTTAAGCCGTCAAATCCCGACTTTGCTGTTGACAACGAATGCGCACGCGCTGTCGGGGAACACGGCCCAAAGACGCTCGCCGAACTGCGTACGCTGCTCGGCATACCAACTCCAGAATTCGACTCGGTGAACTTGAATGAAGAAGAGAATAAAGTACAGGTTAAAAAATGATCTCGCCGTTCCATTCTGGACCGCTGTCATTCTCTGCATGCTCGGCGTAGCAGCAAGTTCGCTGTTGTTTTACCGAAGTTTTTTCCGCGCGCTTGAAAAGCTAAACGAAACGCCTATTGCAACGATTACATTCAAATACAAAACCGCGCAACGCAAATTCCTTGATCGCATGGTGTGGGACAGGTTGCGCCAAAATTCTCCCGTATACAACGGCGACACGTTGCACACGGCTGACTTGTCAGAAGCAACGGTATGGTTTGAAGACGGCACGATACTTGAGCTTTCATCAAACACTATGGCGCAAGTGTTCCGACACGGCGACGGCAGCCTTGCCACAGCGCTTGCAGAGGGCGCGCTCACCGTAGATTCAACTGGCACAGAAAATGCGGTGACACTCACGTCAAACGGCATATCTGTTGCAGTGGAGCACGGTGCGCAGCTCCATGCGCAAACAGAAAACGCAGACACAGGAGGCACGCCGTCAGTACAGCTCAACGTGCTGTCGGGCAGCGCAACGCTCAATGGCGCACAGTCGCTTGCCGAGGGCACAGCGTTGAGCGTCGATAATGCAGGAAACACACAGCCATCGCTCATTGTAACAGAACCGCACCCGCAGGCAAAAATAATATACCATACACAAGGCGTATATCCTGTACGCTTTGCCTGGAACAACGACAATGAAACTGCCATAACGCTCACCGTTGCAACAGACAAAGATTTTTCAAATGTCGTCCGTACAGTAAATGCAAACGGCATGTCTGAAATGAACGTGCAGCTTGATAAAGGCACATATTATTGGAAGCTCCAAGACATGACGCAAAACGCTGACGAAACAAGCAGACGCACCACACATACAGGAAAAGTGCAACTCATGCAATCGCTCGCGCCAGAACTGATTGCACCGGTAAACAGCTACCGCTACCAGTACCGCACGCGCGAACCTGCTGTCCGCTTTATCTGGCTTGAAAGCGAAGCCGCCTCTGCGTACGAACTCACCGTAGCAGACAATCCCGACATGCACAATCCACTCATAACGCAGCGCACATCAAGCACGTCAAGCATCATCTCTACACTGGACGAAGGAACATACTGGTGGCGCGTAACGCCGTATTACACGGTAAACCGCATAGGGCTTGCAAACGAATCCGCAACGGGCATCTTTACGATTGAAAAACGCGGCGAACTTGTTATCCCAACGCTCAACGTACCTGCTCCCAACGCGCTCGTCGATAAAACAGCGGGTCGGGGAATTACGTTTTCCTGGCGCATGGAAAGCGAGGCGGTGCGGTATCACCTCGTCGTGGCAGACAATCCTGAATTGAGAACGCCGTCAATAAGTGTTGAAGTTGCAGATAACTTTTATACGCTGCAAAATAGAAATGCGATTGCAAACGGTGAGTATTATTGGGCAGTGACGCAGATAGACGGCGAAGGAAACGAATCGCCCCGCTCGTCAGTGCGTTCATTTTTTGCCGTCAACGGGTCAGTCGAGCAGCGTACGGTGTTTCCGCCCGACAACTATACCGTGTGGGAACCGCTCTTGCAAGATATGCGTTTTACCTGGAAAACAAAT
Organism: Treponema sp.; assembly: GCA_017446265.1. GTDB lineage: Bacteria > Spirochaetota > Spirochaetia > Treponematales > Treponemataceae > Treponema_D. The sequence goes on from JAFSRD010000008.1 coordinate 79,202, forward strand.
CTGCCTTTTGCGCAACATATGCAGATTGCTCGTGATGAGGCGTTTGCAAACATTGTGTATGATGTAGAAGATTCAAATATGTCACGAAGCGGCATACAACTTGCACCTGGCACTTACTGGTGGCGTATTTACGCGCAGTCAGGAACAATTGACCGTGCCACGGACGGAAAGAAACTGGTAGTCGTACCGTCGCTTGCAAGCCCTGTGCTTTCTGAACCTACGCAAACAATACGGGCAGTTGTACGCCCACAGACGCCATATTCATTCCATTGGAAAGCGGTAGACGGCGCAGACTACTACCGTGTGCGCATATACGATGAGCGTTCAAATGAAATCGCTGACGAAAACTTTGTAACAGATACATTTTTAGAATACGATTTTGAAACTTTTCCTGAAGCCACTTATCGCTGGAATGTTCAGGCATTCTCATATGAAACGGCAACAACATCACGTAGAACAGGCACAATAGCTTCTACGCCATTTGAACTGCGCAAAATTCGACCCGTAGACTTGCTCGCTCCTGCAAACAACGAGGTTATTGACGGCATTACAGCAATGGAAAATCCACCCTCATTGCAATGGAGCGCAGTGGAATCAGTTGCGTCATCGGAAATTACGCTTATAAAAATTGAAAGAATGCAGCGCACCGTCAAGGCAGTACAGAAAAATCCACAACGAACATACAATCTTGAGGCGCTTGGAGCAGGCACATACGAATGGACAGTGCGTGCTGAAACATACGACGGGCTTGACATTTCCGCGCAAACACCGCGGCGCTTTACGGTAACGCCCATCCCCCCGTTTGATGCGCCACGCGCTGCACGAACAAACAGCACATATTTTGATGCAACGGTATTGCGCAAAGAACCGTATGTCACGTTCAGTTGGAACGCCGTACAGCGTGCAAGCGACTATGTGCTGCACGTGCAGGATTCAAAGGGGCGTACCGTGCTCACACAGACAGTGCACGGCACGTCTTTTACGCTGGAAGATTTAACAAAGCTCTCAAAAGACACATTCACATGGAGTGTAAAAGCGGTAACGCTCAATCAACGCGGCACAGAGATTTTGCGCGACGGCGAACAAGCGCGCGCAACATTCACCATAGATTTTACGCTTTCAAGCGGCATGCGACGGCGCGATACAGGCAATTATTATGGACAGTAAACGGATTTTATATAGCATACTGCTTATGGTTTCGCTCTGCGTGCAAGGAATTGCACAGCATTCGCCAGAAACTGTACAGGAAAACGATACAGCTGGCAGTGCAATCGACGCATACAATCAAACTGCCGCCGCAAACGAGCTTGTACAGCCGTTCAGTTGGGAAAGCGCAGGCGATGTGCTCAAATACGAAATCCTCATTGAGCAGTACGATGAAAAAAGCCGCCGCTTTGTTGATTATGTTTCACATGTGACAACAGAAGAAGAAACAGCGCAGTGCCTCGTCTACTTTGACCCCATTCTGCCGCCTGGAAGATACCGCTCAACAATCATCGTGTACAACATACTGGGAATTCGCGAAGACAGCCTGACTGCAAAAGACGAATTCGTGGTGCGCACTGCACGAAAACCCGAAGTGCGCAGCGTGTCATATGTGCTTAATATGAGTTCGACAATATACCTTGACGACTTGGACAACAACGGCATCATAGAAATAAGCGGCACAAACCTGCTCATGCCACCTGCAAGCAACACAGACATTTATTACACTGAATACCGCTTGGTAAGTGGTAGACGCAGCATTGCCCCACAAGAAGTGCTTTCGCACGATGAACGCGACCGTAGAATACGATTGCGCTTTGACATGAATAAACTTGAACGTGGTGAATATCATTTAATTGCTCAGGATGCAAGCGGTTTGCACTCAGAAGAAAGCAATGGCAGCGCGCTCGCAGTCAAATTCAAAAAGAGAATTGATTTCGACTTGTCGCTCAACTACAGCCTGCCTGTCATACTGCACGACAAAACGTTTACCCAATATATGAATCGCCGCGTACACCCATTGAGCGCAACGCTCCGCATGGAACTTTTACCGTTCAAAGAACGCTGGGGCTATCTCGGTTTCGGGATTACCGCAAACTACACGCGTATGAAAACGAAATACGACAGCTATACAATAGACGGCAACTTGATGAGCGCACACTTCAACTTTGTGTACCAGTTGCCTGCATTCCGTCGCCATGTCATATTTGAATTGCATGGCGGCATAGGCGTAGCGTATTTCAATCATTTTGTGTTCCATTTTGCACACAACATAAATACCATACGCTTAAACACAGTAAATCTCTCATTTGATGCAGGGATTTCTGCGCAAATTTATATCAACAAGCGTCTCTTCGTTGAAACGACTGCCGATTATATTATTGCGCGCAACAAAGACATACAACTCGGCATGCTCATCCCATCGGTAGGAATGGGCTGGCAGTTTTAAAGCTCTTTTTCGTATGCATCGCCTGCTTTTACAAAGCCTATTTTTGCCAAATATTTTTCGTGATACATTGTCGGACCTTTGTAGACCAGTTTTTTTATGCTGTCAGATGGAAGTTTGCTCATCAAAAACGTGCCGATAGAAAAATCGCGATATTCGGGCGTAGAGTAATCAAGCAGCAGTTCCATAACGCCATTCTGCTCCTCTCCAATCATAATGCCCGCAGGTTTATTTTTACAGCAGACAATGTAAGCGCGATTCATGTTGCTAAAATTGAGCGATATATTCGGAAACCAGCGCAAAATATCATCGTGATACGATTCAATCATATAGTGCAAAAAGGCATCATCTTTATTAATTTTGACAATATCATATTCTTTTTCAGTGTGGCGCATTTTCCATAAAAAATGCATGTTTATGAGCACAAGGCACATGTTCATCAATGCCGTTGGATACGAACGAATGATAAGCGCATACGTCATAAAAACAAGAGAACCGAGTGAATTGACAAGACGCAATTTTACAACAGATGTCATCAAAAACGACAGCAACACAATCGACGAACCAATGTAACCGACAATTTCAATAATTGTTTGTGTATCCATGTGTACATATCCTTTTTGTTAAATCGTACAATTTGTATAGTGATTTTGTCAATATGCAGATGCCTTAACTATTGACCATGTTTGCACAATCCTCTATACTGAATCTGTTCTGAAACTGATGTTTCCGAACAGATTTACTAATCATATACCGGGGTGGTAGCGCTGATACACAGCGCAACCTGAGATTATACCCGCAGAACATCGCATGATGTTCCAACCTGATCCGGATAATGCCGGCGGAGGAAGCTATGAGAACTCATCATATCTTTTTAACAATTTCTGTTTTATCAATTTTTTTGTCTTTCGCGTGCAGCAAAAATATGCGCGCTACTGTTTCCGAACAGCGCATGGAAGAAGTTGTCGTGTATTCTTACGATTCGTTCATAAGCGAATGGGGTGCGGGACCGAGCATTGCAAAAGGTTTCAAAGCAAAGACAGGCTATACGCTCGCATTTGTAAACTGTGGAGATGCAGCGCAAGTGCTTTCTAAAGCTATTCTCGAAAAAGACAACCCGCAGTCAGACGTGCTGCTCGGTCTTGACAACAACATTGCGCAAAAAGCAAGAAGCGAAAACACGCTTGAACAGTACAAACCGTTGCACGCAGATGAAATCATTTCAGATGAATTGCGCGATGCACTTGGCGGCGACTGGATGCTAACACCGTACGACTACAGCAAATTTGCACTTATCTACGATACGCACTCGTCTGTACCCGCGCCCAAAAGTCTTGCAGATTTAACAAAGCCTGTGTACGCAAAAAAATTGATTCTCATGGATCCGCGCATGAGCACGCCGGGTTTGGGATTTGCCGCATGGACAGTTGCCGTGTTCGGCAGCGACTATGAAAACTACTGGCGCCAACTCAAAAGCGCAATCTTAACAATGTCGCCGGGCTGGAGCAGCGGCTACGGGCTTTTTACTAAAGGAGAAGCACCGCTTGTCATAAGTTACGTGACAAGCCCCGCGTATCACGTGTATGCAGACAATTCAACACGCTACAAAGCGCTCATATTTGACGAGGGGCACGTGCAGCAAGTTGAAGGCGCAGGTCTTACAAAAGGGGCTGTAAACAGCAAGGGCGCAAAAGCGTTTCTCGATTATTTGATAAGCGACGAAGCGCAAAACATGTTGCCAATTGGTCAATGGATGTATCCTGTAAACAAAAACGCCACGCTCCCTGACTGCTACACAATTACATTTGACGATAAATTAAAAACGCTTTCATATGATGAAAAAGCTGTCTCTGAAGCTGTTGCAAAAATTGTCGCCATCCTTTCTGAATGAAGTGCACATAACGCAAGCTTCTCGTGGGCACACATTTTTTCGTGTGTTTGAATACAGCGTGAGTGTGGCAAGTTTCACGCTTGCAGTTACAGTGATATGCGCGTTTGTACTGCCGCTGGGAGCGGCGTTTTTGCCGCTCATCACAGATTTTGCACCATTTGCAAAAAATGCAGCAGCTTTTGCTATGGGCGGCACACACATATTCAACACGGCAGCATACACACTTGTTGTTGCACTCGCTTCAACTGCTGTAGCGCTTGTCGTAGGAATAGCAGCTGCTTTTTTTACTGCAAACCGCTCGTTTTTTGGCAGGCGTTTTTTGCTCTCGCTTTCTGCTGTTCCGTTGTGTGTGCCGCCGCTCGTGATTGCGCTTGGATTTGTGAGCGTATTCGGCGTAAACGGCATTTTTAATAAAGCAATTGCCGCGTCATTTCACGCTGAACCGCTCACGTGCCTCTATTCGCCGCTCGGCATCATCATTGCACAAGGATTTTACAATTTTCCACTTGTCATGCTCATCGTTTCAAATGCGTGGCAAAAGATAGGGCGCACCGAAATAGATGCGGCACGGCTTTTGGGTGCAAATGAGATGCGCATATTTTTTACAGTAACGGTGCACAAACTTTCGTCCGCAATTGCCGCATCGTGCATTCCTGTCTTCCTCTATTGTTTTTTCAGCTTTATGATTGTGCTCTTGTTCGGTGCGCCTGGCAGTTCAACGCTTGAAGTGGAAATCTATCGCGCGGCAAAAATAACGCTTGACTACAAAACTGCCGCCACGCTTGCACTCATAGAGACATGTTGCGCCATGCTAGTTGTAATTGCATACAGCGTGGCAAAAAAATCAACGCGCGCACAAAATGCGTCAAGTACGCAGAACACGCCAAATAAAAAAAATGCACCGTTTGCAACGAGCGGCAAAACGGCATACGTAAAAATTGCGGGCGCGCTCTATCAGTCGCGTTTAAGCAAATGTGCTGAACGCACAGGGGCAATATTTTTCGGCGCGACCATTCTGCTTTTTTTCATATTTCCGCTCATGGGAATTGCTGCGGGTGCACTTTCTGCAAATAGCATAGGCACCTTTTTTGCAAAACATGCTCCTTTTGCGCCACCATTTTTTTCGCAAGGATTGCGCGCCGCACTTTTAGGCACATGCATTGTCTCTCCCTGCACAGCAACCCTTTGCGTTGTAAGCGCAACAATATATGCAGTTTTTTTGCGGATGAACAAGCACCTTTCGCACGCTCTTGCGCTTCAGATAATTCCACTTATGCCGCTTGCAGTTTCATCTGTTGTTATCGGCTACGGATTGACTAGCGTCGTAAAGTACACATCAGTTTTTTCGCTCGTGATTGCGCAAAGCTCGCTTGCCTGGCCGCTTGCATTTCGCATAGTGCATGCTGCTCTCCAAGCTGTTCCACAAGAAGCAATTGACGCGTCACTGTTGCTTTCAACGGCGCGGATTGATACAGTGTTTCGCATAATGCTTCCGTCTGTAAAACGCAGCATTGCAAGCGCATTTTGTTTTTGCTTTGCCGCAAGTGCAGGAGATGCTGCTTTGCCGCTCGTGCTCGCAGTGCCCAAGTTCGACACGCTTGCGCTGTACACGTACCGCCTTGCTTCCTCGTACAGATTTGCAGAAGCGTGCGCATGCGGCATGCTTTTGTGCGTGCTGTGCATGACACTTCTTTGGATAACGCGAAAAGAATGAACGTGTGCGCAAAAGATGCGGAAAGCAGCATGTAGCGCACTGCCACAAGGAGAATTATGGAAACATATTTTTATGCAGAAAATCTTTATCGTGTGTTTGACTCAATTGCAATTGACTTTTCATGTGCGGCGCAAAAAAATTCAATGACCGTCATCGTTGGAAAAAGTGGCAGCGGAAAGTCAACTGTGCTACGCCTCATTGCGGGGCTTGAACAGTTCAGTGCACGACCAGACGGGAAAATACCGCGCATTATGCTTGACAGAAACGATATTACGAACACGCCTCCGGGAAAACGCAACGTAGGCATGGTATTTCAAAGTCACGCACTCTTTTCACATATGAATGTGCTCGAAAATGTTGCATACGGATTGCGCACACGCGGCGTTAATAAAAAAGACGCGCACGAAAAAGCGGCGCTCATGCTTGAACAACTCGGCCTTGCAGGATTTGAAAAGCGATTTCCTGCAACATTGAGCGGCGGAGAAGCGCAGCGCGTGTCGCTTGCCCGTACGCTCATTGTACAGCCGCACCTCGTTTTATTTGATGAGCCGCTTTCCTCACTTGACGCGCCGCTTCGAAAACACCTTGCAGACGACATACGCAAAAGTCAAGCGCGCGCGCAGTTCACTGGCGTGTTCGTGACACATGACATAGCAGAGGCAAAAACTATCGCTGACACAATCATCGTTATGGAAACAGGCAAAAAAAAGTGGCAAGGCGCGCCAAGCGATTTTTGCGAAGAGATGATTGGATAATGCGCGCAGGATGCAGCTTGGAATCAATCCGCCTTTCGCTTCGCAGTAGAGGTACACCCCTAAAAATTGATTCTGTACATTGAACATTTCGGTAGCACAGCAGTTCCCGTTTCAGTATACTGTGCATACATGGATTTCCGAGCGTTCAACACATCATCATATTTTACACAATACGATTCTCCCGTTGGCAGGCTGTTGCTTTTCAGCGATGGCAGCCGTTTGAACGCGCTCTACTTTGAACGATGCGACAACGTCACCAACGTAACGTCTGACGGACTCACAGAAAAACCGCTCGCGCTTTTTGATGAAACGCGCCGCTGGCTTGACATCTATTTTTCCGGCACGGCACCTGATTTCACGCCGCCGCTTGCACCTATTGGAACGGAGTTTACCAAAACGGTGTGTGACATTCTGCTGACGATACCATACGGCACTACAACTACGTACGGTGCAGTCGCACAACAACTACGTGCACGGGGAACACAGGCAGCACCGCAAGCAGTCGGCGGCGCCATCGGACGCAATCCCATCAGCATCATCATCCCCTGTCATCGGGTTATCGGACACGACGGCAGCATGACGGGATTCGGCGGCGGCATTGAACGAAAAATACAGCTGTTGCAGCTTGAAGGTGTGCTGCTCACATAGCGGCACTATGTTTCATGGTTTTTAAGCAGCAATACAGTTCCGCGTGCGCTTCAAATAATTGCTCAAAAACAGTATACTTGCTGCATGGTCATGCGTTACTTGTACATCTTTCTCATTTCGATGGTGCCGCTCATAGAACTACGCGGAGCAATCCCTGTGTCGCAAGCGTTTACGCCGCCGCTTCCACTCTTGCGCTCATATGTTGTGTGCATCCTAGGCAATATGATTCCCGTACCGATTATTTATTTATTTGCGCGAAAATTTCTCATATGGGGAGCAGACAAAAAAATCATCGGAACAGTATGCGCGTTTTTTTTAACAAAAGGTGAAAATGCGGGAAAAAAACTTACCGCAAAAGCAGGGCACGGGCTTTTTATTGCGCTCATGCTCTTCGTAGGCATTCCGTTGCCGGGAACAGGCGCATGGACAGGAACGCTTGCGGCAAGCATTCTCAACATGCGCTTTAGGCAGACAGTGCTTGCCGTCACTGCCGGCGTATTGATTGCAGGCATCATCATGGCGCTTGTGAGTTTTGGCGTATTCAGCTTTGTACGATAGCACCGTAATTGAAAATATTTGATATGGGAGTGCCTCCGATAAAATCGTTTAGGTTAAGGGCATCTCTAAAAACTCACTTTCGTGATTTTTTAGAGATTGCCGACGAGTTTTTCGCCTTGAAATTGCAAGGCGAAAAACATCGCATTTTCAAAGTTACTTCTAAAAACTGAAGTTTTTAGAAGTTCCCTTAAATATACTGTATAATTTGGGAAATGAGTATCCTCGTATAAAGAATTTTTTTATAAACGATAAACTAACTTAATTTTTTGATAACTCCAATATGTTCTATGAATCTTTAAATCTAAACTATATTTCTATTGCTTGGATATTCATATGCCATTAATTGAGAACCTCTTCGACCTTATCAATATCTTTTGCGAGTTCCTGTAAATCGATGCTATTTAATAATTTTTCAGTAGAACTAATAGCATCTCCTATTTAATGCCGTAGACAAGTTCCCAGAGGCTTCAATGCTTACGATACCAAGTTCATCCAATTTTTTTGAATATCTTCTCGTGTCATAAAGCATCCTCCTTCAATAAAAATATTTTTAACTCCAAAGACAACCATTTTATTATATATATCTTTATAGTTTTCGTCTACAAAAATATTTTACATTTTTCTTTTCTTCGCTACAGTGTTCATTTCTTCAATTTCATTTCTGTCATCAATATCTCAAAAAAAATCCGTTACAAAACACTGTACGCATTTTGCAACGGATTACCTCATTCCCCCCTATCTAATTCTTACCCACTCTCGGTGCAGCGTACTCCCAAGTAGCACCTGCCCAACCTTGAGCGGTTTGTTTTGTTTTTATCCAGCCGTTTGAGCCAGGCTTTCCAAGCACATCGCCTGTTTTGCCTCCTTCAGCATCTTGCAACCGATTCCAAACACCACCATATTTTGTTTCGACCGTGTCGTTAAGGCCACCTTGCCATTCGCGTGTTTCACTTTTTAGCGTAGGCACCACAACATA